>DAOUQC010000037.1 GCA_030625775.1 Verrucomicrobiota bacterium
CGTTCAGCGGCCGGTTTTGGAATTCGACTCGATGCAGGTGCCGGGGATGCGGGAGCGGTCATCACTCCCTATTATGACTCCATGCTGGTGAAACTGACGGCTTTCGGGCCGCGTTTTGAAATTGCCTTGCAGCGGATGGATCGTGCATTGCGGGAGTTCCGGATTCGCGGAGTAAAAACCAATATTCCTTTTCTCGAGAATGTTATTCTTGATCCGGTATTTCGTTCCGGGCAGGCGAATACCCGCCTGATTGACTCCAATAGAGAACTGTTTGAGTTCAAACCTCGCAAAGACAGGGCGACCAAGATCCTTTCTTATCTCAGTGAGATCACGGTCAATGGGAATGACATTGCGAAGGGTTATCGTTTACCCAAGGCCTTGCCTGCCGCACGATTGCCGGAATTCGATATTCGGGCGGATATTCCCCAAGGTTCCCGCGACCGTTTGCTGGAACTCGGGCCGGAAAAATTTGCCCAATGGGTGCGTGAAGAAAAAACGCTGCTGGTTACGGATACCACAATGCGTGACGCACATCAGTCCTTGTTTGCGACACGCATGCGTTCAGTCGATATGCTGAACATTGCATCGGTTGTGGCTCAGCGGACTCCAGAGCTGTTCAGTCTGGAAATGTGGGGCGGTGCGACTTTTGATTCGGCGATGCGTTTTTTAAAAGAATGCCCATGGGAACGCTTGCGTGAGTTGCGGGAAAAAATCCCCAACATTTGTTTTCAGATGTTGTTTAGAGGTTCCAATGCGGTGGGTTATTCCAATTATCCGGACAATGTCGTGGCTGGCTTTGTGAAACATGCCGCTGATTCAGGCATGGATATTTTCCGTATATTCGACTCTCTTAATTACTTGCCCAATATGAAAGTGGCAATGGAGGCCGTTCGTGATCATGGTGAAACAGTCTGTGAAGCGGCGATCTGTTACACCGGAGACATCACCGACCCCAAACGGGATAAGTACTCGTTGAAATATTACGTTGCGAAAGCAAAAGAACTTGAGAAAATGGGTGCGCATATGTTGTGCATCAAAGACATGGCAGGCCTGTGTCGACCTTTTGCTGTTCGCAAACTGGTGAGCGCATTGCGTGAGGAAATTGGAATCCCAATTCATTTCCACACGCATGACAGCTCTGGCATCAATGCATCATCGGTTCTTAACGCCAGTGAGGCTGGCGTGGATATTGTCGATCTGGCCCTGGCTTCAATGTCGGGATCAACCAGTCAGCCCAATCTGAATTCTGTGGTGGCTGCGCTTTCAGGGCAGGAACGTGATACGGGATTGAACCTCAATGCGCTGAACGAGCTTTCCGATTACTGGGAGCAGGTGCAGGAGTTTTACACGCCATTTAATACCAGTCCGCGGGCGGGAACGGCAGAGGTTTACGAGCATGAAATGCCAGGTGGCCAGTTCACCAACCTGAAGGAGCAGGCCAACGCCATGGGCCTGGGGCATCGTTGGTCAGAAATTTCCCGAACATATGCTGAGGTGAATCAGCTTTTCGGTGACATCATCAAGGTGACGCCCAGTTCCAAAGTGGTTGGAGACATGGCAATGTTTTTGATTACCCGGGGGATCACTCCGGAAGAGGTTCTCAGCCTCGAACCTGGTTCAGTGGATTTTCCGGAGTCGGTGATCGACATGCTGTGGGGTGGTTTGGGGCAGCCTGACGGAGGATGGCCAAAAGAAATACAGAAAATTATTCTCGGCGACAGGAAGCCAACCAATAAACGTCCCGGGGAATTAGCAGAACCGGTTGACCTTGAAGCGTCGTTGGAAAAACTTAGTATAAAACTCGGACGATCTGCTACTCAGGATGATTTGTACAGTCACTTAATGTATCCTAATGTGTTCGCTGATTTTTACGAATTCTTGATTAGATATGACCGTGTCTCTGGAATTCCCACTACCGCGTTCTTTTATGGGCTTAGTGTAGGTGAGGAAATTTCTGTGGAAATTGACCCCGGCAAAATTTTATTCATAAAACTTATTGGGCAGAGTGAGGCCGACAGTGAGGGGCGGGTGAATGTGTTTTATGAACTCAACGGAATGCCTCGCGAATCACAGGTGGTGGATTTGTCCAGTGTGCCCAAGGATTTGGCAACCCGCCCTAAGGGGGATCCTAAAGACCCTCTTCAAATAGTTGCGCCGATACCTGGGATGGTGACCGAAGTCCATGTGAAATTGGGGAGCAAGGTCGAAGAAGGGGAGCCCGTATTTGCCATTGAAGCGATGAAAATGTTGACCACCATTTCTGCGGGACAATCAGGTGTCGTAGCCGAAATTCTTGCGGAGGAAGGGTGCACGGTGAGAGCAAGTGATCTACTGGCTCGCATAGAAGTGTGAATTAACGTTTTTTCAGAACTTTGTAGAACTCTTTTGTGACTCAAATGTCACAAATATGAATTGGTCAATTGGAGGAATTCATCTTAAAGCTTGTCACGAACAAGGGAAGCCGCCTAGCGGTTGAAAACAACTAAGATGAAAGAAACAAAAATCAACAGGTTCGGATGGATTGTAGCAGCATGTGGGATGCTGGTTTTATTTGCCGGTGACACGCTGCTTGCAGGTGACAAATCAAGTAAAGCTGCGATTGAGGAAACGACGGTTTCTGATGAATCCTGGTCATTTGCGAATTTGTGGGATCACACTATTTTTTATGACAATGAAGAAAATTCTTTTATTCAGAAAGTAACTTTCATTGGCCGTTTTCACGGTCAATATCATTACGTTGATTCCGATCGTGGACATGATGATGATTGGGAGGAGCGTCGAATTCGTCCAGGATTTAAATTTAACTTCCTTAATGACTTTATGTTTGCAATGGAGGCGAATATCAGAGGTGTAGATGATATTCATGGAGAATATTTAAAGGGGTGGGATAATTTTTATCTTGATTGGAAGCCTAGCAAGGATCTGAAATTCAGAGTAGGTAGGCAGAAGTCCAACACATCCAGGGAGCGGTTCACTTCATCCAGGTTTGTTATACCTTTTAATCGTTCGCGTTTGGTTCTCCAATCGACAGTGGACAAAATTATGGGAGCTTCTGTATTTTACAATATCAATGATAAAGTCACAGTCCAAACGGGAATTTTTTCAGACTTGCTTGATGGTAAATTCCAAGATTTCGAGGGCAGCGGGAGTGCCAACGCACTGCTGAAATTGGGTTATAGGATGAATGATAACACTCAGTTCTATCTTGATTATTGGTGGGCTGACCCAAAAGCAGATCGCGGACCAGAGACCCGTCCTTATGCGCATGTGGTGTCGTTGAATTCGCTAAACGAATGGGAGGGTTACGGTTTGCAAACGGATTTGCTTTATACTAGCGGAGCCGCTGAAAGAGACGGGCAAAACACGTGGGGACTTGTGTTCATGCCCTGGTATAATATTACCCCAAAATTAAGAGGAGTATTCCGCTACCAGTTGGCTTCATCGAATTCGGACACTGGAGTATCTCTTCAGAAACGTTATGAATCTCGGGCAGTGACTGACGGTGGTGGCAAGCAGGGACGTATTTATAACGCGTTTTATGCAGGTTTGGATTACCAGTTTCTTAATAAAGATAGACTGAAGCTGATGATTGGGTCTGAATATTCCAATATGAGCGGAGGTAAAGACGACTTTTCCGGCTGGACTCATTTCGCCGGAGTGAGGACCTGGTGGTAGACTTCTGAATTTGTTGGTATAGAAATATACATGGTAAAAAATCATTTAGCTGTTCTCGTAGTTTCAATAGTTTTCCTGCTTTCACAAAAGGCGAGCGGTCAGGTTGATGGAGGGCAGCTAGGTTCATGGTATATGTATTTTTGGGATGTGGAAATCAAGGATACGCAATGGGGCTTCCAAGGTGATTTCCAACACCGGAGCTGGGACGTTCCGGATGATCTTGAGCAGCGGTTGCTGCGTGGGGGGATTACCTATAAATTGCCCGATACCGGACTGAAATTCACCTCGGGCTATGCGCACATTTTATCCGGTGAATTTGGCTCAAGTGATGATGCCAGTGATGAAAACAGGATTTACCAGGAGTTGCTTTTTCCACATAAAATAGGCAGTCGATTTCACTTCACTCATCGCTTGCGGTATGAACAACGTTTTGTCGAAAATCAGGATTTTCGAACCCGCTACCGATATAATCTGTTTTTAAATATTCCCTTGAACATGACGGAAATTGACGAGGGAGCTGTTTATCTGGCTTTTTATAACGAGTTGTTCATCAATGGACAAAAGAATATCGGCAATGGTGATTCTGTGGATCTTTTCGATAGGAACAGGATATATGGAGGTCTTGGCTACGCATTCAAAAAGCAGTTCAAGGTGCAGTTGGCGTATATGCATCAAATCACCGAGTCTTGGGACAAGGGGCAATTACAGTTTAGTATCCACCATAAATTCTAAATGGTTTCACCTTTTGGCTAATTAATGAATGCTTTCCATTGAGGTGTATAATTTACCACTCTAACATCTATCCCCAATGCGCTACCTGATTCTATTTGTTCTTTTCGTTTCATCCTGCGACCCCGGCTCGAAGGATGGAGTTGAGCATTATTATTTAAAGAAGACCGAGCACAGGCCTGATAGCCATTGGAGTTATGAGGGAGCTACGGGGCCTGAGCATTGGGGAGCGCTGAGCCCTGGCTATTCATTGGCGGCAAATGGTAAGAGGCAGTCTCCGATCAACATTGATACGAGTTTGGTCGTGGAGGAGGCGCAACCGGAACTCATATTCCGTTATCGTGCGAAAAAAAAACCGGATTTCATTAACAATGGTCATTCTGTTCAGCATGAGCAGGAGAACGATGGTAGTGAAATCGAAGTCGGGGGCAAGCACTATCGTCTGGAGCAGTTCCATATACATACGCCGAGTGAACATACTATCGACGGGCAACATTTCCCCCTTGAATTACATATGGTTCATAAAGCTGCTGATGGAGAAATCGCCGTTCTGGCAATTTTTTACAAAGAGGGGAATTCTTCGCAGGCACTTAAGTATATTGCGGACGTACAGGTGCCAAGTGAGAAAGGCGAGGAGGCTGTCATGCATCAGTCTATTAGATTGAACGAACTGATACCTGATAAGCCCCACTATTACAGCTATTCAGGATCCTTCACTACCCCACCTTGTACCGAGGGTGTGCGATGGTTCATTCTCAAGCAAGCGCTTGAGGCCGACGGGATGATACTTAGCAAGATGGCGGATATGCTCAAGGGTAATAATAGACCTGTTCAGGATCTGAATGGTCGGACTGTGTACAGGGAATAAGCGCTATTACTTGGGGGGACTCAACATTCTAGCGCAGGCGGTAGTCGCACAGAGAAGATGCTAAATTAAGGATGATCATCAATCACAAGTATAAATTCATCTTCATTAAGACGCGAAAGACGGCCAGTACCAGCATGGAGATTGCTTTGTCCCAACTCTGCGATGCGGATGATGTGATTACGCCGATCGTCAACGAAGACGAGGCAATTCGGCGGGAATTTGGATTCAGGGGGCCACAAAACTACCATTTGCCGTTACGCTCCAATCAATCGGGTGATCCAAATCGAAGGGAAAATGGGCAGTTTTTTAATCATGCGAGCGCTGCGTTTATTCGCGAGCATGTAGGGAAAGAGGTTTGGCGTAAATATTTCAAATTTTGTTTTGAGCGAGATCCTTTTGATAAAGCGATTAGTCGATATTACTGGAGTGCACCGGAGCCTCGTCCTGAGATCAGCACCTATCTGGATTCAGCCCCTAGCGAACTTTTATCAAATTGGGATTTGTACACAATTGATGACCAGGTTGCGGTTGATTTTATAGGGAGGTATGAAAATCTGGATGAAGATTTAAAGAGAATAGCTGGCAAACTTGGATTCTCCAAAGAGCTTAAGTTGCCCAGAGCGAAGGGGGGGTAT
Organism: Verrucomicrobiota bacterium; assembly: GCA_030625775.1. Taxonomy (GTDB): domain Bacteria; phylum Verrucomicrobiota; class Verrucomicrobiia; order Verrucomicrobiales; family DEV007; genus JAADHD01. The sequence goes on from DAOUQC010000037.1 coordinate 5,908, forward strand.
CGCAAGAATCGAGAGCATTACAGTGTAATTCTGAATGCTCAGGCACGTGCGCGAATCGAATCAGTTTGCGCAAAAGAGATTAAGGCATTTTTAACACACTGGAGAGAAGCTGATAAAACACCAAATCCATAAGAGGGAGAATACAAGAATGTTGAAAAGCGTTCTTTGCCTCCCTTCAATCCCGATCCGGTAACAAAAGGGCGGGGGAGGATGAAAAACACATATGGAAACCAGTTTCAGACCGCTACTGGCAAGGCTTGAAAACGAGGTGCAAATTTAAACTGCATATCCATACAGGCTCTGCTAGAAATTGTGACAAGGAGAAAGCAGGATTGCAAAATTAGTTTTCTCTCGTAAATTATGCGCTTGTAATGACTTCTGATAGACGGCTTTCTGAGAAGCGATCCAGGCGGTCCTTTTGCTCTGGCATTCTCGCCGTGGGTATGGGTGGGCTTGCCGGTTGTGCGGCGCCGCTGGGCACCAAGCGATCCTATCTCAGTGGCACCGGAGAGAGTGTCCCAGAGCCAGATTTATTCTGGACTGACGTGATGTTTCAGGGCGTCCGTGACCAAAAGATCGGTTCACCGCTTGCCGCCCGGGTCTACGCTTTTGGTCATCTGGCGGGTTTTCTGGCGGTCAACGGCATCGAGGGAGGCTACGCCAATCCGTATCCGGAGATCGGGGTGGCACCTGCGGGGGCATCGCCGCGGGCGGCCTATGCGGCGGCGGCAGCCCTGGCAGCTTCGGAAGCATTGCAAACGCCTCTGGTGTTCGACCGAAGGCGTTACTTAAAAAAACTTTCCGAGACGGATGAAGCGATAGAAAAAGGCGTCCAATGGGGCGAGGCCGTGGGGCGTGTAGTCCAGCGGCAGAGAACAATCGACGGCGGACAGCCGGAAAAAGCCAACGTCTACCTGGATCCGAATTACACTCCGCGGCGTACCATCGACAGTTGGTCATTGACCGTCCCGCACTACCAGGCAGAAGTGGGGCCGCGCTTTCCCAGCTATGCACGCGGCCAGTTGCCTAACTTGGGTAATATGCGGCCTTTTTCCTTTGAATCCAAGAAACGCTTCCCGGTCCCACCGTTTCCCAACGTGAAATCACAGCACTTTGCGGACGAATTTGCCGAGGTTTTTTCTTTAGGTTCCTGGAACAGTCAAGACAGGACTGAGGACCAAACCCAGATCGCGACTTTCTGGGAGGACGGCCCGCGGGGTGCGGGCGTGCCGGCACGCTGGCTGTTGCTTGGACTGGACCTTTTGCAACGGCGGGGTAATTATTCATTGTTGGAACGGTCCCAGCTACTCGCCCAGTTGAGTGTGGCCATGTGCGACGGGGGTATCTCAGCATGGCACTCCAAGTATGACATGGACATTCTCCGCCCTGAAACGGCGATCCGCTATTCGGCGGCCGCTTTCGGCAACCCTGATTCGCAAGTCCGCGTTGATCCACGGTGGAAGAGCTTGGTTCCGACCCCATCATTCCCCTCCTACGTCTCGGGGCACTCTACTTTTGGGGGGGCTGGTACAGAAATGCTCAAACTGTGGTTCGGTACAGACCGGGCAAGTTACACTTTGAAACCCTTGGATCTGGCTAACTGGCCGGCACAACTCAAAGGAGTCAGCCGGAGTTTTACCAGCTTCACGCAGGCTGCCGAGGAAAATGGTATGAGTCGGATTTACGGGGGCGTGCACTGGCGCTCGGACCACACGGCAGGAGACGCCAAGGGACGGGCTATTGCACGCCACGTGTACCATAATTACCTAAACAAGGTCTGAATCCATGATGCGTTCTGTTTTCCTTAACCAATGGTTGTGCCTGGGAGCGGTTGGCTGGCTCGTTTGGGTACTGGCTAGTTCTGCCGGGGCGCAACAGATTCGACGTGTCTCAGACTTCGACCAACGGGTGGGGCCCAAATCTTTTCTCCAAAAATCGCTGGCCTTCGATGTTAACGACTACACCCTGGAATTCACCGGAATCACCGTTGCCGGCACACAGTATCTGTTCGAGTCGGAAGTCCCGGGGACGACAAGTGATGCGGCGGAATTCATCTATCTGGGAGTATACGACGTGACTCTGGCGCGCAAAATGCCAAACACCCTGACCTACGGAATCAATGGGCGCTTTTTGACACGGGATTCTAAGGTCGGCGACCCTACCACGAAGCTGGATAAGCGGACGGAGGGACGTTTCGATGTATATTTGCGGGGTATCTGGGGCCAGTTGTCTTACGGGGATTTCACCGACCGGGACGTGCTGTTGATCTCTGGTCGCAACAGCTTGACAGGTGAGGCCAACCTGGTTTTCGATGGCTACCTCAACCCGTCACTGGAGAGGGCTTTTCGCTATCGTGCGCGCTATAGCAGTTGGTTGGTGGATCTGGCTTTGGATGAAAACGCTAAGAAATGGGATGCCGCCCTTCAGTCTCGCACTAAGAAAGGTATTTTTGAGAAGGCATTTTCGCTGAACTACAGCGGTGGTGACCTGCTGGATCGTTATGACCGCAATGCCTGGAGTGTTGGGTATCAGCTGATTTACGGAAGCTGGGACATAAGTGCGGGCGCTACCTGGGAACACCTCGAACCACTGGGAGATTTCGGGGCTTTCGACCGAGTGGTGGCAAGCCTGGGAACCGGATGGAAACGGGAGCAATTCACTGTCGGAGCAGGTCTGCTTTTGGCTGAGGTTGATAGTGGTGACGTGGGAGTGGTGGCCACAGCGGGCCTGCGCTACGACTTCTCGCGAGGTCTCAGTTTCAACGCCGGATATATCCACTCTGATACCGAGGGTGTCGGAACTGACGGTGTGCAGTTGGCGACAGCATATCTTTCAGGATTGCGTCTGTCGTTCGCCTATCGCTATTGAGGCTTTCATCGATTTTGACTATCGATTTCGGTCCTCTGGAGCTGTATTTCCATGGAAAGGATGGGAGTGGTCGGACATAGTGATGGGGCATATAGTCCAGACTGAAGTCATAGAAAGTATCACAAAAATCAAGAGTGCTACAGTGTGATTCTGAATGCTCAGGCACGTGCGCAAATCGAATCAGTTTGTGCAAAAGAGATTAAGGCCTTTTCAATGCACTGGAGAGAAGCTGATAAAACATCGAATCCATAAGTGGGAGAATACAAGAATGTTGAAGAGCGTTATTTGCCCCCCTTCAATCCCGGTCTGGTAAGCAAAGGGCAGGGAGGGTGAAAAAAAATTCCTGGCAGTTGGCGCAAATCCGCCAAATTCGGCCTGAGTAAATGGGTTTACACGGGGGACACTTTCCCTTACAAATGGCGATCTGCTTCACCTTAGGACGATGAAAACAAAAGGGCAATACAATCAATTTTCAGGCATTTGCTTGAGTTTTCTGTTGATGGGCGGCTTTGCTTCGATAAGCGCACAGGAGACTGTTGCGGTAAAAGTCGTGAAGCCTGTCAAAGAGACGCTGACCTTATCCACTACCCAGCCGGCGACCCTGCATCCCTTTTATGAAGCCAATCTCGCTTCGCGTGTCACCGGCTACGTGAAATCGGTTGAGGTCGATATCGGTGATGAGGTAAAAAAGGGCGACACTCTCGCGGTGGTAGATGCTCCGGAGATGGTCAAGCAGTACGAACGTAAGCTGGCCGAAGTTGATTTTCTCAAGTTCAAACAAGAGCAGTTGAAGGCCGGAGTGGCCGTTGCTGTGGCTCAGGCAAAAGCTGATGAATTGGAATTCGTTCGTGTCAAAAAACTGGCAGAAAGCGGTGCGGTTACCCAGAAGGCCAAAGACGAATCCGGCCGACGGATGGAAAGTTCAAAAGCGGGTCTGGCTGTGGTCGAAGCCGAGGTAAAAAGTGCGGGTGCCTCCGTAGTCGTGGCACAGAAGGAAACCGAGGAGCTCAAGGCGATGATGGACTTTGCGACTTTGAAGGCACCGTTCGCGGGTGTGGTCACGATGCGTGCTGTTGATCCGGGTGACCTGGTCAAGGCGGCGGAGGCTTCCTCTTCCCGCAAGTCTCTTTTCCAGATTGCCAAGCTAGACCAGCTGCGGGTGCGGGTTGCGATTCCGGAACGCTCTGCGGTCTGGGTGGATCTGGGTGATGCTGCTGAGTTTTCCTGTCGGGCGGTGCAGGATGTGTTGAAGGGAAAAGTGGCACGCTTCTCGCGATCGATTGATCTTCAGACCGGTTCGATGAGAGTTGAAATCGATCTGGACAATTCCAAAGGTAAGTTGCTGCCAGGAATGTTTGGCGAGGCGACGATTCATCTTGAGAAAATCGAGAATGCCCTTGTCCTGCCAGCCCAGTCGGTGCGCTTCGATGAAAGCGGAACGTCGGCTCACGTTTACGTGATCGCTGATGGAAAAGTCAAAGTGACAGCAGTAAAAACAGGTCTCGATGATGGTGTGCGTATTCAGATCCTGGAAGGGCTGACTGGGAGCGAACAGGTTGCAGCCGGCCTGATTGGGCGGCTCTCCGATGGCACGGTGGTCAAAGTGATTACCACTGAGAGCGATGGCAAATAAGTAAATTTAAATCTCTCATGCCACTTGTTCGTTTCGCCATCCGTAATCCTTTTGCTGTCCTTGCCATGGTGCTGGGATTGTCATTCCTTGGCTTGGCGGTTTATCCGAAGATCTCGGCTGACATTCTACCTGACTTCAGGAAGCCGGTGATTGTGAGTTTCTTTTCCTATCCGGGTTTGCCGACGCTGGAGATGGAAAAATCGGTGACTTCACGTGTTGAGCGGGCACTGACTTTGGCCAGTAATCGTGAGCGTATCGAATCACGCACCATGCCCGGTGCAGCGATGCTGAAAATCACTTTCGAAGCCGGCACTGATCCTTCGGCGGCGATGAATGATATTTTCAATTACGAGCTCAGCGACATGTTCCATCTGCCGCCGGGTATTGAGTTCCCTTTTACCCTGAGCAGCGAGCCTGCCAATATGCCGGTCATGCTCGGCGCAATTTCCGGCGAAGGGCTCAGCGAATCCCAGTTGTATACCATCGGGTATTATGCGGTTCGAAATAAAATGGGGGGACTGCAAGGCGTGCAGATCCCGCATCCCTTTGGAGGTAAATTTCGCCAGGTCATGACTTATGTCGATCCCCTGAAGCTTGCGGCGTATAATTTGACCTTCACCGACGTGGTCGAAGCTTTGAAGCGTTCGAATATCGTTCTGGCCGGCGGCACGATGGAAATCGGCGACACCAATTACCAGGTTCACCCGATCAATACACTCAAGGACGTTGAGGAAATCGATAATGTTGTGGTCACCGTCCGTGATGGTCAACCGGTTTTCATCAAGGACATCGGTTACACCAAGGACGATGCCGCCATCCAATACAACATCGTTCGCGTGAACGGCAAGCGTTCAGTTTACGTGCCGCTGCTTCGTGAGCCTGGAGAAAATACCATTCAGGTGGTCGACCGAATCCGTAAGGGCATTGCCGAGGAAATTCCCAAAATGAAACAGCGCGGCGACATTCCGGAAGCCACCCAGGTGGATCTCGTCAGCGATCAGTCGACATACATTCGTCAAGCCATCGGCAATCTTCAAATGCAGGTTGGGCTTGGCGCACTGCTGGTTGTTGTTATTGTGATTTTGTTCCTGCGGCGCTTGCGTCCTGCTCTGGCTATTTTGTTGATGCTGCCGTTGGCATTGCTGACCGGTCTGTTGGGATTTTTCTTTACTGGGGAAACCATCAACGTCATGACCCTTGGCGGGCTTGCGCTGGCGGTTGGAACGGTGGTTGATGCCGGGATTGTGGTGGTGGAAAATATTATTCGTCATCGAGCGATGGGTAAAGATGCCGTCACGGCCGCTGAAGAGGGGACCTCTGAGGTGGCCACTCCTGTGTTTGCCGGGACGATCACCACATTGGTGGTATTTATCCCGGTTATTTTTCTTAGTGGAATGGTTAAGTTTCTTTTCCTGCCGCTTGCGCTGGCTGCCTCCATTACCATTGCAGCTTCCTATTTCATCGCCATGACGGTCGGTCCGGCTTTCTGCGCGAGGTTTCTTGGCAAAGTTGAATCCGATCCAAAAAACACAGTTTCCGAAACAGAGGGCAACAAAAAAGCCAAGGGGGCTTACGAAAAGTTGTTGAGTGCTGCCATGCGCGGGGGAGTGGTCACCATTGCGGTTATTGCAGGCATCACCGCTGCCCTTTTCCTTCTTTTCCCTGCACTCGGCAGTGAGCTGTTTCCCGAAGTGGATGCCGGCACCTTTGAGGTTCGTATCAAGACTTTGCCGGGCACTCGGCTGGGGAAAACCGAGGAGTTGGTCGCTCGCCTCGAGAACTCGATCAATGAAACGATTGGCGAGGATAATGTTCAGTCAATCATTTCCAATATCGGTTTGCCGGTTGGTAAAGCGGCGGGTTTTTCTACCATCCTTAGTTCGAACTCAGGTACAGACACTGCCTATGTTATTGTTAATCTCCACAGCAAAGGACGCAAGCGTACGACTGCATCTTATGTCAGTGAGCTGCGCGAAAAGTGGAAGACCCAATTCGGTGATGAGAAATTTCTTTTTGTTACCGGTGGAATTATTAATGCGGCTCTTAATGAAGGCGCGCCTTCACCGATTGATGTTGAAATCAAAACAGGCAAGCTGTCAACGGGTCGTGAGGCGGCCGAAATCATCGAAGCTGCGATGCGCGATATCCCCGGCGCCGTCGATGTTCAGATCGCCCAGATGCTCGATTACCCACAGCTTGATATCAAGGTCGATCGTACACGAGCTGCATTCTATGGTTTGTCGCAGGATGAAATCGCTAAGAATGTTCTAACTGCTTATGGCTCCAGCACCGGTTACACATCGATGATCTGGGTTGGGCCCGATGGTAAGGATTTTTTCATGGGGGTTCAACTCGGCGACAACCGCGCCGAATCGCTCGACGAGTTGCGCAACTTGCCCCTGCGGGTTCAAACTGACGAGGGGCCGACGACTATCCCGCTGTCCAACGTTGCTGAAATCAGTCGGGTCAACATTCCGGGGGAAATTGCTCACGCCGATATTTCACGGGTCAACAATGTCTACATCAACGTTGAAGGCCGCGACCTAGGTTCGGTGGTGGATGATGTTGAAGAACGACTCGCCGAGCTCGACTTGCCGAAAGGGGTCACCGTTTCGACGCAGGGTCCGGTCAAAACGATGCGTGAAGGGGCAGCTAATCTTGGTTTTGGCCTGGTCGTGGCCGTGGTTCTCGTTTTCCTGATTCTCATGGCCCAGTTCAAGTCCTTCGTCGATCCATTGATCATCATGCTTGCCGTGCCATTGGCGCTTGCAGGAGTCGTGTTGATCCTTTTCCTCACCGGAACGACATTGAACATCCAGTCGTTTATGGGCTCGCTATTGCTGATCGGTGTGGTGGTCAATAACAGCATTTTGCTGGTTGAATTTGCCAACGCCAAACTCCGTGCCGGGCAAACGCCGTTCGATGCCGCTTTTGCCGCCGCACGAATTCGCGTGCGTCCGATTCTCATGACCTCGGCCACCCTGATGGCTTCCATGGCACCCTTTGCCTTTGCTCTTTTGCCTGGTAACGAAGCGATGATCCCACTGGCGCGCGCCGTCATCGGTGGCATGTTGGTATCGACCATCCTGACCCTTTTCCTTGTGCCATGTGTATTCGCACTGATCAAACGTAAACCCGCGGAGGCGACAGCTTGATTGAGACTGATTTTTCACCATGAAGAGCATGAAGAATAAAAAGGAAATAAGTTTTTCTTCTCTTCACCTTCATGTGTTGCCTCAAGTAGTCAAATTCGGCTGTCTCGGCTTCGCCTCGGCTCATTCTCTTCATGGTGAAATCTCTGTATTTGTTTCTCTATGATGTAAAATACTCAATCCGACCCTGACAATGAAAACGTCCTTCCTTATTCTCCTGACTGCCGCGATTGGTCTTGGTTCTGCTTTTGCCGGCGGTGATGACCCCTATCGAATTGATCTCAGCACAGCCTTGCGCCTCGCCGATGCTGACAATACCCGGATCGCGCTGGCAAGAGAGCGAATCAAACAGGCCGAAGCCGAACTGACTTTGGCGAAGGTTTTGATTCTGCCGGATTTTTCTGCGGGTGCGAGTTACAACCATCACGACGGGCCCTTGCAGGAAACCAGTGGTAACATTCTCGATGTCAAACGCAGTGCAGGATACGCCGGCCTGGGTTCTGGAGCGGTAGGAGCCGGGGACGTTCAGGTTTCCGGTATCGGGCTGAATGTGGATCTCGGTGAAGCTTTCTACGCACCGCTTGTCGCTCGTCAGAATTTGCTGGCAGTGACGGCTGAAAGTGAAACTGTCAAAAACCGGATACTGCTCACGGTTGCCGGAGCCTATTTCGAATTGGTCAGGGCCCAGGGGAATCTGGAAATATCGATCGAGGCGCACAACAACGCCAGTGATCTTGCCAAGACCACCAAAAGTTTTGCGGATACCGGGCAGGGGTTGACTTCCGATAGTGAACGCACAAGTGTGGAAGCCCTCATCCGTCAGCAGGGGATCTCCGTCGCACGTGAATTGCTGGCCGTTCGATCGGTCGAATTGGCTCGCCTGCTTCGCTTGAAAGCGGGCACCCGATTGAGAGCGACTTCGAGTCCGGAAGCACGTGTGCAATGGGTCGATGACTCGCGCGATGCTGATACTCTCATCGCAGAAGCTTTGAATCATCGCCCTGAAATGAGAGCGGGTGATGCTCAGCTCAAGGGTGCCGAGCAGAGTTTGAACCGGACCCAACTTGCTCCCTTGTTCCCCAAGATCAGTGTGGGAGCCAGCTACGGCGAATTTGCCGGCGGACGTGGCTCGACATTAAGTAGTGGAGCTGATCGGACAGATCTCAGCGTTGGGATTTACTGGACTCTGGATGGATTGGGTTTCGGGCAGCGTGCCCGGGTCAAAGGGAAAAAATCACTTCGTCAACAGGCGAAGCTGATGCGCCTGGATATGGAAGACGGGGTAGCTGCTGATGTTTCCATTGCACTCGCAGCGGTGCAAAACCGCAAGTCGCAGATTGCTATCGTTGCTGAAGCTGTTACCAAGGCCCGGCGTTCTTATGAGTTGAACCGGACACGGGTATTTGAGAATCAGGGTTTGCCGATCGAGACGCTTCAGGCAATCCAGTCGCTAGCTAAGGCGCGCAGTCTGCATCGCGACGCAGTGATCGATTATAACCTTGCGCAATTTCAGCTTTATACAGCGCTTGGTCAGCCGGGGGAGTAAGTCGTCAGCTTGTTTGCTGTGAATCTAGATGGATGCGATGAATATTCCTGTTGGAATAGGGTATCGTATAGAAGTTGGTAGATTTAAAAAAAGAACAAAATGAATGTAATAGCTCATACCAGTATATTCCTGCTTATTATATTCGCTACCTTTCCTGTTTGTGCAGAGGAGCCGGTTTCATCGCTTGAAAAGGAAATGTGGGATGAACTGTTTGATCCGCCTTTCAAAGAGCCGGCCGAAGTGAAAAAAGGAAATAAACTCAGAAAGTTACTGTTCGAAGAGCTGAGGCCCAGCATATCCAAAGAAGCGAAAAAAATAGTCAAGTTCTCAGGCAATATCCGGGTTTATAAAAATTGGGCCTTCTTTGTTGGCGCCTCCTATGATGAAAAAGGAGAGCTTGTTATTTACCCTCCGATGGACAACAGCGATACCTGTGCCTTGTGGTTGCGAACCCGCCGTGGCTGGACGTTGGTTGACTACAGTGTTGGGCATAGCGATGTATTCTGGCAGGTATGGCACTACAAGTATGGTGCGCCTAATAAGGTATTGGGTTTTGAGTAGAGCCTGGCTATTCAGGGGCAGGATCACCTAAACAAGGCCTGCGCATGCGGGGCGAAAATCAGGGTAGCGATCACGGCGGCCCCAAGGGCAGATATCAGCACACCTGCAGCAGCTACGTCTTTTGATTTTTTGACCAGGGGATGAAATGCTGGATTGGTGACGTCGGCCAGAAATTCAAAAGCCGTGTTAAGCGCTTCAGTAGTCCACACAGCCATGATGGCCAGCACGATGAAGCTCCACTCAATGGGGGACAGAGAAAAATAAAAGCCTGCAACAAGAACCCCAAGGGTGGCGAGCAGATGAAGCCAGGCATTGTGTTGTGAAGACAGCATGGTCCAGATGCCAGTGAGTGCATATTTGAAACTACGGAGTCGGGCAGAGAGTTGGAAGGGCTTGTTCATCTTGGTATGGTGGTAATGAGAGATAAGGTTGTAACAAGGGAGGGAACAGCAGATTGAGCAGTAACCGTATGGAGAATCAAGTGCGAAAAGGCCCGTTAGAAAGGCAAGGGTCGCAAGTCTCACCGGGGTCGGCCTTAGACTGTGGCTTGCCGCGGTGAGCTCATGCTGCCAATAATCTTTTGGATGCAAAATGATTGTCCGTTTGAAATAGTGGTGGGCCTTCGTAAGTTGATGGTCTAGTTATGACCCTCGAAGAAAAATTGCTGGAAATTTTGCGACGCAGCGCTTCCCCGGAAGCCATGGAGTGGCTTGTGAAGGAATGCGCGGCTCAACGTGCGGACTTTGTGCAGCGTTCGTTTTATTATGCTTTTAGTGGAGTATCGCGTCGTTTTGATAAAAAAGGAGCTTTGCAGCTTCGCGATGGGGATGCAGATGACCTGAGTGCTGAGGTTACAGGGTTCACGGTCGAGGCTTGGGACCAATTTCGATTGGGACGGGTGGTTTTATTGTTGGTGTTGGCAGAGCAGGATGAGGAAATTTTCATAGAGACGCTGGAGAAATTGCTGGGTACAGCCGATTTGCGTGAACAGGCGGCGATCTATTCGGCTTTGCCATTATTGCCACGCGGGGAAAAGCTGGTGGAGCTGGCTCAAGATGGCCTGCGCAGCAATATTGTCGATGTGTTTGATTCCGTTGCGCTGGGCAACGCTTTTCCAGCAGAGCATTTTTCAGATGAGGCCTGGAATCAGATGGTGCTGAAAGCTTTGTTCATTAGCCGACCACTGTATAAAATCATAGGCATTGATGCGCGTGCGAATCTCAAGCTCGTTGAGTCGATGTCTGATCTTGCCCACGAGCGATGGGCGGCAGGGCGTTGGGTATCGCCCGAGTTGTGGCGTTCGTGTCAGAATTTCATTACAGATCAGATTGGAGAAGATTTACAGCGCCTGATAGATTCAGAACAGCCGGGCCAGCGGGAGGCGGTGGCGTTGTTGATAGCTGAAAACGAGCAGGAGGGTCGATTGGCGGGATTGCAGGGGAAAGTTCCTGCTCTGATTGAAGAAGTGAAGGCGGGAAATTTGACCTGGGATCAGGTGGGCCGTGATTTTGGTAAAGATTGTTTTTCGGTATTTGACGACAAACAGAGTGACAAAAACAAAACATAATTTTAAACGATGAAATTTTTTGATTCACATGTGCATATGGTGTCGCGGACGACTGATGATTATCAGCGTATGGCAGCGGCGGGAACGGTGGCTTTGATCGAGCCCTCATTCTGGCAGGGGCAACCGAGGACAGAAGTGGGTTCGTTTAAGGATTATTTTAATACTTTGATTGGTTTTGAGCGTTTCCGTGCCAGCCAGTTCGGGATTAAACATTATTGTACCATTGGGCTGAACCCAAAGGAGGCGAACAATGAAAAGCTCGCCGATGGGGTGATGGAATTGTTGCCGCTCTATATTTGCAAAGAAGGCGTGGTGGGGATTGGCGAAATCGGTTTTGATGACCAGACCAAATTGGAGGAAAAGTATCTGCGCATCCAGGCACGGATGGCGGTGGAGGCGGATTTGCCGATTCAGATTCATACGCCGCACCGGGACAAGAAGGCGGGCACCAAAAGGACGATGGATGTGCTCGAGGACACGGGCTGCGATCCTGCCAGGGTGATCATCGATCATAACAATGAGGAGAGTGTGAAGGAGGTGCTCGACCGTGGTTACTGGGCGGCGTTTACGATTTATCCGCACACCAAACTTGGCAACGAACGGTTGGTGGAAATCCTGCGTGAGTATGGTGGTGAGCGTATCATCGTCGACAGTGCGGCGGATTGGGGGATCAGCGATGCTCTGGCGGTACCAAAAACAGCAGCGGTTTTGAAAGAGAACGGGACGACCATGGAGACCATCGAGAGGGTGACTTATGGGAATCCGCTGGAAGCATATGGTCAGAGTGGTCAGGTCAGTGAGAGCGACTGGGAAGATGCTGAGGGAGTGGATCCCTCGGCTCTGTTTGCGGGCAATACCCTGTTTCGTGGAGGCCAGGACGTGGAGGAAGCGATGGCACAGTATAAGGTGATCACTTGATATGGGATGTTACGTTTGGAATTAGGGCCGCACCTTTGGTGCTTATGGTTTTGGAAATCAATTTCCCAGGGTAGGTCCCTGGGCTGACATAGAGGCGCCCCGTTGGGGTTTAATGATGTGGAGAGTTAAGTAATGAAAAATTTGTGTTTGGTTTTAGCAATCGTGTTTTTTTCGATTACCATTCGTGGAGAAGAAATCGAATTTCGGGGTGCAAGGTTCATCGTTTATCGGATTGATCCGGCAAAGCAAAAGCTGGAGTTGTTTTGGCGAAACAATAAGAGGGAGGCATACAATACCTTCGAGAATTTGGAGGCTGCGCTGAAAGTGCAAGGCAAACAACTGAAGTTTGCTATTAACGCAGGAATATATGCACCTGGTTTTTTGCCCGAGGGTTTGCATATTGAAAAGGGCAAAAAACTGAGGGCTTTAAACCTAAAAAATGCTCCTGGAAATTTTTTTTTAAAACCAAATGGAGTCTTTTTTATCAAGAAAGATGGAGCGGCGGGGGTTTTGGAAACAGTTCAGTTTAAAGCTTTAAAACAACGATTGCGATTGGCGGTACAGTCAGGGCCCTTGTTGCTCGATCACGGACGCATTCATCCCAAGTTCAATGAACCTTCCCCAAATTTGTTGCTTCGCAACGGCGTGGGGATTGATAGAGGGGGGCGTATTGTATTCGCTTGTTCGGATCGCAGTGAGCACGGCAAGATTGGTCGAATCAATCTTTATGGTTTTGCCATGCTGTTCAAAAAACTTGGCTGTGACAACGCTTTGTTTTTGGATGGTGATATTTCTGAAATATTCATTCGAGGAGAGACTGGTCCTCTGCAGCGGACTTCCGCATTTGCGGCTATGTTTGGGATCACGGAAGAGGTAGGGAAAAAACGATGAATTGTTAGGGCCGCACCTTTGGTGCTTTTTATATTTTGGTTGCAGACCCAGGGCGCTGCCTTGGGCTGACATAGAGGCACCCCGTTGGGGCTGTTGCAGAGGGCACAATGAGTTTTTGAAAATAATTTCTTTTTTCGTGTCCCTTGTGCTTTTTGTGGCTAGCTTTCCATCCTGAACATTTGCTGCTCATGATTTATAATCTTTCCCTTATTGCTATTCTTACTTTTGTTCCATTGCTGCCGGATTCGGCTTGGGCTTTGGATTTCGAGTCGGATATCCAGCCGATCTTGAAAAAAAAATGTTTCAAGTGTCATTCCGGACCGAAGGCCAAAAAAGGTTTGCGATGGGATAAAAAAGAGGTGGTGGCCGAGTGGATCAAAGAGGGGACGGATTCGGTGATCGTTCCGGGCAGCCCGGTTAAGAGTCTGATGTTCATCAAGACCAGCCAGGGCAGGCAAAATCATCCGGATGGTATGCCACCGCTTCGGCGGGGGACGCCCTTATCTGAGGGGGAGCTGAAATTAGTGGCTAAGTGGATCACTGAAGGGGCGAAGGTGACTTCGTCGGAAGAGGATGATAGCACTGTGAAGATGAAAAAAGAGGATGAAGTTAAGATTTATGACTGGACCAATCTGAGTGGCCAGACAATCAAGGCTGGTTTTGTACGTTTGGAGGACAAGTCGGTGGTATTGAGATTGGAGAGCGGCAAGGACACTACTTATCCGATGGGTAAGTTGTCGGTAGAGAGCCGGGAGTTGGCGAAGAAGCTGGCGGAGGGGAAGTGACCTTACTTTTTCCTGGCTTATAAATATTGAGCGGCATGGCCCTGCCAGCAGTCTACTTTCACTGACACAGTGAATTGAACGAAGGATTTAATTATGAAGAAGGCGATATTTTTGGCAGCGATCTATTGTGGAATCAGCTCCATGGGCCAGGCTCTTGAAGCGGCTCCAGTGAAAGCGGGCTTCGCGGAAAGGGATATCACTCCGGCGATCGGAATGGAAAAACCGGGGGGATATGGCAAGTCTTACAACCGCTTCCTGCATGACCCTTGTAAGGTCCGTGCGGTGGTATTCGATGATGGAAAAAAACGTATCGCTCTGGTGGGGATCGACGCACTGGTGATTCGACGGGTGAATGTGGAGAATGTGCGCAAGAAGGTGAAGGAGATGTGCGGGATTGAACCCAGCTCGGTATTGATCGGGGCGTCGCATTCGCATTCATCGGGGCCAACAGGCATGATCCTGCCGGGTGAATTTGATCAGGCAGATGCCTTTACCCAGGAGTTGGCTTATGTGAAGTCTTCAAACGCAGATGCGGGTTACCTGGAGGAGGTGGAGCGTAGGCTGGTGGATGTCATCGTCGCAGCAGATGGAAAAAAGACGGAAGTGGAAGTTGGCTTTGCCAGTGGTCACGAGCCGAATGTTTCTTTCAATCGCCGCTTCCGGATGAAAAACGGGCAGACCCATACACACCCGCGTTATGGCAATCCCGATATGTTGGAACCGGCGGGCCCAATTGATCCTGAGGTGGGCGTGATCGGAGTGTGGGACAAAAAGAGTGGTGAGATTCTGGGGTGCGTAGTGAACTTTGCCTGTCACGCCACGACGAGTCCCGGTGGGATATCGGCGAACTACCCGTGGTATTTAGAGAAGGTGATCAAGGATGTGATGGGGGACAAAATAGTCACGGTATTTTTGAATGGAGCTTCGGGAGACATCACCCAGGTGGACAATCAGACGCCCTTTGTGATGAAGGCGGGTGAAGGTATGGCAAAAATCGTGGGAGGATCGGTAGCGGCCGAAACCTTGAAGCAATTATGGCGTATGCCGCGGGGGACCGAGATCACAGTGGATGCACAGCAGGAGGTGATGCGGATAGCCCGCCGTAAACCAAGCAAGGCTCACCTAGAGGCGGCGAATAAAAATGTGAAGGATCCGGAGTTTAAAAAGAAGGATGCCTCTGCCTGGACTTTTGCCAAGGAAACGGTGTTGCTGGATGCATTGATCCAAAGTGAGCCTGTCCGGGATGTTGAGATTCATGCGGTGAAAGTGGGGCCTGCAGTTTTTGTTACGACACCGGCAGAGTATTTTACTCAGTTTGGTCTCGATCAGAAAAAAGCGATTAAGTTTCCCTATGTCTGGCCGGTGAGTCTGGCGAATGGCTGTGTGGGTTACGTGCCAACGGAGGAAGCTCTGGGACCGAAAGGCGGGGGCTATGAAACCCGGCTGACGAGCTACAGTAATTTGATTCCCAAGGCGGGCACGATGATGCGTGACAAGGGAATTGAGTTGGCTGGAAAGATGAAGGCTGATCCCGAACCGGAGGGAGAAAAACACCCACCGTTCAAAGGCACGGGTTGGAAGTATGGCAACGTGCCGCCAGAAGTGGACTAGGAATCAATTGAAAATTGATAATGGACAACGAAGAGGAGGATCTCGCAAAGAGCGCTCAGGCAGAGAACAGGAAATGCCAATTTAAAACTTCTTTCATGGATTGTATTCCTTTGCGATTCTTACTGGCTTGAGCGTAGCGGGCGAGAGTCTCTTTTTCTCCTGTTGTTCTAACCCGTTTCGGGTATGAAGGTGGGCATGACGACGCCGTTGATGGGTTGTTGCTCACCGAGCACCTGGGAAAAGTGGAGCTCGCAGTTTCTGGCACCGATGGAAAACATCGCATCGACCAGTTCCCGGTTGTCGGCAGGCACGAGGAACAGGGGGCTGCGACCTTTGTGTTGATTGAGTTCGTTGACAATGAGATTGCCGGCGACTTCGGCACTACGTGCGACACCCGGTCCGAGCATGTTGCTGGCAGGATGATTGACAGATACGAGGAAACCGTCAACCTGGCCGTCTTTGTCCTCACTGATGGAGACATGCCAGATGTCATCATCGTTTTCGATGAAATAGCAGTAGTCGCGTTCACGGGAGATTCTGCTGACCTCAAACTCAAGGGCTCCCATGGCGGAAATATCCTCCAGATCGGCATCGCGTACACGACTGAGATCAAATTTGGGGTTTTCAATTCCTGTTTTTGGAACCTCCAGCATCATGTCCTGGTAAATTGCTGTGGGAACAAAACCTTTGCGATTGTAAAGGGAATAGGAATCCAGGTTCAGTGCACTGGAGACCAGGCGCAGGGACATTTGGCGAGCTTTGGTGAAGTCGATGATTTCATTCAAGAGGGCGCTGGCCACACCGGCACCGAAAAAATTGGGGTGAACGTTCATGATGCCGAGAGATACATGCGTTTCACGTGGGTGGTAAAAACAGGAGCCCATGATCGCTCCGGTTTCATTGTGTTCGGCGATGAGGCAGCAGCCCGGATCGAGATCCTCGTAAACCTGGCAAAAAAGCAGACAGACTTGCGGCCCGCCGGAGAAGGCGGGATGCCCCTGTTTGGTTTCATACCAGTGATTGGTGGAGAGGTAGATCAGACTGGCTACTTCCGACCAATCCGATTTTTTCATGGGGCGTAGACTGAACATATAAATAAGGGGGGAGGGGCTGAAGTGAGGGAGAATGCTTAATTTGTCCTAAAAGTAATCCCAGTCAATGTTGAGTGAGTGATGTCATTGGTTTTGGGAACTATGAGTTTGATTCAACTCGCATTGATGCGCTTCGATAAGCGCTTTAAAGATACTGGAGTCGATGATGCCCTCAGCGAGCAGGTAACGGACACTTCTTTCAAAAGGGCCGGCATCCCGGGCATTCAATTCGTCACCGATTTCAACTTTCTGGATCAGACGATCGAGACGCAGCCGGACGGTTGGATAGGACACTTCGTAGGCTTTGGCCAGATCCTTGAGTGAACCGGAAACGAGCAGAAAGCGCTTGAGAAAGGCGACATCCTCATCGTCAAGACGCTTGACCCAGAGGCGGTTTTCCTTGTCCTGCCTGTCTGTGCTACATGTTTCCATTTTTTAATTAATATTCAAATAATTTAATTAAATTATTAATAATATGCAAGTAGAACTAAATAATATTAATATAGTGATTATTTTCTACCAAGTGATAGCAGCTCAATATTTGAGGGAAAATACTTGTTTAGCTTTACCTCAACACTAAAATCCCAGGATGGAATGGAAAGGCAGACGTCGCAGTTCAAATGTTGAAGACAGGAGGGGAGAGCGCGTTAGCGGTGGTTCAGGTCGATCTTCTGCAGCGGGGGGAATGTTGTTATCTCTGTTCTTTCGTAGCAGTGCAAAAACCAAGCTGTTTATCATTATTGGCGGCATTGTGGTGATGTTTGTTTTCGGGATTACCCCGATGTCGGTATTGAATTTTCTTGGGGGTGGAACAGGGGCGCCGACGGTCACTCGCGAGGCCTCTGCTCCCAATGATGAAATGGCGGCCTTTTTGGGAACGATCAAAGCAGACAATGAGGATGTGTGGGCACAGTTATTCCAGGGATATGGAAAAAAATACCGTCCGGCAAAGATGGTGATCTACTCGGATAAAACGGTGATGCCGGGAGGATTGGCCGACGCGCGTATGGGGCCGTTTTATATGCCGGTTAATGAAACGGTTTACATCGATCCTCATTTTTTCCGGGAAATGAGAGAGCGCTTTGGAGCTCCGGGTGATTTTGCCCAGGCTTATGTGATTGCCCATGAGATAGGTCATCATGTCCAGAACCTGCTGGGCTACACTGATAAGGTTCATGGTCAGCAAGGCAGGGTTTCAAAAAAGGAATACAATCGGCTCTCGGTGCGGCTGGAATTGCAGGCTGATTTTTTAGCTGGAGTGTTTGCTCATCATGCCGACGAGCAGTTCAATTTTTTGGAACACGGGGACATTCAGGAAGCGATGAATTGTGCGCGTGCGATCGGGGATGACACTTTGCAGAAGGCATCCGGCGGAAGAGTGATGCCGGATTCGTTTACTCACGGAACCTCCGAACAGCGTTCAAAGTGGTTCATGAAGGGTTACCGCAGCGGGGATGTGCGGCAGGGGAATACTTTTGAAATCCCCTATGGGCAGCTTTGAATTGGAATTTCATCTCATTTGGAAGCGGGCGGATTGGGTGCAGAGGCAGGCTCCTTGAGCAATTGGTGGACTGCATCGATGATCAATTCCTCTGCATTGGGAAGCATTCCGCTGACGTAAAAACGTACCACTCCTTGTTTGTCCACGACTGCATAACGATCACTGTGAATCAGGTCATTGCTGCCAAGGAGTTTTTCTTTTTGGGCTTCATCGGCAATCGGAAGAAGGAAATTATTTTTCACGATACGGGTCAATTTTTTATAATCACCGGTCAGGAAATGCCACTGATCAGAATCCCTGCCGTAGCGTTCGGCGTAGGTCTTTAAGCGTTCGGGGGTGTCTGTTTGCGGATCCACAGTGAAAGAAACCATGATGAAATCATTTTCATCAGCCAACTTCCCCAGAACTCTTCGCAAGCGGTAGGTGAGATAGGAGCACTCGGTATTGCAGGAGGTGAATACAAAACTGGCCACCCAGACTTTGCCTTTCAGATCAGCGGTGGAAATTGTTTCATTTCGCTGATTAGTGAAGGTCATGGTTTCGATTTCCTTGTAGGAATCGATTTTGGCATGAACTTCCTGTTTTTTGCATCCGGCTAAGGCCAGGCAAAGTATACTTGATAAAAGGATAAGCTTGGCAGATCTGAAGGAAAGGGCGTATCGGGTGGGATTATTGTCCATCAAATACTCAGATTTAAAATTATAGAAATGAAATTTCATAGCTCATTTATAAGAGTATCGATCCTGGCTTCAGGCTTTGCTTTGTTATTATCCTGCAATCAGGAAGACAAGTCGGGTGATGTGAAAGAAGTGCCATCGAGACTGTTCAAGGTTCATGGCATCGTCCAGGAAATCAAGCCCGGTGAAAACACTGTCGTTGTTGATCATGCTGAAATCCCTGATTATATGGGGGCGATGATTATGCCTTTCAAAGTCAAGGAGGCATTCGAGTTGATAGGGCTCGAAGCAGGGGATGAGATTCGTTTTGATTACAAAGTTCAGGAGCGGCAGAGCTGGATCGAAAATGTTGAAATTACGGGAAAAAAAGGTGAGGTGAAAATCCAGGGGAAAGGTGTAGAAGGTAAAGCTGCGGGGGGAGTGTTGCCGATCAATAGCCGGCTACCGGATTATCGTTTTATTGATGAAACGGGCACGCCTGTAAAGCTGTCCGATTATCGGGGAGGGCCACTTGCCTTGACCTTTGTATTCACTCGCTGCCCGGTACCGGAATATTGCCCGGCGATGATGCGCAATTTTTCCAAGGCTAGCAAATTATTGGAGAGTGCACAGGATGCTCCGGCTTCTTGGAATTTATTGACTATTTCTTTTGATGTGGACTTCGATACCCCGGAAATTATGAAGAATTGGGGTAAAATGTTTGGGTTCGAAGCGGGGCATTCGTGGCATCTGCTGTCTGCAAAAAAGCACAGTGATACGATTCAGAAAATCTCAGCCGACGTGGGGCTGAAGTTTGGTGAAAACAAGGGCTCCTACCAGCACAACCTTCGCACCGTTGTATTGGATTCCGAGGGGCGGATTCGCCATGTTTTTACTGATGAAAACTGGACGGTGGAAGGCCTGATAAAGGAGATGGGAAAAGCAGCATTGCCGCTGAAATGAGTTTCAGATCCGCTGCAAATATCTCTGGTTGAAACTGCCGGTCAGGTGATCGTCTGCCCCGGAATTTTTTGTGCACAGGAAATTTTTCATATAACTCAGTGCTTCCGGATCAGATTTGTCTGGGAAGCGTTTTCGGGGATCTTAATGGTGAAAAGGTCGGCAGGAAAACGGGGAGCTAAATTCCAGTTGGATACGAGGCTGGAAATTTTTGGAGAACCGTCGCGTGCTTTGATGGTAATCACCAGTTTGCGGGGCAGGCGGTCTTTTTGACCGATCCAGAGATCCCAGTTGAGGCTTTGTTGCACGGCGTTGAGGTGGTCGCAAGTCACACCTTCAATCGTTTCGGTTCCAGCGTGCCTTACTACGCCGCCTTCGCGTGTGAGGCTGCTGTAGGGGTTGCTGACAAGAATATCAGAAAGCGGAGGGCGCACTCCCCAATCCCCACTGACGCTGTCGATGACGCCATCGATCGTAGCAGGGGCCTCTTCGGAGGCGTATTCATTCCGCTTTTCGTTATAGGTGGTGACTTTATTGCCCTCATAAAGTAATTGGCGTGGTCCCTGGTTCGTAGCCATGGTGATTTTTATTTTATTGGGGCGGGAGATGGACATGTCCACTTGAGCAGACTCATTGATGCTGGTGCCAAGCACCAGGGCGGCATCAATGGTGCGGGAAGTGTGGAAGCTGAACTGGCGGGCGGCGGCCAGTTTGTCAGACATAGCACGGAGAACTTCATGAGCCTGCGGATCAATCGTCAATTTGTTTTGATCGAGGGTGCTGCAGCTGTTGCCCAGGAGGGCAAAACCTGTCAGCAGTAGAACGGAAAAACTTTGTGAAAACAGAAGTGTGACTGAGTGGTTTTGCATGGCTTGCGGGTTTGGTGAGTGAATTTAAAATACGAAAAAAGAGTAGGGGACTGAACGATGCCTGTCTATGATAAATAGATGCATTTGGTAGTCAGAATTTAGAGTTGGCTCCCCTGCTTGCAGAAGGAGGGAGGGAGGCAGAGCCTGTTCGGCATTCAAGAAAAAATAATATGTGGGAAGTTCTGGAATTGAGTTCGGCGTGGATAGTACTCGCATTTTTTTGTGGGCTGATATCCCGCATGCTTGGTTTGCCGCCTTTGACAGGTTTTCTAATGGCTGGGTTTATCCTGAATTTTGAAGGAATCCACGCCAGTCCTGTGATTGATCAGTTTGCCGAGCTTGGGGTCACACTTTTGCTTTTCACTCTTGGCTTGAAGTTGCGTCTCAAAGATTTGTCCAAGTCTTATGTATGGGGAAATACCCTTGTTCACATGGTGGTTGTCATTGGTGTAGTGGCTTCGTTTTTGATGCTTGCGGGTTTGTTAATTGAGGGTGATTTGATTTCACAAGAATGGCGAACCTGTCTGGTACTGGCCTTTGCTCTCAGCTTTTCAAGCACAGTGTTTGCGGTGAAAGTGTTTCAGGATCGATCGGAGACCGGCTCTCTGCACGGAAGGATGGCGATTGGGGTGTTGATCGTGCAGGACATTGTTGCGGTTGCTTTTATGACCTTCGTGGGGGCGGGTGCTCCTTCCTGGTGGGCTTTGTTATTGTTTTTACTGATTCCAGCACGTCACTTGCTGTACAAAGCATTGGATTGGGGCGGGCATGGCGAGTTGCTCACCTTGTTTGGATTTGCGATGGCCTTTTTCGGGGCAGAGGTATTTGGCCTGGTTGGGATGAAGGGGGATTTCGGAGCCCTGTTGCTCGGGGTTTTGATGGGGAGGCACCCGAAGGCGTCGGAGTTGGCCAAAAGCTTGTTGCGCTTTAAGGACGTGATGCTGGTAGGCTTTTTTCTTCAAATCGGGATGATGGGTTTTCCTGATTTCCACGGGCTGTTGATTGCTGTGGTAATCGCTCTGATTCTGGTGCCGCTGAAAACGGTTTTATTTTATCGTTTGTTCACATGGTCAAAACTACGCTCAACGACGGCTTATTACGCTTCGCTGTCACTGGCAAATTTCAGTGAATTCGGTCTGATCGTCGGCAGTGTTGCCGTCAGCGTGGGGTGGTTTGAACAGGAATGGCTGGTAATTCTTGCCTTGGCTCTGGCTTTGTCATTTGTATTTTCTTCATGGGCGAATGCCAAGGCTTTGTTAGGGTTTGAGAGATTCGGAGAAAGGCTCAAGCGGTGGCAAACAAAAGAGCGCCTGCCTGGAGACGGGTTTTTAGATCCTGGGAACGCATATTTGGTGGTCATAGGGATGGGGCGGGTGGGAACGAGAACTTATGAAACGCTGAGTGAACGATATGGTAGGGAGGTGATTGCTGTGGATGCCGATCCGGATGTTGTAAGTGAGCATCGTGAGCAGGGGCAGAATGTGATTAATGGAGATGCCACAGATCGTGATTTTTGGGAGAGGTTCCGCTTGAAGCAGATCAGAGCAGTGATGCTGACATTACCGAGAAAAGCTGAAAACCAGAATGTGGCAAAACATCTTCGCCGCTGGGGGTTTAAAGGGATCATATCGGTGGCTGCCCGCTATGAGGGGCACGTCGCCGAACTTGAGAATTCAGGAGTGGATTTTGCCTATAACTACTATGCTGATGCAGGTGAAGCCTTTGCGCTGGCGGTGTGTGGGAAATACTTCCCCGACAAGGAGAAAGAATAGCTTGTGCTTGAATTTTGGAGCAATCTCCTGCATTGATTGGGAATGAGAGGGATTCGATTATTGATTGTTACTTTGGCTTTGACCTCCTGGTCGTGTGAAACGCTGAAGCAAAAAGATGCGGACACGGAGGATGTGAGACCGACAACACTCGCCGAAATTGATACCAGTGATCTGCCTGAAGAATATGTGCCCAATATTCGCCCGGTGGTGGTCTATTATGTTGATGATCTTTCGAATAGTCAGTTCACTTTTTCAGATGAAATAGGGGATTATGAAGTGATGTTGTTTCCAGATCATCATTTTAGCTTTTTGGCAACGGCAAAGGATAAGTCGAGAAAAAGCACTAAGGAGGGTTTGTGGAAATGGCACAGGATTACTCCCAACCAGGGTTTTTTGATGTTGGATAACAGGCGCTGGTTTTTGAATTTCATATCATTGAAAGAAGCTAAAGCGACCACCAAAGGTGACCAGCGCTCGTTCATGTTGAAGTTTTCCCATATGTGACAGCTTTTCCGTATGACACAAAATTTTCTTGTGTGACGGTAAAAGTCGACTTAGTCTTCGAGCAAGCATCAGGAGTGGTTTTACTTGAAAGAGTGGAATCCGGCAACCTGGCGATGGAGAAGCCAAGGTGCCTTGGGAGCAGCAATGTTCCCGATGTGCGAGTAGTCCGGTTCGGTTGAACGGGGCGATCTCGAACAGTAATTCTCCAGTGGAGCGAAAAGGAATTTTCGATGACCGCCGATCCTGATGAGGACGGCGGTTTTTTTGTATTCTTTTTTCGGCTTCATGACAGGACTGGTGTGATTGGAAATAAGGACTGACCAAATCACATATCATGACATACGAAGACATATTACAAGGATCAAGGGCAGAGACAGGGCCCTCGGGTGCCGATCAGGGGGCGACAAGTCTTGTCGACCGGAAAGACCGGCTCGCCGTGAGAGTGAATTTTACTAATCCAGATCATCATTTGTGGAATAACCGTGGAACCTGGTGGTGTCATTTCACCTTGCACAAGTCTGACTACACGGCTCATCGGGTGAGGGTGTCCCTCAAGACAAGGGATCAGGCGGAAGCCCGTATCCGTCGCGATGAAGTGCTGGCGGCAATCGCATGACGATTGGGAGTGAGGCAGAGCAGCTTATACTGTTGAAATGGTATTAATCAATCCTTGAGACAGATGGAGAGCGAATCATTATTAAAAAGCCGGCTGAGGGGAGGTCAACGACGTTTCCTGCTAAGAGGCCTTTCTCCGTTGCCGGAAAATTTTCAGCAATGGCCCCGGGCAATGAAACTGCGCTTTTTGCGGCAAAGGGCTGGTGGAAATTTGTCTTATCCGGTCAGATCAAGTGGGTGATTTTCCTTGTTGTACACAGATGAAGCATCACCGACGATCAAAGGGTCGGGTGTGCCCAGGAAGTCGGGGTTTTTATCCGGGTAGTCGAGGTTAAAGAGGAAGTGGCGCATGCATTCAATTCTTGCCCGTTTTTTGTCATCGGATTTGATCACTGTCCAGGGGGCGTCGGCGGTATCGGTGTAGAAAAACATGGATTCTTTCGCACGAGTGTATTCATCCCATTTGTTCAAGGACTGCATATCAATCGGGCTCAGCTTCCATTGTTTCAGAGGGTCGGTTTTGCGTGCGTGAAAGCGTCTGAGCTGCTCGAGTCGGCTGACGGAAAACCAGTATTTGTTGAAAGTGATGCCCGCGTTGGTAATCATTCGTTCCAGCAGCGGGCATTGGCGGAGGAAATCTAAATATTCAACCGAGTTGCAGAAGCCCATGACTCGTTCGACGCCGGTTCGGTTGTACCAGGATCGATCAAAAAATACCATTTCACCATTGGTTGGCAGGTGCTGCACGTAACGTTGAAAATACCACTGGCCGCGTTCTCGATCACTGGGTTTTTCCAGTGCTACAACATGGGCGGTCCGGGGATTGAGGTGCTCCATGAAACGTTTGATCGCTCCCCCTTTGCCAGCTGCGTCGCGCCCTTCAAAAATGGTTGCGATTTTTTTCTCGGCATCGCTGACCCAGCGCTGAACCTTTAGTAACTCGGCCTGTAGATGCAGTTTTTGCTGTTCATATTCTTTGGAGCTGAGTTTTTTTTGATAGGGGTAAATTCCCTTTTCATAACTAACCTCTAAAGAAACTTCACTTGTCAGGCCTTTGGTGGTTCTTGTGGAATCAATCAGTTCCGACAGATCGGCAAATTCTGTTTCCAAAGCTTTTTCATTCTCGGCAGGATCTGAAAAACGGGCTTCATCATTACCCTTGGATTTTTTTAAATCGACATCAGGCATTTCCGCCGGGTTCAAGGTTTGGTCTTTTGGAGAAGCTGAAGGAGTTGCTGCCGAGGAAGTTGAGCGGGGCTGTTTGTTGCGTTTTTTTTTCGAGTGGCTCATAGTTGTGGTATATATTTACGTTTCCCACCACTCAAAGGAAACGGTAATCCCGTTAAGAATGCTTTTGGCGGGAAATAATCTATAAACGAACCCAGTCTTTCAGTTGGGGATGTTCGAAAATCATGGTTTCCTGGATTGTGAGATCCATACCTGCATGGCTTTCCACCGCCCGCTGGAACATGGCATGGGCGATTCCTACATCGACATAAGCCAATCCCACGGCATTAAAGTAGGTGCGTTCGTCATCTGATTCACGCCCGGGTTTTTCTCCAGTGACAAGATCAACGAGATTACCGTGAATGTCGTTATCGGTGAGTTCACCGTCTTTATACATGCGGGACAGGGTCTGGGTGCGGTGTTTGACCGTGTCCCAGTCATCACAGACGATTTTGTCGCATTGGGCAGCGACGGCATATTCGTCCTCCCAGCCACCGATATGGGAGTAAAAACATCCTTTTTTCATCCATTCAGCTTTGAGCAATGGGGCTTGGGCACTGGTGGCGGTGACGATGACATCAGCTCCATCAGTAGCTTTCTGGAGATCGGTGTTTGCAGCGACAAATTTCAGGTCAGGCAATACGAGTGACATTTCCTTGATGAATTGAGCTTCTTCCTCATTGGTTTTTGCTCCAATCCGGCATTCTTCCAGTGAAGGCAGGACGGTCTTCATTGCAATCAGATGCATTTTTGCCTGTTCACCGGCACCAATGAAGCCGATTGATTTTGAATCGGGTCGCGCGAGGTGCTTGGCAGCGAGTGCTCCCATGGCTCCAACCCGGATATTGGAACAGAGCGTGCCTTCCATGAAAGCAATGGGGAAACCACGTTCAATTTCTGAAAGGATGATGACGGCCGAAAGATTCTGCAGGCCATGCAACACGGGGTTTGGAGGGAAGACGGACACCCATTTAACACCACAGATTTTTTCTTTGATGAAGGTGGCGGGCAGGCAATTGATTCGCTCTTGAGTATCCTCGTTGAAAATCTGGACAATTTTTTCAGGGAAGAGAATATCATCATTTTTGTAGGCAGCCAGAGAATTTTCAGCAGCCTTGATGGCCAGTTTCAAATCGAGGCAACCTGCCTGTAAAAGATCTTCCTGCGACAGGTAGCGGCAAGCGATGCGATGCGATGGAGGTGCCGGTTCGAGTGGGTTTGCATTCATGGAACCACTGTAGCAGTGATAGTAAATCTGGCTCCGTAGACATTGCGGGAGTCCACGCAAATATTGTGATACTTGAAGCTTTTGAGGGTGGGGGCAGCTGCGCTGGGGCAGGGGAGGAAAATAATGGGTAATGACAGTTTTTTGTTTTTATCAGATCATTCTTTTCTGAATTATCGTAATTTTGCCATAGAGTTGCTTAATGGTTTTTTTGGTGGGAGAGTGTGGCTTGATTTTTTTTTATTCACAACATTATGGCTACTTGGCATTACGCAGATAAAAACAAACAACAACACCGTATTGAAGAAGCCGATTTAGAGGATGCGGTGAGGCAGGGGGCAATCACTTCCCATACACCGATTTGGAAAGAGGGCATGGACGGATGGCAATTGGCGGGGGAGGTTAGGGGCGATTTATTTGAAAAAAATAAGGCAGCAGCGGCATCCGGACCTCCTCCTTTGTCGGAGATGGGTGGTGATGGCCAAATGAAATCACACGAGATCGATTACGAGATTTTCGGGGATGATATGCAGATTGTGGAAGTGGAATTGGATCCGGGTGAGA
Source organism: Verrucomicrobiota bacterium (assembly GCA_030625775.1). Lineage (GTDB taxonomy): Bacteria > Verrucomicrobiota > Verrucomicrobiia > Verrucomicrobiales > DEV007 > JAADHD01. The sequence continues at coordinate 32,424 of DAOUQC010000037.1, forward strand.
CTGTAATCGCCGAGGCGGGGGCGATGAATTATCTCGAACAGGATATCGGCTTTGAAGCAAAAATGGGTGACGGCTCGCAACCGACCGAGGGAATCATGGGAGGATTGTTGGCGGTTGGCAAGCGGGTGCTGACCGGTGAGTCGATTTTTTTGACTCATTTCACCAATGAAGGGACGAGCGGAAAAAGCCGGGCAGCTTTTGGTGCCCCGTATCCAGGCAAGATCATAGTAATTGATCTGAGAGGAACGGGTGGCGAAATTACCTGTCAGAAAGATTCTTTTCTCTGCGCGGCGATGGGCACCCAGGTGTCAATCGCTTTCAATAAACGTCTGGGAAGTGGTTTTTTTGGTGGAGAAGGCTTCATACTTCAGCATTTACGCGGGGATGGTAAGGCTTTTATTCACGCTGGAGGCACGGTGATAGAAAAGGAATTGAAAGGCGAGACCTTGCGAGTGGACACGGGTTGCCTGGTGGCTTTTTCACCCGGGATCAAATATGACATTCAACGTGCGGGTAGTATGAAATCGATGTTTTTCGGAGGGGAAGGGATGTTTCTAGCAACCCTGTCCGGCCATGGCAAAGTGTGGTTGCAGAGTCTGCCGTTTTCCCGCATGGCTGACCGCATTCTAGCCCATGCCCCTTCAGCTGGAGGTAAAGACAAGGGGGAAGGAAGTGTGCTCGGTGGGCTGGGACGGCTGCTGGACGGGAATTGATTGGGCGGCCTAGGCAGGGGGCCGGCTCAGATACCCATGCGGCCAAGAATATTACCGATACGGGCAAGGGTTTCGGCAGCTTTGGGATGGGCAGCTTCGACTTCCTGAATGGCCGTCTGAAGCGATTCGAGAGGTCCCGGAGAGGCATCGATGGCTTTCCGGACTTGCTCGGCGGCGGGATGTTGTTCGAGTTCTCCGGTTTCAGCCTCGAGCTCCCCGATCAGCTTGAGCAGGGTGTTTAGGTCGTCCTGCTCAAGGGAGTCGGTATTTTCGATTCGTTGTCGTAAACGGGTAAGAGTTTCTCGCATGGGGAAAAGATGGCATGGACACCGGGCTTTTTCAATCGGTCGATCATAGAAGCTGAAATTTTTCTGTGATCGGGAAGCTGATTATGGCAGACTGCTTTGTATGGCAGACTGCTTTGAGTTCGAAAATATGACGGACGAGGGAAAACGAAAGAAAGCTTATGAAAAATATTGCTGTTGGAATTGATTTTTCGGATTCAGCCGGGCCGGTGTTGGAACGGGCTGCGGACTTGGCGGCTGCCTTGCATGCTCATTTACATTTGGTTCACATCTATGCGCCTGAACCGGATTTTGTGGGCTATGCGGAATATGCCTATCCCGGAGAGGACGAGCGTGAGGAAGAGTTGCGTGAGGAGAAAAATAAAATCAGGGAGTGGATAGATGCTTTGAAAAAAAGAGGCATCGATGCTTCGGGCTATATGAGGGAAGGTGATACGGTACACGGGTTGCTGGAATTCGCCGAGAAACGTGAAGCGAGCATGTTGGTGATTGGGACTCATGGCCGGGGTTTTGTGGAGCGCTTGTTGCTGGGAAGTGTGGCCGAGGGGATTATTCGTCATGCGACTTTTCCTGTGGTGGTGGTGCCGAGTGGGAAGAAGGGCTGAGTAGTATTAACGGGAAATGTCTGTGGAAGGGGTGAGATTGAAGCATGGCTTGAAGTGCCTGGTGATCGTTATGATCAGTACCGGGCAGGCTTTTTCACAGGCTAATGTTGAAATCAGGAAGCTCGGCAAGAATGAAAGTGTGAGTCGTTCGGGACAGATTCTTGTGCGCTCTTCCGATGCCAGGGAGCGCGCGGTGATGGCCTCCTTTGCAGAAACGGTCAGTGTCGAGTTGGGGAAGGTACTGGGGGACGAAAAGGTATCCTGGGTCTATCCCATTGAAATCGAAACAAAAGGCAGTCTGAGCGATGCGGGAGTGAGTGGTCGAACACTGGTGACGCGGATTGACCTGATGGAAGGTGACAAGTTTGTATTACGTTTGTTTGTAAAACTGAGTGATGAGTTTTCGCGTCAGCGGTTCTCACGCGAAATTTTACGCTTGCTGCTCCTGGAGCGAATGTTGCGCAATCAAAAGGAAACTGACCAACTGGCAGGCAAAAGGCTCGAGGTGCCCAATTGGATTTTGTCGGGAGTGGATGGGTTGATCGATTACCGTCGATTGGGGCGGCCGAGCGATCTTTATGCGAGCATTGTGCGTTCGAGGCAGTTGTTGTCTGTGAACGAGATGCTGAAGGGCAATCCCGAAAAACTCGATTCATTATCGCGGGTCACTTACGAAGCTTCGGCGGCGGCCCTGTTGGGGGCTTTGTTTGATCAGCCGGGAGGTGCGAAGAGCTTCGGGGGTCTGCTTGCCAAATTGATTCTTTTTGACGGGGATACGTACTTATTGCTGAAGGAGGAGTTTCCCGGTTTGAGAGGGGGGGAGCATTCGGTGGATAAGTGGTGGGCGCTTCAGGTGGCGTCGATGGGAGAGTTGCAAGCCATGGAGTACATGGGGGTAAAGGAGACCGAGGCGCGTTTGGATCAAGCATTGAAGGTGGACTTTTCGCTAAAAAACCAGGCTGGAGAGGCAGCCGCAAAGAAGGGGGGGTTCTGGAAAAAGTTGGTTCCGTTTGGAAAGAAAAAACCCCAAGGGTTCAGTAGCGGGCGAATTCATGATTTTGAGCAATTTTATAAACACAAAGATTACAAAAAGGTGCTCGAACAGAATCAGTTGAACTTACACGCATTGAAGTACCGCTGTTTTCCACTGTATGTACCGATCATTACAAATTATGAGCAGGCGGTGAAGCAATTGTTGAAAGGCAAACGCAAACATGTAGCCGGGGAGTTGTTGAAAATTGATATTGAGCGAGCAAGAATCGCTGAGTCTCTGCAGCGTATTGAGGACTATCTGAATTATTACGAAGCCACCCAGCTGACAGAGCCGGGGGCTGATTTCGAGAAATACCACCAGACCAGAGAGCGGTTGCTGCGGGAAAAGCCACCTGCGAGACCAGATCGGATTTCCAAATATCTGGATGAAATGGAAAAAATCTACAGTGGGGGGGGAAGCCCGTGAAAGGATTAACGATTCAGGAACGACGGGTTTTGATTATCATCCTACTCGCTTTGGTGATAGGTGCAGGGGTAAGGTATTGGCGTAGGCAGGGGGGAGGGGAGGAAATATCGAGCCGCAGCGAAGCAAGACAGCCGGAGATACTGTCCGTAGGCAATGCGAACAAGGAATGATGAGGGAAGAAGTGGGGAGGATGAGGGATTGAATATCGAATAAGGAGTCGGCACACGACCGAGACCGCCGGAGCTTACTGAACGCAGGCAACTTTGAATGAAGAAGTGGGAGGAAAAATTGTCAGGACTTTTCATTCTTTCATCATTCGCCCTTCCTTGTTCGATATTGGATATTCCCTAGATTCTGGTTGTCATCGGGTGAGGGATAGTGAAGCGTCTTTCTTTGATTACAGATTTAGCTATGGAAAAACGTTTTGAAAATCAGGTCGCAATTGTGACAGGTGGTGCCGATGGGATTGGAAAATCAGTGGTGGAACGTCTGGCGAGAGAAGGCGCTCAGGTGACAATTTTCGACATGAACGAAAAATTGGGGGAAGAGGTGTGCGCGGAGTTTGGTGAGCAGGGGCTGACGGTGAGTATGCAGGTGGTCAATGTGGCTGATGAAGAGTCAGTGAGGTCAGGCATTGAAGCGGTGACCTCCGGTGGGGGGCGCTTGGATGTGATGGTGCATTGCGCGGGTGTGGTCGGGCCAACTTCGACCAAGATCGTGGATGTGGAAACCGAGGCTTTTGAGAAAGTGTGCGCGATCAATTTGACGGGATCTTTTTTGATCACCAAATACGCGATCAAAGCGATGGAGCCGAGGGATTATGGACGGATTTTGTTGTTTGCATCGATTGCTGGTAAAGAGGGAAATGCAGGCATGATTGCCTACTCTGCGAGCAAAGCGGGAGTGATCGGTTTGACCAAAGCCGTCGGAAAAGATTATGCCGAGACAGGGATCACGGTGAATGCGATTGCCCCGGCTGTGATACGGACGCCAATGGTGGATGGCATCGATCCAGAACAGGTGAAATACATGACAGATAAGATTCCGATGAAACGCTGCGGCACACTCGAGGAGGTGGCTGCGTTGACTTGTTGGATTGTGTCGGAGGAAGCGGGCTTCAATACCGCCTTCACTTTCGATCTCACGGGCGGACGGGCAGTGTATTAGGGAAGGCTGTAGGGATTTAGGAAGAAAAGATCTGAAAATGCCAAATGATAAAGCTTAATTGTTAAATGTAATTATGAGTGCTGAAGCAAAAATTGAAGAGTTGGGATTGGATCTGCCGCCTGCGCCGCCACTGGGCGGGGTGTACAAGCCGATGGTGATTGTGGGTAATATCGCTTATGTCTCAGGGCATGGACCGCTGTTGAATGACAAGTCTTACATCAAGGGCCGAGTGGGCGAGGATATGGATCTGGAAGCGGGTCAGCAAGCGGCGAGGCAGGTTGGACTGGCACTGCTTGCGACCATGAAAGCGCAGTTGGGCAGTCTGGATCGGGTGAAACGCGTGGTCAAAACACTGGCGCTGGTGAATTCCACTAATGATTTCGATCAACAGCCTCAGGTGATCAATGGCTACAGTGATTTGATGGCTGAGGTTTTTGGTGATGCGGGCATAGGTGCACGCAGTGCGATGGCGGCGAATGTGTTGCCCGGTGGTATTCCCGTGGAGATCGAGGTGATCATCGAGATCGAGGAAGCGTAGAGCAAAACTTTATTTTGGATCAAAAACATGACTGACGACAATTGGTATGAGGTTGAAAACGTATCGGAGCTGGCGTCGCCGGCTCTGATGGTCTGGCCAGCCCGGGTTGAGAATAACATTCAGCACATGCTGGAGCTCGCGGATGGCAATGCGGACCGGTTGAGGCCGCATGTCAAAACTCATAAGATGGGTGAAGTGGTGAAGATGCAGGGCGCTGCGGGCATCACTAAATTCAAGTGCGCTACGATTGCGGAAGCAGAAATGACGGCTGAAGCCGGAGCGAAGGGGGTGTTGGTGGCGTATCAGCCGGTGGGCCCGAACGTTGAGCGCATGCTGGCTCTGGTGGATAAGTTTCCCGACACGGAATTTGCCGCGCTGGTGGATGACGAAGGGGTGTTGGGTAAAGTGTCAGAGTGTTTTTCTGCTGCGGGCAAGTCACTGAAGTTGTTTCTCGATGTGAATTGCGGAATGGATCGCACTGGTATCGTGATGGGAGATGAAGCTGCGGCTTTGTGTCGAAAAATCGTCGATGCCGGAGGAACGAAATTTGGGGGATTGCATATTTACGACGGTCACATTCACGAAGTGGATCCAGCTGAGAGAAAAGCACATTTTGAGAAGTCCTATGCACCCTTGGCAGCCTTTATCGAAAGCTTGCGTGCTGACGGAATCGAATTGCCGGTGATCGTTGCTGGTGGCTCGCCGACTTTTGCGATGCACGCAGGGGACGCAGAGCGAGTGACAGGAGTGCCCTGGGAATGCAGTCCGGGAACGACGGCATTCTGGGATGCGGGTTACGGCGCGAACTTTCCCGATTTGGGATTTAATGCGGCAGCAGTATTACTGATGCGGGTCATCAGCAAGCCGAACGCAGGTTTGCTCTGTCTTGATTTGGGAAACAAAGCGGTGGCGCCGGAAAGACCGCTTGAGGGACGGGTGGAATTTTTCGGTCCGCTTGCTGACGCGGAACCGCTGGGTCAAAGCGAAGAGCACCTGGTGGTGAAAACCGACAAGGCAGACGATTTTTCAGTCGGTGATGTGGTTTACGGTTTGCCGGGACACATTTGTCCGACAACGGCTTTGCACATGGAAGTGATCGTGATACGCGAGGGCAAGGCAACGGGGGAACGCTGGAAAGTGAGAGCGCGTGATCGCCGCCTGACGATTTGAATACCTGATGAGTGCAATTTCCGTGGCTCCGTCTTCGCCGAGGCTTCGGCACGACACGTTGCCACAGAGTAAGCGAGTTCATATTGCTATTCCGAAGGCAAGCTTGTATAGAATGATACCCCGTGGCTAGCCGCGGGGAGATCTCAATTGAACACTTGCCCAACAAAAGAAACGAACACTGTTTCTGATAGCTCATAACCCCTAAAAAAATGATTTTTGACGCTCACTTGGATTTGAGTCTGAATGCGATTGAATTTAATCGCGACCTGCGATCAAGCGTTGCGGAAATTCGCGCTGATGAAGAGGGGATGGAAGGAAAGGGTCGCGCTTGTAATACGGTGGCTTTCCCCGAAATGCGCAAAGCAGGAATGGGGATAGTAGTGGCGACGCAGATTGCCGGATGCATGAAACCGGGAGCGGTGGCGTCGGGATGGAATTCGCCGCAACAAGCATGGGGAGCGACTCAGGCACAACTTGCCTGGTATCGGGAAATGGAAGCGGTCGGCGAAATGAAAATGTTGCGTAACCTGTCGGACTTTGAAACGCAATTGGCTTTGTGGTCACAGGACGAGGTTCCTGTGGATGCGCCGATTGGTTACATCATGAGTTTGGAGGGAGCGGATTCGATCATCACTCCAAAGCATCTGGAGCGATCATGGGAGTCCGGATTGCGGGCGTTGGGGCCGGCGCATTACGGGGAAGGGCGTTACGCTTTTGGTCACGATCGGACGGGCAAGTTGAAAGCGGGAGGCCGAGAATTGGTGGAGGAGATGGATCGCTTGGGGATGATTCTCGATACAACCCATTTGTGCGACGAGACGTTTTGGGAATGTCTGGAAATTTTCAAGGGTCCGGTTTGGGCCAGTCACCAGAATTGCCGGGCGCTGGTGGATGATCCGCGCCAGTTTACTGACGAACAGATTAAGGCCTTGATCGAGCGAGGTGGGGTGATTGGGGCGGTATATGATGCCTGGATGCTGTCGCCGGGTTGGATTCGTGGGGAAACGACTCCCGAGTCTTCCGGGGTGAAGATTGAAGCGGCAGTGAATCATATTGACCATATTTGCCAACTGGCAGGCAATGCCAATCACTGCGGAATCGGCTCGGATTTGGATGGCGGTTTCGGGAAAGAGCAGTGTCCGGTGGATCTGGATACGATTGCAGACTTGACGCGGATGGCGGATTTGTTGAAAGATCGCGGTTTCTCGGGAGAGGATGTAGATGGAGTGATGAGTGGTAATTTTGTGAAATTTGTAAAAGAGGCCTGGTCATGAGTGAAGACTGGAGAGTGCCGGTTGAGGATGAGGATCCGTTGCTGCGTAGTGCGCGGCGTGAGCTGAAGGTGGCGGTGATGTTCTGGGTGGTGTTTGCAGCGTGGGCGCTTGGCCTTGGTAAACTGCTGGCCTATCAAAAGCCGCCTGAAGGCGAAATGATTGACATGATTATGGGTATGCCTTCGTGGGTTTTCTGGGTGGTGATGTTGCCGTGGTTTATGGCGACGGTGTTCACGCTCTGGTTTGCACTGCGTTTTATGAAGGATCATGATTTGCTGGGGGACAGTGGAATGAATGAGGATGGAACACCGATTGCCGAACAGGGTGTGAAGAAGAACGAAGTGGGGGAGATAGAGGGGAATGCAGGTGAAGGGAGGGAGGCATAGATATGGAAGAGGCTTCCGGTGATTCTAGTATATTGTGGACCTTTGCAGCCTACATGGCGGCAGTGTTTTTTCTGGCTTGGCTCTCAGGACGTGGGGAGAAAAAAGAGGGTTTTGTGTCCGAATATTTTCTTGGCAGTCGGGGTTTCGGGGTATGGGCACTGGCTCTGACCTTTGCAGCGACGAGTGCTTCGGGTGGCAGCTTTATGGGCTTTCCCGCGCGGATTTATACCCATGGCTGGGTGGTGGGATTGTGGATTGCCGGTTACATGACTGTTCCTCTGGTGGCGATGGCTTTGATAGGTAAACGCCTGAACCAGGTCGCCCGACGGGCGAATGCTCTGACCGTGCCCGAAGTGATGCGAGAGAGATTCAATAACAAAGGTGTGGGCCTAGTAGGCACTCTGATCATCGTGATTTTCCTCTTTGCTTATCTGCTGGCGCAATTCAAGGCGGGTAGTTTGATCATGAGTACTCTGTTGAAGGATGTGCCGCTTTTCAAGGCATCGGTATCCTGGGCAGATGGAGCCTTTAGTGGGATACCGCTCTTGGGTCAGGCGGATGCGGATTACGCTTTGTGCCTGCTGATCTTCGGCATTGCTGTGATTGCTTACGTGTCCTACGGCGGGTTCCGTGCGGTGGTGTGGACGGATGTGATGCAAGGCATCGTCATGGCTTTCGGGGTTTTGCTTTTACTGGGCTTGGCATTGTATCAAGTGGGAGGAATAAAAAAAGCGACCTTGGCATTGGCTGAAATGACGCCTCCGGAGCACTTGACCGCGGTCCTGGAATTGAAGGAAGAGGCTGCGGAGTCCGTTGAAATTAATAAGGGAACCTGGATCGAAACCAAATCGGCAGATGGTGAAAAAGGTATTTACCGGATGAAAACCCGGGGGGTGATCGAGCCTGGAAAGAGTGCCAGCAACGAGGTGGAAATGATCCGCATCACCACTCCGGCGGAGATTGAAAAACTCAAGGGGCATTCGGTGTCAGAACTGGTGAGCGTTAAAGTCATCGAGACCACGCGCTATGCGAGTGGTGCCGGAGAGAAGGGCGTATATGTGAGAGCCCCGGGACCTGACTTGAAAGAAGCCGCGGGGTTTCTGGCGATTGGCATGGCTTTCTCTTTGTTCATTCTCTGGCCTTTCGGCGGGGTCGGTCAGCCGAGTAACCAGGTCAGGATGATGATTTTTGATCACACCCATGTCTTGCGTCGCGCGATGGTGTCGGTGGCGTTTTATTTTGGTTTTATCTATATTGCGCTGGTGCTGGTTTTTGTCTGCGCCCGGGTGTTGATGCCGGGAATGGAAATCGAACCCGATAGCGTGATGCCGGAGTTTTCAACTTTTACAACCGCGGTGGCCGGGGTGCCGTGGCTGGCTGGCCTGGTGGTGGCCGCCCCATTTGCAGCGGTGATGTCCAGTGTGGACAGTTTTCTGCTGGTGATTTCTTCGTCTCTGGTCAGGGATGTTTATCAGCGGAATATTAATCCGGATGCTTCTGATAAAACTTTGCAAAAAATGAGCTGGGGGGTGACGGGTGGTGTGGGCATTCTGGCCATTCTGGCGGCCTTGAATCCTCCGGAGTATTTGCAGGATTTGATTATTTCAGCGAGTGAGGGCCTGGCGTCGAGTTTCATGATGCCGATGATTCTGGCGCTCTATTGGCAGCGGATGACGGGAGCAGGTGCAATCGCCGGGATGATTGGTGGTACAGGTATGCATTTGGTGCTGAATGTGATCGGCTATTTGGATACCGGTGGTTTCCATGCTTATGAGCCTCTGGGAGTGATGCCTCTGTTCTGGGATGTCATCGCGGCAACGATATTGACCGTCGGGGTGTCATTGATGAGCGCGCCACCGGAACGAGCACTGGTAGTGAAGTTTTTCGGCAAGCGCGGTGCAGAGTAAAAATTTTAAATAGTGAATTGTTGGAAGGGGTGAAATTTCCCCTGACATATCTCAATGACAAAACTGAAATTTTCGGACACACCAGCGAAATCTGAATACGATGCCGTGGTGGTGGGTTCGGGGCCGAATGGTCTTGCGGCTGCGATTGAACTGGCACGGCAGGATTGGAAGGTGTTGGTGGTGGAGGGGCAGGCGACGCCGGGAGGTGGCGCGCGATCTGATGAAGGAACGTTGCCGGGATTTGTCCACGATGTGTGTTCGGCGGTGCATCCCATGGGTGTCTGTTCGCCCTTCATGAAGTCACTGTCCTTGGAAAAATTTGGCCTGGAATGGAAACATCCTGAGTATCCTCTGGCGCACCCGCTCGATGATGGGCAGGCGGCAATCATGGAGCGATCAGTGAGCGCGACAGCCGAGCGACTTAGCGCGGCGGATGGCAGAGCCTACCGCCGATTATATGAACCACTGGTGCGTGATGCGGAGGGATTGTTCGAGGATATGTTGGGGCCGATGTTGAGTTTGCCCAAACATCTTTTGGCGACGGTGCAGTTTGGGATGCGGGCTTTGCCGTCCTCCCTGAGTCTGGCTCGTGCCTGTTTCCAAAATGAACCCGCACGGGCAATGCTGGCAGGGCATGCGGCGCATTCGGTTTTGCCGCTGGATCGTTCTCCATCGGCGGCGGTGGGATTGATGTTGGCAGTGGCGGGTCATGCCGCAGGCTGGCCGGTGGCGAAGGGCGGCACGGGAAAAATAACCGAGGCGATGGTGCGGTATTTGCAATCGATGGGTGGGGAAGTGGTGTGTGCTTGGAGAATCGAAACGATAGAGGAATTGCCCAGGGCACGGGCCTACTTTTTTGATATCGGTCCGGCGGATCTGGTGAAAATTGCAGGACAACATTTGCCGGAAGGGTATCGCAGAAAACTGAAATCTTATCGTTACGGACCCGGTGTATTTAAAATCGACTATGCTTTGAGCGATGCGATTCCATGGCGAAATGAAGATTGTCGCAAAGCGGCGACGGTTCATGTGGGGGGCTGGATCGATGAAATCGTTGAATCGGAAAAAGCCTGTTGGCAGGACAGATATGCAGAAAAGCCTTTTGTGTTACTGGCACAGGCGAGCGTCTGCGATGATACACGGGCGCCAAAGGGGAAACATACGGGCTGGGCGTATTGTCATGTACCAAATGGTTCGGATGAGGACATGACCGAGGCGATTGAGAATCAGATCGAGCGTTTTGCTCCGGGCTTCAGGGACTGTGTGTTGCAGCGGCGGGTGATGTCTTGTGCAAAATACGAATCATACAATCCGAACCTGGTAGGTGGTGATGTGACAGGTGGGGTGAACGACTGGGCACAACTCCTGTCGCGCCCGGCCTTGCGCTTGGATCCTTACACGACCCCGGCGAAGGATATATTTATCTGTTCGGCCTCAACGCC
>DAOUQC010000013.1 GCA_030625775.1 Verrucomicrobiota bacterium
CTCAACAAAATCCACAAATCGAAACTCCGTGGTTGAAATCGTTTAAGAAATCTTAAATGATAAGGGACTAAGGCTGAAAAGCTTGAGACACCATGGCTAAAAGAGAAGCAGGCAGCTACACAGAAGACGACATCAAATCCCTCGACTGGAGGGAGCACATCCGTCTGCGACCGGGCATGTACATCGGTAAACTCGGTGATGGATCGTCCAATGACGATGGCCTCTACATCCTGCTGAAGGAGGTGGTCGATAACTGCATCGACGAATTTGTCATGGGTTTTGGCAAATTGATCGAAATCGAGATCGACGGCAGTTTTGTCCGGGTGCGCGACCATGGGCGCGGCATTCCGCTCGGCAAGCTGATGGATTGTGCCGCCAAGATCAATACCGGAGCTAAATACGATTCCGAAGCCTTCAAAAAATCTGTCGGGCTCAATGGCGTCGGCATCAAGGCGGTCAACGCACTGTCGAATTTTTTCGAGATCCAATCGGTGCGCGATAGAAAAACCAAATCGATCGTTTTCAGCCGGGGGGAAGTAACCGACGAGGCCAAGCGGGCCACTAGCACCAAAGAAGGAAACGGCACCGCCATTTGTTTTGATGCCGACCCGGATATCTTCGGTGAGTTCAAATGGAATATGGCTTTTGTCGAGCGGATGTTACGCAACTATGCCTATCTGAATACCGGCCTGACGCTCAGTCTCAACGGCAAAAAATTCAAATCCAAAAACGGGCTGCTGGATCTACTGACCGAAAACCTTGGTGAACAGGAGCTGCTCTACCCGATCGCCCATCTCTCGGACCACGACATCGAAGTCGCCATCACCCACACCGAACAAAGCGGGGAAGAATATTACGCCTTTGTCAACGGTCAGCACACCACTATGGGAGGCACTCACCTCTCAGCTTTGCGCGAAGGCATTGTCGCTACCATCCGTACCCACTTTAAAAAACAGTACGAAGCCGCTGACATCCGCAACGGAATTGTCGCTGCTATCAGCATCAAGGTTGAAGAGCCTGTCTTTGAGTCCCAGACCAAAACCAAACTCGGCTCGACCCTGATGGCTCCCAAGGGCGAATCGGTGCGTGCTTTTGTCGGCAACTTCCTCGGTCAACACCTCGACAACTACCTGCACCGCAACCGCGATGCCGGCAAGGCCCTGATGGAAAAAATCACCCGCTCCGAACGTGAGCGCAAGGAGCTCAAAGGTATCAAAAAACTGTCCCGTGACCGGGCACGGGCATCCAAGGTCCACAACAAAAAATTGCGTGACTGTCGAGCACACTTGAATACCCGCCACAAAAAACGTGAAGCCAGCACCCTCTTCATCACCGAGGGGGATTCAGCCAGCGGCTCGATCACCAAAGCCCGCGATGTGGAAACCCAGGCGGTGTTCAGTTTGCGTGGCAAACCTAAAAACACCTTCGAGCTGACGCGTAAGATCGTTTATGAAAACGAGGAGTTCAATCTATTGCAAGCCGCCCTCGACATCGAGAACAACATGGAGAACCTGCGCTACAACAAGATCGTTATAGCAACCGATGCCGACGTGGACGGCATGCACATCCGCTTGCTCCTGTTGACTTTTTTCCTCCAGTTTTTCCCTGACCTGATTCGCGAGGAACATGTTTACATCCTGCAAACCCCACTCTTCCGGGTACGCAATAAAAAAGAAACCCGCTACTGCTATTCGGAAGAAGAACGCATCGAAGCGATCAAAGCACTTAAACCCAATCCCGAGATCACCCGCTTCAAAGGCCTGGGTGAAATATCACCGGATGAGTTCAAAGACTTCATCGGCAAAAACATGAGACTGGAACCCGTCGTCATGCCACCCTCACCGCGCGCGATTGACGAGTTGTTATCATTTTACATGGGAAAAAATACTCCCGAGCGGCAGCAATACATCATCAAAAACCTGCGCGTGGAAACCGACATCATCGACGATGACCCCGCCTCAGACACTACGGGTCAAAGTGCAGACAACGCTGCCTGAACTTATTTTATAGACTTTTCTGATTCATGGCCGACGGCAACCCACCTGCAAACACCAGTATCTCGATGAAGGGGATGTACTCCGACTGGTTTCTCGATTACGCGAGTTACGTCATCCTCGAACGTGCGGTGCCGCACATCGATGACGGACTGAAACCGGTGCAACGACGCATCCTGCATTCGTTCAAGGAAAAGGACGACGGACGTTTTAACAAAGTGGCCAACATCGTCGGCCACACCATGCAATACCATCCGCATGGCGATGCCTCCATCGGAGCCGCCATCGTCAACCTGGGACAAAAAGAGCTGCTGATCGAAACCCAGGGAAACTGGGGCAACCTGTTGACCGGCGACAATGCCGCCGCCCCCCGCTACATCGAAGCACGTTTGTCAAAATTTGCCAATGATGTGCTATTTAATCCCAAGACCACCACTTGGGCCGCATCTTACGACGGACGTAACAAAGAACCCGTCACCCTGCCCTCGAAGTTCCCACTCACCCTGGCGCAAGGGGTAGACGGCATCGCCGTTGGCCTCGCGTGTAAATTCCTGCCGCACAACTTCATCGAGCTGATCGATGCAGCGATATGCTGCTTGAAAAAGGAACCCTTCGAACTTTTTCCCGACTTCCCTCAAGGCGGCATTGCCGATGCAGCGGACTACAACGACGGCCTGCGCGGCGGTAAAGTCCGGGTGCGTGCCCGCATCACCGCTACCAAACGCAAGCAACTGACTATCACCGAGCTGCCCTACGGCACGACGACTGTCAGCCTGACTGACTCCATTCTCAAAGCCAACGATCAAGGCAAGGTCAAGATTTCCAAGATCGAAGACAACACGGCAGACCGGGTCGAGATCCAAATCTACCTGCCGCCAGGCGTGGATGCCGAGCAAACCATCCAGGCACTCTACGCATTCAGTGATTGTGAAATCTCACTCTCACCGAACTCCTGCGTGATCGAGGACAACAAACCAAAATTCCTCACTGTCACCGAAATTCTTCAGCACTCCGCCAAACGCACCCGCAACCTGCTGAAAATGGAGCTGGAAATCCGTCTCGCCGAGCTGGAGGAAAAATGGCATTTCTCCAGCCTGGAAAAAATATTTATCGAAAAACGCATCTACCGCCGCATCGAAGAATGCGAAACCTGGGAAGCTGTGATGGCGGAAATCTGGGAAGGATTAAAACCTTATTTGAAACTTTTTAAACGCAAGGTCACTGATGAAGACGTCGCACGCCTAACCGAGATCAAGATCAAGCGCATCTCAAAATATGATGCTTTCAAAGCTGACGAGCAAATTCGCAATATCGAAAAGGGAATCGCCGAAGTTAAGAAAAACCTGCGCAATCTCACTAAATACACCATCGCCTGGTTTGAAAACATCAAAGAAAAGTATGGCAAAGGGCGGGAGCGCCTGACCGAACTGTCAGCCTTCGACAAAGTAGACGCCAAACAAGTGGTGGTAGCGAACGACACCCTCTACATCAACCGCAAGGAAGGCTTTGCCGGTTGGAGCATGAAACGCGACGAGACGATCTGCAAATGTTCGCGTATGGATGACATCATCGCCTTCAGCCGTGACGGCAACATGCGCGTGGTGAAGGTCGCCGATAAAGTATTTGTCGGAAAGAACAATATCCTGGTTAATATTTTCAGAAAAGACAGCCCTAAGTTTTACAACATGATCTATCGTGACGGGCGTCAGGGCAACGCCCTGGCCAAACGCTTCCAGGTCACTGGCGTCACCCGGGAAAAACTCTACGACTTGGCCAAAGGCACCCCCGGCACCCGGGTGATGTGGCTGTCCGAACACGACACGGAAGAAGAGGCCAACATCAAAATCCGCATCCACCTGAAACCCGCCCTGCGACTGCGCAATGTTCAAATCGATTTTGATTTCGGTGAATTATCTATCAAAGGACGCGGTTCCAAAGGCAATATCATCACCCGCCACACCATTGACCGGGCGGTGCGCATTTCGAAAGCCGAGCTTGAACTTGATAATTCTTAATTGCCCATTAACGCAATCGCCTGGGCTACGGCGTAATGATCGGAATGGGACAGAGTAATCATGACTTTTATGATACCATTTTCCTCGGCAAAACGTTTCCCGTCACCGCTCAACACAATTTGAGGCTCACCGCTTTCCTTGCGAAACACCTCGGCGTCCGACCAAGCCAGATCCTTACCAAATCCGGTGCCAAAACTCTTTGCCACCGCCTCCTTTGCCGCAAAGCGAGCCGCGTAATGAATCTCCGCATTTTTCATACGCCCACAATAATTCTGCTCTGCCTGGGTGAATATGCGATTCAAAAACCCCATGCCATGCCGCTCAATTGATTGCCTAATCCTCTCGGTTTCTACAATGTCGACGCCTATGCCAAAAATTCCGCTCATTAAACTTCGGGTTATTACGCAACTGAATCCACAATGGCTGCGATCCACAATACCAACAAGAACAGCCAAGCCAAAGCAAATCCTACACTTAAAATCAAAGCCAACCACCAACGAAACTTACTTCTTGGCACGATACCCCGCGAAGAGTTGCGATAGCGAATCAAATAATACAAAGCGATGGGTGCGGTAAATAAACTCAAGGGTGACAGGAACAAAATCAATCCCAATGCGATATTGTCATACAGAGTCCGCTTCGCCAAAAATTCATCTTTGCCCCTGGTTTCTCTCAAAATATGCAGGCAGGGCATGCAAAGGTCACGCCCGCCCCAGGACACTGCGGCTTTCTGTGAGAGAAAACAGCCACACTCATCACACACTGTCTCAGCTTTCAATTCAGGATAAAAACGACACACAGCATCCCCGTCTCCTGATAACGCCGCCGCGGGGTTTGCCAACCCCCCGCTCTGCTTACGCAAGCGAGGGTAAACCCTGGTATAAAGCGAAGAATCACAAAACGGACAGGCCCGGGGTTCAGAATGATGCTCCAGGATTTCATCCGGTAAAGCTCTATGGCATTTCGGGCAAGCGACATGGGCAAGGGTCTGCATACGCGTTATTTAGGCACTTTCTTTTTCACCACCCTGGTCGCGCACACCCTGTCATGCAAAGTGCGTTTTTCGGCATCCCTTCCACACATCCAGTAGGGGAACAAAGCCAGAGGGTACAATACCAACACACTCCCAAACATCAAAACCATCATTCCAATCATTCCCTCGGGATCCACAGAACTCCCTTTCCCCGCCATGCTTCCTGCCCCGATAACGGCAAACAAGATCACCGGAACCATCACCGCAGTCATGACAATCGTCCCATTTAATAATTTCTTGGCAGCCCAACGACCAAAACTCCTGCCGTAGGTGATACGCCCTCCGTCCGGATTGACCACCACGGCCCCGATAGCCATCTTGCCCACCGTCGCCTGGTACTTTCCCACCATCCAGGTATCATAAAAAATGCTGATCGATAACTGCCCTACCAAAGCCAGGGCATACGCGGCAATGACCCCCGCCGTCCACATTGACAAGGGATCGGGATTTTCCGGATCCATTCCTTTCCCCGCAGCTTCATTGGCAAACAAGGCAATATAGTAGGGAATCTGACAAAGCATCACCGGAATGATTTTGACAAAATAGTCAATCACAGCCCCCAGCACACGCCACCAGAACCCGACGTAATCCAACGCATACTCTCCGGCATCACTCAGCTCCAGGCGCTCACCCTCCATCAAACGCTGAACAAAAGCCTCCTTGTGTTCCGGAGCGACCCACGCTTCGCCGTAGGGCACCATCTCATTTTTTGACAACACTTTACCTGAATGCGCACACACTGCCGTTTCCGCATTCCCCTTCCCCGCCGCCGCAAAAATTTCGTCCGCCACCTCTCGGAATTCCTTCCAATCAGCTTGCCCTTCCCTCCATACCAAAGCATCCCCGGAAATGGCTTCACTCTGCTGCAAAGCAATTAATTCATCCGGACGCACCGGACCCATTTGTTTGTTATCTTTCGAATAGTACCACTCCATTGCTCTGGGATTGTGCCGACTAATTCCAAAATTCTCAATTCTTAATTTCCACTTCCTTGCCTCACCCTCCCTGCACCGGCGGCATGATCGCCAGTTCCTGGCCATCAGACAACTCCTCGCCCCGCTCCACATATTCCATATCCAGAGCCACTAGAATTTTCCCATCCCAGACACGCAGCCCTTCGTATCTCTCATACAAAACGGCGAGTAAATCCGATACCAGCCAGCGGCGATCACCCGGCAGCACTTCCTCTATTTCAGGGGCGCCCACCAGATCTTGTAAAACTGAAAAAAACAAAATGCGAATCTTCATTATTTTTATCCTAGAGCACAACACTAAGCCTATTTTGTGACTTCCTGATTCAAAACAGCAATAAAGGGAAGGTTACGGTATTCACCCTGATAATCCAGACCATATCCCACCACAAATTCATCGGCGACATCAAACCCGCAATAACGCAAATCGACCTCAAAACCAGCCTCACGCCTTGTAGGTTTTCGCAAAAGCACTGCTACCCCGATTGAGGCCACTTGTATTTCACAGGTAAAATAATCAATCAGCCGCCTTAAGGTGCGGCCCGTGTCCAGCACATCATCAACCAGCACCACATGCCGATCTACCAAATCACTTAAAGAAAAATCATCAATTCCTGACAATACGACTGAACCACGGCTCGCCTTGCCCCCATGATAACTCGATGCCTGTATCGGAATCATTTTCAGGGGAGCATCAACCGCCCTCACTAGATCCGCCGCAAAAAACAATGCCCCCTGCATCACTACCACAACCGTCAGCGGCAGCCCTTCATAATCAGCTGTGATTTGCTCACCCAACTCAACAACACGCCGCTGCAAAGTTGCCTGGTCAATGAGCACTTCCGCTACTTTAGACTCGTACCATTCCCGCATTCCACTCATCTCCTTTCAAGCCTTCAACATTTGCCATTTTTCCTGCAAATTCCAACCTCTTGCTCATTAAACACTGCCCAGCGTATGCCCGAGATATGACCACATAGTTCCCCCAAAACGCTCTTTCATTCTTGCCTGCAACCTTTCTCCTCCATCCGCGGCCGCCAGAATTACCAACAGTGTGGATCCTGATCCCGAAAGCAGGGCGACATGGGTTTCCACTTGATCCAGTAACCACATTTTGAGCCGTGCCAGGAAAATAAATTTCTCGAAAACCGGACGCTCCAGATCATTAACCATCTCCCCCCAGGCACACAACTGGGGAGCATAGACAACTCCCGGAATCTCAATCGAAGCCGCCCGGTTTTGATAAGCCCAGGCCGCCGAAACACCAAAGCCAGGTTTCACCAGCAAAATGGGAAGTTCCTGCTTGAACTCAAGCGGATTGACAATCTCTCCACGCCCACTGCAATCACAAGGCGAGTCATGAATAAAAAACGGAACATCCGAACCAATGCCTGCCGCCAGATCTGACAAAACCTTTTGATCAAACTTCAAATTGAACAATTGATTCACCCCCTTTAACAAAGCCGCAGCATCACTGCTGCCACCACCTAAACCCGCTGCTATAGGAATTTTTTTATCCAAATGCATACGTAAAGCAAAACGCCTGTCACAGTGCTCCTCTATTAGGCGTAGAGCTCGCAACACCAGGTTATCCTCTCCCATACCGAGCGTTTTGTCACTACACGATAGGCTCGTTTCCTGAGCCTCGGGAATTACTTCCAAAGTCAAGCGATCCGCCAAAGACAAAGCCACCATCCGGGTATCGATGTCGTGAAAACCATCCTCACGCTGTCCCAGAATACGAAGCCAAAGGTTCGTTTTCGCAGGAGCAGTTACTTCGATTTTTCTATTCAACATCAATTGATTTCGTCTGGCTATGCTACGCTCCTCCAACTAATTGTCTACGACTGTCTGTTCTATGCTACAGCTCTTCATGCCCCATCCCAAAACCGCCAGCATGCGTCCCGTCCGGCCTTTCTCCCTACGATAAGAGTAATAGCGATCAACCTCTTGTGCAGTGCAGATTCCAGCGTCATGAATATTTTCGCTTGCCAGGCCTGACGCTTTGCATTGCCCACGAATGATTTTTGCAAAATCAATCTCGTACCACGGCGGGCGGATACAAGGACTCAGTTGGGCGATTAATTTTCCTGGTTTAGTCCCGTAATGACTTCGCATCCTCTCAATTGCCTGTGGCACAATTTCCAGTTCCGTGCCGCACTTCCCTGAGTGAAGCAGAGCACAAGCCCTGTTTTCGATATCGACCAGAAACACCGCACAGCAATCCGCCACATAAATCCCCAAATACACCCCCTGCTCTGATGTCATCAGGCCATCGACTCCAAGCTGGTGCCGGTCAGCGGGATTACCGCGACATTCTACTATTTCACAGGCATGAACTTGCTCCGCCGTCCACAAATTTGAATGTGAAATTCCCAACTCCCCTATGGCTTTACCATGCGCCGGGCGCAATCTCTTCATCGCCGCCTCTCTTTCCACCACCACGTCCACGGTCGAAATACGAGGCACAAAACCATGCCCCAGGCCTTCGATCCCTGACAAAGCTGCAAAAGACTCGATCAACATTTCTATCTATTGTCAAATTCAGGGTAAAAAAAATCCGTCTTCGCTCTCAAGCGACGACGGATTCCTTCCACAACCAATTAAAAGAAATCAATCAACTATGATTACCAAAAAATCAAATATCGGCATTTTAGCTGCCCGACATGAATTCGCGTAATTGAGACGAAACCGATTCTTTTTCTTCAGAATCTCCACCCCCGTCAACCATCACCGAAGTGACACTTTTTGCGATCACATCGCGCAATCGCTTCACCAACTCTATCCCCTTGCGAGTGATCTGAACCATCACCTTGCGGCGATCCTCTGCCGCATGGAGACGCTGCACGTAACCCAGTTTTTCCAAACGATCCACCAGCCCTGTCGCAGCTGCTGTTGAGTGACCCATCTTTTTTGCGATGTCGGTCATCGTCAAATACTCTTCCTTGGCCAAATAACCCAGCAGAAAAAATTGTGCGTAGGAGACATTGCCATCGTTCAGCTCATTCGAGAGATCGAGTAAAAATGATCTCTGGGTGAACATGATGAAATCCGCCACTTGGTCCACGCGATTTGCCACTTCCTTTTTTTGTTCTTCAATTACCTGCATTGTCTTGATCTCCTAATGAGTATTTTTTCTTAGTAACAAGAGAATTTAATCAGAAATCCTCAGCTCTCGCAAGTATAATTTTAAAATAATCATAATTACCAGAGTTATTTTAGTGATATGCTTAATTTATATTAAAAATATCGACCTTCATCAAGGTTTCTTTCGCAAAAATTAAATATAAATCCGATTGTATTGTCATATTTGAGAAACTTTTGGGCAAAACCAGGGAATAGGCGGTGAATAAATTTATAATAAAATAATTGCTGTTACCTGGGTAGAGCATGGCAATTCGATTTCACCGGACATCGTGAAAAATGTAATAATGAGCGCATTGTCACATGGACGGGTTCCCCATGAACCGGGGTCAGAATTGATTTTTCGACAGGAGAGTGAATTGACTCTTGAAGGCCGCCCGTGATACAAACACTAAAAAGCATGTTGTTCCCCCCTCTGAACGTTCTCTAAAAGTTTTTAGAAACCACTACGATGAAGACTTATCCCCCTGGTCGAGGTTCCGATGTAAGCATGGGTAAAACGAATCCCGTCTTTTACCAATTGATCAATATTCGGGGTCTTGGCCCAATCGTAGGCTTCCGGATAACAGCTGACGGTGCGATGAGATTGATCGTCAGCATAAATAAAGAGGATATTGGGTCGTTCGTCCTTCTTCTTTTCAGCAGCCAGAATCGGCAGGACTAACTCAAGCGAAATGGCAGCAAGTAAAAAATATCGGATTATTGTGTTTTATACAAATATTGAAAAGGTAATTGCAGTGAACGTTCCGCCTTATTCTTGAAAGATTAACCCCTGGTGCAAGATTTTTTAAATTAAGAATCCTACAAAGTGGTGAAAGTGATCCCAATTTCAAAGCTGAATGACTGTCAGCCTAAAATTCCCAGCTCAGCAGCGCTTCTTTTCCTCGTAGAATCTCCATTTTCCCGATCTCAGTTTCTCCCCCACCACCTGGCGGATCGAAGCGAAACCCGGTAATCGGATTTTTTGCAGTGAAAGGAATCTCCAGCACCTGCCATTCAGACTGCAATGCCGCTGAGCGAACCCAACGATCTTTGAAATAGAGTGGCTTCACTCCCTTTTCCGCCCATCGCAGGTTAATGATTCCTTTCGCCGTCGAGCGAACGCGGATCCGAAACTTCAGTTTGCCGCCCATAATCGGTTTGGGCCAGGACACATTCACGTTGGGTGCCTTGCCAGTTGGCTTAATGAAGAGTGAGCCATCCTTTAATTTAAGGCCGCAATCTTTTCCTGCTTTCCAACCCATGCTGGTTATTTTTTTATCTTCGGGGGCCCAGGCAGAATTCAACTTCGGATAGACGGCATGACTTTCTTTTAAAAACTCGGTCAGTCGGGCGTTCATTTTAAGAACACGTCCAGGGTGTTGTGATGCGACTTCGGAATGCTCTCCAATAGCTTCAGCCAAATTAAAAAGCCTTAACTCATCCTCTCCGTCATCAAGATTGTGAAAGAGTCGAAGCAACTTCCAATCTCCCTGATATATTGCAGCCGAAGGAGGCAGCGTATCCGGCACTCTCGTTGCATGTGGAAAGAAAGTGAAGATGGCATTTCTATCCAATTCACCCCCCTGTAAGGCGGGGAGAATACTGACCCCGTCGAAATTCTGATTCGGCGATGGATCCAGATCCAGCATTTCCAATATGGTGGGATATAGATCTGTACTGGTGATCAAATTGTTGTTTCGCGCACCCGCTTTGACTTTACCCGGCCACACCACGACTGCAGGGACACGAACGCCTCCATCCCAATTATTTCCCTTACCGCCACGCAACGGTCTATTTGAGGTGGGCGTGGTTCCATCCACCTCGTTATACATATTTCCTCCATTGTCGGAATAAAATATAATGATCGTCTCTTTCGCCAGATCCAATCGATCCAATGCATCAAGCACCTTGCCCACATTATCATCCAGCGTTTCAACCATGGCCGCGTATGTGGGGCTGCGCTGTTCGTCGGTCGAGTCGATCCGCTTGCGGTGCTTCTCAATCAACTTTTCTTTGGCATTAAAAGGAGCATGAACGGAAAATTGCCAGTAGTTGATGAAAAATGGCTCACCGCTCCCCTTTTGTGCTTCCAAATACTTCACGATTTCATCACCCATGCGATCCTCAATGTGTTCACCGGGGTAGGCTTCCTTAAACGTTTTGAATTTCCAGGGTGCCACGTAGCTACCGGCTGGGCCCGGCCCATGCCAATGTGGAATATCTATGTCAAAACCATTTTCAAGGGGTGAGTAAGGTTCACTGCCAAGGTGCCACTTGCCAAAATGAGCCGTGGCGTAGCCTTCCGACTTTAATCGCTCACTAAGTGTTTCGTATTTTGGATCAAGACGCGTGACTGAGTTTATATTGGTGAGCCTCCTGTTCGGAGCCGCTGAATCTCGAATAGTTGCCTTTAAATTTACTTCTGGTCCATGACAATTCGGAGTAGTCAGTCCAGTACGAGCTGGGTGCAATCCTGTGAGAATGCTGGAACGCGTGGGCGAACAAAGCGGACTGGAAGTGTAAGCCCTTTCAAAGGTCATTCCGCGTGCCGCTAAGCGCTCTAATTGAGGCGTCTGGTATAATTTGGTTTGCCCGTATAGGGTTGTGTCAGCCCAACCCAAGTCATCCGCGAGAATGAAGAGGAGGTTTGGTTTTTCTGCAGCTTGAAGCAGACAGGGAACACAAAAAATCAGAGCAACTAGTCTTAAAAAAGTCATTATTATTGGAACGGTTTATCATCAAACGGCATTTGAATGATGTGGTGTTTCATTATTATTTCGAAAAATCCCAGATTTTCACTGGCTTTCCCTTCGCATTCTCAAACTGAATTTTCTTAACCTCCGCCCCACCAGGCGGTAAAAACAATCGCAGATGTATCACAGGAGTATCCGCCGTGAGCACCGCCTCGCAGTCTTGCCAATCAGGCGATGCTGCAAGTTCCAATGCAATCTTCTGCTGCGGCAAAAAATCCTTTTGCCCCTCACAGCGCCAGGCAATGCTTGCCTTCCCTGACACCGTTTTCAGACTAACTTTGACTTTAAGTGGAGTTGATAACTTAAAACCGGAATTCACAATGAAAGGTGTCTGTTTTTTGTTGGCCTTCGGCTTGATATGCAATGCGCCTTGCTTGATGGCCACACTGCAATTTCTTGAAATCCATCCCCGGGTACCGGTTGATTCCTCAGCTGCTTTCCTGATAACAGGAGCCGGTTTACCATCGAGATAAAAATCATAGTATGCTTCCCAGACTGAAGACATAGCTCCGGAGCTCAGACCAGGAGGACTTAATTCGTTGGACCAGTTTTGGAGTTTTTGACGGAGTTGCTTGGCGATTTTCGGATTTTGACTGAGCAAGTTTGTTTTCTCACTCGGATCGGATTCAAGATCAAAAAGATACGCACGCTCACCACCTTGAAGTAGCTTCCATTTCCCCTCGCGAATCGCAGCTTGAGCAATCCAACGCCACGTTAACGCTCGTTCGGGAGCGGTTTGTATCTTTCCGCTGAGGTAAGGCAGCAGGTTCACTCCATCCAGCAATTCATCCTTTGGCAATCCTGCTAGCTCAACTGCAGTGGCCGCCACATCCAAGGCCGAAAGCGGATGATTATAAACTTGACCACCAGGAATAGCTCCTGGCCAGGATACCAGAAATGGAACGCGAATCCCGCCTTCCGCCAACATGCCCTTTTCACCATTCATCGGCTCGTTGAGCGAACCGTCCCAACCGGGACCACCACCCGGCGCATCGGTTTTATGAATTTTTAGCGGAGCGCCATTATCGCCGATATAAAAAATGAGCGTCTTCTCAAGCAGTCCTCGCTGTTTTAGATTGGCGACAATTTGACCAACGCCGTCATCCATCGCAGAAATCATCGCAAGAGCCTGTCGCCGCCGCTCTGGCATTTTTCCGGGAAATCGATCCAGATATTTTTTGGGAGCATCAAGTGGAACATGTGGCGCACGATAAGCCAGGTAGAGAAAAAATGGTTCGTCTCCATGGCGTTGAATGAATGTTGTCGCCGCTTGGGAACAGGCATCCAAGTGATAAAGGCCATCATCAACCTGCTGCATCGGGATCGTCTTGCCGTCCAAGGTGTAATTTGCGTGGCAGGGACGATTCGCGTTCTTTGAATAAACGTCGTCGAAACCATGATCCGTAATTTTTGAAGTCAGACCCAGATGCCATTTTCCAATCTGTCCCGTTGCGTAACCTGCCGACTTCAATCGCTCAGCAATCGTCAACTCTGCATCAAATCCATCCAGCGATACGCCATTGCTTTCCACTCCAAATCGATTCTGAAATTTTCCCGCAAGCAAACCGGCACGGGATGGAACACATTGTGGCGCAGAAGAGTAACCGTTGGTGGCGCGAACTCCTGATGCTGCCAATGCGTTAATGTGTGGAGTCTTGAGATCATCATAAATTCCAGCCGCACCTATATCAGGCCAACCATGATCATCGGTGTAGATGACGATAATGTTGGGTTTGCTTGGAGTTGCAAAAGCGAGATACGGAAACGCGATAAGGACGAATAGAATTTTCTTCATAAGAATTGTTGGCGTTTATCAGGGATAAACAATCGCATGTTCACACTTCGTGATCACAATGCAATGTCCGACTCCACCGGATTCGTAGCGCAATCACGCTACAATAATCACGCGATAATTTCTTTCACCACGTGACCGTGAACATCGGTGAGTCGGAAACGCCGCCCTTGAAAGCGATACGTGAGTCGCTCGTGATCAATCCCAAGCAAGTGAAGAAACGTGCCCGGGATCAGTCAACAAATATTGACTAAGAGATAACAAAATTTCATTTCCTGCTAGGAATTTGTTTTCTCATTTCGTTACCCCGCCAGGGTTGGAGAGGTGCAGTAATTCGAGCACATGTTTTGATGTCAAACCGAGCCGTAACAGGATAGGCTTAGGAACAGAATATTATATGAGGCCTGCAGCAAACAACTTGATTACTAGCTTGGAAAGGGAGTACGAAGAGCAACGTCGCTGGTGTCTATTGGCAAAGTGTTCTCAAATGAAGCTCTTTGATCGTTTAGTAGAAAATGAGTTTTTGCCTCCTGAAATCCATGAACAACGGCAACTAAAAAATTTTCAAGCGATCCTCCAGTATTCTCGAAATCACGTGCCTTACTATCAGGCGAACAACTCATTGAGATGCCAGGTAGCAGTTTTAGGCGATCTCGCACAATTGCCAATTCTCTCGAAATACGAGGTCATTGAGCATTTTGAAAAACTTCAATATGATCATTCATCAAAGGCAAGGGGGCCGGTAATCATTTTCTCATCATCAGGAACCACAGGACGCCCAGTCAAGGTTGCTCATACAAATCAATCGATGGAAATGTTTTCCATATTCTGGCAACGACAGGCTCGTTGGTTCAGGCAGGACCCGATGGCACTGGCTGCACGCATACGACTGCCTGAAAGCCTCCCGCCGAGAAAGGATGGTTCACTATTAACTGAGGGGCAAACCTATACCCGAAAGCGTTGGTCGCACATTGGGATGTACTTTCAGACAGGACCGGAAATTGGTTGTACTCTTGGCAATTCACGGGATTGGCAAATACGCTGGCTTCAGAAACACCAGCCTAAATACCTGCAAAGCTTTCCTGGTTTTTTTGAAGAACTGGCGCTTGCAAACGAATGTAAAAAAATTGCCGATAGTATCGAATGTCTAATCGGAGTGGCATCTCTACTTACCGACTCGATGCGAAATTTGATCGAACGTGTTTTTGAAGCACCCGTCAATCAGAATTATGGAATGAATGAAGTGGGCATTGTTGCTGCCCGTTGCTTATCCGGACGATATCACATCCACTCAGAGCATTGTTTGGTCGAGATTGTTGATATGGAGGGTTTGCCTGTCCAACCTGGAGATGTGGGGCGAATTATAGTAAGCACTTTCAACAATCTGCGCATGCCTTTATTGCGTTACGATACAGGCGATATGGCCGTGGCGGCAAAAGGGCCATGCCCCTGTGGCCGCACTCTGCCAAGCATTGGCGAAATCGCTGGTCGATACCGGAGGTTTGCCCATTTACCAGAGGGCACACGCCCCCGTTACCACGCTATTTTTGGCGCCATCGAAGCTATGCCTGACAAGTTGCTCAAAAACCTGCGTCAATATCAAGTTCACCAGTATCGGGACGGGCGATTTGAATTGAGGATTCGAACTGCAGGAGCGCTTCCTGGCGAATTTCAGCAAACTATTGTTAATGCGTGGCTCAACACGGTCGATGAACATGAAAAAGAATTACTCAATATTAAAGAGGTTGATAAAATCGAAGGTGCTCCAGGAGGGAAAATTTTGGAATTTTCCTCTGATTTCTTTCCAGATGAAGACAGCGATATCATTCATCCCGATTTTGAGCACTCGTGAGTGCGGATCTGTATAATGGACAATGCCAAAGCTGTATCAGTTCATCACTGCTCTAAATTCAACAGCCATTGCCGCAGCACTTTGCGGGAAATTTTGCCACTTACTCCTTCAGGCATTTCCTCCAGGAAAATAATTTTGCGGGGCAGCTTGTAGTCACTGAGCTTTTTCATCAAATGATCATTGATGATTTGTTTGGTAACGTTTGAACGATCTCGAATAACAACTGCCCAAGGAAGTATGTGATGTTGATCGCTATCTTCGAGCAAGGTGGGCATGCCCAAAACCACACATTTGATTATACCGGCAATTTCTGTAATTACCCTCTCTACTTCCAGCGGAGCGACCAGATCTCCAGTAGCTAGCGCGATCATGTCGTCGATTCTACCAGCATACCAGTAGTAGCCATCTTTATCTTGATAGGCTAAATCTCCACTGGAGATCCATGTTTCCTGTCCGGGGTCGGTGTTAAGCGGACTACCAGGTTTATTCAAGTAGCCAAGCATTGCCTTTGGACTGGATGCTACAATTTCACCAACGGATCCTTGTCCGACTTCTATATTATTTTTTCCAGTAAGGCGGATTTTCACCCCAGGTGCAGCTTGACCCAGAGAGGTGCTTTTGGCGGGGAGACCTGATTTATTGATCAGCATCCAGCTCAACTCTGTCATGCCGTATGTGACAGCCAGTGTTAGTCCGGTAAGAGAACAATAATCTTTTTGTAGTTGATCGGGTATACGATCGGCACTTGCTGCGGCAAACTCAATATTAGCGAAACTTTCAGCGCTGATTGATTTTGAGGCCAGTATTTTTTCGAATGCAGCGACCACCATGATCAAGTGAGTAGGTTTGTAATTATTTATTTTTTCCACCAATGCTGGAATATCATAATCTTCCAGTAACTCGAAAAATGCACCGGCAGACAGGAAAGCGAGAGCCTGGTATAATCCAACGCTGTGGGAAAGGCTTGAGGCAATAATGCTTGTGCTGTTATGGTTTATTTCAGCGCAATCCAACCTCCCGCGAACAATGTGTTGCAGCGAAGACAGGGAAATGATTACACCCTTTGCCTTGCCGCTGGATCCGGATGTGTGAAGAATGAGTGCGGCTTTTTCATCAGAGGGTGAACAGCGGATTTTGCGGTTACTCGCTTTCTGCTCATGCGAAAATTCCAGATAGGGTTCTAGCCTTTCCTTGCCAATAACCCATATATGCCGCAAAGCGGTCGCATGAAATTTTTCGGAAGATATTTTTCTTGCCTGGCTCTCATTGATGATTAAATGATGGCACTCAGCTCGATGAATGCATTCGATGAGTTCGGGAGTTTTTGACTCGGGATTGATTGGCATTGGGACGATTCCTGAACGGAATCCTGCCATACAAGCGCAGAGTAGGTCCGGACAGTTAGGCAGCCATAGTGCAAGAATCTCTCCTTCTTCAAACAGGTCTAGGTATTGCTCTAGTAGGGAAGTGGTTTTTTCAGATATGCGTCTATAGCTGTAGGTCTCTTCATTGAAACGCAGCGCGATCTTATTCAGTAGCTGATCATCCACATTGTTTTCCCAATCCCAAAATGAGACGACTTGTTTGGTCATGGAAGCGAGCCGTTCTGAATTGCTTAAACCGCGAGTTTGGATGTCAGCTTTTCAGCATGAATTCATCTTTGACACCGCCACGTCTTTTTGCGCCAGCTTCAACATTACCAAAAAAACATGCCATTGATTTGGCAAGTGGTCTGGAATTGGGCATAGAAAGCCAAGCGCGGTATAATTGCCGACAATCTTCGAGTTTATCGCCATTAACGAACTCGGTTCGCGAGTGCAACACAATATGGTTATTGAGCAGCAACACATCCCCTGGTTCAAAGTCTCTTTGATATTGCCATTTTTCTTCATCTGCAAGAAGTCCATCCAGTGTGTCTAGTGCGTCGATTTGCTCGGATGACATCTGAGGGATACCAGGAAAGTCCTGTGCGCGATCAATGTAGAAGCGTGAATAGCGTGTGCATAATTTGCCTTGTTGCATACTGAACACAGGAGCTTTCCATGTTCGGGGTAATTCTGTATTTTCAGTATTTTTCCCTCCCGGATACATGTAATCCTGCCACGCTTGATGGAAGGGTTGATAAAGAATTTTCAAGACTTGTGGATGAGAGTTTAGTAATTCGTTGTGAATTGCCGAGGCACTAACAAGAATTGTATGACCGCCGGAAAGTGGAGTGCGTCGACAGAGAAACCCAACCACATCGCAACCATCGGTATGAATCGGTAGGCCCAGGTTATGCTTGCTCCCCCTGCGTTCGTCCAATTTGGCCTGTCCTTCGTCCTGTACGGGTTGCAAAATTTCACCGTAAACAGTCTGCGGTTGAGAAATGCCTATATAAGAGAGCAATCCGGAAAACATCAAACGGTGATCATTTTCGCTGATATCCATTGGAAAATTTTTAAACAACCGAACGCCATAGCCGTTTTCCAGATCGTTGTGTGCTTTTGCCAATAATATTCCAAGTGTGGGGAGAGGAAATTCCTCTTTTGACGGCTGAACATTCTCAATATTTTCACCGTGATTGGCTTCCTTCATTCCCGCCAAAGCATTTTTTAATTCCTCCTGATGCGTTTCAGTTAATGAAATTACCCATGCTGGATCGTTCGCGAGTTCTGAAACTGTCCAAGCTTCTTTGCTGGGCTGAATGATTGGGTTTGAAGAATGTTTTTCCATGTTTTTCGAGATGTAGTCGTATTCTTGCAGATCATTTATAACCTTGATTACCTACACTCGATTCTCTAATGAATCAGGAAACATAGGAAACATTATTTTTAGCATTACGAGTTGAAATGCAAACAAAATTTTGGAGTTGAATAAAATGAAACTTGCCCTGTTGAAATTTTTATTCACGGTTGACCTACCCCTTGCGCTGGGAGTATGAGGGTTACCTCATTACTACTGACTACCGCTAGAAATTTATTTTCCCACCCTCCCTGCCTTTTTGTTACCGAACCGGGGCTGAGGGGTCAAATTCTCCCTACTCCCACGCTGCCAATTCGGCTTAAGGACTGACTAGATACCACGGCGCGCAATATTCCGTTGCATGACAGCGGATCTTTGCTTAGCTTGTTTATTATGAAAACGGAACAACCTCCTGCGCAGTCACGTCGTAATTTTTTGAAAGGAGCAGCGGGCATTGCTGGTGCAGGTATCGGTGCTCCGATGATTGTACCGTCATCGGTATTGGGAAAAGGAAATCGTGCCGCACCCAGTGAAAGAATCACGGTAGGCGTGGTTGGCCTCGGAGCACGCGGCTTTGTGAACCTGGAAGGAATGATGAAGCTGGACGATACACAAATCGTTGCGCTTTGTGATGTGGACACTTTTCACTATCGTGAAAATGAAAGCCGCAAAGGCCGGGCCTATGGACTCGAACCAGCAAAGATGACGGTAGAAGAGTATTACGGAAAAAACAGCGCCAAGGAAAAATACAAAGGCTGCGATACCTATTCCGACTACCGCGAACTGTGCGCACGGGATGACATCGACGCAGTTGTCGTTGCAACCCCGGATCACTGGCATGCACTGTGCGCCTTGGAAGCACTGCGATCAGGCAAGGATGTGTATTGCGAAAAACCGGTGACTCATTTGTTTGCCGAAGGACAAGCGGTGTATCGAGAAGTCGAAAAACAGCAAGGGATTTTTCAGACTGGATCCCAGCAACGTTCGAGCAAGGAATTTCACCAGGCAGTAGAACTGGTGATGAACGGTCATCTTGGTAAAATAAAAAGCGTTGAAGTAGGATTACCCACTGGCTATCCGGAACCAAAGGGCAATACAAAAGTGGAGGAACCTCCCGCGCATCTCGACTACAACATGTGGTGCGGACCGAGCCCGGTGCTGCCCTACATGAGGGCAAGACATCATCGCTGGTGGCGTGGACACCTGACTTACGGTGGCGGCAATATTATGGATTTCATCGGCCATCACAATGACATCAATCACTGGGCTCTCGGAATGGACAGCAGCGGCCCCTTAAGCGTTGAAGCCGTGGGCTGGAAATTTCCTCAGACTAAAATTTATAATACTCCGGTGGATTACGAGATCCTTTGTGAGTATCCGGACGACATCGAAGTATCGATTGCGTCGGGACACAAAAGCGGGATCAAGTGGGTCGGTGAAGACGGTTCCTGGATTTATGTGACCCGCGGCAAGTTGGAAGCATCCAAGCCAGAATGGGTAACAAAGGATTTTGATACAGGTTCAAAAAAAGCTTACAAATCTCCCGGCCATCACCGCAATTTTGCTGACGGGATAAAATCACGGGAAGTCTGCGTGGCTCCTGCCGAAACCGCCCATCGCTCGGTCACCCCGGGACACCTGGCTTACATCTCACAGGCAACAGGCAGGAAGTTGAAGTGGGATGCAAAAAAAGAACAAATCAGCGGCGATGCCGAAGCACAGAACTTGCTCATGGAAGTTCCCTATGTCGGTGACTGGAAGTTGATATAGAATACCTTCGAATTGAAGGCAGCAACCGTGGGAAGAGGTGGATGCAGTCAACGACCTCCCGTCTATTTCCTGTGAAAACAAGCAATCGGATTGGTGCGTTCCATACAAGAAATTCCAATGGGGGCCAAGTGAACGAGGCTCTTGGACTCACCCCTCATTTCATCGTTTTTTCTGAATCATTACAATAATCAAAAGAAAAAGCATGGCCCCCAGAAAGGCGGCGATCAAATCCTGAAGACTGATAGCAAAGGTTCCGAGGCCGAGATCAATTTGGAATAATTTGAACAGCCCACCTCCGATCAATGCCCCCACCAGCCCGATCCCCAAATTGCGCCACCGGCCATAACCTTCCCGGCTGCGTTTCACCAACATCCCTACCACAGGGCCCGTCAAGGCTCCCACCAAGAGCCAAACGATGATTTCACTGATAGAAAATTCCATAGCCGTTAATCAGAACACGAAATATCGTAAAATAAAACAGTAAAATAGCTATGCCACGCAAATCTTCAGCCCACATGCTGCAAGCATTAACAATGACTGACTTCCTCGAGTCAGAGGGTAATCCAAGTTCTCTGTTATTTATTTAACAACCTTTTTTAAAATGTGAATACAGTTTTTTCTTGCTTCTTTTTGATAATTCATGGGACACTCCGTTGAATTTCCTTGGGGGGAAATATCAGCCTCACTCAGGTGAAAACCTGGTGGGGCTGTAATTTTTTCAAGCCTTCCCTCCATCAAGTTACTCCAGTGAATAATTGTCCACTTGCAAATAACACTGGAGATTAGTCCCTAATCAGGCCAATATCCCATTGTGTTCCAAGTTATTTTCAATGAAATCAGCGCTGCGGAATTATCCCAGCTACCCACTTTGACTCAACTGGAGTTACTGGATGAGTTTCAGGTGATGCCCGAAGACCTGGAGAATCCTGATGGCGATAAGTTCGGACGTTTGGAGCGTGATGGAATGACTCTGTTTAGATACCGAGCCAAGGATGTTCGCATTTATTTCGAAGCAACTACTGAAGGTGTTCTCGTCCACCGTGTGCTCAACAAAAATACTTTCCAGGATTTTCTCTTCAGAACCAATCTGCCTCTTTCGGAAGATGAAGCATTGAGCCAATCGAAAGTTTTCTGGGAATTGATCGAAGAGGGGGAAAACGCACGACGCGTGTAAACGATTTTCATCCCAGCTTGCGGATCAGAGCATAATTTGGCTATGGACTACTTCGAACAATTGGACAGCGACTCCTCGTTTCGTCAGCAAGCCTTCCCTGTCACCCGGGATCGTATTTTTCTCGCTCACGCAGCGATCACCGTTTTGCCTGCCGTCGTGGAACAAGCCATGCACGATTTTAATCACGCCTACGCTACTGGCGATATTGATTTCACTGCTGTTCATCTGGGCGAAATGGACGCCGCCCGCGAATCCGCAGCACAATTACTAGGTGCGTCTGCAAACGAGATTGCCCTACTGGGCCCGACCTCCCTGGGACTGAATCTGGTCGCCAACGGACTGAGCTGGCAAGCCGGCGATGAAGTGGTCTGTTACCTCGACGATTACCCGGCCAATGTTTACCCCTGGCAACACCTGCAGCAACAGGGAGTGAAGGTGGTTTATCTGCAACCCGAACAATCCGGAGAGATCACCCCCGAATTACTCGCAAGCGTTCTAACCCCGCAAACACGCCTGGTTTCTCTGGCTTCCTGCCATTTCCTCAGCGGTTACCGCATCGATGTCGATGCCATTGGGCGCCTCTTGCACCAGCACGGCATCCTTTTTTGTCTCGACGCCATCCAGACCTGCGGAGCCTTTCCTATACCTATAGAGCATGTGGACTTCCTTTGTGCGGATTCTCACAAATGGATGCTCGGACCGGCTGCAGCAGGTATTTTTTATGTGAAGGAAAAACATTTCGAAACCCTGCGCCCCACCCTGCACGGAGCCTGGAACGTGAAGTGTCCGGATTTTGTCGCTAATACCGAAATTGAATATGAAAATGGCGGACGACGTTACGAGCCGGGCGTATTGAACTTTTCCGGCATCTTCGGAATGAGGGCCGCCCTCGATTTGATCAACGATCTGGGTGTCGAAAATATAGCAAAACGCATCCTCACTCTCAAAAAACACCTGATTATCGGTTTGGAAGAGCGAGGCTACCGCATTCTACCACCTTGCCATGGTGAACCTGCAACTGGAATTACGACTTTCGAGAAGGAAGATCCAGCCTGGATGCGGCGTTGTTTCCGCTATTTGACAAAAAAACGAGTGGCTGCCTCGTTGCGCAATGACCGGCAAGGACGGTCTTACATCCGTTTCAGCCACCATTTTTACAACAGCCAGGCTGATTTTGATCAGGTATTGTCCTACATGGACGAAGTGGAATAAACGCGTCACCGCCTTGGGAAAGGGCAAAATTATTCCCCTCTTAGGGACTTGACGAGGCCCGTGACAGAACTAGCTTCCATCGCGTCCTGTTTTCCGCTATAATGGGCCGCGTAGCTGCATGGCTGCTCATATCATTTAATCAAATTCCGCAAGGTCGAAACCGTGGATATTAAAGAAATCAAACAAATCATCGAGCTCATGAATGAGAATGAGCTCACTCATTTTCATCTCGAACGTGATGGCGACAAAATCAAGCTCCAGAAGGGCGGCGATCTTGAAGCCTTGCAACAAGCTCTGGCAATGGCCCAACCGGCGGCACCCGTAGCTGCTGCACCTGTAGCCAACGCCCCGGCAGCAAACGCCGGAGCACCCCCAGCAGATGCTGATGCACTGCCCGCCGGAGAACTTGAGATCACCTCACCCATGGTGGGAACTTTCTACCGGGCATCAGGTCCCGACTCCGATGTTTTTGCAGACATCGGCAGTGAAGTTGGTGAAGACACCGCCGTTTGCATCATCGAAGCCATGAAGGTCATGAACGAGATCAACGCCGAAGTCAAAGGCACCATCACC
The DNA here is from genome assembly GCA_030625775.1 of Verrucomicrobiota bacterium. GTDB lineage: Bacteria > Verrucomicrobiota > Verrucomicrobiia > Verrucomicrobiales > DEV007 > JAADHD01. The sequence goes on from DAOUQC010000013.1 coordinate 22,990, forward strand.
AAAATCCTGGTGGAAAACGGCACCCCGGTACAATATGGCGAACCTTTGTTCCGGGTTAAATCATCCTAGTTGGCTACTCGCCGATTAACGATCTCATCTCTACGACTCATCTGTCATGTTTCAAAAAATTCTCGTAGCTAATCGTGGAGAAATTGCTCTCAGGGTGATCCGCGCCTGTAAAGAGTTAGGCCTCAGCACTGTGGCTGTGTATTCAGAAGCCGACAGTGACTCCATGCATGTGCAACTGGCCGACGAAGCTATCTGCATCGGACCCGGCCCCAGTGCTGAGAGCTATCTGAAAGTTGATGCCATCATGAGTGCGGCAGAGATCGCCAATGTTGATGCTATTCACCCAGGCTATGGCTTCCTAGCGGAGAACGCACGCTTCGCTGAAATCTGCGGTAGCTGCAATATCAAGTTCATCGGCCCATCCCCTGAGGTGATCACTATGATGGGCGACAAAAACATGGCAAGGGCAATGGCTGTCAAAAACGGAGTTCCTGTGACTCCTGGCAGTGCAGGAATTGTCCCTACTGTAGAAGAAGCTCTCACCATTTCAGAAGATCTTGGTTACCCGGTGATGATCAAAGCCACCGCAGGCGGTGGTGGGCGAGGCATGCGCCCCGCTATGAATAAAGATGAATTGCCATCAATGTATCAAGCTGCGAGAGCAGAGTCCCAGGCTTGTTTTGGTGAAGATGATGTTTATATCGAAAAGCTGGTTCTCAACCCACACCACATCGAATTTCAGGTGATCGGTGACAGCCACGGAAACGCAGCCGAACTTGGTGAACGCGATTGCTCGATGCAACGGCGAAACCAAAAAATCATCGAGGAAACTCCATCCCCCTTGTTAAGCAAAGAACTCCGCCAACGCATGGCCGAGGCATCGGTCAATCTTACACGGAAAATCGGCTATGAAAACTGCGGCACCATCGAATACCTGGTTGATGATGAGGGCAATTTCTACTTCATGGAAATGAACACCCGCATTCAGGTTGAACACCCGATCACAGAAGAAGTGCGTGGTTGCGATTTGATCAAAGAGCAAATTCAAGTCGCCGCCGGGGCCCCCATCTCCGAACATGTACGCAACAGTATCGTTAGGGGGCACTCAATCGAATGCCGAATCAACGCCGAAGATCCCTATAACAATTTTGCTCCCAGCCCTGGAAAAATCGAACTTTTTTACGCATCGGGCGGGCGCGGAGTGCGCGTCGACACACACGTTTACAGCGGCTACAGTGTCCCCCCTTATTACGACTCGATGATTGCCAAGCTGATCGTCACCGCCTCCTCACGCGAAGGCGCGATCGCTCGCATGAACCGAGCCTTGAATGAATTTTTAATCGAAGGCATCAAAACCACGATCCCTTTCCAATCCGAAATCCTCAATCATCCCGATTTCAAGTCAGGAAATTACAACATCGGCTGGGTAGAGAACTACATTGCCTCGCAATCTGATTCCCCAACTCCTGCAGAATCGGGCTCCTAACCCCCCATCGATCGGACTTGCTTTTCACCACGGCAATCATTGCGACATGAAAGCGATTAAAGACTGCTCCTTATATGGCATTCTGGACGGCGACTACTCTGATCGGAAAGCCGCCTGTCAGACAGTAGCCAAAATGCTCACCGGAGGGATTGACATTCTCCAGTTACGAGCAAAAAACTGGACCTTGGATGAAATAACCGATACCGCACAAAGAATCCACCCACTGACTAAAGAAGCAGGAGTCCCACTCATCATCAATGACCACCCGGAAATCGCCCTAAGCATTGGTGCAGAGGGAGTTCATGTAGGGCAGGACGACTTGTCGGTGCAAGCTGTTCGGGAAATGGTCGGGCCTCAAATGCTGCTGGGACTTTCAACTCATAGTGTGGAGCAAGCTGACATTGCTACGACTCAGCAAATTGACTACATCGGCTTTGGCCCGCTATTTAGCACACCTACCAAACCTGATTACCAGGCAATTGGAACAAACGAGATCACCCAGGTTCACCAGAATCACCCCCATCTCCCTGTTTTTTGCATCGGCGGCATCAAATTGGAAAATGCAGCTTCTGTCATCGAATCCGGAGCGCGGCGTATAGTGGTAGTTTCCGGAATCCTTCAAGCAGAGGATATTGAAAAATACACCCGCAGCCTCAAAAATTTACTCTAAACCAAAACTATTCCCATCTAACTATCATGAGTGTACTAATATCAGGCTCCATCGCCATTGACCACGTCAAAACTCCACACGACGAACATGAAAATCTATTAGGAGGCTCGGCGTCCTTCGCCGGAATCGCAGCCAGTTTTTTTAGTCCGGTTAATATGGTGAGCATTGTCGGCAAGGATTTTCCCGAAAAACACATCGAGCTCTTCAAGTCTCGCAATATCAATCTGGACGGCGTGCAGTTTTCCGAAGGCGAAACCTTTCGCTGGAGTGGAGAGTATTTTGGTGACATGAACACCCGCGAAACTCTGGACGTTGCCCTCAATGTTCTGGAAGACTACCAACCCAGGCTGCCTGAATCGACTCAAAACTCCCGCATCGTTCTGCTTGCCAATGACAGCCCGGATAATCAACATTCAATTCTCGACCAAATCGGTGACAGCCCGGATTTTGTCATCGCTGACACCATGGATCTGTGGATCACTGTGGCCCGGGAACGCTTGATGGAACTTTTACCCCGACTCGACCTGCTGGTTCTTAATGATGGCGAAGCCAAACTGCTGCTCGACACCGGCAACCTGGTAGAAGCAGGTCATCGCTTGCTCGAAATGGGCCCCGAATTCGTGATCATCAAAAAAGGCGAGCACGGCGCCATGCTGTTTGGAAAAAATCGCTTTTTTACTTGTGGCGCCTATCCTTTACGTCAACTCCACGACCCAACGGGTGCAGGGGACTCATTCATCGGCAGTATGGCCGGATACCTTTGCAGTCTGAACCATTCCGAGCTGGACTTCGACCACCTCACTGGAGGCATCGCCAGAGGAACCATCATTGCCGGTTATTCCTGTGAATCGTTCAGCACCCACCGGCTACAAGAACTCTCCAAGGAAGAATTCGAAACCCGGCTAGAGGAATTCCGTCAGTATTCGACCTTTTCCTAGAAAAACCCTTTGCCCACAGAGCGGTTTATCAATCACATGCGAAGATCCTGTCGCCGCTTAATTACCTACTGCCCGTCCTGCTTTAAAGCGGGATCAAATTTAGGTGCGGCCGGTTCATCCGTCTTACCCTTCCCTGTAGTTGAGCCCCTTAGGGTAATCTCAACCGGCTCCCCTAGGTTTTCGGGGCGAGTATCAAACACATACAAATCCAATACCACCAGAACTCTGGCAAGATACTCTCTGAGCCGGGTCTTGGTAGAGTACTTCAATTTGACCGGCTGACTACTGAAGGCGATCGCATCCAGGCCCACCTTGCGTGCAATGAACAAGGCCCTGCCAACGTGAAAGCCATCGGATATAATCGTGATTTTTTTCAGCTGATAAATTTCTTCTGCCCGAATCATCGAATCGAGAGTTCGAAAGCCTGAATTGTCAGAAGTGATAGCCTCCTTGTTTACCCCCAGGGCCATCAATTTGGCTGTCATGTCACGCGGCTCATTGTAATACTTGGATCCCCCGTCACCACTGACGAGCAAGTGCTTGATTTTACCCTTGCGGTAGAGTTCCGCCGCCGCTGCCATTCGGTGCTCGAAATGCGGATTCGGTCGGGTAGGGGCCACTTTTTTAGAGGTTCCCAAAACCAGCCCGATCTGATTACTTTTTATCTCATCAATTGAATCATATATCTTTGATTTCGTCGAAAGAACCACCCACAGATTGCAAAACAAAACGAACGCCACTATTAGCAATAGGGGGATTACCACTAGCCTGAACAATATGGAACGTATCTTCTTGAGCGACATTTAACCTTCCTGACTTGCTGTGTGATGAGTTGCGATAGCCTGAAAATCCGCTCCATCGATACGGAACATAGATTCCCTACTGGAAACTACACAATTTCTGTCATATTTCATTATTTACCTTGCTATGAAAACCACCTTTCGTGTCTTCGCCTACCTGCGCCGCTACCCTCTGTTGGGGTCGGTGCAACTGATTTGCGCCATTCTGATGGTCCTGCTCATGCTGGTTTTCCCCGAGGTCGCCACCCACATCGTCGATGAGGTGGTTCCCAACGGTAATACCGGTGAGTTGATTACTGCCGCAGCGATTGCCCTGGCAGCCTTCGCCGGCACCAATCTATTCAATTCACTACGTATTGTGATCAACAATACCTTTGAGCAACGCGTGATCTACGATATCCGCTCTGACCTCTACCACAAACTGCAACGCCTGCCGATGCGCTGGTTCGACAACAAACGCACCGGCGATGTCATGACCCGGGTCACCGAAGATGTCACTGCCATGGAACGAGTGCTGATCGACGGTATCGAACAGGGCCTCGTGGCTATTTTACAAATTATTGCCTTCGGCATCTGGATGGCGTCAAAAAGCCCCGCTTTGGCAGGTATTGCCCTCATCCCTATCCCTCTTCTCGCCCTCGGCGCCTTCATTTATACGATAACCGCTCCCGAACGTTACCGTCAGGTGAGACGGACTACTTCAGATATGAACTCCCTGCTGCATGACAACCTCGATGGCATGCAGCAAATCAAAACCTTCACCCGTGAGGACACCGAGCTGAAAAGATTCAACAAAGCCAGCGATCTGGTTCGCCGTGCTGCCCTGCGGGTAATGAAGGTCTGGGCAGTTTACAGTCCCAGCATGGAACTCAGCCGTAACCTTGGCTACGTTCTGGTGCTTGGCTTTGGTGGTTACTGGATGATCACCGGCCAACATGGTTTCCAACCGGACAGCGGCGGAACTTTAACTGGATTCCTTGTTTCCTTGTCCCTTTTTTATGAACCCATCACACGTCTGCACCAACTCAACCAGATCGTCCAGCAGGGACGTGCTGCGGGTGAGCGTGTATTCGAGATCATCGATGCTGAAGAAGAACCTGGAATCGACGAAGGGCTTGAACTCAAACAGCCCGTGACCGGGCATGTGGTCCTGAAATCCGTAGGTTTTTCCTATAACGAGAACATGCCGACCCTGAGCGACGTCTCCATCGAAGCCAAACCCGGCGAAACCATTGCTCTCGTCGGTCACACCGGTGCGGGCAAATCGACCATCATCAATCTGCTCAATCGTTTTTACGAATACAATTCCGGAACGATCAGCATCGATGGTGTCGATATCCACACCTTAAAAAAATCCTCCCTGCGCTCCGCCATCGGCTACGTCACCCAGGAATCTTTTCTTTTTAACGGCACCGTTCGCCACAATCTCGAACTGGCTAATCCCGGTGCCAGCGACGATGAAATCTGGCATGCCCTCGAGGTGGCCAACGCCCGGGATTTCGTCGAACGCCTGCCCGAAAAACTCGAAACCAATGTCGGCGAACGCGGAGTCAAACTCTCGGTTGGCGAAAAACAACGCATATCCATTGCCCGGGTCGTTTTGAAAGCTCCACCCCTCCTGCTGCTGGACGAGGCCACTGCCAGCGTCGACACTGAAACGGAAAAACTTATCCAGGAAGCGCTGGAAAACCTGATGACCGACCGCACCAGCTTTGTCATCGCCCATCGTCTATCCACGGTTCGCAATGCCGATCGCATCTACGTCATGGATCGTGGCCAGGTGATCGAACAGGGCACACATGAGGAACTAGTGAAAAAGAATGGTCATTACGCCACCCTCTCGCGTACCTCCTTGATCGCTGAAGCAAAAGAATAAGTTTTTATATTACAATCATTTAGAATAGCTTTTAAGTTGGATGCCAGACTCTTATCTGCCAACATCCAAGGATGAATAAAATTATAACATGCCTATTAGCCTGCATTCCATTACTTCTGCTCATTCAGAAAACCTCCGCTCAAGAATTAGGCAATCCCCCAATTTTTAAAACGTCCGATACCCAGGCTATCATCGCCAAAACAGGACAGGAAATTACTGTTAAAGGAATGGTCACGACCGTCAGGAAATCAAACAGTGGCACCAATTTCATTAATTTCGAAAACAGCGAATTTTATCTAGTTACCTTTAAAAGCGATCTGGAGGCTTTTGAAAAAGGAGAACCCGCCGACCTCTACCGAGGACAGCACATCGCTGTCACCGGCGTTGTTTCACTCTACAAAGGTAAAACCCAGATGAAACTGAACCATCCGGGCATGATCAAAGTCAGCAGTGCGGATGAGCCTGTGCCCGCTACGGAAAAGGCTGGAAAGAACAGGACTGCCAAGGAAAAAACTGAGATAAAACAACCTGAAACCGTCACTCCGGAAAAGAAGAAAAAAAAGGCTCCAGTGGATGCCAAAAAATATTTCAAATAAAGTTTCCCGAGATTTGTTTATCCACTACCCCACCCCTTCTGCTATCAGGCGCTGAGGGGATCTGGTAGGGATATACACCCCGCTTAAAAAACAGAGCACTGCTTTCACTCGCTTTGCCCCCAAATCTTTGGCACCTTGAAATCGGCGGGCGCTCTGTTCGGGGCGATGTTTGCTTTGACTGCTTCGTTTGCCAGTTCGGCGAGCTTTGCCTGCAGCTTCTTGAAAACCTCGGGCTGCTGCTTGCTGCGATCCATTTTTTCTGAAGGATCATTCTCAATGTCGAACAACTCCCAGCTTTCGATTTTACTGGCTGTTGTGATATTTGCATGGACGTGACCATTGTGCACCAGCTTCCATTTGCCCATTCGGATAGCTCCGTGAAAGGGCGTGACGTTGTGCAGGATGAATTTATGCGGTGAAGCCTCCCCTTTGGCAATCGTAGCCCAGACATCCTTGCCATCGAGTGATTTGAATTGTTCGGGCTCAGCTCCAGCCAGCCCCAGCAGAGTTGGAAACATATCCACTATATGCAGCTGTTCTTCAACGATCGAGCCTGCCTGAAGTTTGCCCTCCCATACTGCGATTGCCGGAACCCGGACGCCGCCCTCGTAGAGCGTGCCCTTTCCTTCCCGCAACTCACCGTTTGAGCCGAGCTTCTTGATGCCTCCGTTATCGGAGCAGAAAAAAATGAGCGTATTGTCAGCGGAATAGTGATGTTCTTGCAAAGCTTTCACAATACGCCCGACCGCGGTGTCCATGCTGCTTACCATGGCTGCGTACGTTCGACGCTGTGGTTTTTTCATGGCGGAATACTGATCGATGTATTCCTGCGGCGCCTGAAGTGGCGTATGCGGAGCATTGAATGGCACGTAGAGGAACAGTGGCTCGGATTTATCGTGCCCAGCGATGATTCGAACCGCTTGTTCTCCAATTAAATCGGTGGAATATCCTTCGTCGTAGTTTGCCTTGTCGTCTTCATGCCAGTCGTGCCCGCCGTCGCGAATGTGGGTGAAATAATCGAGAGCACCATTGTAATGCCCGTATTGTTGGTGAAATCCACGACGGGTCGGGAGGTAGTCGGCGCTGAGATGTCCAAGGTGCCATTTGCCTACAATGGCAGTTTTATAGCCAACTTTGGCAAGAGCCTCCGGCAAGGTCAGTTCGTCGAGTGGCAGACCGTGCGCCGCCCAGGGCCGGACGACCCCGCATTGCAAGCCGAGGCGCATCGGATAGCGGCCTGTCATCAAAGCGCCACGTGTGGGTGAGCATACGGGCTGGACGTAAAAATGATTCAATCGCACTCCTCGTTTGGCGAGATTGTCGATGTTGGGAGTGGCAATTCGGCTGCCATGATAACCGACGTCTCCCCATCCGAGATCATCTGCCATCAGAAAAATGATATGTGGTTTTTTGGATACGACAGGCTTTGTTTTTTTTGATTTGATTTGAAATGCAGGATCACTTGCATCTAGCGGAAGCCCGGCGTTCCATTTTCGAATGGCCTTTTCCAATCGAATGACGACATCGGGATTCTCTCTGGCTAGATTACGGCTTTCTGAAATATCGGCATTGAGATCGTAGAGTTGCGGATCACTGCCATCGTGATTGATAAGCAATTTCCATTTTCCGTCACGTGCAGCGAGGTCGGGATTGTCTTCCTCATTTGTCCCGGGGCGATCGGGCGGTCGTCTCCAGAAAATGGGAGTCTGGCGGCTGTTTTTTGATTTACCCAACAGCGTATCAATGAGATTCTCTCCATCGAGATCGCTGCCTGGGGGAAGTGGTGTGCCGGTCAGGCTGTAAAGAGACCGGTTCAAATCGAGTGCACAAAGAATAGATTCATTATTCATCGTGCCTGCTGCGGTCGAGTCAATGAGTCCCGGCCCCCAAACGATCAAGGGAGAGCGAACGCCGCCTTCGTAGAGCCATGTTTTGGCACCGCGCAAGGGATCAGATGAGCCCGCCCCTTCATCGTGGCCGTTATCGGATGCGATCAAAATTAAGGTATTGTTTTTCAACTTTTCATCGTCCCTCACCCGGTCAAATAAGATACCAAGCTGTTGATCCATCGCATCAAGAACAGCGTAGTAGAGCGCCCGTTTGCTGCCGTCACCGGCCTTGCGAAGAACTTCCGGTGGAAAAAACGGCGCATGAACGTCATCGGGCCATAGGTTTATGTAGAATGGCTGACCCGTTACTTGGGCATGATCAATAAATTCGACTGCTTCTTTCACAAACTCGGCAGTGATGACCGACCGATCCTTCCAAAAAATCGGACCTTTGCCGAGATCTCCTGATCCGAGATCATGTTTCCTGGGTGCTTTGCCGTCATAGGCATCTTTCAGTGGAAGAACGCGCGGACCGAGCCCCTCGAAATTGGTCAGGCTACGATCAAACCCATATTTCGAAATCAAAGGAGCATTGCCGACATCGCGTTGTCCGCCCATGTGCCATTTTCCGAAATGACCAGTGGCGTATCCTGCATAACGAAGTTCACGCGCCAGTACCGGGGCTTTAGGGTCGAGCCACTGCGCCATGCCTCGCTCGCGGTTCAGTTTGCGTTTGGCTAAGTAGGAACTGATCTTCCAGCGTTGCGGATACTGCCCAGTGGTCAGGGCAACCCGCGACGGTGAACAAATCGGAGAATTAACATAAAAATTAGAAAACTTGATGCCCTCCGCTGCGAGCCGATCAATATTTTCTGTCTCGACTCTTTTGCCGCCGAAGCAGGAGAGGTCGGACCATCCCATGTCATCAATAAAAACCGTAATAATGTTCGGTTTACCTGATTCAGCGATGTGTTTGGGGGTTCCATAGATTGCCTTTTGATCCTTGGTTGAAGCCATCCAGACATCAACTTTTTTGCCTAGGTCAACGATTCGACCTACCTGGGTCTGATCATCAATGAGATTGTGTTGTTCGTAGGGATCATCCGTGATGCGATAGAGTTCTTCCGAGGGCCGTTGTTGGTAGCGGGTTACCGTTTGTTTTGCCTCGGGGGAGGCCATTGCCTCTTTTACCCAGCTTTGCCAGTATCCACTGTCGGCATGAGATTTGGTGACATGACTGGTGAATCGAAACTCCGGGTGAAGATTGCGAATGTATTTCCATCCGTCCTGCGTCATGGCCGCACGGATGGGATAGACATTGTTATTTCCGTCACCACTATGGCTTGTGAAAATGATCTGCCGGTGGGTATCGGATTTACCCTCTAGAACAGGGAGAAAAGAACGCCCATCAATATGCTCCGGCTTCCTCCCTCCGGCAACATCCACAAGAGTCGGCAGAATATCGATCCATGAAACCATGGCTTCGCTTCGGGTTCCCCCTTCAATGTGGCCAGGCCACGACACCATCATCGGTGTGCGGATGCCATCTTCGTAGAGGTTCCATTTTCCGAAAGGCCATTGCGCGCCATGATCACTGGTGTGGAGAAAAAAGGTATCATCACCGAGTTTTTTGCGGGCAAGATTGTAAACTTGTCCCAGTTCGGTATCCATCTTTTGAATCGCGGCGACATAGCGAGCCCTCCATTTTCGGGTGGTTTTACTGCTAACGTGATTTGGTGGAATTTTTAACTGTGCCGGATCGATATCACCAATATCTTCCGGCCAAGGAACGTGAGGCCAGTTTGTCCCTACAAAAAGGCACAGCGGCTTTTTGCTGTCGCGTGCCTCCAGCCATTGCAAAGCTTTTGGAATGGCGATGTCTTCGTGGTAGTTAAAATGACGAGCCACATCAAATCCATAATCCGGCGTCTGCTTGTAGTGCCCCACTTTTCCAAATGAAACGACTTCATAACCAAGTTCCTGAAGATAAGCTGGCAATTTTTTAATCTCTGGCCGGGGACGCGAATGATTTGGTTCGGCTCCATTGTTCGCTGGATAGAGCCCCGTCAAAAGAGCTGCCCGACTCGGTGCGCAGGAAGGCGAAGCGACATAGGCCTTGTCGAAAGTCATTCCTGCCTTCGCCAGTCGGGCCATGTTGGGAGTTTCAATGTCAAATGAGCCGTAAACCGACGAATCCCGCCAAGTATGATCATCTGAGAGAAAAACGACAATGTCGGGACGTTCATTGGCGAAAACCCCAAAGGCAACTAAAGTAAGGAGGACAATTAAACTGGACTTGAACATGGATTTAACAGAGCAACTGCTGTGGATTTGTTTTTTCACCCACCGGGATCTTTTTGTTGCCGGACCGGGCTTGAAGAAAGCTGAGCAGAGAGCAAACCTTTTATCCCCGCCGCTTTTTCTGATTTGAACACTGGATTTTCCTGTCGTCAAGCCCGATGACCGCCCGAATCGAGATCTTCGATGTTTTGCCCTTACTTCAATTCAAAAAAATGAGGCGTTTTGTTATTGTCACACACCTCTTGAATGCTTTTAACATCCGGCCAGCTTGATACAAAATCGACGAGGCACCTTAGAGTGATTGTATTCGACTGAGCATTTTTTATTTGCACTGGATCTATAATTACCAGGAACTTACTTCTCCCCGCTTCTTCTCTCTATCAATAAAGAAAAGGCGTTCATCGCTACCAGGAGCTAAGCCGGACGTCAGCCGACATCGCTTCGAGCATTCAATTTTTCCAAATACTTCGCCAGCATATCAAACTCCAGATTCACGCACTCCCCCGCTTGGCGTTGCTGCAAGTTGGTGATCTCCATGGTGTGCGGGATTAGCCAGATCGTGAAGCTGTCATCGGTGACCTCCGCTGCAGTCAGGCTCATGCCATCGACACAAATCGATCCTTTGTCGATGAGGTAGCGTGAAAACTGATCTGGCAAAGAAACTTTCAGTCGGTAATCCTGCCCCACCGCTTCCAATTCCAAAATCTCACTGGTGCAATCGACATGCCCCTGAACAAAATGCCCGCTCAAGCGAGCATCGGCTTTCAAAGCACGTTCCAGGTTCACTACCCCACCCACCTTCAGATCGCCTAGATTGGTCACCCGACAGGTCTCCGCGAGCAAATCAAAAATGACTTGCCCATTGCCTATCGCCGTTGCCGTCAAACAACAACCGTTGACCGCCACACTCTCTCCTTCAACCAAATCTGCAGCAAAGGGGATACCCAATGACAGCCTGACTCCACCCTCCACGGCTTCGATCTCCAAAACTTCACCACAACACTCCACTATTCCTGTAAACATTTTATCTCCTTCTTTCCAATTCCTGTCTGCGAGTCACTCTCATCATGCAATTGCCACCAGATACACAATTGCCAACATCATCACCGCCAGGCATGCGGTAATCCCAACGGGAAAGGCTCCCCGTTTGGCCCGAAGCACCAGTTTCTCCTTGCGGTCGGCAATATCATCCGCTTTCAAGCCTATAGCAGTCCAATAAGGAACCAACAAAACACCCAGGATCTCGGCTGGTGCATTGCGGAAAAACTTACCCAACCAGGCCGTGTAACGAACGGCGATCAAATCTGCCACCTTTGCATTGATACCATTCAAGCTTTTATCCATAGCGCGATAAAACAACGGCCCGCCTTTGCGATAAAACCAGTCCGAATCCAGACTGATTGTTGCTGTGCGTTTGAGCATTGGCAGGAAAAGAAAAAATACCAGCGCAGAGAACATCAACAACTGCATCTGCGTCACCAGATGACTGGCTGTGTAGGCTTTGTAATCCACCGCATAAGGCAGGATATCATAAAGCATCTGGGGCTGAACCCCTAACCAGATACATAAAAATGATAAAATCCCCATCGCCCACAACATTGTTTTTGGTGCTTCTTTGGGACGCAGTCCACGGTCCCGATTAAAAAAGACAAAGTAGGGGAATTTGATGCCTGCATGAAGAAATACCCCCGCCGAAGCCAATTCCAAAACCAACCAGGTCCAGAACAAATGCTGGTGTTCGGTCGCTGCAATGATGATGGTCTTGCTGGTGAAACCACTGGTCAAGGGCACCGCCGAAATCGCCAAAGCGCCTATCCCACCGAACAACAAAGTCCACGGCATCGTTTTGTAAAGCCCTCCCAATTCGGTGCAGCGGCTCTTTCCGGTGCGATACAACACCGCTCCAGCTGACATCCACAACAGTGATTTGTAAATGATGTGACAAAAGGCGTGTGCCACTGCACCACTGATCGCCATCGGGGTGCCAATGCCTGCTGCGCAAACCATGAAGCCCACCTGGTTGATGATCGAGTAGGCCAGAATCCGGCGCATGTCGTTTTCCAACAATGCATACAAAATGCCAAAAACGGCCATCACACAGCCGATCACCATCAGTGGCTCCCAGCCGGGGAATCCGCGTAACAATGTGTAAACCGCAGTCTTGGTGGTATAAGCACTCAAGATCAATCCCCCCGTCACACTGGCCTCGGGATAAGCATCCGACAGCCAGGCGGAAAATAATGGTGCCGCCGTATTCACCAGAAATCCTGCCAGAATCAAACAGGTGCCCAAATTGGCATCGGCGTAATCAAAACTATCAAAGGCGATGCTGCCACCCGACGAAACCGTCATTACAATACCGGCCAGTAATAACAAACCACCAAAGATATGCACCATCACGTAGCGGAAAGCCGCCTGTTTGGCACGCAGGGTATTGCGGGCGATGATCACAAAAGCTGATGAAATCGCCATCAGCTCCCAATAAACATACAAGGTGATCAGATCACCGGCAAAAATCACTCCCAGTGCCGCACCGATATAAATCAAAGCCCAGACATGTTGAAACGCTTTTTTGACATAAAATGCGAACAGGAAAGCCACCGCCGCATTCAGGGTGAAAATATAGCCAAAGGCCTTACTCAGTTTATCTACTCGCAGCGGTTCAAGCGCATCAAAAGTTGGCAGAAAGGCAATCGATGTCCCTTCACCAAAGGACAGCTGAGAGACGTGCCAAAAGGTGAATGCCGGCAAAACCACCAGAAAGACATTCCGTGCACGGCCGCGCAGCAGCATCGTGATCAATGCCCCGGCAAACAACAATAGAGATGGAGGGATGTCAGTCAGCATGGCCGTCGTCTATGTCTTCAGGGATCACGTCATCTTCAGTGTGATCGTTGTAATAATTTTCGTCCCGCTTCACCAGCTTCCCCAGGCCCTTGGCCAACAAGATCATCGCCGTGCAGCCGATAAAACCCAACATCGCATAAAAACCAAAAAACCCATCGATGCCAAAATGCGGATGCCGGTGAACAAACAACTCGGCCACCACCGTCAAGACACACGCCCCCCACAGCAGACGCCATAAAAGGCGCCGTGAGGACGGACGGTCAAACCAATCAAATTCTTTTTTTTGCCCGGCCATTTTTTTATCCAGTACCAGTCACCATCAAACTAGCGAGCTTCAATAGGAGTTGAGGTTTCACAAACAATACGATTGCCAATGCAGCGGTAATACAAATCGGCACTACACAGGCCCAGGGTGCTTCTGCTGTTGATTTCCATGAAAAAGGCTGACTGGCCAATTGCCGGTCTTTGGGGAAAAAAGCACGGTAAGCAATCGGCAGCAAATAAGCTGCATTCAATAGCGTGCTGACCAAAAACACGGTAACTAATAACGGTTGCCCCGCATCCATTGCCCCGGTCACCAGATAGAATTTACTGATCAAACCACCTGTCGGAGGCAAGCCGATCACACTCAAGGCCCCGATCGTGAATGCCGCAAAAGTGAAGGGCATCTTGCGGCCCAAACCGTCCATTTCACTAATATATTTCTTGCCTGTTGCCACAAACACTGCTCCCGCACACATGAACAAAGTGATTTTTCCTGCAGCGTGCATCGCAATATGTGTCATCGAACCCATTACTGCCCGGTCCGTCAAAAGGGAAACACCCAGAATAATGTAAGCCAACTGACCAATCGTTGAAAAAGCCAGTCGTCGCTTCAGATTATCCTGCGTCAAGGCAATCAATGATGATGTGATCACTGTGAATGCGGCGATCCACGAAACCACAATGGCGATGTCCAGCTCCTTCAAAAATTCCAGGCCAAACACCCCGGTGAAAACCCGGATAATGCAAAACACCCCTACCTTCACCACGGCCACGGCATGCAATAAAGCCGACACCGGCGTCGGCGCCACCATCGCTCCCGGTAACCAGGAATGAAAAGGCATCAAGCCAGCCTTGGAAAAACCAAAGGTAAACAACAGTAACAATACGAGAGCCGTCGCCCCCTCTACACTGCCCACAAGAAATCCCGCAGTCGAAAACTCAAGCCCGGTCGCAGACGCTTTTACATAACAAAAAATGAGAGCCGGCAAAGCGAAACCCACTGAGGTGCCCAACAAATAAGTGAGATATTTTCGACCACCGCTGCGGGCCTCTTTATCCTGATGATGAGTGACCAAAGGCCAGGTCGCCAGGGACAGTATTTCGTAAAACAAATAGAGTGTCAGCAGGTTACCCGCAAAAGCAACGCCCATCGTCGCTGTCAGCGAAACTGCAAAGAATGCAAAAAAACGAGTCTGTGAATGCTCTTTCAATCCCCGCATGTACCCGACTGAATACAGCGAAGTAACGATCCACAAAGTCGACGCCACCAAGGCAAACAGCAAGCCCAGGCCATCCACACGGAACTTGATCGGAACGTCCCTGGTGATCTGCACCAGCATGCATTCCAGCACCTTGCCCGACAACACCTCCGGCACCATCGAGATCACAAAACCGAGCATGACAATCCCGGCCACAAAGGTGGCCCCTTCACGCAAAAATGATTCCTTGCGCAACAAAATAATTGGAATAACTGCCAGCAAAGCACTCAGGCAAGCCCACAAAGGTGTGTATGTCTGGATCACTTCCGGCATCAACCCAGGCCTCCTTCCCCTGACAAAACTGCCGATCCGATCACCTCTGCCCCCTTCAATGAGCGTTCGATCAAGTCTACGAGATCCTGATTGAAAATACCCAGCAATATAATGATCACCGCCGTCGTCAATAGCGGAACCAAGGCACTCAAGCGGGCCTCTTTAATCACACTCCTTTCAGAATGATCAGCATGGTGCCCGTGCCCCTCAACCGGCTTTTTACCAAAGTAGGCAATTTCAAAAATCCGGAAAAATAACACCGCATTGACTAGGCTGGAAATCAACAATGCGACCACGTAACCCCAATGGCCAGACTCCATGCCGCCACGGATCAGATACAGCTTGCTGAAAAAACCGCAGGTCGGCGGGATGCCGATCATCGCCAGGGCCCCGACCACAAAACCTGCCATCGTCAGCGGCATTTTGCGAAACATGCCGTCCAATTGATCAATGCGGACCACACCCGCTTGTTTGAGAAAAATGCCTGCTGCTAAAAACATGCACAAGGTCATGAAGGCATCGCTCATGATGTGATAAACCGTACCCACCATGCCCCAGTGATTTGCCAACCAGGCACCGCCGACCATATACCCCACCTCGGCAACAATGATGTAACAGAACATTTTTTTCAATTCCACCTGGGCC
Source organism: Verrucomicrobiota bacterium (assembly GCA_030625775.1). Lineage (GTDB taxonomy): Bacteria > Verrucomicrobiota > Verrucomicrobiia > Verrucomicrobiales > DEV007 > JAADHD01. The sequence continues at coordinate 38,783 of DAOUQC010000013.1, forward strand.
AGCGCCATCACCGAACCCGCCAGAATGGCAATAACGGCCATGCCCACCATCCACTGACTGTATTGCAGATTCTCGAATACCCACTCGGTGCCAAACACCGTCAACATCATGCGAACCATCACATACACTCCGACTTTTGTCATCAAGGGAGCCACCACACAAGAGGTCGACGAAGGGCAATAGGAATAAGCATTGGGCAGCCAGCCAAAAAGCGGAAAAAAAGCCATCTTGATCATCAAGCCTACTATGATCATCACAAAAGCAACAACAATGGCAGACGATACCCCTTCGAGGCCGGTAATTGCCTGATGAATTTCCACCATATTCAAAGTTCCCGTCCGCAAATACAGGTAACCCACGCCGAGCAGATAAAACGACGCACCGATCGTTCCCATTATGATGTAGCTGAAAGCCGCTACCGCCGCACGTCTCGACTTGCCCATCGCAATCAGTGCATAGGAGGTTAGTGAAGAGACCTCAAGCAAGACATACAAATTAAAAGCATCCCCGGTGATCACCATGCCGGACAAACCCATGATCAAGAGCAAATAAAGTATATAGAACAATGGGGTCTTTTCAGTCTTGTCCTCCTTCACCCGGCGAAATGAAAACACTGCTGCCAACAATCCCACGGTCGTGATCGTCAATAGCACCAGGGCGTTGATCGTATCAATTCTCAGCTCAATCCCGATACCCACTGGGCGACTCCAGCCAGCAACAAAATATCTGATCACGCCCTCATTGATCACCCGCTGCAAAATGCCCAGGGACACCGCAAGCGCAAGCGCCAATGCCGTCACTGTCACCGGAAAACAAATGCGCCGGTCTGCCATACCGGCCAGACCTACCAACAAGGCACCAAACAACAGCACCAAGAGAACCAGAATGGGGTATTGCTCAGCCATCGTTTTCTGCCGCCTTTATTTTGGCTAAAATCTCACTCTCTTCCAGAGTGCCGTAATTTTTATAAATCACCTGGGATACCGCCAGTGCCACGCCAAGTGTCGCCACGCCAACCACAATCGCCGTCAGCATCAATACGTGCGGAAGCGGATTGGAATAATCGTCTGGATTGATGGCGTGGCTTTCATGCCCCGATGCTGCGTGTTCAGACGGCGAATGCCCCGCAGCAGCAGCAAGCATTTCGACCTGCTCTACCTCCACCGCATGATGTTCCAAAATTGGGATCGTCGCTCCGTCTTTCACTCCAGCGGACACATAAAACAAAATAATTGCAGTCTGAAAAATCGACATGCCGATCAGCTTTTTGATCAGATTATTTTTCGTAATCATGGCATACAAGCCGATCATCATCAGGATAACTGCTATCCAGAAGTTGAAGTGATCTATTACGTATTGCTTGAATATTTCACCCATGACTAAAAACTAAAGTCCTCCTTCCAGTTCGCCCTTGCTTGCCAGGTTAGCGTAGATTGCAAACATGATGGCCGACACCGTAAAGGCGACGCCAACCTCAACTCCCAACATGCTGTGCGAACGCGCCTCGGCCGCATCGATGCCCGGCAACAGCACATGGAGCACCCCGTAATCGAGAAAATTCTCTCCCAGAAGCAAACACATCACCCCGAATCCCGAGTAGATCACCACTCCTGCAAAAGCGAGTTTCACATAACTTTTTTCGGGCAACCTTTCCAATGCGGGGTCCAAGCCTTGCGCAATAGCGGTTAAAATAAAACTCGCCCCCAGAATCACTCCCCCTTGAAAACCCCCACCCGGGCTGTGGTGACCATGAGCGATCACATAAAGCGCAAACAACTGCAAAACCGGAATCAGCAAACGGCAAGTGGTGCCGATAATGATATCATGATGGTCGCCAATTTCATGCCGTGGTGAAGGCCGTGCGCCTCCCGGGATCTGGTTCATCACTCGCAAAATGGCCATGATGGCGATTCCCGCAATCAATACCACCACCGTCTCAAACATAGTATCATAGCCACGATAGTCAGCCAGAACAGCAGTCACCATATTGGGGACCCCGGAATCTTCTATTGTTTTTTCAATGTAATATTGCGATACCGGACTGGCATTGGCAGGAGAATGCGCATCCCCCCATTTGGGAAAATCATCCATTGCCGAAAGCAAAAGCCCTCCTGTGAATAATACCGCTATCAGTCCGACCCACTTCATATCTTCAATCCGATGAATCCCTCCTGGTATTATAAACGGTAGCAATCAGAATAACCGCACTGATCCCCGCTCCGACGGTCGCCTCGGTGAAGGCCACATCCACGGCCCCCATGCCTGCCCACAACAGACAGATAAGAAAGCTGTAAGTTCCAAAAACCATCGAAGCCGCCAGCAAATCCTTCACCCTCAAAGAGATCACCGCCGTGACCACGAGAAAAATAAGAAGGATAATGTCGAACTGCCAAATCATGGGATGAAATCTTCTAGCCTCTACCTTTCACTTTTGGTTCCCTCAAAGCATTGCCTTTTTTATGTGTCAACGGCTCAATACCATCCTCGTAACCCGCATCCATCAGCGCATGAGTCGCCGTCGGCGAAGTCAGCATGATGAAAGCACAGATAGCGAGCAATTTGATCACTACCAATAAATCGGCCCAGACAAAATCCATCCAATGGATTTGGCCCAGGTGATAAACAGCAAATCCCATGATCACCAGCAAGCTGGACAAAGTATCACCCTTCCCCGCCGCATGCATGCGGGTGTAAAAATCAGGAAAACGCAGCACTCCGACCACCGAGCCAAAGAAAAACAGCAGGCCGGTCAGGATCAAAATAATGCTGATGGTATTGATGATGATCATATCCTCAAAATTCCTCCGCCTCCCCTTCAACATCAATCTCCCCACCGAGTGCTTTTGAACGGTGAAAAAATCTGGCGGCAGCCAGCGACCCGATAAAATTCAGCAGACCATAGGCCAAGGCAAAATCCACAAACATTTCAATCCGTCCTCCGGGAAAAATCGTGCCTATAAAAACCAGCAATACCGCCGTTTTGGTACCGATCACATTAACCGCCACAATCCGGTCGATCGCCGTCGGCCCAATGTTCATCCGATAAAAAACCGGCACCATCATGAGCAACAAAGCTATACCTGCCCATACAAAAAAAGCATTCATCTCAGCTGCCTCCTTTCCGCTGTGACCCATCCTCAGGTGCCCTCGCCTCGGAGCGATAGATGCGGGCAATACGACGCTCCATCTCACCATCCAGTCCAGCTGCCGCCGCTTCATTGATCGCATGCACGTAAAAATCAGCCCCCTTGATTTTGATCGTTACCGTTCCCGGGGTCAGGGTGATCGAATTGGCGAGCAGGAACTTGGCGAAGTCTGATTTCAACTTGGTTTTGAAATGCACAATGCTCGGATTGACCTGCTCCATGGCATTGGGTGACAGAGAGAGTTTTAAAATTGCTATATTTGCCAGAAAAATTTGCCCCAGCATCCATAGAAAATACCAGGCCAGCTTCCAGCCTTCATGAACACGCTCCCATATCGAGTCTTGCCGGTTACGGAATAATAAATCAGACGACATCCACGTCACCAAAGCGCAGGAGATCAAGCCAAGCGCCAAATGGAATGCATCAAACTGGCCTGAGAGCACCACCCAGGTAATCAATAACAATACAAAAATAAAAGTGCGGTTTCCCATCTCTTAATCCGGCCCGAGCATCTTTTCAAAAAACATAAAACAAGCTGCTACCGTTTATAAGAGAAGAGCCCCGAAGTCAATTCCAGAAGTGTTCTCAGGCCTCACCATTCTTCACTTTTTTGAGCAATTGGGACAGCTCCTTAACCACCTCGGGTTTCTCATCCCAGAGATTTTTTGTTTCTGAAGGGTCATCCTTCAAGTTATAGAGTTGCCCGGCCGGCCCGCCCTCTTTTGCAGGGTCAATCTCTCGAGGACGGGTAAAACCACCGGAACCACGATGCTCAATCAGTTTCCAGTCCCCTTTGCGAATAGCGAACATTCCCCAAAGCGAATGATGCACCGCGTATTCCCTTAAAGGCTCCACTGTTTTTTTCCCCAACAAGGCAGGCAGAATGTTCCGACTGTCCTCGCCTGCTGATTGCTGCAATTCGGCTCCCGTGATCGCCGCACAGGTTGCCAGCAGATCCGTCAATTCGATCAACTCGTCTGAAGTCGAACCTGCAGGCGTTTTCCCCGGCCAGCGCACGATGAAAGGAACACGGTGACCGCCCTCCCATATATCCGCCTTGGTGCCACGCAGATGAATATTCCCCTGATGGCCAAAGTCTTTCGCATATTGACCGCGCTTATTAACCCGGTAATACTTCAGATCATCCACCTCTTGAGGTTGCCACCAATGATAAAGCCCTCCATTGTCAGAGGTAAAAATGACCAGAGTATTATCAGCCATTGCCGTGCGATCCAAAGCATCCAGCACCGCTCCCACAAAAGCATCTGTCTCCACCACAAAATCACCATACTCGCCAGCCTTGCTTTTACCGCGATACTCCACATTCGGAGCCAGGGGCAAATGTGGCGAGGTCAGCGGCGCGTACAAGAAAAACGGGCGCCCCGTTTTTTGCCGGGCATAATTTTCAATAAGACCTATCGCCTCTCCGGTAAGGCGCGGCATGACCCCGGTAATCGTAAAATCCGGAGACCTCATGCCTTCGTCAACCGACACAAAATCAGTGCTAATTCGATCCTGCTTCCATATTGGCAAATAGAGGGGCCTATCATTTTTCAGGTAGCAAAATGGCGACATGTTCAAGGAGGCCGATATCCCGAAATATTGGTCAAAGCCTACTGCGGTAGGCCCGCCCTTGATGGCAATCTTATAGTCCACCTCAAATCCGTTTCGCGGACGTTTTTTCTTTTCAGTCGGAATCCACGGTACGGCATTCCCTTCTTTATCCGTCCACTGCATGCCAAGATGCCATTTACCCACACAGGCTGTATCATACCCTCGCCGCTTTAATAGCGCCGGCACGGTGAGCCTGTTTTTTTCGATCAAAGGAGGATCAAAACCATCCAGCACACGCTCCTTTAATCGCGTACGCCAACTGTAACGTCCGGTTAGAATTCCGTAACGAGTTGGTGTGCACACCGCCGAAGGGGTATGCGCATCAGTGAACCGCATGCCCTCTTTTGCCAATCTGTCGATATAGGGCGTATCGATTTTTGAATTTGGATTATAACAACTGGTGTCCCCGTACCCAAAATCATCAGCTAGAATATAAACGATATTCGGAAATTTTGTTTCAGCTGCTGACAAGCTGAAACAAACAGAAAAAATAAGACCGAGACTTATAGCGGGAATTTTTTTCATCTATTCGTAATTAGCAGATAGAAAGTTGAGCGCTTTTTGAACGTTGAGTGCTTTTTATTTGTGCGCCGACTAACACACCCAAGGTATCTCAATACACAATACCTCGTCGCAATTCAAGCCGAACAGCGTAATACCACCCAAGCCTGAGTGCCTCCAGCAAGAACCTGATATTGAGTTTAGAGCAGACAGGACTATCATTGCCCTGTGGTGAATTTTTCTATCTGCCATTGTCATTTTCCTGATTTGAATCGCCTGATCCTGGCGATGACAATCAGCGTCTTCATGCTGACTCCCCTCCTGGCCCAGTCACAGGGAAAAAAAACCCCCATCGCCAAGCCTATTACCAATCCCGAAGGTTTGATCAAACGGTCAGGTGTGATCCCTACCGAGATTCCCCTGCAACCAAACACTTCAAGCGATCCGAATGCCGCCACCTGGGAACGCAATCCCCACCGGGCATTCTCTATAGCCAAAACCAAGCAAAAACCCATGCTGCTGCTCTTTACCGCACAATGGAATACTTTGTGCCAGCAACTCAGCTCAGAAGTGTTTTCATCAAAAACCTTCAATATCTATGCGAAAAAAAATCTAGTTCTTTGTTATCTCGATTTCCCCCGCGACCCACTCGACATCCCAGACGCATTACGCGACTTGAAAGAAAAATTCAAAATTCGCGGACTTCCTGTGCTGCTGGTTTTTGATCCCAATGGCCATGTGGTTGATCAAGTCACCGGCTACCGCAGTGGCCGTCCGGTGGATTATTTTAAAAAACTGAAATTGGTGACCGATATTCAACTCGCTGATATTGCGCAAAAGCGTAAAATTCTGGCCGACCGGGGCTACCGAGAATGGATAAATAACAAAGGTCAGACCTTTTTTGCCCTGTTTGTCCGGCGAAATGAATCTTCAATCACGTTAAAAGCCGTTTCTGGTGAAAAATGGAATCTTAAAATCAAAGACCTCTCTCCCTCTGACCAATCCTACACCCGATCCTTCCCCTCCGATCCACCAGCAAAGCACAAATAGGTAGTATCGCTTTCCATAAGAGCCTTCAAGAATGAAAGTTTCTAGTCGACACTTCGCAAGAGATGGATAGATTGCTTTTTTTTGAGGCGACCACCACCCTTTATTTCATGAAAATCTTCGCTCCTAAGGAAACAGATCCTGACGAAACCCGCGCCGCGCTGGATCCTGTCGGCACAAAAAAACTCACCGATCTTGGAATCACTGTTGTCGTTGAATCCGGCACGGGTGAATCCTCAGGCCATGCTGACGAAAAGTATAGGGAAGCCGGCGCAGAGATCGCAGATGACCGGGCTGCGGCTCTGGGAGAAGCCGATGTTGTTATCCGGGTTCGCAAACCTCCGGCCGATGAAATTGCCAAACTTAAAAAAGGCGCCATCCACATCAGCTTTCTGGATCCTTTCAACGAATCCGGCCTGATCGAAGATTTTGCCAAAGCAGGTGCTACAGCCATCAGCTTGGAAATGCTGCCGAGAACAACACTGGCTCAGAAAATGGACGCATTGAGCTCACAGGCCAACCTGGCCGGTTACGCTTCGGTCATTCTCGCAGCCTATCGCATGAAAACCATCCTGCCAATGATGATGACCCCGGCGGGAACCATTGCTCCGGCAAAATTTTTCATCGTCGGCATCGGAGTTGCCGGACTGCAGGCGATTGCAACCGCAAAACGCCTCGGAGCTCGGGTAACCGCCTTTGATGTTCGCCCCGAAGCTCTCGAACAAGCCGAGTCCCTGGGTGCCAAGGCCCTGCGCATTGATCTCGGTGAAACTAAAAGTGAAGGCGGTTATGCCAAGGAGATGACCCCTGAGCAAATCAAGATTCAGATCGATGCCCAGGCAAAGGTTTGCGCCCAGTCTGACGTAGTGATCACCACCGCCAAGGTTTTTGGCCGCAAACCTCCCGTGCTGATCAAAAAAGACGTCGTCGAGCAGATGCAGAATGGCAGCTTGATCGTTGACTTGGCAGCAGAAGGCGGTGGCAATGTCGAAGGAGTTGTGGCTGGCGAAGAAATCATCACCGACAATGGAGTGACTCTGATCGGCTTGACCAACTACGAAGGTCTGGTGCCTCAAAATGCAACCCAGGTTTACTCGGCCAACATCACCAGCATGGTGGAGCACTTCCTGGACGAAGAGAGTAAAACATTTCCAATCGACCTCGAAGACGAACTACTTAAAGGCTGTGTGATCACCCACGACGGAAAGATTGTGCACGAACGTTTCACTTCCTAACCCCGAACTCTGCTCATTATGTTAATTCTTCTACTCTTCATTTTTGTACTCGCAGGCTTTCTCGGTTTTGAGCTGATTCAAAAAGTCCCCTCACAACTGCACACCCCGCTGATGTCGGGCTCCAATGCCATCTCCGGCATTACTATTGTGGGAGCGATCATCGCCTCCGGTGCCCTAGACGGAAAAATGGGAATCATCCTCGGGGTTATCGCCCTGATCCTGGCCACTATCAACGTAGTTGGCGGCTACATGGTCACCGACCGTATGCTCGCTATGTTTCACTCCAAAAAAGACGATAAATAATTTTCTCTTCTGCCGCTCTTTTTGCCACTCTTCTACCGACCTGACACAAGATGGAATCGCTCATTAATTTTGCCTACATCATCGCATCGATCCTGTTTATTTACGGAATCAAAATGCTCGGCTCTGCCAGCACTGCCCGGCGCGGCAACCAAATCTCCTCCCTAGGCATGCTAATCGCCGTGGTGGCGGTTCTGCTCACCAAAGACATGAGCTACACGTGGATCATCGTCGGCCTTGCCATCGGAGCCATCATCGGAGCGATTGCCGCCAAACGGGTTCAGATGACCGGCATGCCGGAACTTGTTGCCCTTTTCAACGGCTTTGGTGGACTGGCTTCGCTGCTGGTTGGCTGGGCGGAATACGCAGCCAGACCTGAACCACCCGCAGTGACAGGTGCAGCCATGGTGCTAGCCATTCTAATCGGCGGCATTACTTTCACCGGTAGTTTAATCGCCTATCTCAAGCTTTCTGGAAAAATGGGTGGCAACGCCATCAATTTCGGAGGGCAAAAAGCACTCAATGCCCTGATCGCCCTTGCCATAATAGCCCTGGGATTTGTCTTTGTCACCAGCCACGCCTCATGGGCTTTGTATGCTCTGATCGGCCTCTCACTCCTTCTCGGTGTTCTGGCGGTCATTCCCATTGGTGGTGGCGACATGCCGGTCGTCATAGCCATCCTCAACAGCTTTTCTGGTCTGGCCGCTTCTGCCGCTGGTTTTGTGATCGAGAACAACGTGCTCATCGTCGCCGGTTGCCTTGTCGGAGCCAGCGGACTGATTCTCAGTATCATCATGTGCAAAGCAATGAACCGCACCCTGGGTAACGTTCTTTTTGGTAGTTTTGGAGCCGCCACCGGTAAAACTGGAAAAGCTGTTGAAGGCGAAATGAAAGCAGCCTCAGTCGAAGACGCTTATTACGTACTGGAAGCCGCCCAAAGTGTTGTATTCGTACCGGGCTACGGAATGGCTGTCGCCCAGGCACAACACGCAGTTAAAGAATTAGCTCAAATCCTTGAGGACAACGGCGCAGAAGTTCTTTTCGCCATTCACCCGGTGGCCGGCCGCATGCCCGGCCACATGAATGTGCTGCTGGCTGAAGCCGACGTCCCTTACGAGCAACTAGCCGAAATGGACGATGTGAATCCCATCATGAGCACGGTTGATGTAGCCATCGTAATCGGTGCCAACGATGTTGTTAATCCTGCTGCAGTGGAGGATGAATCAAGCCCCATTTACGGAATGCCCATCATTAAGGTCTACGAAGCACGAACTGTTTATGCTCTCAAACGTGGTCAGGGTGCAGGATTCTCAGGACTGGTCAATACCCTGTTCTTCGGCGAGAACACCCGCATGCTCTACGGCGATGCCAAAGAAACCATCACTGGGCTGGTTGCCCAGTTTAAGGATTGATAATCCTTCTACTAAACTCATAAATCCGGAGTGTTACGGCTTCAGCCCGAAAACCTTTCAGAATGTGTTGCTACCTTAGCAACGTCTGGTCAGCCCCCAGTTCTGTCATTGAGTCCTTACACAAAAAACCTGGAACCAGCCCCCATGCCAGTTCCAGGTTGATCGAATTCAATTAATTTAAACTAACGTTTACGAGCTCTTTTTTTTGCAGCTTTCTTTTTAGGAGCGGCTTTCTTCTTAGCTGCCTTTTTCTTCACAGCTTTCCTTTTAGGTGCTGCTTTCTTTTTAGGTGCTGCTTTCTTTTTAGCTGCTTTTTTCTTCACCGCTTTCCTTTTAGGAGCCGCTTTCTTTTTAGCTGCTTTCCTTTTGGGAGCCGCAGTCCTCTTCACGGCTTTCCTTTTCGGAGCTGCCTTCTTCCTTGCTGTTTTTTTCTTCATAGTTGGTTTGTTTTTGGCGCAGAGGGCCTTGTTTTGTGGGGATCGATAAAAGTCTTAATATTTTCTACTTTGAAATTCCATAAGCTAGCACCTGCTCAAGTCACACAGATTGCTGCCAATCAAACCAGCACGAGGATCAAATCGAAGGCCATCAAACAAGGGGCTTTCACCATGAATGCAACCACATGCGCCGCCCCCAAATCTCCCATGCAAGCTAACTCCACAACTGGGCTCACTACTGAGAATTAACATTTCGTTATTTGCATTCGATTTAATCAGAACAATAAAGAGGTCAATAGGAATCGTTGTTACAGAAAAACACTGCATTTGGCAAGTGTAAATCACACTCTCCTTGATTACTGCTAAGCCAAATATTTTACAAAACCTGATTCAGCCAACACTATTCAGCTGTCTAACAGACTCATAAAGGACAATCCCAACAGAAGTTGCAAGGTTCAAACTGCGACCGGATTTTTGTGGAATCGTCAAGCACTTTGATTCAAACTCTGCTAACAAGGACTGTGGCAAACCTCTGGTTTCCGAACCAAAGACAATATAGTCGTTAACTGAAAATTGAGCATTCCAATAGGGCTGTTTTGATTTTGTGGTTAAAAAGTGAAAGTCCGCTTGTTCGCCCGCTTGACTTTCCAGCTCTTCAAATGAATCCCATCTGAACAAATCGAGCTCAGGCCAATAGTCCAGTCCGGCACGTTTCAAGGAGCGATCATCCAGCGAAAAACCCAGCGGCCCCACCAAGTGCAACCTGGCTCCTGTCGCCATGCACAATCTGCCAATGTTTCCAGTATTCGGAGGAATCTCGGGCTCTATAAGAACGACGTTCAGCATGGCCTATAATTTCACAGCATTCCTATTTTTGCAATAAAACCGCAACAGCTCACTTCTGACGGCAACTCCTCTACAAAAAAACAGCAGGCATTTACACCTGCTGAAATCCTCCCGGCAAAAAAGCCGAATTATACGAGTGGAAACTTAAGCTTCCACTGCGTCGACATTCACCCGCCGACCATTGCGATCAAAACGAACCACACCGTCAACCAGAGAAAAAATCGTATAATCTTTTCCCAATCCAACATTCACTCCTGGCTGCCACTTGGTGCCGCACTGACGAATGATGATATTTCCTGCAATTACTTTTTCACTGCCGAATTTTTTCACCCCACGGCGCTTCGCGTTACTGTCGCGACCGTTTTTAATACTTCCCTGTCCTTTTTTATGAGCCATTGCTAAAAATAATTGAGATTTGAATTCAGATCCAAAAATCTGAAAAAGTTGCCCGTTTCTAAGCAGAAATTTTCTTGATCTCCAAGCGCGTTAGATGCCTGCGATGCCCCTTGGTTTTGTGAAACCCTTTGCGGCGCTTGAATTTAAAGGCGATCACCTTCTTGTCGCGGTGCTGCTCGACCACTTCGGCTTCTACCGTTGCCCCTTTGATAAAAGGATCCCCTACGGTTGTGCTAGTTCCATCATTCAACATCAGCACTTCGGGAAATGAAGTGTTGTCTCCGACTTCAGCGTCAATGTTTTCCACATCAATGCTGTCGCCTTCGGAGACCCGATACTGTTTACCACCTGTTTTAAAAATCGCGTATGCCATCGCTTTACCTCGGTTGAGAGGGGCGCAAGAGTTCCACAGCTTCCCCAATCCGGCAAGCGATATTTTCATGATAAACGAATCTCCGGTACCTGACATACTCAATACGCGCATTTAATCAGCATTTTCGCCCACTAATCGTTATCGGGCAGGGTTTTTAGTGCTTTGCGGTAAGACCGAAGTGCCGCTTCATCATCTCCTTGGCGTGAGTATTCGTTGGCCCGCATTGCTGCGGCATCAGCACGGCGCATCTGCTCCTGCCGTCGGATCACCTCCCGTGCGGCTATTGACGAAAGTCCGGTCTCATTCGCTTGGATGTTTTCTCCATACTGATTGCGATGCACCTCTTGCTGCCTTTTTCCCGAAGATGAACTCGAACAAGCAGTCGAAGCCATCAGCAGGCAAAAAACCATGAAAAGGGATATCTTAGGCATCACATCAGGATTCATTCAGCGATAAGACAAAAAAACACTAACACCAGGAACGCAAGCGACTGTCCAATTGAAAAAACTGCCCTGATACAGCCTCCATGCTATCCAGAAAAACCACGAACCGTGCCGCATCAGCCACACTATTAAATCGCTCCAGCACATGCGCCCGCAATGCTCGATTTCGAGCTTCCTCACTCAGCTCCCTGGTCATCCGGGTCTCTAGAAAACCTGGCAAAACACAATTGACCCGAACTCCCCGACTGCCAGCCTCCGCTGCCAGACTCTGGCTCAGACCGATCAGGGCAGCCTTGGCTGCTGCGTAGTTGGCCTGCCCAATAGGCGGGCGCAGAGCAGAATAGGAGCCTATGTTGATAATATGCCCGGATCGTTGCCTCATCATTTTCAGCAACACACTTTTAGCACAAAAAAACGCCCCCTTGAGATTGACTGATATAACATCATCCCAATCACTTTCATTCATGCGCAGGATCGGCTGATCCTTGGTAAGGCCTGCATTATTGATCAACAAATCAATTTGATCGCAGTTTTTGATAAAATCCTCCACCGCACCGGTATCCGACACATCGAGCTCAATGCGAGAGGGAGCCTTGATTTCGTAGCCTGCCACCAGCAGTTGCTCACACAACTCAAGGGCAAGATCCCCCGCACCACCGGTAATCAAGGCAAGTTTTGGCTTCACTGTGATTATAACAAATACATCTGGTTCGCTAGTAGCACCTTCTATGCCTTATACCGTCAAATGAAATAACTTCTCCTGCTATTTTGCAAAAGGGTCTTTTACCTTGTCATCAAACTTTGGCTTGTTGGATTCAGCCGCTGTTTGCTTCAGCAATATTTTTCTGCTGGCATCTGCTCTGGCAGCACCAGCCGCAGGAATACCTACCACCGCATATTCTTCATATTTAAACTTGGTCCCCGTCAATTGCCCCACATAACGGATCACTTCTGTCATCGGAACAGTACCAAGCTTCAACGTAACCGTCTTCGACTCCTTGTCCTCTCCAGGCCCCTTGTAGATGAAATTCGCCACCACCTTGCCGCCTGATATCTCTGCAGATTTCTGTGACAGGAAACTCATCACCGTGCCCAGACTGGCATTATCAAATTCCACACTCTGCACTTTCAGCTGCGCCAATTTACTTTCGAGCGAAACGACCACTTTCCCCTTTTTGATCATCGCCTCGGTTTGCGACAAATACTTACGTGCGTATACATAACCAGGTTGATACTTCAGCACTTTGCGAAATCCAATCGCCGCCTTTTCAAAATCTCCCGCATCATAAGCGCTCTTCGCATCATTAAACACTTGCTGCAAATTTGCCGGCCCAGCCACCGCCGCAACCATCATTCCCACGCCCATCATCACACCCGCCACGATAAATTTCAATCCATCCCATTTTGTCGTTGTTTTCATATTTTCTCCTTTTTCTGATTGCCACCAATCTTTATCATCCTACTTCACAGTCACTTACAGTGATCGCTCCACAGCACTTCTGCCTTCCCCCTCAGTGAGTAAGGCTGGATTACCCTGAGAATCAGCGTATCAAAAATGCCTCTGAGTGTAAAATATTTCTTCCTACCCTGATTTATGTGGCATTCTGCGGCACCAAGTCAAAAATATGATCCCCGGAGCATCAAATTTTCCATAGCTCCGCCCTGCAAGCCCTCCATTCAACACCGCCATGCTACCTGAGCTCCAGACTGAAATCCCCGGTCCAAAATCGCGTTCCCTCGCAGCGAGGCTAGCCGCCCATGAATGCCGTAATGTGACTTTCATGAATCCGGATTTTCCAATTTTCTGGCAGAGAGCCGCAGGCAACAATGTTTGGGATGCCGACGGCAACCGCTATCTGGATTTCACCAGTGCTTTTGGAGTCACCGGGCTGGGGCATAGCCCGCCCTCAGTGGTATCTGCCCTGCACCATCAAGCTGACCAACTCATCCACGGAATGGGAGACGTTCACCCAACCGAACTCAAAGTCGCTGTTTGTGAAAAAATCAGCCATCTGACTTTCGAGCGCTGGGGATGCGGACCTGGAAAAACCATACTCGGCAATACTGGTTTCGAAGCCATCGAAGCCGCTCTGAAAACCAGTCTGCTCGCCACCGGAAAACCCGGGGTGATCACTTTCGAAAATGCCTACCACGGGCTCGGTTATGGAACTCTGGCTGCAGGAGCCATGGATCGCTTCCGCCGCCCCTTTGCCTCCCAGCTCCCTGATTTTGGTTACAGCCTCCCCTTTCCACACTGCACCTGTGGGCAGAGCCGGGAATGCACCCCCACCTGCCTTTCCCAACTCGACTCGCTGGAAGCTGCTCTACGCAAGAAAATCAATAAGTATCCGGTCGGCGCCATTCTGGCCGAGCCCATTCAGGGCCGTGGTGGCAAAGTCGTGCCTCCTTCGGGTTTCCTCCCGATGTTGAGACTTATCTGCGATGAAACTGGCACTCTACTGATTCTGGATGAAATCCTCACCGGCCTGAATCGCTGCGGCAGCTTGTTTGCCTGCGAAGCCTCCACCACCATTCCCGATTTGGTCTGTCTCGGCAAAAGCCTGGCCTCCGGCCTGCCCTTGTCCGCTTGTGTCGGGCCGGCTGAACTCATGGATCGCGCCTGGCCAGCCTCAGACGGCGAAGCCCTCCACACCACCACCCACCTGGGCAATCCTCCTGCCTGCGCCATGGCCCTGGCTGCATTAGACCTTCACAGTGCCCCGGAGCTTGCTCGCCAGGTCTGTGACCGCGGGGAATACTTCCGCTCACAAATCAAAAAAATCGACCTGCCCTCATGTGGTCGAATTCGTGGACGGGGCCTGTTGTTGGGAGTAGAAATCCTTGATGCCGATGGTCGCCCCGACCGCGCAGCGACCTCCGGTTTTGTCGTTCACTCACTCAAAAAGGGGCTTATTGTACTCGCTGATTCTCCCACGGGAAATGTATTGTCCATCGTCCCCCCCTTTGATATCAGCGAAGATGAAATGAACTGTTTTGCGAGCTGCCTTCAAGAGTATTTGACGTCCTTGCCCGGCTCCATCTCGTAGATACACTCCATGCAGTCACTGGTATTCGGCTGAATCACCTCCTGCGCAAACTTGAGCAATACCGGATCTTCGCGAAACATCTCCAGTTTATCGAGATTCTCAAAATCGATCGCCAGAAAAAAGGGCCACTCACATTCCTTGTGAATGCGAATTCCCGAACGCACATTCAACACCTCAGTGATCTTGAGCAACTGACTGCGGCTCATGCGAATCATTTCCTCCGCTCTGCCCTCTGGCAGATCAGTTTTTAATTTGTAGAGTGCGATAAAATGAACCACGGGAGGAAAAATTCTTTAATGACTGCTCGCCAACGAGCCATCTTTGGATTTTTTTAAAAAAATTGGAAATGTTCCAGCTAACAACTCAATGCCTTGGTTTCCAGTCAAGGGCACCCTTTTTCAAGGCGTAGAGGTAAGCCACAAAAAGAATTCCGGCAAAACTCAACATGCTCCAGAAAAACATCTTTGTTTCCGCATCTTCCATCAAATCCCTGAATACAACGGCCCAAGGGTAGAAAAAGACGACTTCAATATCAAATAATACGAACAACATCGCCACCAGATAAAATTTCACACTGAATCGGGACTGCCCCTCACCCACCGGTAACATTCCGCACTCGTAGGCGCTGTCCTTTAACTTGTTCCGCCTGGCTCGTTGCCCAAGCAACACAGAGATCAACAAAGTCACGCCGGCAAAGCCCCCTGCCAGTAAAAACTGTAATAAAACTGCTTCGTAGTTATCCGTCATGATTGTCTGTTGCTAGCTGCATAAAAATCGACTTTCATCGTGGCCGAAGCCAGGCCTGTCTTCCCCGTAGAACTTGCCCGCTGTACCCCAAACGAAAAATCGGTGTGCCAGCTCTATTAGAGCCCACACACCGATGAGTTTAATTCGATTCCCGATTTCGTCCAGATGAATGTTTCAAAGAAACACGTCTGACTCAAATCAGGCAAATGTTCGGGGAGCCCTATTTAGCAGCTTCTTTTGGAAGAATAGGCTTGGGAGCAGCTTCAGTAATCGCATCTTTGATGTTGTCGAGTGCCGTGTACTGTTTGCCCTCTTTATTGACCAAACCACGGGTCACCAAATTCTGTAACTTCTCATAAGCACGCAAACGAAGCATTTCTTCGCCACCACTCACTGCATTTCTAGCTTTCAAATTTTCATAAACGACCACAAAAAGGTCTTTAAAGCCGAAGGTTTCTTTGTCGGATAACACTGCAACGAGTTCATTCGTCACATGATCAGGCACACGTCGTGAAAATCTGGTTCTTCTTGGATTAGCCATAGAGTTGAACTTTACCACATTCAGCCCGACTAAGCCACCCTTTTCCCAGCTCTCACATAAATTTTTATCAATTTTTATAAAATTTATGAAAATTATCAATTACCTGCCGATATTACCAATCACCTTGAAGCCTTTTTCACCCACTTGGAAGATTTCCAAGCTTACTGGCTGCCTGGTCACCCGGTATTGCTCTGCCAGAACCGCCCCATATTCATTCAATTTCCCCCCTGAGTCAGGAAATACATAAATCTCGTGGCGGTCTAAAATGATTACTCTCACAGTTTCTCCCAGGTTTTTTTTAAATTTTGGCAAAAACTGTTTCGACAGCAGAATACTCGACAAAAACGGATCTTTCGACCTGATCACGGCATACAGCACTACCCCGCGCGAATCACGAATCCATTCAGGCTCTACTTTTTCCATGACCGCATCCGCGACCACTTCGGATTTCTGCACAAATCCCTCCTTTTTGAAAGCCCGCTTCTTCCACTCCTCCGCCGTGAACAGCTTCACGCCGTAATCCCACTCGTGAACCGGCACCATTACTGACTTTTTGGCTCCTTCCACCCGGGTGAACACTTCCGGATCAATCGCCTGTGTCTCAAATACGATCCCTACCCGCATTTTTTTTGCAGCAGCTTTTTCTTCCCCGACTGGCTTTTCTTCTGCAAAAGCACCCCCTAGACTGACAAGACACACCATTCCAAACCAAAGCAGTGCTATAATTTTTTTCATGCAATTAAGTAATTTTGACAAGCAAAATAAGGTTTGACCATTATTATCGTCCACTAAACTCTATATTCTACTTCCTCAGTCACAGTTTTCCATGATTACCTTTCTACACGGCGAACTCGCCGAAATTCTTCCCAACCGAATCACTCTGGATGTCCAGGGCGTCGGTTACCAAATCACCATGCCACTGGGCGGCCCCGAATCGCTTGGAAATACCGGTGACCGTGTTCGTGTGCTCACTCATCTATATGTGCGTGAGCAAGAGTTGACCTTGTATGGTTTTAAGTCCGGTGAAGAGCGCGATCTCTTTCTCCTGCTCATCAACCGGGTATCCGGGGTCGGCCCCAAGGTTGCCATGTCGATACTCGGCAGTGTCGGGCCATCCGATTTTAAAAATGCCGTTGTAGCAGAAGACCTTGAGACCCTCTCACGCATCAAGGGGCTAGGTAAAAAAACCGTCGAACGCATTGTGCTCGAATTGAAAGACAAAGTTGGCGTGACCAGCGCCTGGGAACAAGCCGCAAGCACCGACGGACAGACCCCTTCGGAAAATTCGCTTAAAAATGATGCTGTGCTGGCCCTCATCTCTCTTGGCTTCAAACAAGTCGCCGCTCACCGTGCGGTGAGCAAAGCCTGCAGCGAAAACCCGGATACAGCAAATAGTGCCGATGACATTTTGCGTGCCGCCTTGCGCTTGTTGCAATAATACGCCCCCCATGAGCCCCGTGCCACCACAACTTAGTCGCCCGAATCAGACCTCCCGTGAGGATGCCGTGACCGCTATCCAAAAAGCCTTTCCCCGGCAAGGCCTGTTCTCCGGTAAAGACTGGCGACTTTCCCCTCAGGCCTTCCCACTCTCACCAAAAACCGTCCGGCATCTCGAGCACATCGGCCCTCTGCTGCACCGTTTCCAACGAGCCAGTGATACACTTTACCGGCGCAGTCGCAATGGTTCCCTGCCCGCCTGGCTCCATCATTACCTGGATCGTGGTAAACCCCAGCCGCTCATTGAACTCGGTGCGGATCCACGCATTCAAAACCAATTGCCGCGAGTCATACGGCCCGATTTGATCCTCACTGAGGACGGCTTCACCATGGCCGAACTCGACAGCGTGCCCGGCGGCATCGGCCTGACCGCCTGGATGAACCAAACTTATTCCACGACGCTCGGTGATGCCCACATTATCGGTGGAGCAGACGGAATGCTCACCGGCTTTGCTTCCATTTTTGATGGTGCTGCCGACCTGGTGATTTCAGAAGAAGCCGCCGACTACCGCCCCGAGTCCGATTGGTTGGTAGAGCAATTGAATGCCAGACAATCAGCATCAGAGCAACACTGGCAAGTCCACTCAGCAGAGGGTTATCAGCATAACGGTAAGCGAGCGATGTATCGTTTTTTTGAATTATTCGACCTGCCCAACCTGCCCGGCATGGACAAACTAGCCCAAACCTCAGCCGCAGGAGACCTCGATCTGACAGCCCCTTTCAAAGCATTTCTCGAAGAAAAAATGTGGCTCGCCCTGTTCTGGTCCCGCCCGCTGCAGGAAGTTTGGCGGCGCGAATTGCGCGCAGGCAACTGGCAACGCCTGCAAAAAATTATACCACGCAGCTGGATTCTTGACCCTGCTGCGCTGCCCCATCACAGCGTCATTCCCAAGCTGGAAATCAACAGCTTCCAGGAGCTTAAAAAATTCAGCCAACGAGAGCGGGAATACGTTTTGAAAATCAGCGGCTTTTCAGAAATTGGCTGGGGCAGTCGCAGTGTCAGCATCGGTCACGATCTTTCGCAGCATGCGTGGAGTGCTGCCATCGACACTGCACTGGAATCCTTTGATCACCACCCTTATGTACTGCAGGAATTTCACAACGGCAAACTCGTCCACCACCCCTACCTCGATCCCGAATCGGGAAAAATCGTCGAGATGGAAGGCCGGGTAAGGTTGTGTCCCTACTATTTCACTCCCCCCCCTCAATCAGCTACAGGGATTTCAGAAGTCAAACTTGGTGGCGTGCTCGCCACCATCTGTCCCGCTGATAAAAAAATCCTCCACGGTATGAGCGAAGCAATCATGGCGCCCTGTCGCGTGAGTGAGGATGGGTATTAGATTCCTTAGATTCCTAGCTAACGCCAATAACGACGGATAAACGGGTTGGAAGCTGTCAAACGACTCCGCGTGGAAGTGAAAGCCAGCGGACGATGAGAGTTCATCCTCCCCACTATGCAATACCAAATAAAAAAAGCTGCTGTAATAAGCGTAGCAAGGTGACCGGGGTCAGTAATAAAAAGAACGGCTCCCGCCCATGCAGACGAAGAGTTTTCCAAAAAAGGAAGCAGTTTTGGAAACAGGGTCCTCACCAGCAAATGCGGCACATTGACAGCAAGACCAGACATGATCCAGAGAGGAACGATCACCATCGGAGCCATGATCCCGGTGATAATTCCTGCCACCACACTGCGCTTGGCATAAATACACCCCACTATACAGACCCCGGTAAGAATCCAGGTGATTGGGGATTCAACTACATCTATCATTTGCATAAAAAAAATTACACTATCCCTCAATCTCTTCGATTATAATTTGAAGTGCATTTTATAACAAGGTGACGGTTAAAAACGACCGCAAAAAAATGAAAGGCTTGGCCACATGGATTTAGGACTAAAAGATCAAACAGCGATCATCGTAGGAGGTGCCCAGGGAATTGGCAGGGCAATTGCAGATGCCTTTACCTGTGAGGGGGTACAAGTCGGGATCGTAGATTGCGCAAGGGACATGGATGGATTTTCAGGAGCAGTTCGCCAGGCCGATGTGGCGAATTTTGATGAAGTCAAAAAGGCAGCGACTGAACTTGCCTCTCACTTTGGCAAAATCGATCACGTGGTTTTCAGTGTGGGCATCGGTTCGGGAAAAGTAGGCTTCCCTTTCTTAAACGTAGCCCCTGAAGATTGGCTGAGGGTTCTGCAAGTTAATTTGCTGGGTGCGGTTCACACAGCCCAGGCATTTGCTCCGCTCATGCAGAAAGGCACATCGAAGGGGCGCTCCCTGCTGTTTATCACTTCGGTTGCCGGACAGGTCGGATCGCAAACAGATCCCCCTTACAGCGCCTCAAAGGCAGGGTTGATCAATTTTATGCAATGCGTTGCACGTGATCTTGCCAGTGATGGAATCCGGGCCAATGCCTTGTCACCGGGAATGGTGAAGACGTCACTCAACCGCTCGGTATGGGCGGCATCAAAGGTGGAGGAAAGTTATGAGGACTGGGCGGAAAATAAAATCAAGCGTATTGCACCTTTGGGTCATTGGCAAAGTCCGGAGGAATATGGCGCGATGGCAGTGTATCTGGCCTCAGTCCAAGCAAAAAACATCACCGGCCAAACCCTCAATATTGATGGTGGCCAGGTGATGCACTCTTAGCACAAACCCCGTCCCTACTTCAACGATTTCAGGAATACCACCAGGTCGGCCAGTTCCTGTTCACTCATCACCGCATCCAGGCCCTGGGGCATCAATGACACCGCACCCGGTTCAATTTCGGTAATCTCCGCTCTTCCGATGCGTTGCTCGGCCCCCGGTCCCATCATGAGGGCCACATGATCCGACGAAGCTTCTTTCAAAATCCCATAAAGCACACCCCCGGCTTTTGTCTTCAATGTCACCGGTTCATAACTGCGGACAAAATTCGAACTGGGGTAGATGATCGCTTCCAATAAATCGCGCTCGGTGCGAACCTTTCCAATGTGGGTGAGGTCAGGTCCAAACTTGCCTCCGACGTAACCAATGGCATGGCACACCGAACAGGCACTTTTTTGGCTATTATAAACAAGGTGGCCACGTTTTTCGTCGCCCTTGACCACCACTTTTTCCAGCGCATCAAGTTTTGCTTTCTGCTCCTTGATACCCACATTCACCTCCGCCAGCAAGGCTTCGCCTTTTTGGCGAACAGGTTCAGGGAACTTGGCCAACAAGGGCTCAAGATTGTCAGAGCGAAGAGCTGACTTCGCTTCGGAGAGGGCAAGTGAATCAATCAGTTGGCTGCCAATTCTTTCATCCTCACAAGCTTTGAAAGCAGCCAATAAAGTCGACAACTCCATCGGGTTGATGTTTTTCATAACCACAGCCAGATGCTGCAATTGCCCGTCACTCAATTTCGAACGCTCCAACACCCCGGCGGCCACGCTGCGTTCCATTGGCGGGCGCGAAGCGTCAACGCTGCTGATCAAAAAATCGAACAGGGCTTGCGACGGGGTAGCGCGCGACATGGATGCCAAAACATTCAATGCAGCTAACCTCAAGCCTGCTGCTTGCCCGGTATTTCCAGCGATCTTCAATAAAGGTTCTTTTAAGACTGCGAAAGATCCTTTTGAAGTCCGCACCGCTTTCAAAGCGGCTATAGCTTGGCTTAGCACCTTGGCATCAGGCGATGCCAGGGATCCCCTAACGCCATCGGTCCAGCTCGCTGGCATCTGCTTCAACGTTGACCGGGAGATAGCATTCAGCAATACCAGTTGCGCGGCCTTGCTCGCTTTTTTCGCAGTCAGATCACTCGCGATCAATTTCTGCACCGCCCCTGTGGCGGCTGATTGTCCAATCTGGTCCTGCAGTTCCTCTCTTTCCGCTTCACTAAGCTGCTCCACCCTGGCCAGCTGTTGGCGGTAATACTCGGTCAGCTCTCCACCCCATTCTGGATGAAAGTTGATGATCCATGCGGCCACTTGTTTCAACGCCGCTTGCTTGGAAGTCAGCAAAGGAACCACCTCTGCAGCTTGCAGATTTCCTTCGCCCATCTGATCCAGGGCAATCAAAGCAGCCCGATGTTTTAGCACGGCAACTTCGCTTGTCTGACCCGCAAGCTTCGCAACAGCCTTGCGCAATGCATCTGCATCACCAATCTCTATCAACGCATAGATCAAAGCGTGTTCCAAAAGCCGGTCCGTAGATTGCCCGATACCGTCAAGCAATCCAGCAACTGCATTTTTTGCTCGCAGTTGACCCAGCGACGTAGCTGCCTTGCGACGGAGATGCTCCGATTTGGACTGCAGGCATTTTGCCAAACCGGCAGCTGCAGCTGAATCCTGATGAATACCTGCCGAGTGACAAGCCGCCTGCCTTACTGTGTCGGAGGCATCGTTGAGTGCAAAACGCACCGAAGCACGTGCCGCGGCTCCATCAATGCGGGTAAGTGCCCAGACGGCATTGAGCCGTATCTGCTCTTCCCCCGATTGTTTCAGCAAATCCGCCAAAACCCCAACCGCAGGCTCACCCTGTTTGCCAAGACCGGCAATCGCCCGTTTTTGCACAGCCACCCGTGAATCGCCCAAACGCTTGGCTAGTTCAGCGGCGCCCTGTCCTTGCCACTTCAACTTCAAGCCGCGCGGATCAGTCATTTTTTTGCCGTCTGTGCGGGTAATTCTGAAAATCCCCCCCATTACATCCGGCTTGGCAATCTGCGAAGTCGGACAGCAAATTCGATACCAACCACCGGTATTGATCACCACCAAACTTCCGTCTGCGTCTTCAAACACATCAGTCGGGTGGAATTCCGGATTATCCGAAACAAGAAAATCGCTGTCTTGCGTTTCAAAAGTGGAACCCGTGGGTTTCAGAATATGCCTTTGCACCCGGCGCAGATTAAAATGGCAAGTAAACAAGTTATCCTGAAACTCTTTACCTAGAACCTGTGATTCATAACGCGTCACTCCACAAGGCACGGCCGAACCCAACTGGGTCATCGGTGGCATCAAATCTCCTGTGCGGGTCAAGCCGTCCAGCACACCGTTCACCTTCCCATACACACTGCCATAGATCGTATGCACCAGGGCATCCTTCTTACCCGCATGCGGCCGATAGAAAAAAGTGCAGGTGAACATCGGATCCCCCGTAGCCGTGAAGGCCACCCCTACCGGGTTATCCATCCCTCCACTCATAATAGAATCACTGGCCGTGCCATCCGCCCGCCGCCTGAAAAGATGCCCCGCCGAGTCCTTCAACTTGGGCTGTCCCGGACGGGAATAGGTCTGTTCCGCAAAAGCCCCCTTATTCCAGTAGAGCCAACCATCCGGCCCGAGATAAGGCCCGTGCAAATCATTCGCACAGCCAGTCATGGTCTTGCCATTATGCCAGACCGTACGTTCGTCTGCGACCCCATCGTCATCCGTATCCACCAATTTCCAGATCACCGGCACCGCCGAAACATACACCGCCCCATCATGACAAAGCACCCCTTCCGGGAACATCATGCCATCGGCAAAGACCGTGCTCTTGTCAAAAACCCCATCTCCATCGGTGTCCACCAGACGCATGATACGGTGATCCTTTTTTTTGTACTGTTCCTCCGATTTTCCAGAGAATCCCGATGAATCTGAAACAAACAACCGCCCCTGCTCATCAAAATCAGCCTCGATCGGGCGGTTGACCAGAGGTGGCCCCGCAATTTGTTCCACTTCGAAACCCTTGGGCACCGTCAAGATCTGATCCTTGAATTTGAATTCACCAGCCAGAGCCTGCAAGCTCATGCTCATGCCTATAGCCAGAAAAATGGAAAAATTAAGGGGGAATCGAATCGGTTTCATAGTTTATCGAGGGTTTAGCGAGTTTTTAAAACTAATGGAGCCTCTTTACAACATCTCGCAATTTATTTACAAAATCCCCTAATCCCTTTTTTTGTAAAAATACCAGTATAGATTTAAAGCAAGCCCCCCTTCTGTTTGCTGCGCGTTAATTATTCCCCCTCTCATTACCCATGAACGACTTCACCCGACGCGACACCTTGAAACAAATGACCGTGGCTGGCACGGCCGCACTGACCAGTCATTTATCCAAAGGTTTTGCCTCTACGACGGAAAAACCCCTGCCCGGAATCGTCACCGATGAAAATGCCAAACCCGGCACTCGTGACTGGATGTTAAAAAAAACCAAAATCGATCCTGATAGCAAATACCGCTGCCCCTGGGTAGAAGGTTACGCCTCGAAAGCCAGTGTCCGGGCTGGTGAGAGCATTTCATTTCATGTCAGCACTCACGAAGACTCGCCCTTCACCATCGACCTCTATCGTCTCGGTTATTATCAGGGCTTAGGCGGTCGCCTGATAAAACAACTTGGATCCTTCGCAGGGAAAACCCAGCAGGATCCGCCCATCGGAGAAAAACGTGTGCGGGTCTGTGACTGGAAAGCCTGCACCGAACTGACCATCCCCGAAGATTGGCTCAGCGGGGTCTATGTCGGGAAAATCACTGAAAGCAAATCCGGATTGCAGAGCTACATCACCTTTATCATTCGTGATGACCGCAAGGCGGATTATATTTTCCAATGCAGTGACAACACCTGGCAGGCATACAATCGTTGGCCCTCCCAGTTTGCCCTCTACGACAACGGCAAACACAAGTGGTTCTGGGGCAAGGATGTGAAAGTCAGCTACCGGCGCCCCTACGGCAAGTATTGCCAAATCATAGATGCACCGCTTTCAACTGGATCAGGAGAATACTTCCTATGGGAGTTTCCCTTCGCCTACTGGATGGAATCCCTCGGTTATGACCTGACATACATCTCCAACCTCGACACTCATCACGACCCCGCAGGATTGAAACGCGCCAAGGGTTTCCTCAGCATTGGCCACGATGAGTATTGGACAATTGAAATGTATAACAACATCAAGAAGGCTATCGATGAGGGACTCAATGTCGGCTTCTTTTCCGGAAACGCTGTTTGCGGAAAAATCATTTTTGACGAAAAAAACAAAGCCTTCGAGCGTGTCGGAGTTTTCGGCCCTCCCGGAGGCACCAGAGAATTCGAACAGATGAAAAGCCTCGAACATGTGCCGCCCTACGGGAATGCCCTGATGGGTGCCCACAGCACCGGACCGGTCACCGGCGGAGCTGACTGGGTCTGCAGCAAACCAGAACACTGGATCTATGCCGGCACTGGCATGAAGCAGGGTGACCGTGTGCCCGGCATCATCGGCTGGGAGTGGCACGGTGATCCTGCCGATATTCCCGGATTGGAAATTGTCGCCACCGACGCCACCCAAAGCGCACCCGGCAAGACTAATGGTGGTGTTTACACCGCAACTGTTTATCCTGGACCACATGATAATTTTGTCTTCAATGCCGCTACCTGCTGGTGGGCGGACGGCCTCAGTGCCCCTCCAGGCTACGTGCGCCCCAAAGCCTACACCTCCCCCAAGGGGCCTGATGCTCGAATCCAACAGATCACCAGGAACATCCTGAATCGTATGGTCAAAGTATAAACACTGGACAAGTAGCGTGAATGGATTTCCTTTGGCCATCGCATGAACGCTTATCAAATTTTCCAGCAAATCTCTCCACAACTCGCTACGGAGATATTCACCTACCTTCGCAGCGATGAAAAAGAGACTTACCAGGGCCTGATCGCCTCTCTGGCCGAGCAAAGAAAATTACGACCTGTTTTTATTCTGAAAAAAATCCCTGCAGATCAAATCACATGGTTGTGCAAAATGGCGAAACTGAAGATGGCCAACGGAATCGACGAACACGTTTTGCAAATCTGGTTATTGAACAAACAACGTTCGCTGTTGATCAGCTTCCTCGACTCAATGGGAATCGAACATGATGGCGAAGGCTCGGTTGACAACCTGCCCGAAACACTCGATGCAGAAAAACTCAAAAAAACCGTCGACCAGCTGATGGAAGACAACCCCGAGGAAATTGTGAAAATTTACCTGCACATATTCCAGATGCAAAAGGCCGACGGTTGGCAGGAATTAGGCGAATTGCTCGAGAGTGATGAACGGCTGAAATTTGCCGGGACTGACCAAGCCGCCTGACATCCCGTTTTAAATCCACCCCACCTTTTCCGATTATGAAAAGCGCTTACGAACTCGCCATGGAAAAACTGGACCAATCCAGCCCCCAACCCAAGCTCACTGACGAGCAACGGCAAACGATTGCTGAAATCGATGATAAGTTCAAAGCCAGGATCGCCGAAAAAGAATTATTTTTAGGCGAGCAAATTTCGCAAGCGGGACAAAGCGGACGTTACGACCAAATTCCACTACTGGAAGAGCAACGCAGCCGTGAGATCCAGCGTTTGCGCAGTGAATGCGAAGCTGAGAAAGAGAAGGTGCACTCGGGCGGGTAAACCCCTCACCCCCGAAACAGAGGGGTCTCCAAAAGTTCCACCACCCGCATGATCACCACCACACTCAGCGCCACGTTCATCCCCGCATACAACCAGGCTGCCCAACGATGGTGCCCACCTCTAACCGTCTGACGACGTAATCTTTCCGCAATCCAAACCAAGGTCACCACCAGTGGTAAATAAAGGGAAAGCATGAAACGATCCCCTTTGCCTATCGGCGTATAAAATCCATACGCCAGAGCGTACAAAACAAACGCACCTGTAGCAAACATCAGCATCCAGGCCCCACCCCACGGTTGACTGCGCAACTCCCCTTTATCCACCCGACGCATGGCCCACCAGTGAACGACTGCCATCACCGCTACGATCCCTAACAAGCCGAGCAAATATTCCCCTCGATCCGGCAGCACTTGCTTCCACTCCCGGTTTTTAGCTTTGTTCTGTTTGGTTTTCTGCGGGTAGAGCATGCCGCCCACCTTCACCTCCACCCCATTTTGCATGCGCTGCCACATTTCCTCCCTGCTATGGGATCGAACATAATTCGACATCGAAGGTTTATTCTCCTCGGTAATGTTTTGCAAACTTTCACGGTCACCGTGGTCTGCCATGAACTGATAGCCATCTTCAAAATGATCCATCCACAACCAGTAACCTGGGTAGGAGTGGAGCGGATCCCCGTATTGTTCATAGGCAAAACTCAGCCGTGGCCCGGCCACCATCAGAAAACTCATCACCAACACCGCCATGCCAATAAAATGATTCTGTGGATGCCAGCGTGAATCCGGAACCCTGCCCCGGCGGCGGCGAAAAGCTTCGACCACAAAGCGTAGAGCCGTCACACCCAGAAAGACCAGCAGCAGCGGTTGCACCGATGACTTGGCCAAATAAGCCAAACCCGCAAACACTCCCAGTAAAGCATACAACCACAGCTCATTATGACGCATCAGAGCCAGGCAACACACCCATGTCGCAAAAAATAAAATGTAGTATATGGACTCCGGCTGGAAATAAACCGCCCGAGGCAGGAGAGCTCCCAAACCTCCAATCAATAACAGGTTGATCGCCCCGGGAATCGAAAAAACCCGCGCACATACCAAGCCCAGTAAATTCAAAAATACCGCCGTCAATACAATGTTGAACCACTTGCCACGCTGAAAAAAAGTTTCGTGATCTTCACTCTGAAAACGCGCTGCAATCCAAGGCCACAGGGGATTGACCACCCCATCCGTATAATGCGGCAGCTTTCGCCACATCGAAGCCGTGATGCCATCCTCAGGCTTCAGCTCGGCTTGCTCCCGCTCCAATGTGCGGTCTGCCATGGTAATATTGTGTTCCTGGTCACGATTTAAACGATCACGATTGGTCTGATAAAACAGTTGTGTCGCGAGGAAAAAATACACCGCATTGAACAGCAGTAAAAAAAATACAAATGCCAGCCGGACCCAAATGGATTTACGGGGACGAATGCTTCTCCCATGCCTGGGATTGCTTTCATCTGCCAGCTGCCTGTTTTTTCCTTCGACCATGTACACTTCAGATTAATGAGCCTCAAGCCAGGATTTTCCCACGCCCGTCTCTACCACAATCGGCACATCCAAGGGTAAGGCTTGCTGCATGCAGTCCACGACTAATTCAGTCACCACCGATTCTTCATCGCTGAGCAGATCAAATACCAATTCATCGTGTACCTGCAAAATCATACAGGTTTTCAGCCCTTGCTCTTTCAGAGCTCCGGCGACTTTCACCATTGCTATCTTGATCATATCCGCTGCCGTTCCCTGAATCGGCGTATTGATCGCCGTCCTTTCAGCCGCACTGCGCACCAAGGCATTGCGATCATCAATCCCCGGAAGCAAGCGTCGTCGACCACTCACCGTTTCCACATAACCCAGCTCGCGCGCCGTCTCGACCGTCCGATCCATAAAAACCTTCACCCCGGCATACTGTTTCAGGTATTCCTCAATAATCTCGCTCGCCTCCCTTCTCGCAATCCCCAGCCGTTGGGACAATCCAAAAGCCGAAATGCCATAGATAATGCCAAAGTTCACCATCTTGGCAGTGCGCCGCATTTCCGAATCGACCTCCTCCAGCTCAAGCCCGTAAACCCGCGCTGCCGTTGCCGTGTGAATATCGAGTCCTTGCTGAAAAGCTTCACACATTGCCGGATCACCGCTCAAAGAAGCCATTACCCTCAACTCGATTTGTGAATAATCAGCTGACAACAACAGCCGTCCCTCAGCCCTGGGCACAAAAGCACCACGGATCGCCCGCCCCTGCGTGGTTCGAATTGGAATATTTTGCAAATTAGGATGATTGGACGCCAAGCGGCCCGTCGCTGTCATCATCTGCAGGAACGTCGTATGCACCCGACCGGTCTTTGGAAAAATCGCTTCAGGTAATCTGTCTACATAAGTATTTTTCAACTTTGATGCCTCGCGGTATTCCAGAATATCGCTGACAATCTTATGCTCCACCGCCAGAGCTGACAGCACTTTTTCATCCGTCTTATACTGACCCGTTTTGGTCTTCTTAGGTTTCTCCAGTAGTTTCAGTTCATCAAAAAGGATTTCCCCCAGTTGCTTGGGTGAATTTAAATTAAATTCACGTCCCGCCGCTGCAGAAATTTTCTCTCTCAAACTTGAAATTTGCTTTCCCAGGTCATTGCCAATCCCTGCCAACACTTCTGTGTCCAAGGCAACTCCCTCCGCCTCCATTGCTACCAATACCGGAGTCAGTGGACACTCGATATCGTAGAACACTTTCTCCTGCCCCGACTTCTCAAGCCGGCCTCGCAAAATCTCCGCGAGCTGCCAGGTCACATCCGCATCCTCGGCTGCGTACTCGGCTATCTCTTCCGATTTTTCCTCTACAATATCCAACATGCTGAGCTGGCCGCTCTTGTCAGCTTTAGCCCCGATCAAGGACTCGATGGAAACCGGCGTGTAGCCGAGCAAAGCCTCGGAAACCTGATCCATTTGATGTTTTTGCTCCGGCTCCACCAGGGTGTGTGCCAGCATCGTATCAAACAGCTTGCCCCCAACAGCAAGCCCCTTCCACAACAAGACCGCCAGATCGAACTTCAAATTATGGCCTATTTTTTCAGTCGCTGAATTTCCAAATACATCCCGGAATTCTTCCAATACTGCCTGTGCTGCCGCAGCCTTCACAGGCAGCGCCACATACACCCCTTCATGCGCCTTCCACGAGAAGGCAATGCCCAGCAAATGGGTATCCCTGACATCCAAGCCGGATGTCTCGGTATCAAAACAAAAACTTTTCTGCCTCGCCAGTTCCTCGATGAACGCTGCCCGGCCCTTCACATCATCTGCCGCGATATTGCGATATTCATGCGGCACGTCCTGTAGCGTTTTCAAATCGGCCACCACCAGTTCCTGCTCGGTTTCAGCAGCACCATCAGCCGAAGCTGCTTCCCCTGCTTTCGCGGCAAAGCCCCGCCCGGCACGGAAATCCTTACCAAACAAACGGCGCCCCAGGGTATTGAATTCCAGCTCAATAAATAAATTCTGTAAAGCCTCGTCGTTGCGTTCATGCAAGATCAAATCATCCGCTCTCACTTCCAGCGGCACGTCCACAATAATCGTTGCTAACTCCCGTGATAATCTTGCCTGGTCTGCGAAGGTTTCTACATTCTCCTTCTGCTTGCCCTTCAACTCATGCGAATGTTCCAGCAAATTCTCCACACTTCCATACCGGGCAATCAATTTTTTTGCCGTCTTCTCACCAATCCCCGGCACCCCCGGAATATTATCCGAAGCATCCCCCCACAAGCCAAGAATATCAATTACCTGCCCGGGTCTCTCGATTTGCCAGTTTTCACAAATTTCTTCAATGCCAAGCACTTCATCGTCGTTGCCCTTGCGACCCGGTTTATACATGAAGGTCCGCGGCGCGACCAGTTGCGCAAAATCCTTATCCGGAGTCACCATGAAAGTCTCGAAGCCCCCATCCTTCTCAGCCTCCGTTGCCAGAGTCCCTATAACATCATCCGCTTCATAACCATCACACTCGATCACTGGAATATTAAAAGCTTTAATCAACTGCTTCACTACCGGTATCGCCGCGCTTAGATCCTCCGGCATCGCATCGCGATTTGCCTTGTATTCCGGATAACGCTCATGGCGCACCGTTGGAGCCGAAGTATCAAAAACCACCGCCAGATGAGTCGGCTCCCGCTGTTTCATCAGAAAGAGCAAAGTATTGGCAAATCCATGAACTGCAGAGGTATTCATACCACTCGCTGTAACGATAGGATTTCGAATCAGGGCAAAATGCGCACGGTAGACCAGAGCCATGCCATCGAGTAAAAATAATCGTTTCATCCTGTATTGCTCAAAACTGCTGCAGCTCGCCAACATCAACTGTATTTCAATTGGCACATCTCCCCTTTTTATCGACCATCCCACCCTCTGCGACAAGCGGCAATATTTGTCACATTTGCATCCGCAGATATAAAGGGGATATTTTTTGAATAAATTTGCCTGCCCAAAAGTCAAACCCACAGTAAATCATCATGAAAATTCCACGCTTGATTCCCATTACAAGCTGCATGCTGGCTCTCCTGCTGAGCAGCTGTGCTGCCAGATCTACCGTGCAATCGCGGATTGCCAGCTACCCGGACTTTTTTGAAAAACTCTCTGACAAACATAAAAACCTGGTCATGAAACACCGCGTCACCGAAGGAATGAGCAAGGATGCGGTCTACATTGCCTGGGGAAAGGCCGATGAAATTAAAATAAGCAGTCAAAACCATCGCTCAAGGGAAACCTGGATTTACCTGAGCTACGAACCGATTTACACCCGCAGCATCAATGTAGGCTACGGCGGTTATGGAGGAAGCCGCTACGGCCGCCGGGGCGGCTACTGTGGTTACGGGGGAGGATACGGAGGCGATTTCGGATACGGCACCGATGTCACCTATCAACCCTACGTCGGCGCCAAAGTCGAATTTGAAAAAAAACATGTGGTTTCCTGGGAAACCACGCGCTAAAACACCTTGCTTATTTTTTGTGCAGTCGCACTCCTTTGAAATTCATCATCCGTGGCTGAACCACTTCCCCTGCTTTCAAAAACAAAGTGTAGGTCTTGCCCGCCTCCAGTTTTACCGTCTCTTTCAGAGTGTTGGATCGATACTCATTCCAATCCCCCGTCCGTGAAGCTACCCCCTTGAATGCGGTGGCTCCAATAATCACCGTGAACTGGTTTTCACCCTCACTCGCTAAAGCCTGAGAAACCTCCAGCTTATACTCCCCGGCTTCTTTCATTTTGAAATGCCAGACAAACCAGGCCTCCGGTTTTGCCCAATTGGTAATCGCCTGCGCATCAGGATCAAAAGCAGCTCCATCCACACGGGCGATCTGACGACCGGCTGCCAACAATTGACCTGCTTCCAGCACCAGAGCCTCTTTTTCATATTCCTTGATCTGCGCAATTGCCGCTTTTGCATAAGGCTCAAAAACTTTGTCTTTCTGCTTTTCTTCGAGGAACTTGATCGTTTCCGGGCCAGCATAATCAGAGATCGAAGTGAAAACCTTCTGCAATTCCTGGGGCTTTTTTGCCACTTTTAATGCCATTGCCCACCGAGAAAGCCAGTTCGCTATATCGTATGGGTAAGGTATGCCCACTCTTCTGACGATTCCTCTGGCAGCGGTTACTTTTAAAACATCATCTTCAGTCTCATCATGCACCTTGGAAGGAACTGATAATTCCGTAGGTGTCGGTAGACTAGTCAAAGCAATCATCGCATCACGCAAATACTCAGGATCATGTTTTTCTTCAGTGAAAATCTTTTTCAACTTACTCACAGATTCCCCTCCACCGCGCATCCCGATGATCCGAAACAATGATCTTCTCTCCACTCCTTTGGCGTTGCTCAAACGATCCATCAAGGGCTTCAGATTTTCTTTACTGGCAGAAACCCGTCGATAGGCAGACACCACAATACTCTCCAAAGCCGTGCGAACCTGCAGACTGTATTCCTTCTTCAACCCGTCCAGCACGGGCCCTATATTATCTGTTGTCACCAACACCCGCAGTGCATTCAAAATCTCCAGACGCTCCTGATCGCCCTTCGCCGATTCAAAAGCCACAAGAATATCCGGTACGGCTTCTTCATAATTCCGCTTAGCCAAAGCCTGGCTCAACACCACACGCTGGAACGACGTCCGGGCTTTTTTCAACTCATTCAGAACAGCCTTGTCCACCCCACGCCCCTCCAGCCCGGAAAGAACCTTCCGTGCCTGCGATTTCTGCTCTGGAGTCGCCTCTTTCGAGGAAATAAAATCCATTGCCAGTTTCACATCTTCCGTACCTCCACTCGGATGCTCCCGACCTGATAGTTCCACCAATCTGACCCGCCGCTTGCCTTCCTGCATGCTTTGAAAGACAACATATCCAATAGCACCCAGCACGACAGCAATCACCACCGCCATCACCACTGTCTTGCCTTTGCCTCCTTCTTTTTTAGGAGCCACACCACCGGGAAAACCCATCACCGGGCGTGAACCCGTTTCATTGGCAAGCACCACCATACCGGTCGGAGCCTCGGCAGCATGGGCCGGCACCACCGCCTGAACGCCTGTCGTCATGCCCGTAGGAGCCTCTTCAACGGGTATCGCCTGAAGCACTTGCTGCTCAGGCATCTCGGGATGCTGGGGAAAATGAGCCAATGCCATACTGGCATCATCCGGACGATTATCGATATCCCGGTTGATCAGCCACATCACCCACTGGCAAATCGACGGTGCCAGATCCGGGCGCAACTTTTCCAAAGGCGTCACTCTATGCTGCAAGTGACTGTTCATCACCAAGGGAGCGGTCTCACCTCGGAACGGATACAAGCCGGTCAGGGAGTGATAATAAACACAGCCCATCGAATAAAGATCCGTCCGCTCATCCAGTTCTGCCCGCTCAAACTGCTCGGGAGCCATGAAATAAATCGATCCCATCACCGATTCATCCTGCCCCATGGTCTGGACACTTGGATTTTTACTGAATTTAGCCAGACCAAAATCCAAAATCTTGGTTTGAAAACGTCCACTCGGCTGCCAGATCACCATCACATTGGTCGGCTTCAAATCCCGGTGCACCACGTTAATCGCCTGCGCCGCGATCAACGCTTCCATCGTCTGAATAACGACTTCCTTGAAATCCTCCTGGGTCAACACCCCACGAGCTACTGTGTCATCGAGAGTTTCCCCGTTGAGCAGCTCCATCACTACAAAACCACCTTGCTCATCTTTGCCCACGTCAAACACCGTCACGATGTTTGGATGGTTCAATGAGGCAAGAGCCTCTGCCTCCGCAATCAGACTGTCTGCCGCCACATCAACTTCTTCAGCCGATGCTCTTTCCGTCGTCAAGACTCGTTTGAGCGCCACATGACGCTTCAGCTGAGTATCAAAAGCTTTATGGACGGAGCCCTCGCCACCTTTGCCAATTTCACCCTCTATTTGATAACGGTCTGCCATTGTCTATTTGTCCAGTGTCACAGATTCACAACTGAACAGTCTTTACCCTAATCGGGAAATCCCGTCCCGATTAAAATCTACGCTCAGTCTTAATATCATGTTTCGCAGTGATTCTTCACAATTATAGGCAAATGGCAAGCATTCGAATCGATTGTTTTCGATTTTTTCAAACGCTCTCACCGTGCAAATACTCATAGTAACACCTCAATGCACGGTATTTACTGGTGCATTCCAGTTTCAGATTTTTGCATCAGGCAGACCATGTGCAAATCGCGCGCGAATCCCCGCTGCCAGAATGTGAACTCCTATCCTCAGCGATTGCCTCAATGATACTCCGCTCACCTTTTGCTCGCCCTTCACCCTTGGCCGTTCAAGCACAGTAATCGTCTCTACCCGCCTACCCAGACGACTTGCCTTGACCTCTGATTCAATGGTCCAGCCCCAGGTCATTTCCTGCAAATCAAGGCTTTGAAAAAAATTCTGCTCGATCAAGCGCAATGGCCCCAGATCATGATAAAATCGACCCGTCAAAAAAAAACCTGCTGCTCCCAGAATCAAATTCGGCAAGGCCCGGCCAAACTGCTGCCACCACGTTCGCAAGACAAAACGCCTGAGCCCGATCACCACCGGTGCTGCTGTCGCCTCAAAACGCTGCACCAAAGCCTCTATATCCTGTGACCGGCTTGCTCCATCACCGGCACAAAAAATATAAGCCTCCACCTCCTCCACCTCCGCCAGAGCATCGATCGCCGCCTGGCACCCGTAACCATAACCCCGCTCGACCGCCTCTCCGACAACCACTCCGTGTGAAGCTGCAATCGCCCCCGACTCGTCACTGGTCCCGTTCAGACCCACTGCCAATATAAAATGCTGCCCGGACAACTCCTGCTGCAACTCATCAATCACCTGCCCAAGGCAAGCTGCTTCGTTGAAAACCGGAATGATGATACCATATCGCTTCACCTGTTTTTTCACCTTATACACCATTCCTCTATTCCACAAAAAGGCGAAGGAGTGAAAGAAAACTTGCTCCCAGGGCATTTCCATCCTAATCATTCAATCCCATCGCTTAAGAATGCTCGGGTGGCGGAACTGGTAGACGCGCAAGACTAAGGATCTTGTGGGGCAACCCGTGGGGGTTCGAGTCCCCCCTCGAGCACTTCCATATTCGTTTTTGTGTGTGAAACTATTCATCACACACCACCGGGTTCCCGAAAGGCCCCAGCAGACGAAACTCCAATCACCCTGCCAACATGGAATCAACACCCGCCACCGCAACCCTTCTCATCTCATGCGCCGACCAGTCCGGGCTGGTGGCCGCCGTGTCCGGCTTCATCTCGGATTCCAAGGGCAACATTGTCGACCTCGAGCAGCACGTTGACAGTTCTGAAAAAGCTTTTTTCATGCGTGTGGAATGGCAGCTCGATGGATTCCACATCGCTCGCAATCAGATTGCAACCGCCCTCGAACCCCTGCTCACCCGTTTCGACATGCAGTGGTCATTGCACTTCAGCGATATCCGCTCCCAAGTGGCTCTTCTGGTCACCCGCGACAGCCACTGCCTCTATGATCTGCTTTCCCGCCATCAAAGTGGTGATCTGCAAATGGACATCCCTGTCATCATCAGCAACCGCACTGACCTCGAACCCGTCGCTCAACAATTTGGCATTCCTTTTCACCACATCCCGATCACCGCCGATACCAAGGCCGCTCAGGAAGAAAAACAAATCGCACTGCTGCGCGAGCACAAAATCGACACCATCGTACTCGCTCGCTACATGCAGATTCTTTCTGCTGATTTTGTGGATCACTTTCCCAACCAGATCATCAATATCCACCACTCATTCCTACCTGCCTTTCCCGGAGCACGCCCCTACCATTCCGCCCACAAGCGCGGCGTAAAAATTATCGGCGCCACCAGTCACTACGTTACTTCCGACCTGGACGAAGGCCCCATTATCACCCAGGACGTCATCCGTGTATCCCATCGCGAAACCGTCAGCGACTTTATTCGCAAAGGAAAAGATCTGGAAAAAATCGTCCTTTCCCGCGCCGTCTGGCGCCACCTGCAACACCGCATCCTGGTTTACAAAAACCGCAGTGTCGTTTTTGCCTGAATTCAGGATTCCGGAAGCAGGATTTGGCATCCTAACTTCCTCCTTCTTCATTCCTTGTTCGACATTCAATATTCCCCGCCTCTCATACATCCATCACCTGTTCGATCAGAAAACTCTGGATCGCTCCGTAAAACCCATACTGAGCCAGCAACAACCACTGCGGATAAGCCTTCGCCTGCCGCGTTCTGCCTTCCTCCTCCTCCTCCGACTCACGCTCGTCTCCGGACATGTCCATCACCCCCTCGGCCAATTCTCGTTCACTCTCGGCCAGGCCATGAACTTCATTCATCAACAGGCGTGCCTGGTTAAGAGTGCTGTTCCACTGTTCAACATGCTCCCCCTTCACCTCCACTGAATAAAATACCTGCGGCTCCCCCGCTTCCTCAATTTCATCATCGCTTTCCTCTTCCAGACGCTGCACCTGTTCCAAGTCCATCGCCACCACCCGCCGTGCCTCATCGAACAAAGTCTCAAGCTCAGGCCGGACATACTCTTTCCAATCGCCAATTATTCCCACGCCCTCCTCATCCTCATCCGTCCCGGACCCTTCCCGTGCCTCCTGCTCCCGGATCGGATCGGGAAACAAGCGCAAACGAGCGCCATCTTCCGCACCCAACTCATCCACCAAGGCCGGCAAGCGCTGCAAAAACAGCCATTCTAACCCTGTCAGTCCATCAAAGACCCAACCCTGCTGCGATAACACAATTCTCATGACCTATTTCCTTCGCTAAAAATCAACCACGGAAAAGAACCACAAATGAGCAGGAATGGACACGGATTTTTTTGAGAATTTTCGTAAAACAAAATTCCTCTTCATTGATGACTGATCATCAATTGCCCCCGCCCTCCACCGCCACCAGCTTTCCATAGGTTCTTACAAACATCGCCCCGTCGCCAAACGCTGGCGTTGTGCGGCAGAGCTCGCCAAGCTTGTTCGTCGCCAGATGTTTTAATTCATCCCCCACGGCTATCACATTGATATTGCCGCTTTCATCACTGCAGAAAATTTTTTCTCCATCACTGACCGGTGATCCAAAACACTTGCC
>DAOUQC010000036.1 GCA_030625775.1 Verrucomicrobiota bacterium
GCCGTTGCCCAGCATACCCTCACCTTGCTACTCAATCTGGCTACCCAGATTCACAGCTACGCAGCAGAATCGGCCGAATGGCCAAAATCCCCTTATTTTACCCGCCTCAACCATCCCATCTCTGAACTCGCAGGGAAAACCCTCGGCATCGCAGGAATGGGAACCATTGGTTCCCTCGTGGCCTCCATCGCCGAAACCCTGGCAATGAATGTCGTCTGCCTGAAACGAGAAGGACAGAGCACTGCCTCGTCTGACTCAAACAAACGCCCGCGACTGGATCGCGATGAATTTTTTACCACTTGCGACGCCATCAGCCTGCATTGCCCGCTCACCCCGGAAACCCATCACCTCATCAATGCAGAGACTCTCAGCCAGATGAAATCCTCCGCCTTTCTCATCAACACCGGCCGAGGCGACCTGATTGACGAACCCGCTTTGGCCGAAGCCCTGCAAAACAAAAAAATCGCAGGTGCCGCCCTCGATGTGCTTTCCAGCGAACCACCAGCAGCCGACCACATCCTCCTCTCACCCGACATTCCCAACCTCATCATCACTCCTCACACCGCCTGGGCCTCCATCGAAGCCCGCCAACGCCTACTTGACGGCGTCGTAAAAAACATTCAAGCCTTCCAGACAGGAGAGTCGCTCAATCGGCTCGATTAAACCTCCCCCCAATCCCCTATTCGCAATTCTTCAATCAAACCACTCATCCTCCGGATCAAACTTCGGCACAGGCACGTTGATAATCTTCAAATCCCCCACTGCCCGATGTCGGCAACCTGGTTTAATCATCACTGATACTCCCGGTCTCAACGGATAACTCTCACCATCCAGTTCGATCGTGCCCTCTCCCTCAAGCACGTAATAAATCTCGGTCATCTTTTTATGGTAGTGCACCCGGCTGTCTTCCTTGATCGTGGTCACATGCAAAGACGCCACCCCCTCTTCATCATCCATGAAAGCCCGTTTTGACGAGCCACAGGGACAAGGCACACCACCGACTTCCTCAAAATCTACAATTTTAAACTTCTTCATTCTGCCTACTAGCTCCTAGCTCCTAGCTCCTATCTCCTATCTCCTATCTTCTTTCCAATATACCGATCGCAAATCTCATAATAAACCAGCATCGAGTCTACATCAATCCACTCATCCTCTCCATGTAGATTACCCACCTCGGGTCTAGACAACATCACAGGTATTCCCTGTTCAGCAAAAAAGCGACCATCACTGGCACCCGAAGATCGAATCAAATCAACCGGTTCTCCGGTTACTTCAGTCGTCAATTTTACAAAACTCTCATCGGGAGCCAAATGACTCGGCTCAGCTCCAATGATTTTTTCTATTTCAACCTCTTCGCCCAATAGTTTCCCAAGCTTCTCAATCAGAGTATCACAGGTCCACGGCGGCGGAAAACGTATATCAAGAGTGGCCATTGCCGTTTCAGGTATACAGTTCACGCTGTCATTCGGGGTCTCCATCATCGTCACCGAACAAGTCGGATACCAATGGGGATCGCTTTCAAGACTACCCTCCTGGCTCCCCCTCTGCTCCTTGAACCAGTGCAACACAGGGGGGATCCGGACCAGTAATCGCTCAAGCGGATTCTCCGCCAACCATGGGCGTGCGGCATGTGAAGAATGTCCGCGGGCCCTTATCTGCAAATGAAGAATCCCCTTTTCCTCAACGGTGATCCGATTCAATGATCCCCCATCCGGGATGATCGCCACCCCGCACCTCAATCCAGCTTCTTTGAGCAGACAACAAACACCCGCTTCACCGCCCTGTTCCTCATCCGAAGTAATGGCCAGGCCCAGGGATATGCCCGGGTTTTCGCTATGCCGTTTACGAAAAAGTTCAAGCAGGATCGCCATCTGCCCCTTCATGTCACCAGCCCCTGCACCGATGATTCTGCCGTCTTTGATTTCAGAGCGATAACTTTCCGATTGCGGATGCTCAACCACGTCCAGATGAGCGCACAGCAAAATTTCCGGGTGATCCGTTCCCTCGGGTAACGCGAGCAGGGATTCATAACCACTGTATTCATGGCGTTTCAAGACAACCCCTGGAACTTCATCCAAATGATTGCGAACCACTTGAAAACACCGTGCTCGTTCCTCCGGTTTGGAATCGGTACTCTCAATCACAATCAAATCACGGGTCAGGCGAATCAATTGATCCTGTAATATTTTTGCATTAGCAGATTTCATATCCCTCTTCAGTCTCTAACTAATTTCATCATTATCGGCAGATCGTTCTCAGTAAGATCCAAAAGTTCATGACAATGCTCCGGTGTA
Source organism: Verrucomicrobiota bacterium (assembly GCA_030625775.1). Lineage (GTDB taxonomy): Bacteria > Verrucomicrobiota > Verrucomicrobiia > Verrucomicrobiales > DEV007 > JAADHD01. The sequence continues at coordinate 2,295 of DAOUQC010000036.1, forward strand.
TCTGCAAGGCAAAGAAACTGCCCTTTGTGCACCTTTCCGTCTTCACCAAAATTAAAATTAAGGGGCACTACCCCCTCCTTCATTCCCGGCATGAAAAGGTGCCCGGGACGATCCAGCATTTCCAATAATATATCACCTGACTGCGGCTCTGAAAGACGCAGATTCCTCATCAACCAGGCACCACCCTTTTTCAAGTGCCTGGCCAATACAGAGGGATAAGTTGCCCCGGTCACCCGGGCATTGATTTCACACACATAGACGTCGGGAGCAGATTGCCGATCACGCTCGGCCACGATGAAGTCCACACTGGCGGTGCCCCGGTATCCTGTGCCATGAAGCCAGAGACCCGCCTCCCTGGCTTGGCGTAAAAGCTCTGCCTCAATCTCCGGGTGCTCGGCAAGGTAAGTCGGCGGCGATTCATTGCCTTCGTGAACACTTGCTCCGCTCAAAATTTGTTCAGTGATATCATACAAAGTCACTGCGCTATCATCGAGAAACATTTGCACACTGGGACTACGCATCCCAAGGACACCTTTCTCACCGACCTTCAACCAAGTCTGAACCATCACTGAGCCCTCAAAAAAATAATGCTCCGGCACCTTGATTTCATCCGCTGTATCCACTTTCATCATTCCAATACCGGAAGCCCCTATCTGTGATTTGATCACTGCCTGTGAATAACCTGCGTGCTTGAATCCAGCAATTATCGCATTGGCTTCAGCCGTACTTTCAGCAATCCCTGTTTCCACTACCGGCAAATCACAAGCACACAGATGCTGATGCAGCATGTATTTATTATTTCCAGACTGGCTCCCCCGTACTGTAGCGATCGTATCCTTGCCAACTGAATGGGCGATCAGTGACAAAGTTTGATCCGTTACATAGCCATCCACCCAATGCGAAGAGTGATCCTTAATTTTTTTGAGTATAGGGTGCGTATTATCCCCGTCAGCCAGAGCCCTACCTATTTTCTCATATTCCAGATGTTTCAGAGTAATCAACTCCGGCAGTTTCAAACCCAGACCCTCCTTGAAATAACGACACAGATGTTCGTCGGGTTCACGTTCCAAAATGAGAAGGCTCTTCTTTTCCCGATAGATCAAATTGAGCACGGGAATCAAACGCCCACCGTAAGAATCAATTTCACCTACCTCTTGCGCCAGGGCTTCCGTCTCCGCTTTGTTACCAAAAAATAGTGCTAACAAGTTGGCAAAAAAAACGGCATGGCGATCCCAAAATTGCGGCAGGTGCCCAGGCTTGATGACAACTTTGACTGGTGTTTCGCTTTGCATGTATAACAATGAGTGCTCTAACAAACCCCCAACGAGACTCAAATCAATAGCATCTACTCATATAAAATGAGAATGACTTTCCCATTTTTTGTGTAGACTTGTAGTAAAACAAAAACAAGCTATTGGCCTTTCCCATCTATGCCTTGATTGGAAAGGTAGCTTGAAAACTTGTACCACATTGCCTCCAACCCCATGTTCACCCGTCCCCTCCCAGCCCTCTGCATTCTTCTACTCCCTGTTTTTTGGATCCAGGCCCAGGAAGACCTCCTGCTCCCCCCTGAAAAAGCCGCTGCAACGATGGAGGTACCCGATGGCTTCTCCGTTTCTCTTTTTGCCGGCGAGCCTGACCTGAAACAACCCATCGGATTTTGTATCGATGACCGCGGACGTCTGTGGGTTGCAGAAGCCAACAACTACCCCGACAAAAAAGCAGGACTCAATGACCGCATCCTGATTTACGAAGACAGTGACAATGACGGTCGTTTCGACAAAAGCACTGTTTTTTACGACAAACTCGAATACGTCACTGGCATCGAAGTGGGGTTCGGTGGCGCCTGGGTGATGTCTCCCCCCAATTTCTATTTCATTCCGGATCATAATGGTGACGATATTCCCGACGGCAAAGCGGAAATCCTGCTCGACGGTTTTGGCACCGCCTTTAATGCCCACAACATTGCCAACGGATTTTCCTGGGGGCCGGATGGCTGGCTCTATGGATGTCATGGCCGCACCAACTGGTCGGCGCCGGGCAAACCCGACACTGCAGAAAAGGACCGCCAGCGTTTTGATGGGGGCATATACCGCTACCACCCAACCCGCCATATCTGGGAACCTTTCTCAGACGGCACCACCAATCCCTGGGGTATCGACTTCAACGACTACGGCCAGGCTTTCACCTGTAACTGCGTCAACCCGCACCTGTTTCACATGATCCAGGGAGCCCACTACGACCCCTGGCGCAATCGTGAGTCGAGCCAGCATGCCTATCAACGCATCCAATCCATCGCTGACCACCTGCATTACGCAGGCGGCTCTCACACTAAAAACCGCGGAACCAGTAGCGAACTGGACGTCGGGGGTGGACACGCCCACTGCGGCACCATGATCTATCTGGGCGATTCCTGGCCCGACAGCTATCGCAACAACGTGTTCATGAACAACATTCACGGACGCCGTATGAACAACGACATCATTAAAAGAATGGGCTCGGGTTACACCGCCACCCATGGGGACAACCTGATGGTATCACGGGACCCCTGGTTCATGGGGGTAACCATTCGTTACGGCCCGGATGGCTCCGCCTTCGTCAGTGACTGGTCGGACACCGGTGAATGCCACAGCATCAAAGACACCCGGAAGAATACAGGTCGATTATACAAAATCACCTACGGCAAAGCCAAACCTGCCATCACCAACTTGGCTGATAAAGATAATACCGAACTGGTAAAATTACAGTTGCATAAAAACGACTGGTTCGTCCAGCATGCCCGGCGCTTACTTCAGGAACGTGCTGCTGCAGGCCTGGACATGAAAAAAAGCCATCAAATGCTGCGAGCCATGCTGACAGACAATCCCGATGCAACCCGAAAGCTACGCGCCCTATGGACACTGCACGCCACCGGTGGGACGGATGAAAAGCTCTTGCTCTCCTTACTCGACCATCACAACGAGTATCTAAGAGCCTGGGCCATTCAACTGTTATGCGAAAACAAAGCACCCTCATCCAAAACCCTGGCCAGATTCACTGCACTCGCAGCTGATGGAAACTCACCCTTTGTCAGACTCTATCTGGCCAGTGCCTTGCAACGCATCAAAAGGGAACAACGCTGGTCTATTGCCGAAGCATTGGCCACACACGGAGAAGATGCCGATGATGCCAACCTTCCCATGATGCTCTGGTATGGCATCGAACCCCTGGTTGAGATCGATCAAAAGCGCTTTATCCAACTGACATCCACATCTGAAATCTCAATGATTCGTCTTCATGTTGCCCGGCGCGTCGCATCGCTGCCTCCTGCCCGGGCCGACCAGGGCCTGGCCACACTGGTCTCAGTGATGAAAACAATGACCGATGAGAAATATTTAACAGACATCCTTAGCGGAATCAGCGAAGGCCTGAAAGGACGACCAGAAACCCCCATGCCGCAAGAATGGACCAGCCTCTATCAGAAACTATCAAACAGCCCCGACTCCCAGGTTCGCGAACAAGCAATACTGCTTGCCCTGACTTTCGGCGATGCAAACGCGCTTTCAAATCTCCGCAAACTGGCAGCCGACACCAAAGCCGGAGGTGAAATTCGCAGACGTACCATCGATGCTCTGGTCGAGAATAAAGATAAACAATTACCCGCCTTGCTAATCAACCTGGTAAAGGATGCCGAAACCCGCCATGCCGCAATCAAGGGACTGGCAAGTTATAATCACCCACAAAGTGTCACGGCCATCATCGGCACTTACTCCGACTATGATCTGCAAGCCAAACAGGATGCCGTGCAAACTCTGACCTCGCGTCCCGAATGGGCACTCAAACTGCTCGAACAAATCCAACAGGAAAACATTCCAAAAACCGATGTTCCCGCTTTTACGCTGCGCCAAATGGCGGGTTTCAACAATAAACAGATCAATTCCCACATCGAAAAAATCTGGGGCAAGGTTCGCCCCACAGCGAAAGACAAAGCCCGGCTGATTGCTAAATTCAAAAAACAATTCACTCCTGCCCTTATAGAAAAAGGGGATGCAGCGAACGGACGTTTGATGTTCCAACGAACCTGTATGGCCTGCCACCAGCTTTTTGGCGAAGGAGTTGAAATTGGCCCGGATCTCACCGGCTCGGATCGCAGGAATCTTGATTACGTGCTGGAAAACGTTCTTGATCCCAACGCTTTTGTTGCCAAAGACTTCCAGATCACCACAGTAGAAACCAAAGACGGACGCCTGATCACCGGAATGATCAAATCAGAGAACCAGAATGCCCTGGCTATTCAAACTCTCAACGAAGAGCTCATCGTACCACTGAAAGATGTCAAAACGAGGAACAGTCCCCCGCTGTCGATGATGCCCGAGGGACTTGCCTCCACCATGTCTACCGAGCAGTTTCGTGATTTGATCCGCTATCTGTCAAGCGATCAGCAAGTGCCGCTGAAGTAATTGCCGTAAGAAGCTCCGTCCCGGGCTCCTGCCGATTTAGTGTCGTTGAAATGCTTCGATGGCTTCATACTCCGCCATTCCGAGTTGATCATAACGTCTCGCCGTCGTCTGGTTGCGAACACTGGAATCAAGTTCATCCTGGCTGATTGACTGGAACTTTCGAATCGCCTCGCGCTTGAGATCCAATTGGTCCGGACTCATCGGCACCGCCATCTCAATCTCATTGGAATTCATTTCACTTTCTTTCCCGCGATACAACCACACCCGGCAATCTGCCACCCAGGTTTCGTCTTTAAGTTGCTCCATCGCTTGCTCAATCGAACGATAACACAGGGTCTGCAAAGCACTGGGATCGGCCAGATGACCGGTCGCATAAATTTGATGAGGCTGGTATTCGGCCAGTATCCGGCTTGTTTGCTCCACATCCGCATCCGTCAGTTGGAACTGGCGGTAACGACCCTTTTCATAAAAAGGCAAGTCTTGAAAGACAACCGCCTCTGGGTCCAATCCGCAAATGCCTGCCGCATCACGAACCTCTCCCCGTAGAATCAATGCCTTCAAATGCCTGACGTTTTCAGGATCATCACCAAAAGCCCCCTTCTCTTGCAATTGAACCAAAATCTCACGGGCATAATCCTCCTTACCCGAACTGGTATCACCAATCAGCTCAGCCACTTCCAGCAACACACTGGCAAATTTCTGCGCTGCCAGATCAGGCACCCGCAATCCCCCCGAAGTCTGGACAATCAGTTTCACCTCGTGGCCCTGCTCCACCAAGCGGTGAATAGTGCCCGCCAGCGAAGCCACGGCATCACTCGGTTCCGGACTGAAAATGAGAACCCTCTTGGGATGCGGTGAAGCTCGTTCAGGGCGATGCGCATCATCAGCTCCAGGCTTGCCTCCCGGCCACCCCGTGATGGTATGCTTTACCATATCAAAGACGCCGATGTTCACGTTATAAGCCCGTCCACTCACCGTCAGCAACTCTCCTGCCCCACATTCATTGTAATCCTCGTCTACCAGTCTAAGGATGGGTTTTTCCAAACGATGGGATAACCAAGTAACGGCCCGTTGAATCATCTTTGCCTCCCATTTCACCGAGCCTACCAACCAGGGCAGATTTATTCTCGTCAATTGAGACGATGCGGCTTCATCAACCAGGAAAGTGGCATTGTCGTGATCCTGCAGAAAACTTGCCGAAATCCGATCAGTCACCTCACCCTCTACGGCCTCCTGCACTATCTCTGCTTTATTCCCTCCCCAAGCCATCAATACCAGACGCTTTGCGCTCAGGATAGTCCCCACCCCCATTGTAATCGCATTCCGTGGCACATTGGCTTCTCCCAAAAAATCAGCGGCAGCATCGCGTCGCGTGATGCGGTCCAAAGTGATCATTCGTGTCCTCGAATCCCGTGACGAGCCCGGCTCGTTGAATCCAATATGGCCCGTCCGCCCAATGCCCAGGATTTGCAAATCGATGCCCCCTGCATCCTCGATTTTCTTTTCATATTCCAAACAAGACTCATACACCACATCGAGGGAAACCGTGCCGTCGGGAATGTTGATATTTCCATTAGGGATGTCGATATGATCAAACAACTGTTCCCGCATGAAGCGATTGTAGCTTTCCCGGTGATCCGACTGTAGCCCGTGATATTCATCAAGATTGAAAGTGATGACATTCTGGAAACTCAAACCCTCTTCGCGATGCAAACGAATCAGCTCGCGATAGAAAGGAACCGGAGTCGATCCGGTTGCTAATCCCAATACCACGTTTTTCTTTTCGCCCTGCCGCTGCCGAATCAAGCCGGCCACTTCCCCCGCGAGTTGGCTGCAGCCCATGGTTGAATCTTTAACAATCACGCTACGCGTCTTCTCGTAGCGTTCTTTTTGCGTCTGTTGCTTGCCTGGTGAATCAAGAATGCTCATAGTATATTTACGTGATCACGTTATATACAAACCCTTGCCCTGACAACACGGAACCTCATATTTGAAACCAAACCTCACTTCATAATTTTACTTCACCAAAGCCCATTCATGAAAACACCTCTGAGACTTCTCAAACAAATCTCTGCCACCCTGCTCTTCACGCTCATTGCACTGACGTTTTCCCCCACCCAGGCCGCAGACGGCAAACCCAATTTCATCGTCATTTTTGCGGATGACCTCGGTTACGGTGACCTCTCCTGCTTTGGTCACCCTACCATCACAACCCCCAATCTTGATCAAATGGCCGCCGAAGGTCAAAAGTGGACCAATTTTTATGTGGCTGCTTGTGTCTGTACCCCCAGCCGCGCAGGACTGCTGACCGGGCGACTGCCCATCCGCAACGGTATGTGCTCGGACACCCGCCGGGTTTTATTTCCCAACTCAGCAGGCGGCCTTCCACCAACTGAAATCACTATCGCCAAATTCCTCAAACAAAACGGTTACCAGACCGCGGCAATTGGTAAATGGCATCTGGGACATCTGCCACAATACCTCCCCACCTCGCACGGTTTCGATTCTTATTACGGAATCCCATATTCCAACGACATGGACCGCATCGTCAAAGGATCCAATGTCGATCTGGCCAACAAGGAAGATTATAAAGCTTATGATCTGCCCCTGATGCGCAATACCGAAGTCATCGAACGCCCTGTGGATCAACGCACCATCACGAAACGTTATACCGAAGAAGCGGTTAAATTTATCCATCACGCACAGGAAAAAGGAGACTCAGCCAAACCCTACTTTATTTATCTCGCCCACAATCTGCCCCATGTGCCGCTTTTCCGCTCGGAAAAATTCAAAGACAGCAGCCTCGCCGGAATCTATGGCGATGTGATTGCAGAAATCGACTGGTCGGTTGGCCAGGTCATGAAAGCCGTGAAAGAAACCTCTGAAAAATCACCTCACTCACAGACCTACGTAATCTTCACATCCGACAATGGCCCTTGGCTGACTTACAAAACCCATGGGGGATCAGCCGGCCTGTTGCGTGATGGCAAAGGCTCCACCTGGGAGGGCGGCATGCGGGAGCCCACCGCCATGTGGGCCTGGCCCAAGCAAGTGAACAGTGGAGTCGTCCAGGAAATGGGCAGCACTTTGGATCTGCTGCCTACTTTTGCCTCTTTGATGGGAGCCAAGCTGCCAAACGACCGCACCTATGACGGCTACGATTTGTCCCCTGTCCTACTTGGCACGGGCCCCAGTCAGAGAAAGGAAATGTTCTACTACCACGGCGCCCAACTTTTTGCGGTTCGCTCAGGACAATACAAAGCCCATTTCAAAACCAAAACCTCCTATGTCAAAGGCAAAAAAATGGAAGAGCACAATCCCCCCTTGCTTTATCACCTTGGTCACGATCCCAGCGAAAAATACGACATCTCCAAGGATCATCCGGACATTATCGAGAAAATCAAACAACTGGCCGCTGAGCACAAAGCCGGGATAAAACCCGTAAAAAACCAGCTGCTCGGAAAAATTGAAGGCTGAAGAGTAAGCACCTCCGTAAAACGGATTGCCTATCCGTTTATTCGAATGCCCAAAATCAAACGCATACCATACCCTTCTACATATCCATCCAGCATACCCAATTTACTAAGAGCCAATCACCCGCCGCTCTAAGCCGCTGCCTGAAGATCGTCCATACTCCACACCCCGTTAAAGTGATCCTGCAATCCGGACTTCGCCCGGTGAATCAACACCCAAAGATTACTCTTGGTGATATTGAGGGATCGGGTGATTTCCTCTGTGGATAAACCTTGTATCTCACGCATACGGAACACCCTGCCAGAAAGATCCGGCAAACGGGCAATACCCTCGTCAAGTTGCTGTATGAACTCAAAGCGTTCGGTATTCTTGGCAGGATTAAACCGATCGCTGGCTACGGCATGTCGATCGAGCCATGCCTCACTGCTGCTAGAATCCTCCCGGGCATAACCCTCCAAATCCGTCTCAGTCATCAGCGGACGACGCGAAGTCCGTCGGTAGTGATCAATGATTTTATTTCGCAACACACCCGTCAACCAGGTCTTTTCACTGCAGTTACCTTGAAAATTTTCCCTGGCCGACCAGACAGACAAAAACGTATCCTGGACGAGATCCTCCGCGATCCCCTGATCAGACACCTTCTTTCGTGCAAAATTCACCAGGTATTCTTGATAATCACGAATCCAGGATTCCGGATTCAATTGATGCTTCCCTTTGTTCTCAGTGCGTTCTCTTTTCATGACGTTTTAGGTGTTAGTCTAGACAGACCAGTCTGTTTCTTTTTCGGTAAAAAAATCTATTTTTGTTGCTCTTGTTCACACCTTTCGCGCGCCGCACGCCTCGCCGCACGAACTGGCCAGATGGCACGGAGATTTTGAGCCTCCATCGTAGCCCCTGAATAAAGCAGGAAGAATTCATCACCGATCTCTTTAGCCCGGCTGTCGGTTGCTGTGAATTGTCTTGCCAAATCACGGAAAAAATCCCGAATTGAAATTTTGTGTTCTTCAATCTTTTTGCGGATTGGCTCACAACAGGCTTCAGTGATGGAGCTAGTATTGGTAAACGGACATCCCCTGAACTGCCTCTCTTCGAGGAATCGTTCCAAATCAGTAAAATACTGATCAATTTTTTCCACAGGCTCTTCAGGCGATTTCAAAATAGCTGCCCTCGCACCCTCCGAACCTTCGTGCATGCTATCCAACCAGGTCACACACAAATCCTCTTTTGAAGGGAAATGCTGATAAAAAGTCGCTTTTGCGGTACCCGCTTCTTCGATAATCTGATTCACCCCCACACCGCAATAGCCATTTTCATAGAACAGCCTACCAGCTGTTTCCAGAATTCTCTCTCTCGCATTTCCCTTTTTTGTCATCCTGCAAACACAATAAACAGACAGACTTGTCTGTAAAGTTTTTTATGAAATAATTTTTAGGGGGGTAGATTTTGATGTCTGCGGGGTAAAGAGCAAGCTGTGCAAGTAAGATATGAAAATCATGCTCAATGATGATATCAACCAGGCTGCTCTTGGATACCCCCCATTACTTTCATTATCACTCCCGTCTGTCCTGAATCTTGACACTAAGAGGGAAAGAGCTGACAGTTGCCACCCCTCAAGTATTCACCCTCTATTATGAAAAACCGCCTTCTCTGTCTTTGCTCTCTCTTACTCACTTCAGCCTTTTGTCATCTGACCTTAACCGCTGCAGAAAAAGAAAATGCTGCCACACTGGCAAAAATCCACGGAGGAGCAGTGGTTCAACTTGGAGCTGCCAACACCGAAACAGCAACTGATCTAGCCAAAACCGGCCGATACATCATCAATTTGCTGGATTCCGATGCCAAGGCCGTAGCCAAAGCTCAAACGGCTTTACACAAAAACGCTATTTATGGTGTTGCATCAGCTGAAACCCTGGCTGATTTCTCCCACCTCCCCTACACCGAAAATTTAATCAACCTGATCATTGCAGACTCAAGCCCTGCCAAAGCAAAGGAAATTTTCCGGGTACTGGTTCCCGACGGGGCTCTGGTTGTTACCAATCCCGGTTCGCTGAACAAAATCAATCTCAAGGATGCGGGTTTTCTCAACATCCAGGAAGTCCCGGATCCCAACGGCGGAAACAAAAACTGGATTGTGGCTCACAAACCCTGGCCCGACAACATGGGCCATTGGTCACACCCGCGCCATGATTCCAATGGCAATGCCGTTTCACCTGACACCGCAGTGGGTGAACCCCGACGCATCCGCTGGATCGCTGGTCATTCCGGCAGTGAAGTCGAAGGCATGGTCAGCGATGATGGACGTAATTTTTACGGGCAATCCCTCACCCGTGACAGTTTCAACGGTCTGCGTTTGTGGCATCGCAATCTCGCCCTTGCGGAAGACAAAATGGATCCGGCTAAATTTACCATGACGAGACTGAGCCGCGATTACGCCCGTCCCGTTGCGACTGAGAAATACCTTTTTGCGGTTGCCTTCCCCACCAAGAACCTCGTTGCAATCGATTCTGTGACTGGTGAGATTGTGCGTTCCTTCCCGGAAATCGTAAAACCAAAAGAACTGGTGCAACACAAGGGAACCGTAGTGGCTACCGCCCAGACTGGAATCTATGCGTTCAGCACGGAAACCGGAGATATTCTCTGGAAAAAAGAATCCTCCTCACCGCGCACTATTGTCGCTGGCAGTGATCGCGTAAGTTACATCCAGGGCGAGCCACGAAAGGGAGAAAAGTCCGAAGCGGTCACCGTCGATCTTTATTCCGGCAAAGTTCTGTGGAAAAATTCCGACTACCCCTGGCTCGACAAAGTCAGACGCAGCGTACTTTATGGCGATCAACTCACCTACGAAGTTTCCAGCTTCAATAACAGTGATACCGACAACGGAATTCACATCGTTGATGCCAAAAATGGCGATCTCACCTGGGAAAAAACTTATGCGCCCGGCATGAACCACGCACGCCAGGCCCGCGCCATGTTCATCGGTGATGACCTGTGGATCCAACAGGGCGGAAAGGTCGACTATGATGACAAGGAAAAAGCAAAATTCCAGCCGGTTGAAGTGGTATCCATTGACCGGAAAACCGGCGAAGCCAAAAAGAGCTACGCTGCCGGACTCGGCCATTGTGCCCCTCCTGTCGCTACGGTCAACATGATCTTCTCCGGAGTGGTGGAAATGACCAATCTGATTACCGGCGAACTGGTCACCAACTCCATCACCAAGTCTAACTGCTCAAGTGAAAACGGATTCATCCCGGCAAACGGATTAATTTACGCGACACCAAAACACTGCACCTGCTGGCCAATGCTGCGTGGTTATGTTGCCATGGCCCCCGAGCATCCCGGTTTGAAAAAAGGTACTTACCCGCCTGATTTTCCTGCTGAGAAAATCAACTTCATCCTGACCCAAGAAGGTGCCAAAGCAGATCCCAAAGCGACCAAACCTTCCGCCTCTGATTGGCCAATGTATCGTCACGATGCCTGGCGCAGTTCCAGCTCCACAACTGCGGGTCCCAAACAGACCAATGTTCTCTGGTCAGCAGCAATCGCCCCGAAACAAGATCCCCTCACAGATTCCAGCCCACTTCTCTTTGACTGGAATGACAACCCCTTTGTTAAAGGACGCCTTAGCCCACCTACTATCGCCAACGGTATCGCCTACGTCGCTCGTCCCGATGCCCATGAAGTTGTTGCGATTAACACCGCTAGTGGCAAAGTCGTATGGCGCTTCACCGCTCGCGGACGGGTGGATACTCCACCCACCATCCACAATGGTCTGGCCCTGTTTGGTGATCATGGCGGCTATGTTCACGCTGTAAGAGCTGACAATGGCAAACCTGTCTGGCGTTTCCAAGCCTCCCCCATCGACGAACGCATGGGCGCTTACGGACAGATCGAATCCGCCTGGCCGGTTGCCGGTTCGGTTTTGATCTCGGATGACAAAGCTTATTTTGTTGCCGGACGTCAGGAACTTTCCGACGGCGGTGTATTCATTTTTTCCGTCGACCCAATGACTGGTGAAAAGCAGTGGGTGCACAAGCTCAACAACATCCCGCAGAAAAGTTACGACGGCACCAACGATGAGTCGTTCGGTTTCTACAAAAACTCAGGGCTCGAATTTGACCCCGTTGATTTGCTGCACAAAGAAGGTGACCGCATCGCCATGTCACGTTGGATGATTTCAAAAGACGGCAAAGAAATTGAAGTCGATACCTGGAACGGTTTTGCCAAACTCAACACCGGAAAAGGATCGGTTTACGCCCCTCGGGGAACCTGGACTTACGGCTTCCGCCAGATCCACCGCTTCTCCAATGAAGCCTTCAAACGTCCATTGGCTGCATGGCGAGACAATACCATCATCGGTGCACTCAACAGCACCACTGCTCTTTACCGTCGCGATTTCGACCTTGAGAACGGTGAAGAGTTCAATAGCAAATGGATCACCGGATGGCAGGCCGCAGGTGAAGGCCGCAAAGGTGGCAGACCTTACCGCAGTGACCGCATTGCTGAAAAAGCCGCGTGGAAGGTCAATCCATGGACCGACAGTTCTGACCCCAAAAAACTTCTCGAACCCACCACCGTCGAAGGCAAGAAGCAGATGGAAAACAAACTCTACGGCATGGTGATGGATTCACAGGATCGCCTTTATGTTGTGCATCAGGACGGCACACTGAAAGTGATCAATAGCAAGGACGGATCAACTCTTTCCGAAAGCAAAGTCCCCGCCCCCATGTGGGATGGACTCGCACTGGCAGACGGCAAGCTTTTCCTCAGCACCGCTGATGGACAGCTGGTCTGCATCGGTGATGGCGCCAAAGTCGCTGATGCTCGTTAACCCTGTATCTACGAAACCCTGTTCGAACCGAACACCAGACCCGATCGTCCCCCGGCCAACACACCGGAAAAATGGACGGTCGCCTTGTTTACTTTTCTCTTCATCGGCCTCTTCACCGCCGAAATAGCCCGTGACTTTCGTATCGCCAAACTTTCCCTGCCCTTCTTCCTGATCTCCTGGGCACTGCTTTTGATCATCCATGAATTTGGTCATGCCCTCATGGCGCGGGCCGTCGGCTGGAGGGTTGATCTGATTTCCCTTGGTTTTGGCAAAATTCGCAGAAAATTACGCATACTGAACATGTCCGTTGAAATCCGAACCTTTCCTCTTTCAGGTTTTGTCCGCCCCCGGCCACTCGATCTCATCTCCCCTCAGCTGAAAAATTTCCTCATTTATGCTGCTGGTCCGGGCATAGAGATCCTATTGGTTCTCATCATAGCCATTCTGCTCGGCCCTTCAACTCTCCTGCATCGCTCCGACTCCATCCTCCTGATCGCGACCCAAAGCTTCTGCCTCGCAGCACTCTTCGGTGCTTTTTTCAATCTCCTCCCCCTGCCTCACCGCAATGATGACGGCAGCCAGTCCTTATCAGACGGCCTCGGCATGATCCTCTGCTGGACCCTGCCTGACTCCTACTACGCCGGACAGATGGATGCCGGGAAGGAAGGCTGACTGCGCCACTACTTGCCATTACTTCAGCAAAATTCAGCCTACAAAGCCCGCGCATACGCGCCCCCATCCACCAGGATAGTCGTGCCGGTCGTATAACTTCCCGCTTCACTCGCCAAAAACAGGGCCGGCCCCGCCAATTCACGCGGTTTACCCCAACGATCCAGTGCGGTCATATTTGAAAACTGTTTTTTCTCTTCATCATCCAACAAGCTCATCGGCAAGTCAGTGAGAATCGGTCCTGGCGCGATGCAGTTCACCGTGATGTTATGCGGCCCAAGATCCAGAGCACTCGCTTTGGCCATGCCAATCAAACCCGCCTTGGTCGCCGAGTACACATTGCGAGCCTCTTTCGAGCCCAATCCCAGCACCGATGAAATATGAATCACCCGTCCCCATTTGCGCTCAATCATTCCCGGCACCACTGCACGTGTCAGACGCATGCAGGAAGTCAGATTCAATTCAATAATCCGATCCCAGTCTTCGTCCACAATCTGATCAATCGGCTGCGGTGTGTTCGACCCGGCATTGTTGACCACGATATCCACCTTACCTAATCGCGAAATGGTCTCTGCCGCCAAGTGATCTGAAGCCTTTCGATCCCCCATGTCCGCAACCATCCACTCCACCTTCACATCCAATCCTTCGCCCACTTCAGCAGCCGCCGCCTTGAGTTCATCTTCCGAACGGCTGGAAATCATCACATCAGCGCCAGCTTCTGCAAAACCTCTTGCCATTGCCTTGCCCAGGCCCTTGCTTCCGCCCGTGACCAATGCCACACGCCCGTCCAGATTAAATAGATCACAGTTCATTCCCCTTAAAAACCCCGCCAACTCAACTTGGCAAGTATTTTATACCATTTGAGCAGTTAGATCATCGGAATGACCGGAGAGATTTGCTGTCAAATCAAGGCGTCATGAGGGAATGTGGCGAGCCATATGACTGAGTGAGAACGCTAAGTTGACAGCAAAGATCCCGGCCTCCTTAATGTTGGCGCGTAGCGCGTAATAATTAACCAAAAAACTGCTCATTCCGATGATATAAAGGGGAGGATGGTATTAACAGTTTCCCTGCCCGCATTTTGATTGTATCGAGTAGCTCACATAATGAAATCCGCCCTGCAACTTGATCCCCGCGACAATATCGCCGTCGCTTTGACTGATTTATCTTCAGGTGATTCCGTCACACTGAATGACAAATCCATCAACATTACCGAAACTGTTCCCGCCAAGCATAAACTGGCGATGCGTGATTTTGCAATCGATGAGATCGCTATACAATACGGGGTCACCGTGGGAAAAATAACCCAACCCGTTGCCAAAGGAGGACGCCTGACCACTGACAACCTCGTTCATCTCTCCGACAAATTCGCTGCAGATCAGCGCTCCGAAAGTACAGATGCCTGGACTCCTCCCGACATTACTCAATGGCAGGATCGAAGCTTTGAGGGCTATCACCGCAGTGATGGCTCTGTCGGAACCAGCAACCACTGGATCGTTGTGCCACTGGTCTTCTGTGAAAACCGCAATATAGAAGTCATGCGCGAAGCCTTCGAGAAAAATCTCGGTTATGCACGCGCAGGTAAATACGAAAGCTTTGCCGCTAAACTTGTCGACCTGCAACGCTCTGGTGCTGACCGCAAAGCCCTGCTTGCAGCCGAACTGGATAGCAAAAATGATTCAATACCCGATCGACTTTTCCCCAACATCGACGGTGTGCAATTCCTCACCCACGCCCTGGGCTGCGGCGGCACCCGTGCCGATGCACAAACTCTCTGCGGGCTGCTCGCTGGATACATGACCCATCCGAATGTCGCCGGAGTCACGGTACTCAGCCTGGGATGTCAAAACGCCCAGATCGAAACCCTGCAAGAGGAACTCGCCAAACGCACGCCAAACTTTGACAAAAGCCTGCTCATCTTCGAACAGCAACAGTGGCCTTCCGAACAGGCCATGTTAACTGCCGCGATGCGTGAAACTTTTGCCGGTCTTGTCGAAGCCAACAAAATTGAACGCCAACCTGCACCACTTTCCAAACTCGTTCTCGGTGTCGAGTGTGGAGGCTCTGACGGTTTTTCCGGCATCTCCGCCAATCCACTGATCGGTCAGGTTTCAGATCTGCTCGTCGCCCTCGAGGGAGCCGTTATTCTCGCCGAGTTTCCCGAGCTCTGCGGCGTTGAGCAGAATCTTCTCAATCGCTGCGTCAATGACATCACAGCTCAACGCTTTGCCACTTTGATGGAAGCCTACGCTACCCGTGCAGAAGCGTCCGGTGCCGGTTTTGACCAGAACCCCTCACCCGGCAATATCCGTGACGGCCTCACCACCGATGCCATCAAGTCAGCCGGTGCAGCCAAAAAAGGCGGCACCTCCCCGGTCGTTGATGTGCTCGACTATCCTGAGCAAGTCACCCAAGCCGGGCTCAATCTGCTCTGTACCCCCGGCGGGGATGTTGAGTCCACCACCGCCATGGCTGGTGCCCACGCCAATATGATGGTGTTCTCAACCGGCCTCGGAACACCCACTGGAAACCCTGTGTGTCCCGTTCTCAAAATTTCCACCAATACATCCCTCGCACAACGCATGTCAGACATTATCGACTTTGATGCCGGCCCCATCATCGACGGACGAGCACCCATTGAAAGCCTGGCTGACGACCTGCTCAATCTGATCATCGAAGTCGCCTCAGGCCGTGCGCAAAGCAAAGCCCAGCAGCTCGGCCAGAAAGATTTCCTCCCTTGGAAACGCGACGTCTCTTTGTAGATGTCATTTGAACATCACTCTGATCTCTGCTTACATCCCTTCACAGACATAAGCGTTTAAAAATATAAAATCCCACTGCACATGAAACTCATTCGCCACGGACAAACCGGACAGGAAAAACCAGGCCTTCAACTCGATGCTGACGGTGAACAGCGCATCGACGCCTCCGCATTTGGCCAGGACTACGACGAAGCCTTTTTTGCTGACCCATCCAATCTCGACCGATTGAAAGAATGGGCAGCTGCCAATGCGGACTCTGCCCCACGCCTCACCCCAGATGTTCGCCTCGGGCCACCCGTATCCCGTCCGGGCAAAATCGTCTGCATCGGCCTGAATTTCAGTGATCATGCCAAGGAAACCGGTCAGGACTGCCCCAGCGAACCCATCATTTTTTTCAAAGCAACCACGGCGCTCTGTGGTCCCAACGACAATTTGACCATTCCTAAAAATGCGACCAAGACCGACTGGGAAGTTGAACTCGCATTTGTTATCGGCAAAAAAACATCCTATGTCGAAGAAGCCGACGCCCTGGATCACGTCGCTGGATACGTTCTCCACAATGACTATTCCGAACGTGCCTTCCAAATCGAACGCGGCGGGCAGTGGGTCAAAGGCAAGTCCTGCGATACCTTCGCTCCACTCGGACCCTTCATTGCCACCCAGGATGAAATCGGAGACGTTGATAATCTGCGCATGTGGCTCACGGTGAATGGCGAAAGCAGACAAGAGGGAAACTCCAGCACCATGATTTTCAACATTCCCACCATCATCAGCTACCTCAGCCAGTTCATGACCCTGATGCCCGGTGATGTCGTCACCACCGGAACCCCTCCCGGCGTTGGCATGGGAATGAATCCACAACAATGGATTCAACCCGGTGACGTGATCGAACTTGGTATTGATGGACTCGGCTCATCAAAGCAGACTGCAGAGGTGTGGTCGGACTAATTTCCAACTGAGCTCGCGCTGGCTTTGGCCGTCTTGAATTTTGCTATCAGTTGCTCTTCGATTTGGTCGAGGTCGGCTCTGATCATCGTTGCAGAACCGTAACGATGATCAGGATTGGCCTGCATGGCTTTTTCCACAATATCGTCCACTCTCGGATCTAAATCTGCGTTCAATTCGCTGGGCATTTTGAAACAACCTTGCGGCATGTTGCCTGTCAGCATTTTATAAAGTATGACCCCTACCGAATAGAGATCCACCCGATGATCCGCCTGCGCCTTCCCCTTTGAATCAAATAACTCAGGAGCCATGAAATAAGGCGTCCCCATTGCATATTTTTCCGAATCAACAACAACCGTGCTTTCGCTTTGATCGAAGCGCTTCAGTAAACCAAAATCAGTCACCTTCACTCTCCCCTCCCGATTGATCAATATGTTAGCCGGTTTGACATCTCGATGAACAATACCGTGGCTGTGTGCGTAGGCCAGAGCATCCAATACATGCGCTATCACGGCAAGGGCTACCTCTTGAGATAACTTCCCCCCATAAAGCTGTATATACTCATGGATGTCCATTCCGTTGACATACTCCATCACCAAATAAAAATGACCATCGTCGGTTTCTCCAAAATCGAATACCGAAACGATCGACGGGTGGTCAAATTTGGCCATTGTCCAGGCCTCTTGTTTGAATCGGGCTACGATGAGCTCGTCTTCTTCACTCTGCTCGGCATGATCACAAAGGACCTTGATAGCAACGTCACGTTTCAATTTAATCTGATGCCCCTTATACACCGCCCCCATTCCCCCGTGACCGATAATACCAGAAATTTGATACTGGGGAAGCATGCGATACAGCTCAGCAACTGTAGGCAACTTCCACCGAGCCCTCCTGGGAGAGCCTGGGCAGCTTGCAGTCATTAGGATTATTATGGTTGAATAAATTTCTACCAAATTTAACCGTAATAAAATACACAGCTTGATGTCTAGTATTAAAAGAACAATATATTATAAAATAAAAATCGGGTGACATGGCTACAAGATTTAACGCCCCATCCCAGCTTCCCCTAAAAAAATGATGCCACGCCATTTCCCATTACCCCCCTACTTCGGATCTCTCAAAAATCTGGTTATTACGGTTTTAGTCTGTTTATTCAGTTATAATGGTAAAGCAGCGCCACCCAACATCCTCTTCATCGTTGCCGATGATTTAGGCTACAGCGACCTCGGCTGCTACGGAGGTGAAATCGATACACCGCATCTTGATGCTCTCGCCAAGGGCGGCATTCGCCTGACGCAGTTTTACACTATGGGACGTTGTTGCCCTTCACGAGCAAGCATCCTGACTGGACAATATCCGCATCGGATCGGACTCGGCCACATGACCCAGGACATCAAGCAACCGGGATACCGCGGACAGGTGTCAGACCAGGCTCAGACCATTGCCCAGGCCCTCAAGCCAGCCGGTTACCGCTCTTTCATTGCTGGCAAGTGGCACCTTGGAACTCCTGATCCCACCCAACACGGATTCGAAGAGTTTTATGGCACCCTGACCAGCGCCAAGCGTTTCTTCGATCCAAATCACCTCATCCGCCTTCCCCAAGGTCGGAAAAAAATCGAATACCCCGAAGGTGACTTTTACGCTACCGACGCAGTCACCGATCATGCACTCAGCTTTCTCAAACAAACCGACGCAACACCGGACCAACCGTGGTTTCTTTACCTCGCATACAACGCGCCGCATTTCCCTCTGCATGCACGACCCGAGGACATCGCCAAATACAAAGACCGCTTTCACGACGGCTGGGACACCTTGCGAACAAAACGTCTCGATCGAATGAAAAAACTCGGCATCATTGCCAAGGAAACCTGTCTCACTCCACGCTCCCCTTACTGGAATTACGGAGAGAGCAAAACCGGCACCAATCCAGCCTGGGATTCACTGCCGAAAAATCGGCGCATCGACCTGGCCCGGCGTATGGCCATTTACGCCGCCATGGTCGACCGTATGGATCAGCAAATCGGACGAATCATTGCCAATCTGAAAGCCCGTGGTGAGCTCGACAATACCCTCATCGTTTTCCTTTCCGACAACGGCGCTTGTGCCGAATGGGATCCGAGAGGATTCGACATCAAGTCCAGCAACCAGAACATCCAGCACAACAAAAATGGTCTCGATAAAATGGGTGGTCCAGACACTTTCCACAGTGCAGGTTCAGGATGGGCCAACGCCTCCAACACCCCATGGAGACTCTACAAACATTTCAGTCATGAAGGCGGAATCAATTCCCCCTGCATCGTTCACTGGCCTGCTGGTCTCGCTGATCACGCAGGAAAAATCGACCACCAACCCGCTCACATCATTGACTTAATGCAAACGGCCATCATCGTCTCCGGCAGCAAATACTCAGGTACCCTCGACTTGCCCGGCACTGATTTGATTGCCCAGTTAAAAAATAACAACCCACAAAATCGTACGCTTTATTTCGAGCACGAGGGCAACCGCGCCATCCGCTCGGGTGATTGGAAACTGGTATCTTTAAGAGACCAACCGTGGGAACTTTATGATTTCAAAACTACCCGAACCGAATTGAAAAATCTGGCCAACGAGTACCCGGCAATCGTCAAAAACCTCAGTAAACAATGGAAAACCTGGGCAAAAAAAAATCAGGTGAGCCCACTTCCCCGTGATTATCAGGTTGATTATTTACGAGCTCTAAAATAAACAAACCGAGCGGGATACAAAAAAGTTGTAGGACAAATTTCCATATTTGTCGGTGTGGTTTACACCTCTCTCAAATGGCAGAACCTGAACCCGGCTGCCCCAGAGTCAGCTCGAGGAAATACTTCTCCACCCACTGATTTAACAATCACTGCTCCAAGCTTCAGCAAAAGCAGTTTTTTAAAATCTCACAATTCCTTATTGTCCACCATCACCAGATCGGAAACTAGCGCTCAAACGGCGGAGACTGCAGGGTTCCAGTTTCAACCTAACCCTGTTATTTGCTGGTATCAGTTAAAATTTGCATTTTCGGGGACCGCCCTTTTTCTAGGCTCATTGAAAAAATAGAAATTCGGATCCCGTCTTGCTTGTGATATCGTTAGGTGTGATTTGTTGCCTTCGCCACCTTTCTCGTTTGGGATTGATTCTGCCCGCGCTCTCCAGCCTGGTCTTTATTTCAGCCAATGTGAAAGCACAACACGTGCTTAAGCCCATGCCCGCCAAGCAATGGTTCGGCAACTACCAGTCTTATCTGAAACAGGCCGTGCTCACAAAAAAAACCGCCTACAGTCACTTCCAATTCGGTCAGTAGGCCTGGGATAACGGGCTCGAAGATGAAGCATGGGAGCAGTGGGTGCTGGCACTTCGTATCGATCCCGATCACAGCACCACTCGCAAAGCAACGGGATACTCGAGAAAAAGCGATGAAGTGAACTGGACTCGCTCCGGTGAAATCAATCAAAAATGGATAAACTCCCTGCAAGCCAACAAGCAGGCTCTATCACTGAGTATCACGATTGAAGATGATGCCGATGCTGTTTTTATTGAAGAATATCAATGGCGTCTGCAACGATTGAATCGCTTCATCTGGCAAATCACAGAAGGCCAGACTTACATCAAGGACATCCATATTCGGGACAAAACTCCGGGCGACTCCAACTCTTCTCTCCATAGGATTGTTATTCCTAAGGGACAATTAACCATTCCGGTTATGGAAGGAGGGGGCGCCTTGTGTAAAAACTCCGGACGTCCTGATTGGCAAGTAATCAGCGGAGGGCGCTGTTACGTTAGAATCCTGGCTCATGAAATTTGTCATGGCCTGTTCGGTGTGCCGAATGAACGGCACGGCTGTTATTGCCTCATGCAAGGGGGGCTTTACGGAATCAAAACCAAGGACCTGGTTCTTTGTGATAGTCGTTCCCACCGGCCGGCACCCATTACACCAACATCCTGTTGGGACACCATTCTAAAACGTTACTCTGGAATGAAACACCCGAACACTGAAAGATTCGGCCGTGCCCCGGAAACACTGATCACTGTCACCGACCATTAACCCCCCTTCGACAATTTCAATCCTCCCCCTCCATGAAAAACACTACGACATCATTGTCATCGGAGTCGGTGCTATGGCACTGCGGCTTGTAGCCATCTGAGCAAACATCGCTAGCCTGTTAAAATACTGGGCATCAGCTCAAATTTGCGTTTTCTAGAACTGACCCTTTTCATAGATTTCAGATTACTACTGTCCAAAACAACTTGGAATCCTCTAAATCTATGTTAAGCAAATCGTAAAAGATGGGAATGAGGATTACTAATTCGTAATTAGCTTAGCCGTTAGGATAGAGTCCCCATGTGGCCATGACATTTCCTTCAAATTTTCATTTAGCGTTGCTATTATTTTGAAATCATAGCCTAATTCAACTTGCCGTCCTTCAATGCTCAATAGCTTCCAGTCATGAGTTTTTGGCAAAAATTCTCTTCCATCACTTCCTGTAAAACTAAGCATGAATGTATTTTTTTCGAATTTCATCGCTGTTCTTCCCCCGGAGTCCTTGTAATCCCACTCTGTCCCAATCAGATAAGCATCTGTGAATTCAGGCTTGGAATTTCCACCCTCATCATTTGGCATAAAAACTTTCGCAAGACCAATCACCGCTAATAAGGCTACAATTCCAACACCCATATAAAGTGCGATTTTTGATTTTCCCTTCTCTGCCTGTTTGGGATCTTTCTTCACAACTACACCGTCATTCTCAGGTAAAATTAGTTTTTTTACCAGTGCTGGAGCCGCTTCTTGCTCCGCGTCAACTTTGATCTGTGTAATTGGCTGACTGATGATTTGGTCAATGTCCGCCCGAATTTCAGTCGCGGAGCCATAGCGATATTCAGGATCAGACTCGATCGCCTTCTCTACAATGTCGTCCAGCCTTGGGTCCAGTTCCGAAAATAACTGGCTAGGCATCTTGAAACTCTCTCTCGGCAGTTTGCCTGTCAGCATTCGATACAGCATGACTCCTACCGCATAGAGATCGGCTCTATGATCGACCGTTTTCCCGGATATCAATGCTTCTGGCGCAACAAAATCTGGCGTACCAACCGTTGTATCTGTCCTGGTCAAGGATGGCATGGACTCATCCACTGCATCCCCATATTTCTTTGCCAAACCGAAGTCCGCAATTTTCACCCGACCATCTTGATTGAGTAGAATATTGGCTGGTTTGATATCGCGATGAATGATGCCTTTGCTGTGTGCATAACCAAGGGCATCAAGAACATGCGAAGTAATTGAGAGAGCATCTTGCTGGGATAATTTACCGCCATGACTTTGGATGTATTGATGGATATCCATTCCATCAATGAATTCCATCACGAAATAGAATTGTCCGTCTGGAGTCTGCCCGAAATCAATCACGTGCACGATGGCAGGATGATCAAGTTGAGCCATTGCCTTAGCTTCCTGCTTAAAACGTTCGGCAAAATTAAAGTCATCCTCGTTTTCTGAAGCTACGTCACCAAGAATCTTAATAGCAACATTCCGCTCGAGATTAGCTTGCCTCCCTTTGTAAACTGCACCCATGCCTCCAACTCCGAGCAAAGCCGAAATTTCGTAATGAGGAAGCAATCGGTGGAGTTTTTCCAGAGAAGGCGGTTCCCAGTCAGCCGGAGATGGTGATGATAGCGAAGGCATTTAGGAAAGTAGGGAATAGTAATATTCGCTCAAAATTTACTTTATTGTAAACGCCTGGTTAATTCCAGTAAGCTTTGAGTTATTTTGATTTCAAGTTGAGTGTCCGTCTAGAGTGAGTTTCTGCAGCCCCCCTTTTTGTTTTTTACGTTTTGCGTGGTAGCCTTCAGGAAAAGGCTCTCGCCGTTGGTCTCGATAATTTGAACCCGGCAGGTCAGCCGATCAAGCATTCGCTGCCCATCACCCCGGTCCACTGCATTGGCGGTGAGGACCAGGCTGCAGCGTTCGTTAGCCCGGCTGACAACCTCATAGAGTAGTTTCCGCTAGCTTTCGAGAACGGCTACGTAACCCGGCTCATCAAGGGTGACCAGGTCGTAGCAGGGATCCTCAAAAACGAACATTTTTTTGAAAATAATCAGCTCAATCTCTCCACAATTTTTCTTATTTTTTACTCTCCCTGTTTTGTTAGAGCTCATTCCAGCCGCGGTCGTCACACAGTTGTAGCTCCCCATAGCTAACTTTTCTGTAAACCATTCAAGGCTCACTGTGCATACCCCCCGCTACAACCCTAAGTGACAAAATAGGGTTCACCTCTCTAAGCTTCCGCCAGGGCAGATTTTTTCAAAGCCCGCAATTCCTTGTCCACTGTCGCCAGATACTCGGAAGTCGCGCTCAAACGGCGGGCTAACAACTTGGCGATGAATTCATAGAGTGAAGCATAAAACGAAGGGTTCTCGTCTTTCGGCATCATATGCTCCAGAAATTTTTGATCCACAGCCAGGCAGAAAGCCTTACTTTTTGCTACCACCGAAGCACTTCGGGTTTCATCCTCCAAGGCTGCCAATTCGCCAAAAATATCACCAATGGAAGATAGTGTGGTCAACGTATCATCGTCCTTGATGACCTCGAGCTCTCCAGTCAGTAGAATATAAATGCGAGTGGCGTCGGCCCCCTCGGTAACAATGGCATCTCCAGGATCGCACTCTAAAACCGCGCTGGCGTCCAGCACGGCATTCAAATGTTCTTCGGAAAATGATTCCAAAAATGGAATCTGCCGCAGTTCATCCGGCATAGCCGCATCGTCGTGTATGTAGGCGAATTCTTTCACAGGTCTTAAGTATAAAGGCAAAATCTGCCAAAATGGAAGCCTGAATTACGGAAAGCTACGATTTCTTTTTCTTCCCTCCCACTTGCCCCGCTTCCCGAACCCCGCTTCCCTTGCGTTTCTGGAGTCTGTCACCAAGTTCAATACGGGCTTCTTCAGCAAAATTCTGCATCTTTTTCACCAGCTCAGGGTGCTGGTCGGCGACATTATCAGTCTCACTGACGTCCGTGCTGAGATCGTAGAGCTCCAATTCCTTCACTTTCCCCTGACTGTATTTCACCGGAGTCCCGCCTTTACCTCCAGAGATACCCGCCAGCGTTCTGTAAGAATGCGGAAGGTAAAGTTTCCATTTCCCCATCGATACCGCATGAAGTTCATTTTGTTTGTAATAATACCAGTAACCCTTATGCGGATTTTTCGTGCCAACTGGGCCACTGATCATTGGCCAGACATCCATTCCATCAATCGTATGTGCTGGCAATTTGGCTCCGATCAGCTTTGCCAAAGTAGGCAGAATATCGATGTTCATTCCTGGTTCGCTGCAAACCGTGCCTGCTGGAATTTTCCCCGGCCAACGCATCACGCAAGGCTCTCGCACCCCGCCCTCCCAAGCTGTCCCCTTCCCCTCACGAAGAGGCAAAGCTGACCCTCCGTGTTCGCCATAACTCAACCACGGTCCATTATCCGAGGTGAATATCACCAGGGTATTGTCATCGATGCCGTTTTCCTTGATAGCTTTCAAAACTTCCCCGACCGACCAGTCGATTTCCGAGATCACATCTCCATACAATCCCCGTTTGGTCTTGCCTCGAAACTTATCCGAAACATAAAGCGGCACATGCGGCTGGGGATGGGGCAGGTAGAGGAAAAAAGGCTTTTCCCTGTTTCGATGAATGAAATCCACCGCACGCTCTGTGAGCCGGGTTGTCATCATCGTCTGATCCTCCTCACCCGCATGTCCGATCGTTTTTTCCCCTTCGATTAAAGGCAAGGGAGGAAACCTGTCTCCGGCCGTCGGATGTTTTGGCCACATGTCGTTTGAATAAGGGATGCCGTAGTACTCGTCAAAACCATGGCGCAATGGTAGGAACTCAGGATGGTGCCCCAAATGCCATTTGCCAAAAATAGCCGTGGAGTAGCCCTGTTGCTTGAACATATCAGCCAAAGTCATCTCGCTGCCATTGATGCCATGGGTATTTTTAGGTCCCAGAGCACCATGAATCCCTACTCGATTGGGGTAACAACCCGTCAACATCGCCGTGCGCGAAGCCGAACACACGGCTTGCGCTGCATACCATCGGGTGAAAATTCGCCCCTCGGCGGCCATACGGTCGATATTCGGGGTTTCAAAACCCTGGGCTCCGAACACGCCGATATCCTGATAGCCCTGGTCATCGGTGAAAATGATCACCACATTGGGTTGCTGTTTCTCAGCCAAGGTAGAAAAGGTGAGCAGCGTCAGGCTTGCACACAATAGGGATTTTTTTAAAATTTTAAACATAAAGCATTTAATTTAAATTAGTTACACAACTTATTACCTGGTATGACATACATAAATAAGACCCAAATAAGACTTAAATCGAACTGAGCTCTATAATACCCAGCACTCAATCCATCTGATTTATTTCGAGCAACTTCCTATTCCTCTCCTCTTTGTGCGAGTAAAAAGACACACGCAATGACGCTATTCAAGAATCACAAAACTGGACAAACCTTCTCAGCCCCTCCAAAATCAAGCGCCAGCTCTGTCACTCTTCCCTCACGACCAATTGCGGCTCAACCGTCAATTGAACTGGACGCTGCTCACCCGGAAAGCGGGCCTGTACCAACAATTCATAAACCGCTCTTCGTCCCCTCTCCTCACCCGCAATATCAATCGTCGCAGGTCGCGGAGACAATCCCGCCAGATAAGCCTCCTCATTATCACAGGATACGATGTCGATAGCTTCGCCCGGAGTCACACCACAACGATTGAGCTCCCGATAGACCAACGCTGCCATCAAATCAGACGGAACAAACAATGCGGTTGGGCGAGGTTTGCAAGCCAGCAATTTTTTGATCCCCTCCGCCACCCTGGAATCGAGTTGCTTCAGCGATTTTTCCTCATCGGAAGAACAAGAATCCGTAAGGGCCAGATGATGAACTTTCACCCCGGCTGCTTTGACGCACTTCACAAAAGCTTCCCCTCTCGCCTGATACGAAGGATTAAGATCATCCAGATTGAGGAAAGCCAGCGATTGATGGTCACGCCCCAGCAAATAGTCTGCCGCCATTTTTCCCGCGGCTTCGTTACCTGGAAGGATGGCATCCGCTCCGGCATTGGCGTGAGAGGTCAGCCACACCACCGGCTTGCCGAGCGACTTCCGTGAAATACCCGGCAACGATTCCACCCCTGCCAGCAATACACCATCTGCTCCCACCGCCCTAACCATTGTGGCAACATCCCCTTCATCACGAATATTACCCAACCACACGGAAATCCCCTCCCGCTCCGCCGCCTCGCGGGCTCCACGAAACATCTTCAATACAAAATCCGCATGACGTGTCAGGGAATGTTCAGTCACCAGAACTGCAATCAGCTTCACGTTTGATGAGCTCAAAGCATCCTGCTTGCGGCTACGCCTCTTACGCTTTTTGGGAGGCGTCGGCACAAACCCGAGCTCCTTCATCGCCTGTTTAACCTTGAGGCGGGTATGAGCTGAAACGGATGATGAGCCCGCAACTACCCGGGATACGGTCGCCTGGGAAACCCCGGCCAGCTCTGCTACTTTTGTCATGGACATGGTGATCGTAGTTCGTAAATGGTTACTATACATTATGTATAAGGAATAATTCAAGAGCTTTTAACGCAAAGGAGGAAAAAATCGAGATTCTGAGATACTAATTTCACCACAAAAGCAGCTATTTTTCTTAAATAACTGAACATCATCTCACAAACCTTGTATATAATTTCTCTTTGACTCCTCTTATACACATGTATATTACTATTATACATTTATGTATAAGAATGAATTAACTATCTGAACCCATGCCCCAAGCAGCCAAGCCCACTCGTCGCGACTTCGTCAAAAAATCCTCCGCTCTGGCGGGCTCCGTCGCCATCGCTGGATTTGCCAGCTCCTCTATCACCGGACACGCAGCCGATAACAAAACACTGAAGCTCGGACTTATAGGCTGTGGCGGACGAGGTTCCGGCGCTGCTCGCCAGGCCCTGATCGCCGATGACAAGGTTGAACTGGTGGCAATGGCGGATGTCTTTGATCATCAATTACAGAACAGCTTGGAGACTTTGCAAAAAACCGAAGTCGGTGAGCGGGTCAAAGTGAACAAGGGCCGGCAATATCTGGGACTCGATGCCTATGAAAAAATGTTAGCCAGTGATGTTGATGTCGTTATTCTAGCCACTCCCCCGGCCTTCCGGCCACAGTTCATTGACGCCGCGATCGACGCAGGAAAACACGTATTTGCAGAAAAACCCGGTGCAACGGATGTCGCCGGTGCACTGAGCATTCTCGAGTCTGCAAAAAAAGCAGCGGAAAAAGGATTGTTTCTGGTCGCTGGTCTGCAAGGCAGATACGAAGCGCAACCCATCGAGATGGTCAAGCGCCTGCACGCGGGTGACATCGGCGATCTCACTTCGATGCGCATGACACGTTATCTCGGACCGGTAAAAGTTCACGAGCGCAAGGAAGATATGACCGACCTCGAATACCAGATCGCCAACTGGCAGTACTTCACCTGGTTATCCGGCGACGGCATGGTGGAATTATTCATTCATGAAATCGACCGTATGGCCTGGATCGCCGGAGAATATCCGGAAAGCTGTCTGGCAACCGGCGGGCGCCAGACACGCATTGAGGAAAAACACGGCCATGTCTTCGATCATTTTGCCGCCTGTTATAAATTCCCCAGTGGTTTGGAACTCTACGCTTCGACCCGTCAGCAACTCGGCTGCGACCGAACCTTTGAAATGGTGGTCAACGGTAACAAGGGACGCTGTATCGGAAACGGAAAAGTTGATTTCACCATCGAGGGCGACAAAGCCTGGGCATCGATTGATAAAAGCGGATCTCGTAGAAGTCGTAAAGCGAGCGGACAACAAGGGCATCAACTCGAACACAATGCCATGTATGCCGCCCTGCGCTCGGGAGGCTACATCAACAACGGCGACTATCTGGCCAAGTCTACTCTGATGGCCATCATGGCGAGAGACTCCGCTTACAGTGGCAAGAACATCACCTGGAAGGACATGATCAAAAAACCACAACGCCTCGTCCCTACCGAACTCAGTTGGGATATGGAACTCCCAAAATGGAAAGTCGCTATGCCCGGCCAACATGGAATCATTTAACTAAGCATTTTTGATTTATCATTCAGAATTTGTGAGATTTTTGGGATGTATTCGGTAGGGCGAGCTGTCCCTGGCGAGCCGCAGAACAACTCTAAATCGAACGGCTCAGCGGGACGCTTCGCCTTACCTAGTCGCTCAAATACACACACTCTTTTTACTTATGACTTATTCTGATCTTCAACCCTACTACGGTGATATTCACAATCACTGTAACATTTCCTACGGTCTTGGTTCGCTCGAAGACGCGCTGGCCAATGCGCGGGAGCGGCTCGATTTTGTATCGATCACCGGACATGCTCACTGGCCGGATATGCCGGAGCCAAATGAACGAGTCCAGCATATCATCGACTTTCATGAAGAGGGTTTTGCCAAACTAAAAAAGGGCTGGCGGGCTATGATGAAGACCCTGCGTGAGACCGATGAAGAAGGAAGTTTCATCGTTTACCCTGCTTTTGAAGTTCACTTCTGTGCCACGGGTGACCGCAATGTGCTCTACAAGGATCTGGAGGGCGATATTCTCTATCCGAAAGATCTGAACGACCTGAACAACCAGCTTCGGGAACTGAGAAAACAAGGGCACGACAGTCTGGCCCAACCGCATCATGTCGGTTATAAAACAGGCACCCGTGGGATCGACTGGGCGACTTTCGACCCGGAGTTCGCTCCGGTCACCGAGATGTTGTCGATGCACGGGTGCTCGGAAAGCAGCGAGAACCCCCTACCCTTCCTGCATGTCATGGGCCCCTCTGATTGGGAAAGCACTATTCAATACGGACTCGCCCAGGGAAATATTTTCGGCTTCACTGGTGGAACGGATCATCACAGTGGCCACCCCGGAAGTTACGGTCACGGTTTGACCGGCGTCTGGGCAAAAAATCTTAGCCGTGACGCCATCTGGGAAGCCATGTATCAACGCCGCACCTGGGCGATGACCGGTGACCGCATTGATTTGAAATTTGCGATTAACGATCAGCCCATGGGCTCTGTCATCGAACCCTCTATGGAAAACAACATCACTCTCGATGTTGCCGCCGGCGCAGCCATCGACTACGTGGATATCATCAAGAACAACCGTTTGTTAAAACGGTTTTCCCAATGTGATTTCGAAAGCCTGGAACCCCGCGACACCATCTGCACCAAGCTGCATCTAGAACTCGGTTGGGGGCCGCGGAAAAAGACCCAGGATTGGGAAGTTGAATTCGGAATCCAGGAGGGAAAAATCCTCCAGGTCGAACCCCGTTTCAGAGGTCAACAAGTCGTCTCTCCACTCGAAGCCGAGGGTGAAAATGAATCCCACTACACAGCGCACGTAATTCAAAGCTCCGACACCGCCGTCAATTTTTCTGCTGTCAGCGGAGGCAATGCAAACAACTTCAGTCCCAATATGCAGGGTATGTGCCTGGAAGTTGAAGCATCTCGAGATGCTACAGTTTACGCCGTCATCAACGGCAAAACCTGGCAGTGGCCACTCTCCACCTTGATCGAAGGAGCCCGCTCCGATCTCACCAATGGTATCGAATCCCCCGCCCTGCGCATCCATCGCGCCGCCCAACCGGAAGAACTCAAGTGGCACTGCCAATTCAAAGACGACAGCAACAACGGGGATTTCTACTACACCCGCGTCCGCCAGAAAAACGAACAATGGGCCTGGTCCTCCCCCATATTCATCAGATCTTAATTCAAAACTCACTACTCAAAACTCCTCCCTCCCCTACCTTCCTCAGAAAATAACTTCATGTTCTTCAATTCCTTCATGATAATATTTTTCCCGGATTGCCTCCCCTTGGTAAACTCCGCTTGCCTCTTCTTCTGAATCCTGAATCCTGAATTCTAACTCCTTCCTCCCATGCCCCGCCACTACACCAAGCTCAGCGCCATGATGTTCTTCCAGTTCGGCATCTACGGCCTCTGGTTGCCGATTGCCGGTAAATTTCTGACAGCCGACCCTGTTGAAAAAGGTGGACTCGGTTTCTCCGAAGGCCAGATGGGAATGATCGTCGGATTTGCGGCATCGATTGGCGCGCTTTGCTCCCCTCTGATTGTTCAGTTTGCGGATCGCCGATTTCCCGCACAACGAGTTCTCGGCGTACTGATGATGATCGGTGGACTGTTAAAAATTGCCGTCTATCCCCAATCGACATTCATCGCGTGGCTTTTACTTTCCGTTTCTTTCACCCTGATGTTCATGCCTGCCGCAGCCATTTGTAATGCTCTGGCAATGCGAAATCTCGATGACCCGGATCGCCAGTTTCCCGGAGTGCGGCTCTGGACTGCGGTAGGCTGGGTTCTATGCGGATGGACTTTTTCTTTTCTCGTGTTGAAAACAAACGTCGAGCCGAGCTGGCTGCCTCCGTTTTTCAAAGGTGACGACGTGCCCATGGTTGCTGCCGAGATGAAAAAATCTGTGATGTGGTCGGGAATTATTGCCTTTTTCTACGGAGTCTGGGCTTTTTTCTTTTTGCCAAAAGCCCCGCCTTTTGAATCCAAATCAAAACGCCCCGCGATTGCGGATGCCTTTGCTTTGCTGAAAATTCCGTCTATTGCCGTTTTACTAACCGTTACCCTGATCATCAGCCCGATGAATCATCTCTATTTCATGCAATGCGCAAAGTTCCTGGGAGAGGCGGGATTAAGCGATGCTTACCTGTTACCAGCGATGGCACTCGGCCAGATTTGTGAAATATTAATGTATATCGTTCTCGGTAGATTGCTTCCGAAAATCGGATTTAAAGCCATCCTGTCGATTGGAATCACCGCCTATGCCTTTCGCTTCTTTCTATTCGGGACACTCGGAATTCCGATGTGGTTAATCATTGCCGGCCTGGGTGTTCACGGACTTTGTTATGCATTTTTTACCAGCACTTGTTTTATTTACATGAATAAAATCGCAGCTAAAAATGTGGCTAATTCCGCACAATCTGTTTTCAACTTTATCTGGTATGGTATCGGCCCTCTATTGGCGGTTCTAATGAACGGTTTACTCGCCAAATTTTTTGCTGGAGGAAATAGATTCGTTTATGCCGAATTCCAACCGTTTTGGTATTCGCTTGGAGTGATTTCCCTGGTCGGGCTTATCGTTTTTCTCCTTTGCTTTCGCGAACAAAAAGACAGCACTGCATCCTGATTTTAACCAACTTTATCACGAATGAAAACTAACACTATCCGGGTAGGCATTATTGGCACAGGAAATCGAGGCATTACCTGCATCGGACGTCAGATAGCCGCCCAAGGCAAAGAGTTGGATATCACCATCACCGCCCTCTGCAATCGCACGCCCATCCGGATGAAGGTTGCACTGGGAGACTTGAACCAAGCCGCCAAAGCCGCAGGCAACGAAGCTTTTACACCGACTTTCTATAGTGATCCGAAAGACCTGATCAATGATGAAGAAGTGGATGTGATAGTGATCACTACCGCAACGGCGTCTCATCTGGAAGCCGCGATCCCGGCGATTCAATCAGGCAAAAAAGTCTATCTGGACAAACCCATTGCCCACACGATTGAAGACTCGGTTGCGATTCGTGAAGCAGAACATCAGGCGGACAATCCAATCATCATGGGCTTCACCCGGCGTTATGAAAAACCGTGGACCGATCTTCACGCCCTGGTCGAAAGCGGGGTGATCGGCGATCTGAAAATGATGCTGATCCGGGCGGTCTTGCCATACTCCTTTTATTTTCAGACCTGGCACCGTACTCGTGCCATGAGCGGCGGAGCGCTAAACGACAAAGCTTCACACTACACCGATGTGTTCAATTGGTTTGCCGGGGGTCGTTGTCTGCAAACCAATGCCTTTGGAGGTCGCAATGTTTTTAAAGAACGCAAAGATGCACCTGAATTTTGCTCTGTCTGCGATGATCAGGATTGCCCCTACCGGGCAGAAACCGCCAGACCCGACACCCAGGATCAGCATCGCGGAGCCGTAGATAAGGCCATAAGCAGAGACGCTGATGCTTCACAGCGGAAAGACAATTGCGTTTATAAAGCAGGGGCCGACATCTTTGATCATGCTTCAATCCACTATCAATATGACAATGGCATTGTCGCCTCCATCTTCTATTCCATCTACGGCCCACAAGCTGAAGATGAAGAAACCCTTGAACTGATCGGCACCAAAGGCCGGGTCATTCTGACCCGCTTGAAAGGCGAGATCGACATCGTGACTGATTACGGCAAAAAAACACATGATGTCATTCACTGCAAAGCCGAAGCCTTCGAAACCTCACACTTCGGTGCTGACCGACAACTGGTACAGGACATCGCCGCTTTTGCCCGCGGTGATGAATCACTGGTAAATGGCTGGTATGGCATGGAAGCAAGCCGCATGGCCATCGCCGCCATCCAGTCCATCGACGAAGGAGGCCAAACTATCCGTATGTCTGATTTACCCGACGGGCCAGGCTAAAAGCGAAACTCTTTTTTACCACAGAGCACACTTTTGGAGCGTCGATCCCGTGGCCGCAGACCGACGCTCCAAAGGATTAAACTCCTCCTCCTTTGCATTTCTTAGCCTCTGGGCAAGATACCGCTTTCAATCAAAGCGAAACCCATCAGCCGACGGATCAGGATTACGCCTCACAAAATCCTTAAACCCCTGCCTGACCTTCTGCGTGATCGACCCTGGCGCTGACGACAGATCCACCCCGTCCACACTCGCTATTCCCTGCACTTCACGCAAGCTACCCGTCAAAAAGGCTTCTTCCGCCTTCTTCAAATCATCCAGAGGAATATCTTTTTCACTCACCTCGATTTTCAATTGATCACAAATATCCAATACCACCGAACGAGTCACTCCAGCCAAACAACCACTGGCAAGCGTTGGCGTGATGAGTTCACCATCAATCACTACAAAAATATTTGATCCAGTCCCCTCGCAAAGCATTCCTGAATTGTTGGGAAATATCGCTTCATCAGCACCCTGTTTTTTGGCAAGAGAAAGAGCAATCACGTTCTCCCCGTATGAAGTCGATTTTACTCCAGCCAGAGCACTCTTCTCATTACGGGTAAAGGGAACCGTAATCACCTTCCCCACTTCCTTGTATTCCGGAATCAATGACGCAGCTACTAATACCGTGTGTTCCGCCGTTCCCCGGTCAGAGCCTAATGGAGAAATACCTCCCGTAATCGTAATTCGAATCCTGGCTTTACTGAGCCCGTTCGCCTGCATCACCTCTCGCATCGCCTCAAGCAGGTCATTTTCATCCGGCACCTGCAAACCCAGCTTGCCCGCCGAGTTCTGGAGCCGGACATAATGCCGTGAAGCGGCAAAGGGTTCACTATTGTAGGAATTCAAAGTCTCAAAAACGCCATCCCCCACCAGAACCCCGTGATCGAAGGGCGAAACCCTGGCTTCATCGGCACTGATTACTTTCCCGTTTCGCCACACCTGCGGCTCGACTACATCAGACACTTCACTTGATGACTTGGATTTTGCTTCTTTTTCCGTAAACTGCATGAGTGGATATCGTTATTTTTAGTTATTTAACCTGACGCAGGAGAGATGAAATTGCCACTGGATTTTGCATGATTGCTGCTGTTCTCACGACGATTCTTTTTGCCCTCTCGGCTATTTGCGGTCACCGCATCGCTATGGAAATGGGCAGTTTGCGGGCAAACTTCTGGCGATTGCTGATCGCCTCCGCTGTTCTGGGGGCCTTAGTATTTCTTATTTGGCCGGATTCCCTCCACCGCAGCACCTTCACCTGGCTCTTCATCAGCGGGGCGGTCGGTTTTGGACTCGGCGATATCGCCCTGTTTTACGCCTTCGAGCGAATCGGCACCCGGCTGACCATTCTGATGAATCTGTGCCTTGCCCCTATTTTTGCCGCCTCAGTGGAATTCCTCTGGCTGGGGAATGGCCTGCTCCCTCATCAATGGCTGGCAATCACCGTGATTCTTTTTGGCGTTGGCCTATCCATCCATCCTGGAAAAACAGGCAGGAATACCACCCGACGGGGGCGATTTGTACCCGGTATCATTGCTGGAATGATTGCCGGTTTTGGCCAGGGGTGCGGAGCGGTGATCAGTCGGCGGGCTCAGGAAGTCGAAGAATTGATTGGTATCGACATCAATGGTCTCAGTGAGGCCTTCCAACGAGTGATTGCCGGTTTCATCGTAGTCGCCATTGTTTTTGCCATTCGCCGCCCCACTCATCCCCCGGCAAAAATCATCGGGGAAAAAGCCCGCCTCCCCGCCTCCACCCTCTCCTACTGGATTATCGGATCTGCCCTGTTCGGTCCGGTCATCGGTGTGAGTTGCTTTCAATGGGCCCTGCAGTCAATGGAAAGTGCCCTGGTGCTGTCAGTTGTCGCCACCGCTCCCATCCTCTTGATTCCCATGACCTGGTATCTCGACGGAGAACGCCCTCCAATGAAAACCCTCTTCGGTGCCATCATCGCTGTGCAGGGGGTGATATATCTGCAGTTGAGTTCGTAGAGAACTTCAATTCAGTGCCACCAGCACTCTCACGCTTCCTAAAGCAAGATGGGAACCTTCATTGGGAAGAAGCAGATTAACCGTTCGACCGTCATCACTCAACAGCACCTGTCCTTTGGCGATGGATTTGTTAAGCAATTCGTTTCCCCCTCCCAGCAATTCATTTGAGTCCAGCAAGCGGTCATCAGAAAAAATCAACCCGACCACAGGGTAATCAAAGGTCATCGATGCTTCGAGTGTGGATGCAGGGCTGGCATTCTCGCCAGGTTTGAGTTCCAACAAATAAGAACGCAGCCGCCCTTTTTCAGAAAGAACTTCTCCCGCTTGGTTTGCGTCCAACGATACAAACCGGCCTTTTGATAAAGTATCCACTTCCAATTGCCCATTATCAGGCAATTCAAATTGATCACGCTCCACCGTCACCCGAACTCGATTACCACCTAGAACACGCCGGTTTTGGCTTCCCGGCACCACTACTTCTACTGTTCCTGTATTGGCAGCCACTCCGGCCATCAGTTCCCAGGCTTTGGAAAACGGGCGCGCATTAAATGGAATGTCCACCAACTTGTCTCGCTCAAGGTCCGCACGGACAGCTTCAAAATTACGCAGTCGGCGTCTCTCCCCTCCTGATGCCAGACGTATGTCAGCTCCACCGCTTAATACACTCAGTTCCGGGGCCTCCCCGTCCCTGACATCGACCCCCATCGTAGATCCGTCACCAGCCAGATCCAGACCCCTGGCCTGGAAAACAAAATCCTGTTTGTCATGAAGCCCATCACGCGCAACCACCAGGCCCGAATGAACCTCAACTTCCCGTTTCCCTTTGATTTCAAATTCTGCCGGCCCCTCCACGCTCATTTCAGCGCCATCTGGAAATCGCAGATACACCACCCCGCTTTGTAAACGATAAAGCCCCTTTCCAAATCCCCCGTCAGATCCCGGTGTTTCACCAAACTCTGCATCCCAAATCACCTCACCGCTTTCTGCTACCAATTGCCCTACTTCAAAACCCGGCAGAACATTCCACAAAACAATTCCGCTCAAAGCCACCACCGCGGCGGCTGCCAAAACAGGTTTCGGCAAAAAAGCCCACCAGGCCGGGTTTGTTTGTTCCGGGGGATTCCCGGCTTCTCCCGCCAACGCAATGGAAACGATACGGTTATCCCGATGCGTTTGAGTCGTGTCTAACTCAATGATTTTCGAAGCCAGATCCTCTACAAAGTGATCTTCCTCCACCTCAGCCCACATTCGTGTCGACAGGGCTTGCACAAAAGCCTCCTCCGACTTTGTCGCCGAAGCCGCCTGGGCAATCAATTCCTCGAACTCAAGCTCGCCACGCAGTTGTTTGCTCAAGCCTGGTTGAGCTGCCAGATTATCAACCCATGCCGCATCTTCGTCCGCAGCCACTGTTTCCCCGGCCAGAAGGCGCTCGAGATGAAGTTCTGCGCCAGCTCTCGCTAAACCTAGCTCTTCCTGCACTCCGGCCTCAAAATCATCCTTCTTCACACAAGCTTGATGCAACAGCTCTGAAAAGGATAACGCCTGCATTACTGTCTGGCAATGTTCCCGGTCAGCCGCACACCATTGAGCCAATTCATTGCGTTCGGACGGCCCACACTCACCGTTTATGAAACGGGTGAGCAGTTTTTCAAACCTGTCAGCGTCTTTATTCATCCCGCACTTCCCCCCCCCGCTAATCGCACTTGCATGCATTTATGCAGCGCCTTCCGGATTCGTTCCAAGCTTTTCCTGACGGCTGCAGCTGACATATCCAGTTGAGTCGCTATGTCAGGAGCTGACAACTCCATTTCATATTTTGCCTGAACCAAAGTCCTGCTTTTTTCCGGCACGCGCTTCAAACACTCTCTCAAAGCAGCCACCTTTGCCTGGGCGCGGTCCCCTTTTTCCTCAGGCTCATTTTCAGGCATCGAGGACGAGGCCAGCAAGACCTCCGTCAAGTTATCGGATATAATACGTTTCCTACGGGCATCCTTACGGCGTTCATTGATTACCAAATTGCGGGCAATTCCCCTCACCCAGGCCCCGAAGTCCCGGGTCTCATCAAAATCATCCATTCGTTGATAGGCAATCACCAAAGCTTCCTGAGCCAAATCATCCACCCACATCGATGCAACCCCCAAACTTCTCACGAAGCCGCGTAACCCTGCGTGATTCTCACGCACGTAGTCTATAAATTTTTCAGATGAATATCCACCAGCCATCAGTATTTAAGGGATTTTACCCAGTCCGCATGCATTCATTCTTCTATTGTCACTGCCACCCCCTCTGTGACTGCTATTTTGCATGAAAAAGCTATACAAGGCGACTTTTAACTTTTTTACAAAAAAACCTTGACCCTCCTATTATAAAAAAGCTAATTTGTATAAATCGAACACAATGTAATTACACGTTTTCCAAAAAACGGCTCTAGCTCGGCTTGCCAGGTCTTGTTTTTGGAAGAAAGAAACTGACCTCATTATCATCATGGGTATAATCAAAACCGCATTTTTCTTTCTGGTTCTTATTTCGATATCTATGGGAGGTGTCTACATAAAAAGCAGCGCATCATCACGCGCCAGTGCAAATCGTATGGCACAAATAGCACCCATCATTATCGGAAACAATGGATCAGTCAGATTCCCTGAACGGGTTCCTTCACCTGAAACGGTGTTCCAGATTCAAACAGCCATCCAAACGGATGATGCCCAGAGTCTGAATGCACTGTTAGTTAAGTACCACTTTTACGTGCTTCCAGGAAGAAGGACAAAATAAACAATCCAATAATAGAATAAAGGAATCTCAAGGCAGAGATCACTCAACAACCCGAACCCCGGTTCGGAGCATTAGTGGTGAACTTCTGAACTGACGGTTCGCCCCCCAATTTGACAACTGCTTGTTTGTAAAGCAGGTATTTATCTGTCAAATCATCTCACCTCTACTGCAATACTGCCGCAACGTTCTGCGCAGATTGCCCTGACAATTCCCAGGTTTTTTTGCTTCCGGTGATTGCTTGACTCTTACCCGACTTTATCGCCAACGGTTAACCCAGTTATCCCCAGCCGAGCCTTTGCCCATCCCTCTCCATTTCCTTTGTAATGAATAGGGGCTACCATTAAGCTGAAAACTCCAAACTTTAATGAATCGATATCGAATCTGCCTCAAAGCCCTAACGCTCAGCACTTTTGCGGCATTGACAGCCTCCCCTTTCATTTTTGCGCAAGACAAACCGGACCCTACGGATCCTTTCACCGCCACAGACACTCCCCAGCCTGTGTTCAAATCCAACGGGACGGTATTTGAAGATGGTCGCATTGAAAAGCTGACAGAAAAATCGCTACCCTCATTAGTAACCATTACCCATTCCAGCCGTGAGGGGAAAATCCGAGGCACGGGCACCGGCTTCATCATTTCTGCAGACGGACTGATCGCCACCAACCTTCATGTGATCGGTGACGGGCGCCCCATACAAGTCGAACTTCACGACGGCACCAGTTACAATGCGACAGCAGTTCATGCCTGGGATCGCAGGGCTGATATTGCCATCATCAAAATCAACGCCAAAGAAAAACTGCAAGCTCTGCACATTGGCGACTCTGACAAAATCAAACAAGGACAAGCCATTGTAGCTTTTGGCAATCCACGAGGTTTGCAATTCAGCGTTGTGAACGGCCTTGTCTCGGCCATCCGCAAACTTGAGGAAGACTTCACCATAGAAGGCGGGGTTCCTGATTTCCCCATGATCCAGGTGGCCATACCGATTGAAATGGGGAACAGCGGTGGACCCATCGTTGACCTTGATGGCAAAGTGCTGGGAATCGTAACCATCAAGTCACTGGTCACACCAAACCTCGGATTTGCTACTCCTGTGAATATCCTGAAATCGATGATCGACAAACCCAATCCGGTTCCGATCAAAAGCTGGCTGACTATTGGTAACCTCGACCCCAACCAATGGCAGCCTATCATGGGAGGCGAATGGAAGCAGCATGCCGGAATCATCACTATCGATGCCTATGGCAGTGGCTTTGGCGGACGCACCCTCTGCCTGTCCGAGCAATCCGTCCCTAACGCTCCCTACGAGGTGGCGGTCAAAGTGAAACTGGAGGATGAGAGCGGAGCTGCTGGACTGGCTTTTGCTTCAGATGGCAATGAAGTACACTATGGCTTTTATCCCAGCAACGGACAGCTGCGACTCACCCGATTCGAGGGACCGGATATCTATTCCTGGAAAATTCTCAAACAAGTGGGAAGCGATGCCTACCGTTCCGGTGAATGGAATCAAATCCGGGCTCGAATCACAAAGGACAAAATCACCTGCTTTGTGAACGGACAAGTTGTCATGGAAGTCAAAGATGATGCTTTGCGTGGAGGAAAAGTTGGTCTCTGTCGTTTTCGAAAACCCGTTGCCCATTTCAAGGCGTTCCGGATTGGCTCTGACCTATCAGAGAAACCTCTCGCAAAGGAACTGATGACCAGGCTCTCCAAACAGATCAACGCTTTCTCAAACAAGGGAGGTGACCGACGAAAATTTGCAGCTGCCCTGGCCTCCCATGTAAAACCCAGCAGAAAATTACTAAGTGAAAAAGCAGATGAACTCGAAGCCCGGGCTCTCGAACTCAGAAGACTAACTACAATGCTACACGAAACTAACATCCAACAACGCTTGCTGAAAATTCTCAATCAGAATGAAGACAATATAAACCTACTCGAAGCAGGTTTACTGATCGCCAAACTTGACAATATCGAACTGGATGTCGGTGGCTACTTACTGGAATTCGACCGCCTGGCCGCATCGGCCAGGCAAACCCTTTCAGAAGAGTTTTCCGACCTCGAAAAAGTAGAACGTCTCGGACAGTTCCTATTCCAGGAAAACGGTTTTCACGGCAGCCGGGGGGAATATTACCACCGCTCCAACAGCTATCTCAATGAAGTGCTCGATGATCGTGAAGGCATTCCCATCACCCTTTCCGTTGTTTACATCGAACTCGCCCGCCTGCTCGACATCCCCCACGTTTACGGTATCCCTCTGCCCGGACATTTTGCCGTCGGCTACCTCCCTTCAAAAAACGAGCTTCATCTATTTGATACTTTCCAAGCAGGTAAATCCATCTCAAAATCCGAGGCCGCCGATCTCGTCAGAGGCACCACCGGTCAAGCTCTCGATGAACGCTCACTAGAGCCCTCACCCAAGCGCAACATCGTGCTGCGTATGCTCAACAACCTCATCAATCTTGAAATCAATGAAAAAGACTCAAGCAAGGCGCTTCCCTACCTCGATCTCCTACTGAGCATCGATCCTGACCGTGCGCCCGAACGTTTTGAACGAAGCCGGATCCGCTTCCAAGCTGATGACCGCGATGGCGCCATTGAAGATCTGCAATGGATGATCGATAATGAACCTCCCGGCGTAAACATCGACCTCATCCGCCAATTGTTAGAGAGATTGCAATAGTCACTCTTCACTTTTTACTTTTCACTCTTCACTCATCCTCCCATGCCTCTCACCCGCAGAAAATTTGTAGGAACCTCACTGGCCGCCAGCTTGCTCGGAGCCATACGCCCAATCTCCAGAGCCCAGGCTCAGAACAATGACGACAAGTCCGGCTACCAGCTTTACTGGGGAGACCTGCACAATCACAATGCTGTCGGATACGCCAAGGGCACACTCGAAAGATCCATCGAAATTGCCCAGGAACATCTCGACTTCTTTGCTTTCACCGGGCACGCCTCCTGGCACGATTTGCCCCTAATGCCCGGCGACAGCCACTTGAAGTGGGTCAAGGGATTCAAAGTCCATAGTGATCACTGGGAAAAAACCCGTGGACTCATCCAGGAAGCCAACTCCGATAAATTTGGAGCCCTGCTGGGCTACGAATGGCACTCCAGCAAGTTCGGTGACTACTGCATGATCTTCCCCGAAGACCAGCCGGAGCTTTTTCTGCCCGACCATGTGGATAAACTACTCAAGTTTTCCGGGGCTAAAAACGCCCTGGCCATCCCCCATCATCTGGCCTACGCACGCGGTTGGCGCGGCGCCAACTTTGATCACTTCAACTCATCGGTTTCACCGGTTGTTGAAATTTTTTCTGAGCACGGCTGCAGCGAATCCGTCACCGCCCCCGGTGACTTCATCCGCCATTCCATGGGAGGGCGCTCCACCGAGAACACCGTCGAACGCCAACTCGCGCAAGGATTGCGTTTTGGTTTTGTCGCCTCCACCGACAATCATCGCGGATACCCCGGCGCTTATGGTGAGGGGCTGGTTGCCGTCTGGGCACGCGACCCTTCCCCTGAATCCATCGTCGATGCCGTTCGCAATCGTCGAACCTATGCCATCACCGGAGACCGCATTGAGGTGGATTTTACCATCAATGACCAGCCCATGGGTTCTGAGCTGAAAGCCACCAAGGACCGTCAGATCGATGTCAAAGTC
Source organism: Verrucomicrobiota bacterium (assembly GCA_030625775.1). Classification (GTDB taxonomy): domain Bacteria; phylum Verrucomicrobiota; class Verrucomicrobiia; order Verrucomicrobiales; family DEV007; genus JAADHD01. The sequence goes on from DAOUQC010000036.1 coordinate 43,422, forward strand.
AACGCGCCCGACAGCATCAAAATGATTGAGCTTATCCGCAACGGCCAGGTCATTGAACGCCACTTTCCGGAAGACACCGCGCAACATCCGGCCGCCCTTCCTGGCAGAGTCCAATGTCGACTTCGATATGGCTGGGGGCCTTGGGGAGCCCTCGATATCGCACGGGTCTGCGACTGGGATATGGATATTAAAATTGAAGGGGGTAAATTCGTCGATGCCATCCCCTGTTTTCAATCCGGTCCTTTCGATGAAAAGCGCCGCGACCAGTTACGGGTGATCGATCCCACCCGCCTGCAGCTAAAATCTTACACCACCCGGGTCAAAGCCTATGCAGAAGACCCCACCAAAGCCGTTATTCTAGAAATCGATGCGACCGATCCCGACGCAGCACTCACTATCGGTATGCGCGAACCCACAGCAGAAAGGTTGACCACCCCACTGCGCGATCTTCAAGAAGACAACCAGATCCATTTTACCGGAACCTTCACCGCCGAGAGTTTTTCACTGCAACGACTGGTCGGTCCCTCTGAGCGCAGCGCGACCCTCCGCTGGCAGGATTCCCGCTCCGACAGCAAGCAAGCAGATTGGTATTACGTTCGTGTGCAGCAACACAATGGCCACATGGCCTGGTCGAGTCCAATCTGGATCGGGTGATTGAGTGCGGAATATAATTATAACTGCCGGGAGCTTGAAGGCCAGGTTTAAATTTCCTACCTGACATATTCACTTTCATACGGCGGAGGGTGGAGTGGTTCGAGTTCAGCGGAAACCTGTTGCTTCTGTTTGCAAGAATATTCTCCTGACCCGTTTTTGTGCTAACACAAAACGGTGCGGCGAATCAAGGCGGCTAAAAAAAATCAGATCCGTTCTTTCCACAAATCAGGATCCTTGCTGTGGTGGAACACCGAAACGATATGCACGGCTTGCCTGTCTTCGAGGACTTCAAAAATTACTTTGTAGGGAAAGGGCTCGCACAACACCCTGCGGTATTCCAAGTGGATTTTCGGATGGTGCCACGGCGATTCTTTTGCACGCTCGATGCACCCGTAGACTATATCACTCAGCCGTACCGCCAGTTCAGGGTCGATCCCCTTGTACCAATTGACAGCCTCCGCGACATCATCGCCCACCTCCGGATGGATGACGAGGTTGGTCATGCCGTCTTCTGGCGCACGGCTTCCTTGAGATCCTCCAACCCCATTGCCGCCACCGTCCCGTCCCTGAGCTCCTGAGAACGGCGCTCCAGGGTATGCTTCTGCGTCTCGGTGAGCGCTTCCTCCTTGTCGAGACTCTCAAGGAGTTTTTTGGTGAGGTAAGTCCGATCTGTCCTCGGCAAGTCGAGAACGTCGCTCATGAGTTCTGTGACAGTTGGCATGTTCATACCTTAACCGATATTCTTTCCGCAAGCGAGTATTTTCAACATCCCCCGCATTGAGGCATATTGATTACCAGTCCTAGAAAACGAGTATTTCCTCCAAGTCGTTTTCACCTTTAATCCCTCACCCCCCCGCCAAAATACACCCAGTAGGAATCGAACCTACATCTATGGTTCCGGAAACCGCTGTATTTAACGATAGCATAAGGCCTGTGGAGTTTTTATATCTATTACATACCCTTTTTGTGTTTACATCTGGCCACCATCAGGCACAGTGGGGCCATGCAAGGCACGGATAAACGAGAGGTAAAAGGCAAGGTTATCAAGTCGGAGCGAGGAGTTGCTCTATCTCGATTCGAGCCAAAGAAAGATTCTCCATTAGCTGTTTACTCCAGAACAGTTCGTTGGCCCAAAAATGACGGA
>DAOUQC010000094.1 GCA_030625775.1 Verrucomicrobiota bacterium
GATGAATACACCACCGATGTCCCTGAGCATTCGCATATGGGCAAAAAATCAAAGACCCAATCATCCGACTGGTGGGATCGACGAGCCAGGGGGCTCGGAGGCAGCGAAACCGATCCTGTCGCTAGTTGTGCAGAAGAGAACCTTCTCTGTTTCCCCGGTGATCCCTACTCAAAAGAAAATATTCTCATCCATGAGTTTGCCCACATGATGCACCTGCGTGGGCTCAAGCGCATTGATCCCACTTTCGACGTCCGTCTTGAAAAAGCATGGGAAAAGGCCATGGAAGCAGGACTGTGGAAAGACAAATATCCCTCCACTAATTCCCGTGAGTATTTCGCTGAAGGGGTTCAGTCCTGGTTCAATAACAATCGCGAGAACGACTACGAACACAATCACGTCAATACGAGGAAAGAACTGATTGAATACGACCCGGATCTGGCAGCACTCCTAAAAGAGGTTTTTGGTGACACCAAACTTGTTTACACCAAACCTCCTGAACGCAAATTACAGGCTCACCTGGAAAATTACGACTATTCCAAATCCCCGACTTTCAAGTGGCCGGAACGGTTGGAAAAGATCAACAATATCAAAACCCGCTAGGCGATGGCAATAAAGTAAGACGAAATGATATTCCGTCTATTTATAGATTACACGCACAAACGGATGACCAATGCCACCCTGGGATTAATGTGGAAGAAACCATTGGAAAATGGGTTGGAAAGAGAAAACCCAGAACCAGATTCTCTCTTGAGGAAAGCAGAAAGGCTGACATGATCCAGTGGCGAAAAACAACTCAATCCCGGTGATGTGGAAAAATACACCGTTGTCAGGATAGCTGATGAAATCAGCTTGTGGCATTGATTACGCCCATGCTGCTAAAAACATTGCCCTTCGTGAAGTCCAAAGTGTGCAGATCCCCTTCGCCTCTTCTCGCCTGTTATGGCGTATGAAAGTCCACACTCATCATTCCATAGATGAAGGTGATATAGTTTTCCTGCGCGAATATTTTAATTCCCGAGGCGAGGAACCTCCCAAGTGATCAGGACAAGCAAATTACAGTCTCCAACTTCCTGACATCATTGTTAGTGATAATCAAACTCAGACTTTTTCGGACTCACCGCATTTTTCCAAAGGGAACTGCAGGCACAGCTCCGGCCGTCCCTGACAACAGTCATCACTGAGAAAGGTCATCAAATTGCTCATCCCTTCCACCCGCAGTTGGTAGATAATCGAGCGGCCTTCGCGGCGGGAGTCAACTAGGCCTGAGTTCACCAGTTCCTTGAGATGAAACGAAAGCGTAGGTTTGGGTAGATCAAATTCATCGGCGAGATCCCCGGCGCATACCCCCTCCTCCCCCACCTGAACCAGATAGCGGAATATTTTCAACCGAGCGGGTTGCGCCAAAGCTGCGAGTGAAATAACGGCTTCATTGAGTTTCATAATTCCTGATTCCCTTTTGTTATTTCACACCTTCAGCTATTCTTGGCTGAAAACCAGTGTTGCGTGCGCTGACAAACCCGAACCAGAAACAGCATCAAAGGCACTTCGATCAGCACACCGACCACCGTAGCCAGTGCCGCTCCGGAGGAGAGCCCAAACAACATCACAGCTGTAGCAATGGCGACTTCAAAATGATTGGAAGCTCCGATCATCGCAGATGGAGCAGCATCCTCATAAGAAAATCCAAACCACTTGGCAAGGGCGTAGGTAAGTGAAAAAATCAGCATCGTTTGTACCGCCAGAGGGATGGCAATCCATAAAATGGTCAGAGGATTGGCCAGAATAGTGTCCCCCTTAAAACTGAAAAGCAGCACTAATGTCGCCAACAAAGCAAAAATCGACAGCGGAGTCAAAACCCGCAGAAATTCATCCGTAAACCATTGCAGGCCCTTGTATTTCAGAATACACAAGCGTGAGAAATAACCTGCCACCAAGGGCAAAGCCACATAGATTCCTACTGACAACAACAAAGCCTGCCACGGCACCGGCATTTGATTTACTCCCAGCAACCAGCCTCCCAGTAGACCGTAGAGCAATAACATGGTTAAGGAATTGATCGCCACCATGATCAAAGTCAGCCCCTGGTTCCCCCGGGCGAGATGACTCCAAACCAATACCATCGCCGTGCAGGGCGCAATGCCCAGTAGGATGGCACCGGAAATGTAGGAACGATACAAATCCACCTCAGAGCCATCTTTGACAATTTCCGTACCTGGTAACAAGTCCTTGAAAAATACAGCCAGAAACAAAGTAGCAATGCCCAGCATGGTGAAGGGCTTGACCACCCAGTTGATGGTCAAAGTTAATAAAACAGGTTTAAGATTCCGACTGGCCTGGACCACCTCACCAAAATCAATTTTCACCATGATTGGGTACATCATGAAAAAAAGACAGATGGCAATGGGAATGGAAACCACCGGTGCCCCGTTGACTTCAATCGACAAACCGTCTAACACCCTGGCCAAATTGGGTGCCATTTTGCCAAGAGCGATACCGGTGACAATGCTCGCAGCCACCCACAGAGTCAGATGACGTTCAAAAAATCCCATCGATGTTTTATCAAGACCCATAAAATGGCTTCACTACAGATTAAAGACTACTGCCTATATTTTCATTATTCTGGAAATATAGAATTATTAGACCTGTAGTCAAATTGAATAAATAAACTCAAAAAAACTTCCCTGCTATTTCCCCGACTTGCGCTTGAGTCGTCGCTCAAGTTGCGCCGCATGCAAATCAGCTGGTTTTAGTTGCTCTGGCGGAATGGTCTCAAGCCATTTCCCCTTCAGATTTTTTATGGACTTCCCTTCGATTTTCAATCCAACCAGATTCATTGAATCAGGCCCGAACCTGACGGGAGGCCAAATGACACTTTGCCCGGTTCTGATGTTCCAGAAAGTACCACGAGCACCGCAGTGTTTTCCCAAATCCCGTCCTCCACCACAACGCCAGATTTCGCTGCCCTCACCAGCATCCAGATTGGTAAACAAATTTTCATAGGGGGCCTTTTTGTGATGATCGAGTGACAAATTAATGCCTTTGCCATTTTTATACACATTACCATTGCTCAAATAACCAAAACCCAAATCGTGGATGAAGTGGGTTCGAATATCAAAATTACGCACAAGATTATCCATGCCCAGAAAAATCCCGTGATGCCCGGTCGTCCCCTTGTAGGCTTTACGCTGTGAATCGATCACCAGCCCATCTACGGTGCAAAAAGCCCCCGACAAATAAACTCCGCTATCACTATTTGATATGCGCACATTTTTTACCCAACAATTCGCTACCTTGGTCATCGCGATACCATTCATGCCACGCTCGGTGAAATGGCCCAGGTAAGGCTTCACGGGGAACTCTATCGTCAAATCCTCGATCCCGACTTCAGTGACGGTTGGATTGATACTCTTCAAAACGGGTTGCCATGTTTTGCGTATATCAAAGCGCAGCGGTCTTTCCAGAGTCAACGCCTTGCCCTCAACCGATTCAATCCGGCTCACCATTCGTGTTTTGATCGCTTTTGTAATCCTTTTGGTACTACCCGGATCCTCACTATAAAGATGACTCAGTAAACTGTTTTTTCCGTCATCCCGCACCTCGACCATCACCTCCTGCCCCTTCTTTAACTTCGTCGCTTTGGCAAGGGTCAACTGACGGCTGCCGCGTTTGTTTTCTGAGATGATCGGCGCAATGGTTTTTTCCTGGTAAGTGCCGACGACCCAAATAAAACCTCCGGACCAGGAATAATTGGAAGTTGGCCGCCCTTCTGTAGTGGCTCCCATGTTAGGCCTAACATCTTCAAGCTCACGGGTGAAATAGATCACCGTTTTACCCTCACCAGCTCCGCGTAAAACGATGCCCGGTTTTTTGATCCAAATAATATCACTGACAAGATAACGCCCTGCAGGGATCATGATTGCTCCCTTGTCCGTTACTTCAATTGCCTTGAGGAACGCCTGGGTGCAATCAGTCTTGCCGTCCCCCCTGGCGCCGAACTGGGTCACATCACACACTGCTTTCACTGTCGGCAAAGCTTCTTCACCAAAGTGATAACCCGCATAGGAAAAATCAGGCAGGCGCCCTTCAGGCTTCCATTTCTCACCCTCCCTGCCCCACAAATCGGAAAATTCCTGCCCGCAAACCTGATCACTTAACAAAAGAGTAAGGCTCAATAACAAGCTGAAGGCAAGCAACTTTCTCATAGCTTCATAATTACAAACTTCATATAACTTCATTGTTAAAATGATTATTCTTTTATCAGTGTCGGCTCTGCCCAGATCGCATAGCTGCTCTTGGTGTCGGAAGCATTTGGACCGAGGCTGAGCCTAAGCTCAACTTGTGACACTCCCTTCACCTCACACTCAATAACTCGCGCAGGATCAGCGCCGTTGATAATGGCAGAGCCCAGTAGCTTACCATCCCCTTTAACAGTGAATTCGACGCTCCCCTTTTTCCCAAGCTCGGGATGCAGACCTGCCTGCACAGTAAAACGTGCATACACCTCCTTAGGTAACAAAAAAGTCAGCGTGCGCCCCATGCCGGCACTGATTCCGTTGGCAAACTCTTTTTCGGCTACTCCTTTCGAATCTTTGATTCGCAATTTCAGCGGCATAATCTTGTCGCCACCAGCGAGAATGAAGCCGCTCTGCGGACAGCCCCAATGGGGCGAGCTGAAAAACTGCGATTGAGGGTAATACAAACTCTCGGCCTCAAGTGGAAAATGAGTGCCAATCCGGATCTTCCTCAAGGCCGCCTGTTCCGCTTTTGCAAATCTTTTACTCCCCAAACAAAGAATGGTGTAGAGCGCATCCGCCACGATTTCAGCATCCAGAGTCGCTGCTCTTATCTGAGATTTTTCAAGAGCCTCCTGATCGTCAGCATAGAGAGCTTGGATAATCGGGATGGTTGTGGAGCGGGCACTGAGAATGCCCTCATGAACACGATGCATCAAACGCCACGAAGCTTCATCCACGGTGACACCCAGCAGTTGGGGTTGGTAATCAGGAATGCTTACTTCAAAATCACCGCTCTCGATCGGACTGTGCAACAGCTTGCCCTTCATCACCTCACTAGCAGGAAGAAGCTGTTGCAACAAGGTGAACATGTTGTCACCAGGCACCGTGTGAGCCGGGCTGCCGTAATCTTCGAGTTGATGACAAACCGTTCCCATAAAACGAGCCGCATCGCTCATCCTGCCAGCGTTTACTGCTTCAACCGCTTTACCCACGAAGTAGCGCAGGGTTTCGAGGTTTTCCTCCTGTTGTGAGGGAAGATGCAAGTTAAGCAGATACAGCTCTCCAGGCTTCGAGTCCATCTTGGCGAACTTTGCATTTTCCTTGTCAGTGAAAACGTGATCCGGGATCAGGCAGTAATTGTCACCCAACTTGGCAAATTCTCCACCAAGCAAATCTTTTTGCCAGGCTGGCAATTTTTCCAAAGCCGCTCTGGTGATGGCCATATGAGGCTTCCCCCAAGCAAACACCGAAGTGACGGGAATTAGTGAAAGAAATGCAACACAAAGGATCGGATGAAGTTTCATAGACTTAAGAAAATAAAATTATCGAGAAAACCGGATCCAATCCCCAACTCCCACCCCGACTCCGCCCTCCCCAGCTATTCCAGCTATTCCGGCGAATTGATCAGCGCATCAGCACGGCAGTCTTTCAGGACAATGCCTCCATCAACGCGCAAAACGGATCCGGTAATATAATCTGCATCATCCGAAGCGAGGAAGGCCGCCGCCTTGCCGACATCTTCCGGTACGCCCAAGCGTCCCCAGGGCATGTTGGCAGCTTCTTCTTTCATCCGTTCTTCCCCGAATGCTTTGCGCTCACCGGGAGTATCAATCCATCCGGGTTCGATCACGTTCACATTGATCCGGTGTTGGGTCAGCTCAGTCGCTATCGTCCTGGCCATGTGATTCAAACCCGCCTTGGCCGTATTGTAAGCCGTGCTGAGACCGTAAGGCATGTAGGCGTGAACACTTGAAATAAACACAATCTTCCCTCCCCCATTCTCTACCATATGCCGCGCCGCCAGCTGGCTCATGTGGAAACCGCTCGTCAGAGCCCCGTTGATCACAAACTCAAAATCCTCTGGTTTGTAATCGAGAAATTCACAGCGCCGGCTGGCTGCCGGATTACTGATCAAAATATCCAGGCATCCCAGCTTCTCTATCGTCTCGGCAACCAGACGCTCACACTCCTGACGCTCAAAAACATTGGCTCCTATCACTGAGCATTCCCTACCCAAAGCACGAATCTCTTCAGCCGTGACCTCCGCATCTTCACTGCCAGGCCGGTCATTGATCACCAGGTCAGCACCACGGCGTGCTAACTCCAACGCACAGCCTTTGCCAATCCCCTGGCCCGCACCCGTCACTAAAGCTTGTTTACCCGATAAAATCATCATTTCGAACTAAATTTATTAGTCTCCGTAAACATCTCCCAGCTTTTTCCCATGATCATCCAGCATATTTTTCAGAGTCATGAAATCCCCTCCAAAAGCAAGCAACTGTGCCCCCATCTCTTTTAGCCTTGCCACATCTTCAATCGATCCCGCAGGACAACCCCAGGCCTTGCCTTCACGAGCCGCAGCTGCCGCCACTTTTTTATAAACCTCTTCCATTTCCAGACTTTCAACTCCGGGCTGCTTGAGACGCAAGCCCAAGTCCCCTGGCCCAATGAACAGCCCATCCACACCGGGAACCGCGGCGATTTCATCGACATTTTTCACTGCCTCAATCGTCTCGATTTGAACCACGAGAAAAGTCTCGCGATTAGCCTGCTCCGTAAAATCCCCACCTCCCTGTATGATAAAATCGCTATCCAGTCCCGCACCATCGAGCCCCCGATCACCCAAAGGGGGGAATTTTACTGCATCCACCAAAGCCTGTGCTTTTTCCACAGTAGAAACGTGGGGGATCATCAAGCCTGCAGCCCCGTCTTCCAAATAACGGTAAAGTGCTGTTTTCTCCACAGTGGCCGGACGTAACATGCAGTCTATGTCCGCAAGATGAAAGTGAGTCAACAAGGCTGCAATTTCCCTGTCCGTAAAAGTCCGGTGCTCCATGTCGAGCCATATCACGTCAAACCCAGCATTTGCCGCATGATGGATGTATGAAGGAATGAAATGCCCCAAAACACACATCCTCGCAGGTTTGCCTTCTCTAATTTTGGCCAGAGTTTTACTTTTTCTCATAAATTTTCTTCTCTAAGAAGGCCTCACCTTACGCTGATTTTCCTATTTAACAGTACAATTATAGCGGAATTCCGGTATCGCCTTTGAACCCCTCCTTTACCGGATTTTTTAATAATTCGCTCCGCTAATAATTCGATTGAGTGCTGCTGCCTTGACAGAAGATGTTAAATCCACAATTCTTCCAGATTCCAATGGCAGTAGATTCCAAACACATCACTACTAAGGGCCAACAGGCAGGCAGCGAGCGAGCCCAAAAAAAAAGTAAAGAAGCCAATCGTGGTCAACCGGGAGCGCTACGACGTATCAACATTGATGCCATTGTAAGAAAAATTCAGATCGATGCACCGATCACACGTGCTGACCTGGCACGATCCACTGACCTGAGTTACCCAACGGTGATGAAAATCGGCAACATGTTATTGGATAATAACGTGGCCGAGTGGGTCGCCGATGATAATCAGGAGGCAAGTGGCCGAGGACGCCCTGCATCCTACATGCAGATGGCCAGTACTGCCACCCATGTGATCGCCATCTCCTTTCGGCCCACCCACATCCTCGGGGCGACCGCAAGCCTGGACGGTCGCACCCTCAGGGAAACCACTTACCCCATTCCGCAAACTTACCCGGAAATCCTCAAGACAAGCCACCAATTGATTAAGGATTTGCAGCAAGGCAGCGACTCTCGTACGCTGGGCCTGGGACTCTCGGTACCGGGACAACTCGATCCCAGCTCCAATGACCTGATCATCGAATCCCCGAACATTCCTGCCATGGCCGGGCACCACATCACCGGAGATCTCAACAAAATCACCAATCTCCCCACCGCTGCGGTGAGCACCATGCGAGCGCTGTACAACTCGGAAATCATCCGTGGACAAGCTGTTGGTTATGAAAACTTCGCCATCCTTAGTTATTACTCCGGAATGGGACTCGCAATGGCTTGCAACGGCAGCTACGTCAATGGAGCCAATGGCATGGCTGGAGAACTCGGCCACCTCATCGCTGAGTCGGGTGGCGAGCTTTGTGGCTGCGGAAATCGTGGCTGCCTGGAAACTCTCGCCACCGACCTTGCCCTGTCGCACGCTGTTTCCCGTAACTTGGGGCATACGGTATCAGTGGATGAGATGCTGGAACTGATCCGGAAATCTCCCGACAGATTTGCTCCTGAAATAGACCACATGCTTAACTATCTGGCCATTGCCATTGGAGGAACAATCAACATATTCAATCCACAAGCGGTATTCCTCTATGGCAGGCTACTTGAAGTCAATGACACCTTTTTAACCAGGCTGAAGAAAAAAATCCCTAGCAAATGCCTTAAAAGCCTGGCATCCAAATGCCTTGTGGAAAAATCAAAATCCACCATGATCCAAGGGGCAGCCCTCGCTATTGTCGAAAAACTCACCAGTAAACTGGGGTCAAGCCAGTGAGCCAGCTACTTTCTCAGCCACCCATTCACAAAGACCTGCCTCATGTTGCCACTTGCTTTAATCTGCTGATTGCTGAAAGTAGCAAATACAAAGCCCCAAAGCGGACTGATCATATGATAAGCCGTCATAAGTGCCTAATACAGGCTTGACAGGAACTTGAGTTTTCACAACCCTCTAACTTCAATGAGCAGCGATTCGAAAGACTCCCACAAAAACCAAGGGAAAGACAAGGGTAATCCCGGACAACCAGGTGCCCTGCGTCGAATCAACATCGACCGCATCACGCGAAAAATCCAAACCGATTCACCGATCACACGCTCGGATCTGGTGCGCGCCACAGGGCTGAGCTACCCAACGGTGATGAAAATCGGCGATCTCCTTTTGGATAACAACATTGTGGAATGGAGCTCGGATGACAAAGCCGAAAGCGGCGGGCGCGGCCGTCCTGCCTCTTACCTGCAAATAGGAGGCACCACAAGCAATGTGATAGCCATCTCATTTCGCCCCTCATACATACTGGCGGCGACCGCCACCCTTAGTGGAAGCACCATCAAGGAAACCCAATGCCCCATCCCTAATACCTATCCTGAAATTCTGGAGGCGGCCCATCAGCTGGTTAAAGACTTACAGCAAAACAGCAGTTCACGTACTTTGGGCATTGGTCTTGCCGCCCCGGGCTTGCTGAAAATCGGGGCTCACTCAAAACTTACAATCTCAGCTAACATTCCTGCTCTGGCAGAACACTACATCGCCGAAGATTTGAACAAGCTCACCAATCTTCCTACTGTAATAGTGAGCACCATGCGCTCCCTGTATAATTCAGAAATCATCCAGGGTCACGCAGTCGAGCATGAAAATTTTGCTATTCTCAATTACTATTCTGGAATGGGGCTTGCTGTTGCCAGCAATGGATCCTACATCGACGGCTCACACGGGATGGCTGGTGAATTGGGACATACTGTCGTAGAACCAGGGGGTGAACTCTGCGGTTGTGGAAACCGGGGCTGTCTGGAAACCCGTGCAACCGACCTCGCCCTGGCACGCTCAATCTCCCGCAAAATGGATCGTACCATAAACGTGGATGAAATGGTTGAACTCATCCGAAAATCCCCCAGTCGATTCGAAGATGAAATCGACCTGATGCTCAGCTACCTCACCATTTCCATCGGAATAACCATCAATGTTTTCAATCCAGAAGCTGTGCTTCTCTATGGCAGATTGCTGGACATTCACCCCATGTTTTTCGATAAACTTAAGAAAAAAGTTCCCTCCAGTTGCCTGAAAAACCTGGCATCCACCTGTACTTTGAAAAAATCAAAATCCCGGACAATCGAGGGGGCGGCTATCGCCGTTGTTGAAGAACTTACCAGGAAATTAAGTTCAAAGCTTTAGCAGTTCGTTGCTCAGCGGGCTGAAGTCAATCTCTTCAGCTCATCGTACACTTCCGGATCATCTTCCCTGCCTTTGAATTCAAACGGAAGTGACTGGTTAATTTCCAGCTGCATAAACCCCCACGAAATCCCGTTTTTCACACAAAGCCGAAGCGCCTCAACCGCGGGCTTTCCCAGCTTTTGATCCTCATTACAGATGATGATCTTGCCAAATTTTCGCAATTCAGCAACTCTCACCGGGATATCTGATACCTTGGTGGTATTAAAGTGAATCAACAAAAAATCGCTACTTTCGATCACCTTTGGGCTCAGGCGCCCGTCACCAAGACCGCTGGCTGAAACAAGCAAATCGGGCATTGTTTCTTTCGCCAGGGAGATCAACGATGCCATCCCCACATCCGATTTTATTATCTCATGATCAAATCCACGAATCCCGTATTCGTTGGCAATCTCCAACAAAACATTGTCAAAACCTTTCTCTTTGATCCATCCTGCCACATTCTCTACCGCTATTTTCACAGCAGCTTCGCTCTTTAAAACTTGATCCTGACGTTGATAAAAACATCCCAGGATCACTACCACCCCCTGACGGTCACAAGCTTCAACAACGCGCTGTACCCGTTTCATATACCTACGCCTCAACGATCCATCCGCGTCGAAGGCCGAATTCACCGCTTCTTCATAACCAGGCACCCCTCCCTGAAGATTAATGGTAAAGGCCCGCACCCCCAGAGCCGCATAATCAGGAATCGCTTGAATAAACTGCTCGGTATTCGCCTCGGGATCAAAATCTGATCGTTTTTGGTCCTCAAACACGGCATTGACCATGCGCACATTCATCAGTAACCCTTCTGCTGCAGAACCGGGATAAGTCAATTGGCCATTGATCATCCATCGCCCCCCCTCTATCGAAATTTTGCTTTGTGCTGAAAAGGGCTGCTGCCTTGAACCCAAAACCCAAAGCAATACAAGCACCGTCACCCAAAAGGCAGCTTTTTTTACTGCTTTCATTTCACCGCTTCAATTAACAGTTTCATCGCCTGATTGGTCGGGTTCCTGTCTCCATTTACCCACTCTTTCATTTTTGCCCCATTGTAACAAACCACTATATCAAGGCTGGGAATCACCCACAACGCCCTTGGGCCCCCATGACCAAAAGCCCCGTAAATATCCAGTGGCGCATCGGGAAACATTCGCTGCCCTTCCCCGTCCACTCCGTTGATCCACCACAGCCAACTATAACTACCAAAGTGATCGCTCTGATTGTCCGGCATTTCCTCAGAGCCTATGGTACGCTGTCCTGCAATCATTTCAGCCACTTGCCCCTTGCTTTGTGGAATTGAAATCGACACAGGGTCAGTCACCGCCATGCAAGCGTAAGTCGAGCTGATCAATTGTTCCCCATTCCAATTTCCCTGGTTCAAATACAACAAGCCAAATCGCGCAAAGTCCCTGACCGACATCGCCACCCGCCCAGGCAAATGCTCCACCCCGAAAGACAACATGCTTGGCTGATCCTGACAAGACAAGGGGTCAGTAAGCAGGGCGTGTAACACTTCTTCATCCACCGTTTCATAAGCAGCCTGATAAACTTTCAGAAAAAGCGTATCCCACAGCAAAGCCATCTGCCAGTCATTATAATCATAAGCCGTCCCCGCCTCTTCCGTGACCTGATAACAGGAAAGCTGATTGGCCAGATGGCGCCAGGTTATCATCTGGTCCTTGTGATCCAAAGAAGCATTGATCTCCTTCAGGCGCGGCTCCCATCGCACCACCTTTTCATCAAGTGAGGGAATCAGCCCATCCTCCAATGCTTTAAACAAAAAATGCGAATAAATAGGCTTGGCTGCCGAGGCTATGTCATGACGCCTGGCGATATCCCCCCAACCATACACCAGGTAACCTTTCCTGATCACACATCCCCGCCCTCCCACAAACTTGCTGAATTTCTTCAAAGCCTCTTCACTCATGTTGAGCAAATCAGCCTCCTTCTTTTCCCATTGATCACCTGGGAACACCGAATCAATCGAGCGACGACACCCTACTGCTAACAACAACGTTAGGGAAAACCAGGCCACACGCAGTAGATGATCGGTCACTTTCCTATGCAATAAATATTTTCAAATGTGCGCAGGAAAATATCTCCATTGGAGAATGCCGGAGTCGAGTTACTGCCTTCCTCGATCGTATTTTTTTTCACGATTTCCAGCTTCTGTGAATCAGGCTTTATTACAAAAGTCGTACCACTCTGATTGGTCACGAAAATATGACCTGCAGCATATACCATCGACCCCCAATGTGCCGGCCCACCTGATCTTTCCTGCCAAAGCACCTCACCCGTTTTTGGATTGATACATTGAAACGTATTGGGGCCAGCATTGGCCAAATAAACATGCCCATTCAGAAAAATACCCGAACCAATGCGCTGCGGGTTTTTTTCCACCCGCCAAAGACGACTTTCATCGGTAATATCGCCCTTCCCTCCCAGTTTTATTCCCATCGCAGGGCCACCAAAGCCCGCAAAAGCAATGCAAATATCACCAAGCACCAAGGGAGAAGCATAAGCCAAATCGCCCTTTTTCCCGCTCAAACCTTCACACGACCAGAAAATCCTGCCCGTCTCCGGGTCATAGGCATTGACCCGCGTCGACATGCTGCAGATGAGCTGCCAAGCCCCATCAATTTCTGCCAGCACCGGCGTAGTCCAGGAACCCATGTATTTGTTATTCTCATTGCGTTCGCCATTGCCCTTTTGGACTTCATCCGTTTTCCAGAGAGTTTTTCCAGTTTTAAGATCGATGGCGGTCACAAAAACCCGGGCCCCGGGTGCACAATGGAGGAAAATTTTTCCTTCGTGCAAAACCGGAGAGGAGCCGTAGCCCCACATGTGCTTAAACTCACCCAAATCCCGATGCCATATTTCCTTACCTTCAAAATCATAACAGTAAAGCCCTGCTGAACTGTGCCAAACCACAACTTTTTCACCATCAGCTGCCGGAGTGGAACTGCCATAGGGATTCGTTTTGTGTGTCTGATCCTCCCCACTATAAGACACGCTCTGCTCCCAAAGCTGTTTGCCGGACTTTCGATCCAGACACAGCAAACTCCGTTGCGTTCCCTTCTTATTGGCAGAAACAAGAAACACCCGCCCATTGGAAACAATCGGACTGCCATTGCCCTTGGCAGGCAAGGCCGTCTTCCACTTTACGTTTTTTTCAGCATCCCAGCTGAGAGGAACATTCTTTTCCCGGGAGATTCCATTTCCATCAGCCCCCCGGAACATGGGCCAATCCTCTGCATACAAATGCCATTGCGCTGCGTTATAACACAGCAATAAAAAAACAAAGGCAAAGCTCCTTAAGGTTGCGGAGCTTGGAAAAAATAAACAGACCTTCATCCGGACAACTTAAGCAAAACTGCTCATGACTGTCCAGAGCTAACCCAAAGAAGGGTGCTCAATGCCCTACTGCTGCGGTCGACGGAAAATGAAAAAATTTCCACCCTGGGTCATTTCGACTGTCAGTAATTTCCAGCCATCTTTCTGAATTTCTACCAAAGTGCGGGGCATGATCGCTTGAATAACCACTTTTTCCCGTGGCAAAGTCATCTTGCCTTCTTCGTCTGCCTCAATCCCTTCGTCAGCCGCCACTGCCTTATACCCAACCTCGTCCATCTCCGTTGCACTCATCACCTTGTATTCCCAGTCACCCTCTTCAGAGCTACCTCCAGAACCTAGCACCCCCAGGGAAGCGAGTAAATTAAGCACAGCAACCACCAGAACAGCAGCAAGTAATAACAAAGGTCCAGACTTCATGAGATTTAGTATATTAGAATTTTCTATCAGTGATCTGCAATCACTATCGTGATCGCGAGAACCCCGATTCTTACAGGATCGAATCGAATCCGTAAAGCAATTTATGACTTGTTTTTTACTTTCTTACTTTCCCGCTGAAGCTCAAGGCTTCGCTGCTTTTTTCTCTGATTCGCCCCACAAGGCTTTAATCGCTCGAACGGTTTCATCAACTAGAATCTGTGCGCCCTTCGGTCCGATGAGATTGTGGGTGACCTCAGCGCTGTAACCACCAGCTTCAACCGCACGCGGTGTAGGCGCATAATACGCAAAATCCAGCGGAGCGGCCAGCTGAATCAACATCGTTTGCTCAGCCGGACTCCGGGCCTGAATCTGAACCCCGTAATCGACATATAGCTCGAACGGGTTCGTAGCAATTGCCACGTCTCCCAGACGGATCGTATGCATTTCCACCGGATAAACCGGATCGGCCTTCTGCTGTGCATCGTAACGATCGAGCACATAACCATAAAAATGCCGGGTCCACCAATCGGGCCCGACCATCTCATCCTTTGCATCCAGAGCATCGCATATTTTTTTCGCCATTTCATACTCGGATTTCCTGACCTTGAGGCCCGGCAAATTTACTCGCTCGACTGAATGGACTAGAGCGACATCACTCTGGATATCCTGGGCAATCACCTCCAGAGCATCATCAAAAGCATTGGCAATCCGCCGTCCCAGTTCCTGGGTCCTTGTCATTTTCCGCAAACGATCCATGCGGGCTTCACTTTTTTTGCGGTACATCAGACGTGGGGATTGATCCCCGGCCGGAGCACAGAAACCCAATACAGTGATACCCTCACCATGACGCTGATGAATTTGTTTTCGCACATCATGCCAAAAATCAGCACTGACCATGGAACCGGTCACCGATTGCGAAGGGCAAGCCAGAGTGATCGCTGTCGCTTTGAGCTTTTTCGCTTCATCGTAAAAACACAAAATATCGACACTGTGATCTTGAAAACCCTCAATCCGCCGAAAGGTCGAGCTATTGGTATTGCCATACATTTTTGCTTTGCCATTGCTGAACACAGCCCGCCGATTGGAAGCAACCACCGCATTGCCCAAGCCCCAGGCAAATGCACCGGCCTTACGTTCTTCCCACGCCTTCACCACGGCATCCGCCATTCGTTCATACATGAATGGAACATAATCCTTCGGCTGCATGGCATCCCCATAGTCCTTTTCATTATAGCGATCCTGCAACAACACCGGTGCCGCATGAGTATGAGTCGCTGCCAAAAAAAGTTTTGAAATATCAAAGCCGGGTAAACGATCGGCAACATATTCCCTGAAGCCATCCTGAATCCCTGGCCGAATCACACAAAGATCACAGGAGACAAGAATTGCTTGGTCGATGACCTTTTCCCCCTCCCTACTTTCCAGGGCCAATACATTTGCCGTGCAACGACTATGAATGCCCTTTGAAACCCTCACAGATCGATAACCCGTCAGTGCCACCGGCCCGTCTGGAGTAATATCGGCACTTGCCGCAGCGAATAATATCTCGGTCGCAATGGACTGTGTTGTGAGCAAGCTCAAGCCTGCCAGGAAGGTTAGCGCAAATAAGATTTGTTTTTTCATAGCCAAGGGGATTCCGAACTGGAACCAAGCTAAACGAAAAAAACCAACTCGCCAATTTCAAATTTTCTGCTCTCACAGAATCAGTGCACCCGCTGCCCTGGTACCGCACCATCGTCCGGTGACAAAAGAAAGATATCCTCACCTCCCGGTCCAGATGCGATAACCATGCCTTCTGAAATCCCGAATTTCATCTTCCGGGCAGCAAGATTGGCCACCATGACAACCAGGCGACCCTGCAATTCATCCAAATCATAAGCGCTCTTGATACCTGCAAACACATTGCGCGTTTCCTCCCCGCCAAGACTGAGTGTCAGTTGCACCAGTTTTCTCGCTTCCGGCACCTCCTTTGCTTCGACGATACGGGCGACTCTAAAATCCACTTTGGCAAAATCATCAATCGTGATTTCCTCGATGATGGGCTCGGCTTTCAATGCGGCATCATCATCCTGATACGAATGCCCTGTCGTTTGCTGATCCTGTTCTTGTTCCTGATCCTCACGACTTTCTTCTATCATGGCATTAATTTTTTTAGGATCAATCCGTTGCATCATGTGCTCGAACTTGCTGAGCTCACTCCCCAGCAAAGGATTGGCGGCATCGTCCCACGACAAAATAGGTGCCTTAAGCAAGGCCCCTGCCTGTTCCGCCAGGCGTGGTAAAACAGGGGCAAGATACACCGCCAATTGGCGAAATAAATTCAGCGCAACCGTACACACTGCCTGCAATTTATCCGCTTTCTCCGGATCCTTCCGCAATTCCCAGGGAGCATTGGCTTCAACGTAAGGATTGGCCTTGTCCGCCAATTCCATGATCAGGCGCATCGCCTTGTTGAAATCGCCCGCCTCATACGCCTCGGCAATTTTTTCACCCTGCGCTGCCCCAGCTTCAAAAAGCCCGCCGTCATCAGGATACTCAGCCGACAATCCCACATCTTTCACAAAGCGTGCCGTCCGACTGGCCAGATTCACCACCTTGCCAACCAGATCTGAATTCACCTTGGTGGCAAACTCTTCCAGGTTCAGGTCGAGATCATTCACTTTGCTCGACAATTTGCTCGCGTAATAATAACGCAAAGCGGCGGGATCAAGATGTTTCAAATAAGTAGATGCCTGGATGAAAGTTCCCCGGCTCTTGGACATTTTTTCACCATCCACCTGGAGGAATCCATGAATATGAACCTTGGTCGGCAAACTGAAACCAGCTGTCTTCAGCATCGCCGGCCAGAAGAGTGTATGAAAATACTGAATATCCTTGCCAATAAAATGATGCACCTCCGTATCCGGATTGCGCCACCAATCGTCTAAATTTTCGTCATTCAACTCACACCACTTCCTAGTTGAACCCATATAACCAATCGGCGCATCAAACCAGACATACCAGTAATTGCCCGGACTATCCGGAATCTCGAACCCGAAGTACGGAGCCGGACGCGAAATATCCCAATCCCTCAGAGCTTCGTTGAGGAAGAAGTTCTTCAAATAATTGGAACTCTCCGTCGGCAGCGCTCCTGACTGCGTCCATTCATCAAGAAAGTCATGAAGTTGCTCGATCTGTACAAAGAGATGAGTTGCCTTGCGTTTCTCGGGACGAGACCCCGAAAGCGAACTCACCGGATCAATTAAGTCCACTGGGGAATAGGTCGCCCCACAATTTCCACAGTTGTCTCCCGGCTGATTTCCCGACTCGCATTTCGGGCAGGTTCCACGAACGAAACGATCCGCGAGAAAGGTTCCCCTCTCCACATCGAACAACTGCTCAATCTCTTTTTCCACCACCATGTCCGCCTTACGCAAGGCCGACCATATCTCACCGCACAAGTCCCGGTTCTCCGGACTGTTGGTGCTACCGTAGTGATCAAACTCAATCTCAAAACCTGAAAAATCGCGGATATGGGCCGCCTGCATTTCAGCAATAATTTCTTCCTCCGAACGTCCCTCTTGATGCGCCCGAATGCTGATCGCCGTACCATGGGTATCGTCGGCGCAGATATAGATACAGCGATGACCTCTCAGTTTCTGAAAACGCACCCAGATATCAGTCTGCAAGTACTCAACCAAGTGCCCTATATGGATATGCCCGTTCGCATAGGGCAACGCTGAAGTTACAAGAATCTGG
Source organism: Verrucomicrobiota bacterium (assembly GCA_030625775.1). GTDB lineage: Bacteria > Verrucomicrobiota > Verrucomicrobiia > Verrucomicrobiales > DEV007 > JAADHD01. The sequence goes on from DAOUQC010000094.1 coordinate 17,574, forward strand.
CGCACTGTTTTTTTATATAGTTAGAACAAAAAAGCCGGCTCTAGCGGTGAGCAACATCAAGAGCCATTTGAATTTGCTCTGCCATGTTCTCTGCATTCCCATCCCCAGGCAACGCCAATCCCCGCTCCGGCCCTCCTAACGCTTAGCAGTCGAGATGGGCCTCGAACGCTGCGCTTGGGCGGCAGCCCTCTTCT
>DAOUQC010000102.1 GCA_030625775.1 Verrucomicrobiota bacterium
GTTGTTGCCGGAAACATGGTTTTCTTCCTTTGCATTATTAAAACTGCCGGCATACCAATCGAAGGCGTCGAAGCGCGATTTGGGAAACACTTCCTGAAACAAGGATGAGTCCCCCGAACCGCCAACCATGTCGTGATTACCCACCGAAATACCATAGGGCACTTTGCCGTGAATCTTATCCATGCAAGTGCGCGCAAATGCCCACTGTTCCTGGTTGTTTTTGTCAACGATGTCACCCACGTGACTAACAAAGACGATGTGTTGTCGATCCAGATTGTTGGCTATCCAATTTGTCCAAGCGGTGAACACTTTATTCGACAGCGGCTCTTTGCTGCCCGGATTACCTTTGGTGTTGATCCCGTTGTAGTGCTGCGTATCAGGAATGACAACTATGCTGAATGTTTTATCTGGAGCATCCGGCAATTCGCCGGCACTCAATGCATCTCCGCCAGCAAAAAAAATGAGAGTGGCAGTCAAAGAATAGAAAATAGAATTACGAAGTGTGTGGTTCATGGCTGTTTGTGTTTGGGGAGAAAAAGGGCTTGATCGGTAAAAGAAAACCCACGATTTTTTCTTTTCAAGTCTTGACCCTCATGGCAAAACCGAAATAAATCGATTTAATGAAAGCCCTCACCCTCATCCTTCTGCTCACCCTCGGTACGATATTTCCTGCAACTGCCGAACCTTCTATCAGCGAAAAGGAAGTGGTCGATCAGGTTTTTTCTCAAGCCAGGCAGTACTTCGCTGACTTCCAGCACCCTGAAACCGGCGTATTGTATGGTTCCCGCTTGAGCGGCAAAGACTCATGGACCTCTCCTGCTGATGTTTTGGCGGAAAAACCTAAACCCTGGGGTTACGGATCGCGCATTGCCGACACCGGCCTGCACACCGGGCACATTCTCACCGCTCTGCTCGATGCCTACGAAGCACGACCCGATCCATTTTTAAAAAATGAAATCAAGAAATGTTATGAAGCTCTGAAGTTGATCGGCTCGTTGCCTGAAACCCATCCAAAAGCCAATAAACCCGCACTCGAAGGGCTGGTGCCGCGCGGGCCGCACCCGAATGAGTTGTCAGCCTGGTTCGACGACTCATCGATGGATCAACACACCACTTACATCATCAGCCTGGCGCTCTTCGCCAATTCGCCACTTGCAACGAAGGAAGACAAGACCTGGATCAAACAATCGCTGGGAAAAGTGGGGCGACGCTTGGAGGAAAACGACTGGTCGATTAAGCGGGCGGATGGAGTGACGGAGTCCCACGTCGGCTTTTCGTGGAAAGGCCACAACTCCAATCACGCTTCGATTTTGTTGCCCGCCGTGCTGGCGCTTTATAAGGGAACAGGTGACGAACACTGGTTGCAGCAATACGAGTTTTTTCTCAAAGAGGCAGACGGCGTACGCTGGCAGGCGGCGCATCCGGGGCCACATATCAGGATCAACGGGCATCCGATCTACGCCAACCAGAATGCTTTTAGGGTGAATGCCTGGTATCACTTTGAAAAAAATCCTCAGCGGAAAAAGGTAATCGCGGGTTTGTTAAAACAATCCACAGAGATGCAATTGAGTCGAGATTTTCCCGGCCCCATGTATCGCAAGTATCAAGACGGAAAAGTATGGATCCGCTTGAAAAAAAACTTCAACTGGGGTGACGACGAATTGCACGGTGCTGCGCTGGCCTGGGGCAAGTTCAAACCTGAAATGCTCGATGGCAAAGATGGAGGCATGGGCGCACTGGCTCATGTTCGTTTCCCGCTTGGCGGCTACCACATGGTGCTGCAAAGCGAGCAGGAAAAGCTGATCCGGGAGAACCTCCCGACTATCTGGAAAATGCTCACCACCGTTGAATTGGAAAAAATCGCCGCTGCCGAAACGCATTACCTGTTCACCGTGGTCGGACTGCATCTCTACGCGCTTTATTTTCGTCATCCCGAGCTTTTCTCGGAAACTGACAAAACATTGATGCTCGGATTTGCTACCACGGCTAGTAAAAAAAAGGTTAATCCCCGCACTGAAGCTCTGGCGAACGACTACAGCGTTCTCTGGAAAACTCCGGATCCAAAAAATGAAATTGGCTATTGTCCCGCTCTGGCTCGTTTGCCCGAAGGACGGTTGATTGGCTGCATGCTCCACGCCGGACCGAAATCAGGCAAGAAACGTCCGTGGACCGTCAAAATCCACACCAGTGATAATGGCGGTGAAAGCTGGATCCACCGTAGCGATGTATCGATGATCGATTGTTTTCCTTTCGTGGCGGGGCCATCGGTGTATGTGATCGGCGGCCGTCACGATTTGACCATCGTCAAATCAGATGATCGCGGCAACACCTGGTCAGAACCGGTGAAACTCACCAAAGGCAAACTCTGGTATTCACATCCCGGTAGTGCCGTTTACGCCAATGGCCGCATCTATTTTGTCATGGATCAGATCACCGAGCCTATTGACAGCGGATTCCCTACCCACGTCTTCGCCCCGGTGGTGATCTCGGCGAATCTCAGCGATGATTTGACTCGTCCTGAAGCATGGACCTATTCCAACTCCCTCGGTTTCCAGCAAGTCATCAATAAAGAAGGCAAACCCAGACTGCTTGGCATCCCTTTTTACCAGGCAGGAAATCACGCTCCTGGTCGCAGCATGGGGCCACTCGGCTGGGGTGAAAGCAATCTGATTCAAATCAAAGATCCCGCTCATCAGTGGTACGATCCGGATGGTCATACTTTCCACATTTTATCACGAGCCGTTTCGGGACGCACCAACGTGGCTTGCCTGGCCAAGGCCGTGGAATCGAATGACAAAAAAAATATCACCGTCAGTCTTCAGGATGCTCCCTCAGGCGAAACCATGATTTTTGTTCCGCTGCCAGGGGGACAGGTCTCGTTTCATATCGTTTACGATGACAAAACAAAACTCTTCTGGATGATATCCTCCCAGGCCACTGACTCCATGAGAAAAGTAGAACTGCTGGAAAAAAAACGCTACGGCATGCCCAGTCAGGAACGAAACCGATTAGCTCTTCACTTTTCCAAAAACGCCGTGGACTGGTGCTTTGCTGGTCTGGTGGCCAAGGTCGACGATAGGGGACAATCCCATCACGGCGGCAACATGGCCATTGACGGTGATGATCTCATCATCCTGATGCGAACTGCAGACGCAGATGCCTTCAACGCCCACAATTCAAACTTGATCACTTTTCACCGGGTCAGGGATTTCCGTTCCCTGGTTTATTAAGTCAAAGCAGGCCATTGATTCTCTCAACCCCCTATTCAATTACTTTTCACCTCAGACTCTTCCATGAAATCCATAAAATTCCTGACAACCCTCATTCTACTCGCCGCCACCGCCTTGATTTCCAAAGCGGCGGACGAAGCGATTAAACTCGGAACCGAATTCCCCATCGTGGCCAATGCCGGAACCGGCCCGGCAAAAAATGTGACTGCCCTTGGGAACCTGGTCTATTCAATCGGCGAAGGATCCCTTCAAATAGTCGACATCAGCAATGCAAAAAAACCTCAAATCCTGGGCAAGCTTTCAGGTTTGGGTGCCGTGAGACAAATCGAAGTTCGCGATGGCGTCGCCTATATCACCTCACGGCAGGACGGACTGTTCATCGTCGAGGTGAAGGATCCGGCCAAACCAAAACTACTCAATCATTACGACACGGTTGAATTCGCCACTGGAATAGCGCTCTCTGGAAACATCCTTTTTGTCGCCTGCCGCAACTACGGTGTAGAACTGATTGATGTATCCGATCCGGCCAAACCATCCCACATCAGCCTGGTGCGCACCGGCGAAGCGCAATCGGTTGTCGCACGCGACGGTTATCTTTACGTCGGCGTTTGGGCGACATCGGAGCTGGTCGTGGTGGATTTTAAAAATCCCTGGCAGCCTGAAATCACCGCCAAACTCCCGCTCGATGGTTACGGTGACGGAGTCGATATAGCTGGCGAATACGTTTATGTGGCAACAGGTCATCACTCACGTGAAACACCGCGCAAAAAACCCGGCGATCCCGGATTTGGGAAAGGACACGGCCTGGAGGTTTTCAAAATCACAGACCCGGCCAAGCCCATCTTTGTATCGCGTATAAAATTTCCTGCTCTCTATGAAATTGGCAATGACATGTGGGAGGTCACTATTTCCAACGGTCATGCTTTTGTTGCCGATACTTGGAACGGAATGATTATCGTGAATATCGCTGATCCTGAACACTTACAAATCGTGGGTCATTGCAAAGCTCCCAACAAAGGTGAAAAGAAAAATTTCATCGGTGGCCTGGCCGTAAACAAAGATCATGTTTTACTCGCCGGCGGCTATACTGATCTCCATGTGGTCGCCGTTCCCGATCTGGCGATCGAAGCAGAGCAGGAGCAAGACAAGTCCCCCCTACTTGACGTTTCTAATCCCAAGGCGGTGGCAACAAGAGACGGCTGGCGAATTTATCAACCCGGAGGACAAGTATATGGAGTGGATTTCCTGTCCGACGATCAGGCTGTCGTCGCCTGCGGCAGTGCCGGAGTGCATATTGTGAAGCTGTGGCCAAAAATCGAACTAGTCGCTGTTCTGATCACCGAAGGATTCGCCACTGATGTCAGCGTTTCCAATGATCGCATTTTTGTAGCCGAAAGTGCTGGGGGACTGTCCATCTGGGAGAATGAAAAAAGATCCGAATTCAAAAGAGTGGGCCGCTTCAAAATTCGCGGAAAGGCCGTAAGGCAGGTCGAAACCCCCGATTCCGGAAACCGGGTGATGATACAAGCCGGAGCGAACCAGTTTTACATTCTGGATGTGAGCGATCCCGCCAAGCCCAGGCAAATATTTGAAGACAAACGACATGGGTTGCTCTACGGCGACCAAATGATGCGCGGCCTGGTTGAGGATCGATATGCCGCCGTATTCTGGCATGTAACCGGGACTTATTGGTACGATTTCAAGGCAAATCCGGCTCCGGTTTTCAGCGGTGATAATTTTGGCGAGCGCACTGGTTCATCAAATGGATCGATTGCCTTTGGAAACAAAACACTGATCACTTTACGCGGAGGTTATGTGATGATTGACCGCAGCGAACGACGACCGGCCAAGGAATTGAAAATTTATCCTATCGGAAAATCCCGCTCCAATCCAGGCGTCCCCAACATCTCCGGCAATCGACTTTACACTGCCAATCGTTCAAGTGGCCTCATCACTATTACCGATTTCTCGGATCCAAAAAATCCAAAGATGATCGAGCAATTCGAAACCCCGGGCAATCCTACACGGATTGGAATCAGTAAAGGTCGCGTCGTGATCCCAGACGGTTACCACGGACTGATGGTGCAGGGGGAGTGACGAGCTCGGCCCGATTCACCGCTATTGAGGAGGAGTGTGAGCTATGATCTATGTTATGCAATCGATGAGGGGGTAGTCTTTTTCGAGGATGGCTTTACCGGGGATACCAAGCCATTTTTCGAGCATGGCGCGGTAGACGCTGCGGAAATCCACCTCCATCTTGAGGTTGTCATTTTCGAGATCGGTGAGACTGGGGTGTTTACCGTGCAGGCCTGCTTTCACGCCGGGACCAAAAAGATACATCGGTTGGGCCAGGCCATGGTCGGTGCCGCCACTGTAGTTTTCTTTTACCCGGCGACCAAACTCGCTGAAGGTGAATGTCAGCACACGCTCAGCATTGCCTTGGCGGGCAATGTCTTTCTGAAAAGCCATGACTGACTGGCAGAGTTCAGTCATCAATTCGTCGTGACGGCGGCGCTGGTCGGCATGAGTATCATAACCTCCAAATTGTGCTATTCCTTGTGCGGCATAATATACACGGGTATTCATACCGCGACCGATGAGGCCGGCGATGGTCTTCAGGGAGGTGCCAAACTGGGTATCAGGATACTCCACAGGTGTTTGGTATCCCTGCACAAGCTTCCGGATTTTATCGCTGCTGGCATTGGCATTGACTGCTGTAGTGGTAACAAACTGCGCGTCGTCCTTCATCTTGTTCATCGACAGCTTGTTGAGCTCATTGTAGAGTTCATAACCTTTTTTTGTGCGGTCACCAACGTAGCCAAAGGAGGCGGGCGAACTGAAGGCGATGCCGGGGTGGTTTTTACCGGTGATGGTCAAGGGGTGTCGACCGGGGCCAACAGCTAGAGACAGCTTGGGATCCTTGTCGTCTTTGAAAGCGTAATCGAGGTAGCGACCGAGCCATCCGGTGGCTCCGCGTTTGCCAGTTCGTCCCTTGCCATGCGCCGCTTCCCAGAAATCCCGGGAGGCAAAGTGACTGAGGTTGAAATCGGGGTAGGCGGTACCCATGACTGCGGCAAACTGCCCTTCGTCGAGCAGTTCCTTGAATCCTGCCAGATGAGGATGGAGACCCATCTCGTCGTTGATTTTTACAACCTCCTTCTCTTCGATTCGGGTGATTTTACGCAACTTGTAATATTCGGGGTTCGAGTAGGGAGGCATGTCGCTGAGCCCATCGTGTCCACCGGTGAGTAGAAGAGAAACCAAGATGCGGTCGTTGTTCTGGTTTTTAGGGTCAGGCCCGGCGAAGGAGGTGTTCAGCAAGTAGTTGGGCAGGGTTGCTCCGACCCCCAGGACGCCGAGACCCCGATTGAGAAAATCGCGGCGAGTAGCAATTTTGATTTTATTTTTTTGCATGACGGATTTTTTTAGTTGTTCTTGAGACTTTCACTCCTAATTCATTTGGTATTCGGGTGTGCTGGTCATTAGGACAAGCAAACTCCGGAGCTTCGCGTTGAGCTGGTTCCGTTGTTTTGCCCATTGGGCAGGGGGGGGGAACTGGCCAAGGGAGGCAGTCAGTTTTTTGCGTTGTTCACTGGTCAAGGGCCTGTCAAAACAGGCTTTGACAAGGTAATTCACAATATCCTCGGTATTCTTGCAGCTTCCCTGCTCTAGCAGCGCAACCACGTCGACCCCGGTCTGGCTGTCCTGCCGAGCTAATGTCTGCAACAGTTCAGCCGAAGAGTTGTAGCGGGTGAACATCCGGTTGGCACTGATCCACGAGCGCCCACGGCGCCAGCCCTTGACGTCAGGAGGTTCCAGAAGTTTTTGCCCCATTGATTCGACTGCAGCATTCAGGGCACTGTAACTGGTGGTATCCTTGACTCCAAGGTCACGCATCATGCCGGCAACCAGTTGTACCGGGCTCTTGATCTTGGTCCCCATGGCCTGCTCGCTGTAGAACTCCTCGGACTGGAAGAGGTTCTTGAGCATGGGTGCCAATTCGTAATCGCGGGCACGCAGTGTGGCCGACATATGGTCGATCGTTTCTTTATTGGGATCCTGATAGGCAAAAAACTCGAAGAGCCGCTTGGCGATAAATCTGGAAGTAGCCGGTTGCTCGAGAATCAGGTTGACCAGATCGTCACCGGACCAGTTGCCTTTCTTGCCAAAGATGGTCTTCTCTCCCGGGTCATGCTCCTGGACTTTCAGGCGGAAGCCTCCGGTTTTGTCGTCGAAGTTGTAACCGGTCAATGCACGGCCGGCTTCGCGGATGTCAGCTTCGGTGTAACCCTGGTCCTCTCCCATAGCAAAAAGCTCCATGATTTCGCGGGCAAGGTTCTCGTTTGCGTGTCCTTTGACATTCTTATTGTTGTCCAGATAGCGGATCATCGCTGGGTCGTGGATGATGCCGTAGAGCAGGCCGCGGAAGTTGCCTGCCGCGTGCTCACGGAAGAGCTGGTTCTGTAAGTACATTGTGTAGCTGTTACGCACCACGCTCTGCTGGTTGGCGAAATGGCCGTGCCAGAATAGGGTAAGCTTCTCCTGCAGCGGGCGGGGTGATTCGACAATCCGCTCGAGCCACCATTCACGCAGCTTCTGGGTCTGGTTCTTTTCTGCAGTGGTTCTGGCTGCTGCTGCTCGCTTGGTGAGAAAGTCGTTGCGTAGTTTTTTCTCCAGATCATCGGGGGGAAGGGGTACAGATATGTCCAGCGCCGCTTTCGCTGCAGGCTGGAGCCGGAAATCCACTAGTGTGTCCACTGCTTTGAAGAGTCCCAGTGCGTAAAATTTATTTACTTCCTGCGGGGTGCCACCAAAACCAGCGCGCACCAGCAGGTGCCTTGCCTTGGCGTAGTCCCAATCTTTTTCCGCCAAGGGTTTGAGTCCGCCCATCATAGCGGTTCGTGGGGTGTATTCGCTCGCGAGCGTCTTGGCGATGGCCTGGTTTTTACTGGCGATCAACTGCTCGGCTTCCTTTTTCGCATCAGCCTGTTCCCGTGCAAATTCCTGAAGGGCCTTTTTTTTGTCCGGGTCAGTTTGTGCAACAGCTAGTTTTTGAGCAATCTCACTCGCCCCACCACTTTGCTCAATCATTTGCCCTGCAGACCGGATGGTTTCCCTGGCCCACAGTTGATGTTCCATTGCGGTCAGCACACGCGATTCATTGGCATCTTCGCAGGGCGCTGTGACTTTGTAGCGGACATTCTCTTTCTCGCGTTGTTTGAGTAACAAAGCCAGCTTGGCCTTCCACATTTGCCAGGCTTCCTTAACGGCAGGATCGTCGAATTGTAGCAGGACGCTTTCGGCTGCTCTGGCGGCGGCCATCTTGTCCCGGGTACGGTCTTCGCATGCAAACAGCTCCCGGGAAGCCTGATTGGCAGCACGCGTGTCGCCTATCAAACGCTCCACTACCTCTTTCATGGTTGCGGTTTTCTGTTCCACCTGTTGCTGGGCGGCAGCGACATCGGCACCCTTGGTTTTTTTAGCCAGAGCAAGCTCCTTGCGAGCGGCTAGCAGGGCTTCCAAAGTTTTCTCAGACCTTCCCCGTTCCGAACGCGCTATCTCGCGGGTGGCTGATCGGGCCATCTCCCGGGAAGTCCATTCACGAGTGGCGTCATCTTCTTCTTCGGCGGCTTTTTCAACAGCTGCGACCGCTGCGTTCAAGTTCTTGGGAGGTGCCGCGTCGGCAGAAGGCAGCTTGGTTAATAAAGCCGCTACGACTATAATAGGAACAACAGTGACAAAAAATTGGGGCTTCATGGGTTGAGGCATCATTTTTCAGATGAAAGGGCTGGGGTGTGAAGGAGGGGGGGATTGGCCAGACAAAATAGCCTAACCAGGAAAACCATGATAAATTTATTAGGGTAATTTAATACTCGCTATGCAATGATTGAGAATTCCCCCGCAAATGTTGCCAATTGCGGCCTTTCATCATACTAAAGTTAGTAATAAGGTTATTTTAATCTCAAGTTGAGCCATTGGCAAAGGCGAAGGCTTGGGGGCCGAGATACCTCAAAGCTTGATCGATGTCGACAGGGCCTCATATACAATGAAGCGAAAGCTGATGAATCATTCAGAATGGTGCTCTCATCAAGAAGTGCAATTGGGTGTTTGCCGCTTGCTGGAGAAATGCAGCTTAGGTGTGAGCTGCTTCGTTGCCGGATCTCTGGTCGGAAGAGGGCTGTATGAGGAAGGGAACTCTTAAGAGAGGAGCATCAAAGAGGGAGCATTTTTCAAAATCAGCCAGCTTGGTGAATGGCATGCAGCTCCGCTTCCCTGCTTTGCGAAGGCCCCCGTTTCGTGATCACCTGTGCTATTCCAGCTAGGGTAAACAATACCAGTAGCTGGAGTAACTGCAGGGCGATTTATATCAGCCGGATTGCCCGGCCATTTTGTCTTCGTTATCAGCCCGTGCTGACAGATTACCTGAAAGCGATTTAGAAGAGTGAATAGGGGTGGCTATTTTTTCTTTCCGGTTTTCTTTGTGGCCACATTATTATGCGCGGGAATAGGACTCTCGAAACCTTCATAGGCCGATGGTTTGATACCTTTGGCGTAACCTTTGCCGCTGAAAGTATTCGGTTTGTAGGGGCCGACAAAGGCAATGCTGGAATCAGCTTTGATTTGCTCTTCAAGGTCGAGTGACCAGTAAACGGCATTCACCAGCATGCGCCGGTAACCTGGATTCAGGATGTCCTCCGAGGCGCCGTAGAGCGAAGTGAAAACACGCCCCTTTTTTCCATTTTCCCCAGTGTATTCACGGGTCCATTCGCTGGCCATAGGTGGTTTGCTTTCGTCCGGTTTTCCGTCGACTTCCATGGTCATGAGAGGTTGAGCCATGGTGAGAATATTCCAGTCGTCTGCAGCTTCGGCATTGTAGCCACCAGCCTGAACATGGATGTCCTTGACTCCGCGAAGAATCGGATGCTGTGCCTTGTCAGGAATGATGGTGATTCGTGTGCTTTGCTGGTGATTTTTTCCATAATGCCCCACCCAGCTTTGACCGAGAACCTGATGACCGAAACCGGCTTTGTAGTCATCACCATCGTAGCGGAAGTGATGTTTGTAGTAGGGGTCGTTTTTGTCCTTGTAGTTGAAGGCGTGAGTAGAGGTCCGCAGGCCGACTACTGGCCCGCCTCGATTGAGGTAGGCTTGCAGATGTTTCATTTGCGCAGGCGGTAGGGCGAGGAAGCGGGCAAAAATTACCAGTCCATCGGCGTCGCCCAAAGCCTCCATGCCGGGAATATTGGATTTACCGGCTTCGATTTCACCCTTGTCATCAATGCCGAATAAAACCGTGCAATCGAATCCGTGGTGACGCGACAGAATACGTGCCAAGGCAGGAATGGTTTCTTCGGAGCGGTATTCGTGATCGTCGCCAATAAGGACAATTTTTTTACCCTTGCTTGGTTTTGCCGCCGGATAAATAAGGGGATTGGCCAAGAGGGTGGAAGCCGCACAGAGGAAAACAGTGAGGCATAGCGCGAATTTGTAGTGTTTGGGGCTTTTCATAAATAGGGGTGTAGTCTAACGCATGCTGACTGATCGGTCTTGTTAAAATTGGAGCAACTGTTCAGGTCTCACGTTTCGGTGTGCGACAAAGAGGAAGAACTTGCATGGATGTATAAGATATACAGGATTTAAAAATCTTACTCTTTAAATTTACAATTGCCTCCGGCTGTTTGACTCCGTCTATCTACACTGCGTTCCGGTTCCCCAGCTAGCTGGCACGGATCGATATCCTGCCCGCCCTGTCTATCCATGCTTAATTCATTGGCTTCTAGGTAGTGGCAAATTGGACGTATAAAAAAATAGTGAGCAATCGGAAAATTTAGATTACCTATACAAACAATGAAAAAGTTATTTCTTATCGCAACTCTAAGTCTTTCTATGCTGGTATCAGGCATCGCTGCAGATGGCTTTACCATTTTTGAACAAAAGGGGAAGAGTGTCACGGTGAATTACAATGGCAAAGCCATCGTCAAACTGATGACAGAGAATGACAAGACTTCCGAGGAAAAGGCTCACGAAACTTATAAGGTTTATCTTCATGTGATGGATCCCAATGATGCGAAAGGGGAGAGGACCCTGACAAAGGGGGCAGGGGATCAATACACGCATCACCGAGGAATTTACATCGGCTGGTCGAAGACCAGGATCGAGGGTAAGAGCTACGATACCTGGCATATGAAGGACGGGGTGCGCCAGGAGTTTGATAAGCTTATCAGTCAGAAAACCACCCCCAGTACGGCGACTTTCACTGTGGCGATCAAGTGGGTGAATGGTGAAGAAGTCCTGCTCTCTGAAGAACGCACTTTTGAAGTGCGCAAATTGGATGAAGACGGGGCGTTTATACTGGATACGGTTTCAGTGATCACGGCGGTGAAGGCAGATACGGAGCTTAATGGAGATCCGGAACATGCCGGGTGTCAGTTTCGTGCTGCTGCGGATGTTGTGAAAAACAAATCTGCGAAGTATCTTTTTCCAGCAGGAAAAATGGCTGAGAAGGAAATTAAAGAAACGACGGATATGCCCTGGGCGGCGATGACCTTCGAGACTGGCGGGAAGAATTACCATGTCCAGCACATGAGCCATCCTTCATTGCCAAAACCGGTTCGTTACAGCGCGTATCGTGACTATGGACGCTTCGGCTCCTTTTTTGTCACGACAATCAAGAAGGGCGAAAGCGAGACTTTTAAAGTTCGCTTTTTCATCAGTCCAGGTGCTTTTCCGGACTCGATGCTGGAGGATTGTAAGCGCCGCTCAGAGTATTATGGTGAAATGAAATAGAGGCGGTCGGTTTTGCCAGCTGGATTCCCATCGCCTCAAGCCGTCACCGCCTCATTGGGGTAAGGCCTCAGGCCTAGAAGAATTTCAGCTCGCTCTGTGAGTGGTTTGGCAGCGAAATCACTCTTGGTGTGCTCAGCGAGGTTGCTGCTGACGAGGGCATAGACGGTCTGACGGTCTTGGCTGGTGTCGATTTTAACACACAGGCTTTTGCTCTTGAAGAGCTCAACGATGGGCAGGGTTTCAGCCTTGAAGGTATCAAATCTCTGCTGCACACTTTCAATATTATCGTCACTTCTGCCTGAGTAATTGGCGCGACCCAGGATACGCTTTTCAAGAACAGCATAGGGGCACTCAAGGTACAGCATTTTAGGGAGTTCGTCCTCCCGGCCGAAGATATCGTACCATCCTTCCAAATTATTCAGGGATCGAGGGAATCCATCCAGAAGAAAGTTATTCCTTCCTGTCATTCTGGTAACATTTTCCATCGCGTTCTTGAGCAGTGCCATAACGATTTCATTAGGCACCAATTTCCCAGCGGTAATGAACTCTTCGATGGTGTGTGCAGTCGACCCTCCAGCCTTGCGCTCGGCGCGAAGTAGATCCCCGGTTGATAAATGAGTCCAGCCGAGTTGAGACTCGGCAAGCTCACACATCGTTCCTTTTCCGGTACCAGGCCCTCCGAGAACGAAGATGACCTTTGGTTTGGGGCAGGGCTGTCTAGGGTCGTAGTGGTGGAGCACGACCTTGGGGGCCGGCGCGACGCCCTTATGGTAGACGTGCCATTCACTGTCAGTAGGCGGCATCTCATCTTTGCTGGTAATATCGTATGCAAGATGGCCATCGAGACGGGAAATTCTCCAGGATGTGTAGCTGTTGGAGTATGAGAGAGCAGGGCTTCGGGCAGCTTTTCCATCGGCACGGTCCCAGGCCATTTTGCCGTTCCAGTAACCGAGACTTGATACGGTTCCCGATTCAGATTTGGTGGGAGGTGCCGTGGAAGGAATGAAGAGGCCATCAACTTCAGGAAGGCCGGATCCAGACACTTCGATAAAGAAGGTATTAGGTTTAAGCTCGTTTGTTTCTAGCATAATATTTTCTATTCTTGTTGGGGAACGTCAGAATGCTGCTACAGGCAGCTGAGGGCAAGCTCCGATTTCAAGGTTGG
>DAOUQC010000063.1 GCA_030625775.1 Verrucomicrobiota bacterium
AGGCCGGGTTTGACCTTGGGGCCAAACAAGAACATCGCCCCGGCATGGCCGTGGTCGGTCCCCTTGCTGCCGTTTTCCTTGACGTTGCGGCTGAACTCGCTGAACGAGAAGGTCAGAACCCGCTGATCCAGTCCCTGCTGCGCCAGATCCTTTTGAAAGGCGAAGACGGCGTCGTTCAAATCTCCCAGCAAGTTATCGTGTTTCTTGCGCTGGTTGCTGTGGGTGTCGTAGCCTCCCGGGGGAGTGTAGTAGATGCGCGTGCCCAGCCCGCCGCTGATCAGACCGGCGATAGCACGCAGATTGTTTGCCAGGCCGCTCTTGGGGTACTCGACCTTGGGCTTATAGGCGCCAGCCAGGCGGCGGATTTCCTCACTGCTCGCGTTGGCCGCCACGGCGGTGCGGCTGAGAAAGTCGATATTCTCCCCCGGCTGAGCGGCGGGGTGCTTGTGCATCTGCTTGTAAAGAGCTGTGCGCGCCGGATCGTTTTTAGCGCCGGTGTAGAGAAACGACTCCGGCTTCCGAAACGTGATGCCTGAGTGCTGCGGCCCCTTGAGGGCAGGAGGACTCTTGTCAGCTCCAACAGCCACTGACAGAATGGGCTTGGACTTTTCACCAAAACCTCCGTCGATTGCCCGCCCGATCCAGCCATACGGCACGTCCGGGCAGCGCCCTCGCTCGTCCGCCATGTGCCAGATATCCATGGAACTGAAATGGCTGTAATTCGGAGTGGGATATCCCACTCCCGGCAAAATGCCCAGGCGTCCCTCATCCAGAAGTTGCTTGAACCCTTTTAAGCGAGGATGAAAGCCCAACTCCGCATCGAGCTTGATAATCTCCTTTTCCGGGATGCGGGTGATCTTACGCCCCTCCACATAGGCCTTGTTACTGTATGGAATAAGTGTGCTGAGCGTGTCGTTACCGCCGCTCATTTCGATGACAACAAGAATTTGCTGAGCGTTTTGAGTGGGGGGCTCGGCTTGTGCAGAACGAATCAGGAAGTCAGGTAGGGAAGCGCTCAGTCCTACCAGGCCGAGGCCATGAGTGAGGAAGTCGCGACGGGTGGAAATTGGCAATTGGGACATGGGATGACTTTTGGTTGGTAGTTGTGTAAAGGTTATCACCTGGTGACGACGGCAAGTTTGAAGCTGGGCTGGTGACGGATCGGAGTCGTCTGTGCCAATTGGTATTCCGGCAGGCTGACCAGCGCAACCAGTACTGCCCGGAGACGGGCATTGATCTCGTTGCGCTTTCCTGCCCATTGCTCCACCGGGGGCAGCAGACCCAGATAATTGATCAACTCCTGGCGTTTGGGTTTGCTGAGGGGCACGCAGAGGACGGCCCGGGCCAGAGAATCCACCACAGCGGCCGGGTCGGTGGTTTTGCTCTTCTCCAGCCAGGTAACCAGATCGATCGGCTCAACCAGTTTGGCCACGACATTGTATCGTTGCAGCAGCGAGCTGGCATCGACCCAGGCGCGACCTCCCTCCCAGCCGGCGACATTGGGCGGCTCAAAAAGCCGCTGTCCCAGATTACTGGTGGTCCCGTCGATAGATGCGTAATTGACTTTTTCCAGTTTCAGGGTGCGGATGACGCCGACCATCAATTCCACCGGGCTCTTGATGTGATTCCCCATTGCCCGCTTGCTGTAAAACTCTTCGGAACGGAACAGATTGCGCAGCATGGGCTTCATCTCATACTGGTGGCTGCGCAGCACATGGGACATCTTCTCGACGGTCTCCTTGTCGGGGTTGTTGTGGGCAAAAAAGCGGAAGAGCTTACCGGAGATGTAGCGTGAGGTGGACGGTTGCTGTAGGATCAGGCCCACTAGTTCGTCACCTCCGAAGTTACCCTTCTTGCCGAAAAGGGTTTTCTCACCGGTGTCGTGGCGGCTAGCCACAAACTTGAACTGACCATTGTGATACTCGAAGTTGTAACCGGTCAAAGCCCGCGCCGCTTCTGCCAGATCCTTCTCCGTGTAACCCTGCCCCTCCCCCATGGAAAAGAGCTCTAGGATTTCCCTGCCAAGATTCTCGTTACCCGATCCCTTGAAATTCTCATGGTTGTCCAGGTAACGGATCATAGCCGGATCGTGAGTGATGCCGTTGAGCAAGGCGCCAAAATTCCCTGATGCCCGATGGCGAAACAGCTCGTTCTGCTTCCACATCGCATAGGAATCCTCTCCGGCCAAAAAGCTGCACGCAAAATGCCCGTGCCAGAAGAGGGCCAGTTTCTCCTGCAGCGGCCGTTTCGTTTCGGCCATTCGCTGCAACCAGGCTCGCCGCATGCGATGATGCTGATTCTGGCGGAATGAGACGCGGGACTGGGCCAGTTCCGCTTTCTGGGCAGCGTTGAGGTGCTTCTCGTAAGGGGCAGTCCGCCGGTGGGGAAAGGCATCAAACCAGCCGGCGGCATCGGGCTGAAGATGATAGTCCACCAGATAGTCTACCGCAGCAACCAGGCCCATCTCATGCAATCGAACGACTTCCTCGGGTGGACCTCCAAAGCCGGCGCGGAACAGCAGATGACGGGCCTTCTCGTAATTCCACGTGCTGGCAGCCATCGGCGTCAACCCTCCAATCGCCACCGCCTTGGCCCGGGCAGCCTGCTCAGTCGCTTGCGATACAGCCTTCCTGGCGCTGGTTGTTTCCTGCTCCCGGGCTTTTTTGTCAGCAGCGGCTTTTTCCACAGCGGTTTGGGCAGCCTTAAATTGTTTTTCTGCGCTCTGGCTGGCTGCGTTCTTCTCAGTCAAGGCCTTGTCCGCGGGCGCCTTGCCCTCCCCGGAGGCCTCCTTCGCGGCTTTTTGGGCAGCGGCCTTCTCGGCGCTGGCCCGATCGCGAGCGGTACGGGTTGTGTCCGCCTTAGCGACAGCCTTGCGGGCGGCGTCAGCCGTTTCCCACGCAACCTTTTGTGCCTTGGCCAGGGCAGCTTTGGTGGTCACAACGGCTTTGTCAGCCGCAAAGGTCTCTTGTGCCCGCAGCACCTCGGTAGCTTTGTTAGCCGCCGCGGTCTTCTCAATCAAAGTTTTATCAGCCGCCTGCTTCTTCTCTGCTCCAGCGGCGAGTGCTCCCGCAACAGCTTTTTCGGCTGCTGTCTGCTCCTGACGAGCTTTTTCGGCTGCTGTTCTGGCCGACTTCAGGGGACTGGAATCAGACTGTGCGTGGGCAGGTTGACCTAGTGTCAAACCAAGGGCGCAGCCGAGCATGATGGCGGAAACCCCACAAAATTTCTTTCCCGGAAAAATAAATACTATCGATTTCATTTACCAAAACCTTACGGGCAGAAGCTTGTTTTTCAAGCTCACAAGGTTGATTTGTCGATCTCTCTTGGCCTTGTAACCCAAAAAACACCTTTCCTCCAAACTTTGGTGTAGACCCTGTAGACTCAAGGCTGTGCGGGGTAGATCACTTCGTAATCAATATTTTATCCGGCTTCGCGGTCAAGCGCTCGAACTGCGTCCTCATCCTTTCGCCTTGCCCCCCTACGGGGGGGGGAAGTGGTCGGGGCGAAAGGATTCGAACCTTCGGCCTCCTGGTCCCAAACCAGGCACTCTAACCAAGCTGAGCTACGCCCCGAACCGTCCGTTTTGAGCTGGGAGATTGATTTCTCAATGCCAGATCAATGACGGGAGCTGACAGTGGCCGCAATCAGGACAACTTTCAAGCGGCAATATTCATATGGGGCCAAAAGAGCGCAAAAAGCTCATTTCAGGGTTTTCTGCAAAAGGGCGATATCTTCAGCCGACAGATCGTTGAATGATCGCTCGACTTCGATGCCATCTTCACCAACAAAAATTCCAGTCGCACCTTTTGCCTCCAAAAGACCTGCTTTCATTGTTTTGCCGTTTTTGAATGTCCAGGTTCGTTTTTTAATCAGAAAAAGGGGGTCCTGTCCCATACTGGTAATTTTTTTTCCCACCGCTCCATCTACGATGTGATCATCTTTGGCCATTTTTTCCATGGTTTTGCGTATTTTGGCCGTATCCCTTTCGAAGCCAGCCTTCGCTCGCGCCAACTGGATCAGGGTGCGGTAAGTCGAAGGATCCGTGCCGGAAGCAGAGGCCACCAACCCTCCACCGGCATCTGTCACTGCCGCCATCGGTGCTTTTTCGGGATCAAGTTTGAATTTATCCGCAAAAATCGAGCGGTGGGCGGATTGACTGGTTTTACAGCGCACGACCACAAATTCTTCGTCTGACAGAACCAGATCTTCTGCGAGGATTTTTGCCACGGCATCCGATTCTTCCGATAAATTCTTCAGCAATACGAACAACAAATACTGCTTGCCCTCTTTGGCCGCAGCGATGGCGGGTTTGATTTCGCTGAAGCTCTTGGGACCCGCCAAGGCTGATCCTCCAAAAAATGCGCAATGCAGTAGCGTGCCGACCACGGCAAAGCAAAAAAAACGGCGACAACTTTGAAGGGGAGGAGTTTTCATAAATAGTGGGCGCAATTACGCCGGGTGATCTGTTAATTTAGATCCAGAGCACAAAATCGCAAGAGCCACCAAAAACCACAAGCTATGCTTGCCGGTTGACCTCAACACTCGCTCGCAGTAATAAGGGGCATCATGACTCCAGATCAATCCGCGATAAAAATCACTGACGTCTCTCTCTACTTTATTCCTGTGAAAATGCGGGTTCCGCTGAAGTTTGGCAATCAAGTGATGGATTCGGTGACCTGCGCCCGGGCAAAAATCACGGTGGAAGGGGCCGACGGAAAAACGGCCGTCGGTTGGGGTGAAACTCCGATTGCCGTCGGTTGGGCCTGGCCGGCTCCGATTGACTATGAAGTCCGTCACACAGCGATGAAAGATTTCACCATTCTGGCAGCCAAAGCCTTTGCCCAATGTGAAACAAAAGGACATGCCTTCGATATCGGTCACGCCTTCATCAACAAAGATCTGGAAAAATTGCGTGATCAATTCAACGCCGGCAAATCTGAAGAGGAAGCTCTGCCACACCTGGCTGCCCTGATCTGTTTTTCCCTCCTGGATATCGCCACTCACGACGCCTTCGGTAATTTGCATCAAGTTCCCGTTTACGAAACTTACAACTCCGACTGGATGGCACACGACCTTTCCCACTACCTCGAAGCCGCCGAGGGCAGTGATGTGAGTTTTGACGGACTTTATCCCGCCGACTTTTTTATTGAAAATCCACCCCGCCAAATTCCGGTCTGGCACCTGGTCGGCGGATTGGATCCAATCGACGAGAGTGAACTCAGCGGCAATGAACCGGATGATGGATACCCGGTTTTGCTGCGTGACTGGATCAAACGCGATGGCCTGAACTGCCTGAAAATCAAATTGCGCGGCAACGACCGCGACTGGGACTACGCCCGCCTTGTCAGTATTGGCAAAATTGCGATCGAAGAGAATGTCGACTGGCTCACCACCGACTTCAATTGCACGGTGCAGGATCCGGATTACGTAAACGGCATCCTCGATGAACTACGCGACCATGAAGCGGGCATTTATCAACGCATCCTCTATGTGGAGCAGCCTTTCCCTTACGACATGGAAGCCAACCGCATTGACGTTCACAGCGTCAGCGCACGGCAGCCTCTATTCATGGATGAAAGCGCCCACGACTGGCACTATGTGCGCCTCGGTCGGGAACTCGGTTGGACCGGTGTGGCTTTAAAAACCTGCAAAACCCAGACCGGTGCTTTGCTGAGCCTGTGTTGGGCCAAGGCCCATGGCATGACGTTAATGGTTCAGGATCTCACCAATCCGATGCTGGCCCAGGTGCCACATGTTTTGCTGGCTGCTAACGCAGGCACGATCATGGGTGTGGAGTGCAACGGCATGCAGTTTTACCCTGACGCCTCCCTACCGGATGCGGAAGTGCATCCAGGACTTTATCAGCGCAAAAACGGCGTGCTGGATCTCTCTACTCTGAGCGGCAGTGGTTTTGGCTACCGGGTGGACGAAGTAGTGAGGGAATTGCCCGAGGCAGTGGTCTGAGATCAAGTCATGCCTTCCCCGGACCAGCATCCTGATCAGGCGACGATCCAAATGGATCCTGTTTATCTAATGGGTGTATCCGGTTGTGGAAAAACCGTGATCGGTTCACAACTCGCTGAAAAACTGGGGGGTACATTCATCGACGGCGACGATCTGCATCCAGCGACGAACAAAGAAAAAATGGCTGCGGGCATAGCGCTGAACGACGAAGATCGCTATCCCTGGTTTGAAGCCATTCACCAGAGCATTTCAAACACGGAACAGCGCCCTGTCATCGTAGCGTGCTCGGCCTTGAAGCGATACTACCGGGATTTGTTACGTGAAGGCTTTCAACATGCCGTCTTCGTTTATCTGGAAGGGGATTTTGATCTCATCATGAGCCGGATCCAGAAACGCGATCACGAATACATGCCAAGTGGTTTGCTGCGCAGCCAGTTTGAAACGCTTGAAGTGCCTGCCGGGGACGAGCGGGTTATTACGGTGAATATCGAGGGCAGCGTGAATGACATCACCGAGCAATTGTGTGCCTCACTAGCGAAGCCGTAAACCTAGGCCGAGATCCGTTTGTAGTGTTCTCCGACCCTGTGTTTGAACCAGGCCCAGGTGGGACCCGGGCGTCCATTCTCCAGCAGGTAATGCGGGCAATTTTTATGGGAGGGTGAATAACCCGCACGGGGCCAGTGATAGTGAGGCACCACGTGGGAGAGAGGAATTTTGTGGTGATACATCAAGGATGCCGTCAGCTTAGCGGTACGCTCCAAAGTCTGCGCTTGGCTGTTGCCACGGTGTTCGCACATTTCGATGGCAATGGATTTGCGATTACCCGGGCCGTCGAAGTCTGCATGCTCACCACGCTCACTGGTCGGGATGTGCTGCACCACCACGTCATCCTGCACCGTGAAGTGCCAGCAAAGATAGCCTATGGTTCCCCCGCGCAGAGCACCACGACGAAGCGCCTTGGCATGGGCCCAGGCATCACCTGTGTAATTCTGGGTGCTGTGAATAGTGATATAACTGGGATTCATCGGACGATGTTTGCGGCGCCCATAACGTCCCCGGGGAATGTAACTGCGCCGCACATTGACCGATTTCGAAAGCTGTTGAGGCGAGATTTTTGTTTTGGGCACAGCTCCCAGGGATGACTCCCAGGCTTTTGCCTTGCGAGGGGTCCGGGCCCCGGATGTGGCACAGGATACCAGCAGTCCAAGGGATAAGATCACTAGCCATGAAGTAAGACGGGGTTTCCTGGCCGGGCAAGACATTGAAGGCATGTTGTAGAAAACCACAAACTTTCAATATTTGCAATACTGTAAAAAAGGGCTGTCATTGAAATCCACAAAAAATACCCCCCTGCCACCCTTATGATTTCCTTTCCTCCACAGTTTCCCCGTTTGTCCCGATCCGTCATGCTGTTCGGCCTCTGCTCTTTGCTGATTGTTTCCCCTACCTGGGCTGACACACCTCGCGTCTTGCCGCAAGGACAGTTGCCACAAGACAAACGTCTGGGTGAACCGAGGACCTTGAACGATTATTTTCCCTTCACCCAGGTGAGCTCCACGGCAGAATGGGCGCAACGCCAGGAACAGATCAAACGCCGGATCAAAATCGCGGCCGGGCTGTGGCCGATGCCGGAAAAAACTCCCCTGAACGCCGTGGTTCATGGGAAAAAGGATATGGGCGATTATACGGTGGAAAAGGTATATTTTGAATCCCTGCCCGGACATTTTGTTACCGGAAACCTCTACCGCCCGAGCGGGGCTTCATTAAAAAATGGAATCAAAAACGGCAAACGTCCAGGTGCCCTTTGCCCGCACGGACACTGGAAGGATGCGCGCTTTTATGACCTCGGTGAAAAACAACGTGAGCAGTTGATCGCCATCGGTGCCGAGCGATTTGACAGTGCTGCTCAAAATCATTACCAGGCACGCTGTGTGCAACTGGCCCGTATGGGTCTAGTGGTTTTTCAGTATGACATGATCGGCAACTCGGATTCGAATCAATTTCTGGAACACCGGCGAGGTCCGCGAGAGCAGATGAACAATTCCGAACTTGGAAAATGGGGATTTGTCAGTCCCCAGGCCGAAGCTCGCTTGCAGACCAATTTTGGCCTGCAGACCTGGAACAGCGTGCGGGCGATGGACTTCCTGCTCAACCAGGATCAAATCGATGCCAAGCGCATTCTGGTGACAGGAGCCAGTGGCGGAGCGACGCAGACGATGATGATCTCGGCCATCGATGACCGCGTCGGCGCAGCCTTCCCCGCAGTGATGGTATCGACCGCAATGCAAGGCGGTTGTACCGGTGAGAACGGCTTTTACCTGCGTATTGGCCAAGGCAACATCGACATCGCGGCGGCCGTCGCTCCGCGGCCTCTGGGCATCACTGCCGCCGATGACTGGACTATCGAACTGGAAAAAAAGGGTGTGCCCGATTTGATGAAACTTTATGAACTCGCCGGCGCCAAAGGAAAATTCGAAGCCCACCTCAACACCTGGTTCAAGCATAACTACAATCATCTCTCGCGCACCCAGATGTATAATTTTGTAAACCGTCATTTCGAACTGGGATTGGAATCACCCGTGCTGGAACGTGATTTTACGGTGCTGCTGAAACCTGATCTTACGGTGTGGGATGAAAAACACCCCGCCCCTAAAAAAACTGGCGACGAACATGAACGGGCGGTCTGTCGCTGGTGGACGGAAGATTCGGCAAAACAGATCACTGCTCTGTTGTCGCCAAAGAACAAGGCAGATCTGGCCAAAACAAGAGAGGTGATCGCAGGGGCCGTTGATGTGATGATCGGGCGTCAGCTTCCCCTCGCAGCTGAGGTGAATTTTGAACTGTCCGGGAAAGAAGAAAAATCCGGCTACATGGAACTGGCCGGATTGATTCGAAACCAAAAACACGATGAGGAAATTCCTGCGGCTTTTGTGCAGCCCACTGACTGGAAGGGCAAGATTGTCCTGTGGGTTTTCCCAGAGGGAAAGTCAGGCTTGTATCAAGCGGACGGCAAACTGAACCCGGCAGTGAAAGAACTCGTCGATGCTGGAGTCGGGGTGATGAGTGCCGACTTGTTCCGCCAGGGAGAATTCCTCAAGCCCGGTGAAAAAACTTCTGAAAACCCCCGGGTTCAGTATCCGGGGAAAACGGAAAAAGCAGATCAACGTTGGCGTCTGTCGGGGGTTTACAATTATGGCTACAATGATTCGCTGTTTTCACGTCGCGTTCACGACATTCTCACCTGTATCGCTTTTGTACAGAACCACGAAAAACGGGACGTGAAGTCGGTGGATTTGGTAGGGCTGGAGGGAGCAGGTCAATGGGTCGCTGCGGCTGCCGCAGTTGCAGGCCCGGCGATTGATCATACTGTTGCGATCACAGACGGCTTTCGTTTTGCACATCTGGATTCCTCCTTCGATCAGAATTTTCTCCCGGGGATAGTTAAATATGGCGACATTTCGGCTTTTCTCACTCTGAGCGCTCCACAAAAATTGTGGCTACTGGATGCTGATACCGAGCTACAGAAGCAGCTGCACAGCACCTATACCGCGGCTGGCGCAGCGGAAGCAGTGGCGCTTTACCAAGGGAACAAAGAAAAAGCGCAGCCCGATTGGTTGAAATTCCTGATGAAGTAAAGGTAGGCGAAGCCCTGGCTAGCCGTTCTGTCTTCTGTCATTTCAAGGTGTAAATATATTACTGCTTCGTACGCACGGCTCTTTTTCCACTCGACATTATTTTAAAACACCTTAGTCTGCTTTTACTACGAATCTAATGAGACAACAAGGGCACATCCCAGCACAGCTGCTGAACCTACTCCTCCTGGAGCTAGGGCTTGATGCCTAATACTCTTTTGTTGTCCTCGCAGTTTGTTCGCTTTTCGATTCCCTGCACAGGACGCAGAGAATCGAATTTTTTATTTTACAGCGAATTTTTTTGACCGAAGCCTTTAACCCAAACACCACAAAACCATGTCAGACCGATTGACCATATTTGATACCACCTTGCGTGACGGCGAGCAATGCCCCGGCGCATCCATGGACCCACGCGAAAAAATGGAGGTCGCCCGACAGCTCGCCTGTCTGAATGTCGACGTGATCGAGGCGGGATTCCCAGTGATCAGTGAAGGCGACTTTGAGTCCGTCAAACAGATTGCAACCGAGGTCAAAGGCCCTGTCATCGCCGGGCTTGCGCGTTGTATTAAAAAAGACATCGAAGCCGCCGGAGCCGCCGTCAAGCCCGCTGCCGAGCGCGGGCGTATCCATGTGTTTTTGGCGACTTCAAAAATCCACCGCGAGCACAAATTGAAAAAAGCCCACGATGAGATTGTGCGCCTGGCTGTGGAGAGTGTGACCTACGCCAAAAGTTTTGTACAGGACGTGGAGTTTTCACCTGAAGACGCTTCACGAACCGAACCCGAATTTTTGGCTGAGGTGACCCAGGCGGTGATCGCCGCCGGGGCAAGCACGGTAAATATTCCGGACACCGTTGGTTTTGCTGTGCCGCAGACTTACGCTGATTTGATCACCTACCTGTTCGACAATGTGAACAACATCGACGATGCGGTCATCTCGGTGCATTGCCACAATGACCTCGGCTTGGCGGTTGCCAATTCGTTGGCGGCAGTGCAGGCAGGAGCGCGGCAAATCGAAGGAACCATCAACGGGATTGGGGAACGCGCCGGCAATGCGGCTTTGGAAGAAGTGATCATGGCGCTGCAAACGCGTTCCGATATTTACAACGATGTGCATACCGAGATCAATATCTCGGAAATCGTCAAAACCTCACGCTTGGTCAGTCGCATGTGCAGTCTGCAGGTGCAACGCAACAAAGCCATCGTCGGCGAAAATGCCTTCGCCCATGGAGCTGGCATCCATCAGGATGGCATCATCAAAAAGCGGGAGACTTATGAAATCATGGATCCCACGGAAATCGGCTGGGGTGAGACCGAACTGCCCTTGACCAAACACAGCGGGCGCCACGCCGTGGCCTTGCGTTTGCAGGCTTTGAGCTACACTCTGACCGATGCGGAGATCGATGATATTTTCACCCGTTTCAAGGCCATCGGTGACCGCAAAAAGTTCGTTTACGATGACGACCTGGCTGCCTTGGTGGATGACTCGCTGACCACGGTCAAGGAGTCCTATTCGCTCGAATACCTGCATGTCAGCTCCGGCACCACCGCTATCCCAACCGCAACCGTGCAATTGAAGCGCGGGGAGGAAACCCTCGAGGACTCCAGTCCGGGCAACGGCGCCGTCGATGCTTCGATGAAAGCTATTGATCGCATTTTGAAAAAACGCGGCCATTTGGTCGAGTATTACGTCAACGCCACTTCCGGCGGCAAGGATGCTTTGGGAGAAGTCAGCCTGAAAGTTGATTTCGGTGACGGCAAGCTCATTTCCGGTAAAGGCGCCAGCACCGATGTCATTGAAGCCAGCGCCCGGGCATACCTCAATGCAGTGAACCGGGTTTCGGCTCTGGATGAACAGGATTCGGACGAATCTGCAGCTGCGGCTGGAGGGACGATTTAGCCCACCACCCATCAGTCCAGCCAAAAATAGAGTCACTTTAACTGGCCTTGCCTTTACATCGTCAATCGGCCACCTATGATGGGCGTATAAATGATAAGTGAGCCCCAATGGCTGTTAGCCGAAGTCCCCGATGCTGTGCGTGTACAGGCTTTGGCAACGGAATTTGAGCTCAGCCCGCTCGCCATTCAGCTGGCGATGCAGCGCGGTTTCGGTGATCAGGAAACCCTGGCAAAGTTTCTCCACCCCCGCCTGCAAGACTTGAGCGATCCTTTTGGCCTGCCTGGCATGCAGGCCACCATCAACCGCTTATTGCAAGCGATCGACAAAAAGGAAGAGGTGGTTATTTATGGTGACTACGACGTCGACGGCGTCAGCTCCACGGCTTTGCTGAATCTGCTTTTGTCAGCCTATGGCCTGAAACCTCGCAGCTTTCTTCCGCAACGCCTATCGGAAGGTTACGGACTTTCCGTAGGCGGCCTTGAAAAAGCTATTGAAGGAACACCGCCCACCCTTTTAATCGCTGCTGACTGTGGCACCAATTCACGTGCTGAAGCGGATTGCTTGCGCGAGAAAAATATCGATTTGCTGGTACTCGATCATCACGAACCCGCCCAGGAAGGTGTCGCTGATTGCATCGCTATCGTTAATCCTAAGCTTGGTGATGATTTTCACTATCTCTGCACCGCTGGCGTGGTTTTTAAAGTTGCCCATGCATTGCTCAAAGCCCGTCCCCTTGATAACAAATTCGATCTTCGCGAACACCTTGACCTCGTCGCTCTGGGAACTGTGGCGGACATCGTTCCGCTGGTGGATGAAAACCGGATTTTAGTGCGCCGCGGTTTGCAGCAATTGGACCGCACTTCAAATCCAGGTTTGCGAGCGCTGAAAACGATTTCCGGGCTGCGCCCACCTTGTGATGCCGTTGATGTAGGGTTCAAAATCGGCCCCCGCCTTAACGCAGCCGGACGGGTCAATACCGCCCAGGACGCACTCGATCTGCTCTTGTCCCCCGATGCTCTGGAATGCAAAAACCTGGCTGACAAGTTGGATCACCTGAACCGTGAGCGCCAGACGCTCGAACAAAAAGCCCGTGAACAGGCTGAAGCCCAGATTGTAGACCTGCCTGCCGAAGAAAAAGAATTCGCCCTGGTTCTCGCGGGCGACGACTGGCATCCCGGAGTAGTGGGCATCGTTGCCAGCCGTCTGATGAGAAAATACCACCTGCCGACTTTCATCATTGCCTGTGATGAAAAAGGACTGGGCAAAGGCAGCGGCCGCAGCGTGGAAGGCATTTCGCTGGTAAAGGCACTCGATCACTGCCGTGACCTGCTCGAAGCCGGTGGTGGCCATGACCAGGCAGCCGGACTCAGTGTGCGCAAAGACAAACTCGCCGCCTTCCGCAAAAAATTCAATGCTTACGTCGGACAGCAAGGCGCGGGAGACGAGGAATTTCTCACCCCGAAAATCCATCTGGATATCGAAGCCCGGCTGGAACAGATCAATCTCAACCTGCTCGACAGTTATGAACTGCTGCGCCCTTTTGGCAAAGGAAACCCACAACCCGTTTTTTTGACCCGTGGGGTGCAACTGAAAAACGAAATGCGTGTTTTGAAAGAGAAACATCTGAAGTTCCTCTTTGTGCAAGACGGCTGCACTCATGATGCGATTTATTTCAACGCTGCCGAACTGGAGCTGCCACGCGCGCCCTGGGACATCGCCTACACCATCGACCGCAATGAATACCGCGGCCGGGTGAGTGTCAGCATCATGATCCAGGCAATCCGTGCGGCGGAAGGATGAGAATAAACAGCAGGCTTTTCGCCAGCCACAGGAATTGGCGTGCTTTTTATTCTCCCCGCTGGCTCACCAGCGCTTTGAAATAACCCGGCACCTTGGTCTCAAAGCTCATCGGCTCTTTTGAAAAAGGATGTTTGATGCTCAGGGACGCTGCATGTAAAGCGAGTCTCTTGATCCCTTTTTCCTTTTCACCATACTTTTTGTCGCCCACGACAGGGCAACCCAAATCTGCCAAATGAACTCGGATTTGATTTTTTCGACCGGTATAAAGATCAATCTCCAGCAAACTGTAATTATCTGATTCCCTTAAAACTTTGTAACCCGTCTTGGCAAATTTGCCTTTTTGGGGATCCTTCACCGAATACATCCGGTAAGCTGCATTCTCAGCAAGATAAGAAGAAATCTCACCCTGCTTTTCCTCCGGCTGGCCACGCACCACTGCATAGTATTTTTTTTTGAAGTTCTGCCACTCTTCCTGCAAATAGTGTTTGGCTTCTTCGCTTTTGGCAAAAACGATCAAACCGGAAGTTTCCCGATCCAGCCGGTGCACGATGAACAGGCGTTTGCTCGATTTTTGATTCCCTTTCCGCACGTAGTTATTCAACAGAAAATAAGCAGTGTTGTCTTTGACCTTGTCATTGCTCACCGTCAAAAGCCCACTGCTTTTATCCGCCACCAGAATATCATGATCCTCATAGTGGATGGACAGCCCCTTGGGATGGAATCTTTTGGGAGGTGCTTTAAATTTTTTCCGACTTCCAGACATTTCTTAGTTAATCCTCCTGACCCTTTTCAATTTCCTGCACATGCAAATACAAACTTTCGACCTTTTTCCTTGCCCAGGGTGTCTTACGCAAAAACTTGAGGCTCGATTTCACTGAGGGATCGCTGTTGAAACATCGAATGTCAATACGCAAACCCAAGTCTTCCCATCCGTAATACTCCACCAGACTCTTCACGATCTGTTCGAGTGTGACGCCGTGCAGTGGATTGTTTTTTTGTTGCTGTTCCATTTCCTAATTTGCCAACAACATCTCCGCCATCACAAGGGCGTCAAGGTTGGGGCGCACTTCATGCACCCGGTGAATCCGGGCACCCAACGAACGAGTCAGTGCGGTGAGGGCAACTGTGGCTGCGGAGCGCTCAGCCGGATCGGCTTGTTCCAGAGCACGTCCGATGAAAGATTTCCTTGAAATACCAATCAACAGAGGATGCGGATCAATCATCACCTGTGGCAGATGAGCCAGCAATTCGAGATTATGCTGATCGTTTTTTCCAAATCCAATTCCCGGATCCAGAACGATCGCCCCTGCTTTTACCCCGGCATCAAGTGCCTGCTGGATCTGCTGCTGGAAAAATTCCCGCACCTCGCGAACAACATCGGCATAAGTCGGTCGGTCCTGCATGCTTTGCGGGCTTCCACGCGAATGCATGATTACCAACCCGGCTCCGGTTTCTGCCACTGTG
Source organism: Verrucomicrobiota bacterium (assembly GCA_030625775.1). Taxonomy (GTDB): domain Bacteria; phylum Verrucomicrobiota; class Verrucomicrobiia; order Verrucomicrobiales; family DEV007; genus JAADHD01. The sequence goes on from DAOUQC010000063.1 coordinate 14,760, forward strand.
ACGGCCATTTCAGGATCCCCCTTCAGACCCGTCACATCGTTTATAATACTTGCACCGACCTCGCAGGCTGCACGAGCCACGACGGCCTTTGATGTATCGATGGACAGCAGTGATTGCGGTCGTTTTTGCAAAATGCCCTCGATCACCGGTACCACCCGTCCTGCCTCCGTGGCCGCACCAACCGGATCAGCTCCAGGCCGGGTCGACTCCCCTCCAACATCGACGATGGCCGCTCCCTCCTCAAATAGTTGCAGGGCGTGATCAACCGCCGCCGCCACGGAATTGAAATTGCCCCCGTCAGAAAAGGAATCCGGAGTCACATTCAAGATACCCATGATGAGACCTCGTGTACCGAGATCGAGCCGATGATGCTTGCCACATTGCCAGAACATGATAAAAATAGATGACTGCAAGGTGCTCAGAAGATCGGCATCTGCCAAGCACTATTTTGCTCCCGATGATTTTGTTGAAAGTGGAGTTTTTGTTCAGATTAGTCTATCCTTAACTCTGCCCATGAAGATCAATATAGAAAAACGCCTCACTGGCAATCTCTGCCACATCCTGGCAGCGTTCGCCTTTGTGCTCTGTGTAGGAGCCGCGACGAATGCCCGTGCTCAATTTCACCAACGCACCCCTAAGGGTGGAAGCACCCAGGTTCCCGCACCCTCGGGAGTGGATATGCGCAACTGGAAGTATGGCCAGATGGAAAAACGCGATGCGGCCGTCTGGGGACGATCTATTTTTCATCCCAACGGAAACTACACGGAATCCAAACTGGACGAAGGTCAACGAACCTTGCAGCAGCTCACTTACCGCGAAAAAAAGCAGGACAGCGACAAGGCGATCCTGTTACAGAAAAGATTGATCAAGCTGAATGCCGCCGGCCAGCCGACGGAAGTGCTGATTTACAATTCAAACGGACAGCTGACCAATCGCGGGACCTTGTTTTATGATCCCCTCAGGCGAATGACAGAAGAACGCCTCTTTGATACCCGCAACCAGATGGTCCGGAGGAAAATTCAAACCTATGGAAGTGACGGCATGAAACTGCCGCTGCGCACCTTCAACTACGGCGCGACCCTGGCCGATGATGTGGATTTGTTAATCACCAGTGAGTCGGTACAAAAGGAAGCCACGGCCACCAAGGAGAAAAAACCGAGCTTCTTGAAAAAATTGCGCTTCTGGAAAAAGAAGGACAAAAATTAGATAGCTGTCGAAGAAAGCCAAATGACTGCTAGACAAATTTTTTATACCGGCCGGGTTCAAGGCGTGGGTTTTCGCTTTTCAGTCAAACAACTGGCCAAAGGTTTTGAAGTGCTGGGCTGGGTTCAAAATCTGGCGGATGGAAGAGTGGAGCTACAGGTAATGGGAGAAACAGAAGAGCTCGAAGAATTCATCGAAGAAATCCAGGATTCCCATCTCGGCGGTTTTATCCGGGAAACTGAGATTCACAGCATTTCTCTACTTGAAAATACTAGCGGTTTTTCGATAAGATGAACCTGTTTCCAAGTTGTCGGGCTGCCGGCCTATTATTTGGCTGAAATGACCACTACCATGAGTTCACCTGCCGTTGAAGTTGATAATCTGACGAAAATTTTCCGCTTGTCCTTGCGCAGGGATTACCTGGTGGCGGTGCAAAATTTATCGTTCACCGTCGGGGAGGGAGAAATCTATGGTTTGATCGGTCCCAATGGCTCCGGAAAATCAACCACCATGAAGGTGATCCTCGGCCTGATGAAACCCACCCGGGGCACAACCAGCATCTTCGGCCTCGACAGTCGAGACGTGCGCAGCCGCCACCGGGTCGGCTTCCTGCCGGAAAATCCATATTTTTACAAGCATCTCTCCGGCAGGGAAACGCTGTATTTTTATGGCAAACTTTGCGGCTTGAAAAAACGTGATCTGAAAGCTCGCAGTGCCGAACTATTAGCCTTGGTGGATCTTGAGGATGCGGCTGACCGGCGGCTAAGCGGCTATTCCAAGGGCATGCTGCAGCGAATCGGACTGGCCCAGGCAATTATCCAACGACCCCAACTGGTCATTCTCGATGAACCCACCGCTGGTGTGGACCCTTCCGGTTCCAGAAAGATCCGCGATTTGATTCTGAAACTGAAAGAAGACCGGGTTGCTGTGATTCTGTGTTCTCATCTGCTTGAGCAGGTACAGGAAGTGTGTGACCGCGTGGCAATCATGCAGGAGGGGAAAATGCTTAAAGAAGGGGCGCTCGACGAACTGATTGCGGTGGAAGATGAAGTCGAACTGGTGATGAAAAACCTGCCTCCCGGGCTGCAATCACAAATCGAAAACCTGGTGCGGGATGATCCGGACGCCCAACTGGTCAGATCCGGCCACCCACGCACCACTCTTGAGCGACTGTTTTTATCAGAAACTGAAAAAGGCCAGCAAGGAGAGGGCAAAGCTTCATGAGTGCTGCAATCCCGGAATACCGCCCGCCACTGTTCTCCGCCCAACGGGTGTGGACCCTGGCGACGAGCACCTTCACCCAACTGGTGAGAATGAAGACCTTTTATTTCCTGGCTGTATTTGCGGTGCTGGTCATCGCGGCGAGCAATCTCAATCTGCTCTACACTCCCGTGCAACAGTTGAAGGTCATCCGCGAAACTTCCCTGGGTGCGATGTCGATTTTCTCATGGCTGTTCGCCATCAGCGCCACCGCAGTATTGATCCCACGTGATCTGGAGGACCGCACCCTCTATACCATCCTTTCCAAGCCGGTGCCGCGATTGGAATATCTGGTCGGCAAGCTGCTCGGCGTGCTACTGGTCATCGGTGTCGCCCTGGCTTTGATGTATGCTTTTTTCTCACTGATCCTGTTTTTCCAGGAATACAGCATCATCTCCTCGGAGATGTCCCGAATGTCACAGAACCCAAGGTACAGCCTGGAAGACCGTGCCACTGAAGCAGCACTGATCTCTGCCTACGGCCCGGATCTGAATCTACTTTACGGAGTGCTCGCTGTATTTCTAAAATCCGCTGTGCTGGCAACTGTTGCGATGCTGATCTCTACCTTCGCTTCCAGTTCACTGTTCACCATCATCATCACCACTGTTATTTTTCTAATCGGGCATTTCCACAAGATGGCGGCCGATTTCTGGGTAGCGGAGCAACAGGGAGCTTTGATCACCCGCATTCTCGGCAAGGTGCTGGTACTGGTGATTCCCGACTTTCAGATTTTCAATATCAGTGACAGCATCTCCGGCGGACAAAGTGTAGCCTTCCTGGTGATCGCGCAGATGAGTGCCCTGGCCCTGATGTATGTCATTATTTTTACCATTGCTTCGTGGTTTTTGTTTTCGGACAAAGAATTCTAATTTTTACCAGGCACTCGCTTTTCCGGAATGAAAAAATATTTCATGGTCATCGCCTTACTGTTGATCACCGGTCTGTTGCGGTTGCCATGGGAAAGACAATTTGCCAATCAATTGACATCGGCCGGGCTCTTGCTGGCACCACCGGGTGAAACCCTGAGGGAGCAACTGGGGCAATCCGCAACCCTGGCGGCACTAGGCGGATTAAGGTCACTGGTATCCATCTACATGACCCTGCACGCCCACGAATCCTGGCAAATGACTGATTGGGAAACCGTGGAGAGAGACTACCGGATGATCACCACCCTGCAACCACGTGACATCGACAACTGGATCAAGGGAGGCTGGCATATGTGGGCAAATGCCAGTGCCAACATCGAAATGAACGAATCCCTGCCCAAAGGGCTGCGGGAAAAGATGCGTCAGGAATACATCGACAAAGGCATCGATTTTTTGCAGCAGGGCATTCGCAACAACCCGGATACAGCCAAACCCTGGGTGGAACTCGGTTTTGTGCTGAGAGAGAAAAAGCAGGACTACTGTGCCGCCGCCGAAGTTTACCGGCAAGCGAGCCAACGCCCCGATGCCCCGGGATATACCATTCGCTTTGTTGGTTACATGCTCGCTCGTTGCCCTGGCAAAGAAAACGAAGCCTATGATTACCTGCGGAAGCTTTATGATCAGGGGGAAAAACACCGCCTGCCTTCGGTCATAGCTTCTTTGAAGGATTTGGAAAAAAAACTGGATATCCCCCTGATCCAGAAAATCCCTGACATTCACCCTGAAACCTTACGACAACAGCGTGCAGAAAGACAGGCAAACAAGCTTCCCGGTGGAATTCAGATCAAGTAGATCCGGTAAAAATGGCTTTTCCCCAAACATTGAAGAGTCAAGAAGCTGCTTATTTTTTGGGTCAACCCATTGCGGTTCGGTCAGGTTGTGCTTCAGTTCACAACTCGCTTGCTGAGAAAGAAGTTGTCTTGTCAAGATCGCCTATGGTAGAACAGCGTGCAGAGAAAGTACACAGGCAATGAAATTCGCCATTTTTGGAGACATACACGCCAATTTAGAGGCACTGGAAACCGTTCTAATGGACGCAGCAGATCACGATTGTACCGATTTTGTGTGTATCGGTGATGTGGTCGGCTACAACGCCAATCCACATGAATGCCTGCAAATCATACGTGATCTCGACTGCCCCATGGTCAAAGGCAATCACGATGAGGAAGCCTCGACCACCGCTCCTCTCGGAGGAATGAACCCTCTGGCAAAACAAGCCCTCGAGTGGACACGAGACAATCTAACACGTGATGACAAGGATTACCTGATGAACGTGAAACTCGTGCGTCAGGTTCGCCATTTTACCATTGTGCATGCAACCCTCGACACTCCCGGCAGCTGGGGGTACGTGACGAACAAGTTCGACGCCATGGCAAGCTTCAGTTATCAGTTCACACCCGTGTGTTTTTACGGCCACACCCACACCCCGAAAGTTTATGCCAAAGGAGACAGTGTGGAAGTCATGGATGGCGAAGAAACACTGATTGATCCGGCAAAAAAATATTTTATCAATGTTGGAAGTGTCGGTCAGCCTCGTGACGGAGACTGGAGATCCTCCTATGCGATCTACGATGTCGGCAACCAGAAAGTCACCTTTCGCCGACTGGAATATGATCTGAAGAGCGCGCAGTCCAAAATCATTGATGCCGGGCTACCGGAAATGCTGGCCAATCGTCTCGCCGTTGGCAAATAACCCAAACAAAGGATTCGAAAAAATCGAATCGTATTATTGACCTCATGCCTGAAGAACCCGCCGACAATGAGCGCGTTCTGGTAATCAAGCCGAGTTCCTTCGGTGATGTCATACATACCTTGCCCGCAGTATCGGCACTGAAAAATGCCTACCCGGGATGGAACCTGCAATGGCTGGTCAATGAAGAGTGGGCGCCCTTGCTCGCTGACAATCCTGACCTTGAGGAGGTAATTGCTTTTCCCCGGAAAAGCTTCCGCGGGATCGGTGGTTTAATCAAAGCACGGGCCTGGGCGAGGGAAAATCTGGCACCCCGGAATTTTGACCGTGTGCTGGATTTCCAGGGACTGTTCAGGTCTGCTTTACTGGCAAAATCCAGTAAAGCCAAATTGATTGCCGGATTTGCCCGGGCACGGGAAGGCGCCCCTTTCTGTTATGATAAAAAAATCGACTTGCCCGACTGGGACCAGCAACACGCCATCACCCGCTATTTGGAATTGGCCAGGGCCCAGGGTGCCGATACGGCAAACCCGGAATCAGTGACTTTTAACTTACCCCCGGGAGAGCCCGTCGAAGCATTTCCCATGAATCGACCGCTGCTGGCCTTGCACCCGTTTTCCCGCGGAGTGGGGAAATCGTTAACCGAGCAGGAAGTGCTCGAGTTTTGTCAGGCGATGCTCAAGGAGGATCCTGGAACAGGCGTGCTATTGCTGGGCTCAGAAGCATGGACAGGTGGAAATTTACCTGCCAACGCCATCGATCAAATGGGCAAAACCAGTCTCGGACAATTGATCTACTTGTTGCGTCAGGTCGATACGGTTGTCAGCGTGGACAGCGGACCGATGCATCTGGCGGCAGCCATCACTGATCGATTGATATCGATTCATACCTGGACCGATCCAGCTAAAATAGGGCCGTGGCGGAAGGATGCCTGGATTTGGCGTGACGGCCTATTGCTGAAAACCAGAAACCTTGAGCCGGGGCAACTGCCCGAAGAAAGAAAACGGAAAAACCTGATCGAGCAATTACGCCGCCGCACCGGTCGCCTCTTGCCCCCAGGCACAATGTCCCGCATTGCAAATGCAGCCGGGCCAAACGGGGTATTCAAGCACTAAAGGCTAAACGCTATTGAGCTGAGGCAAGAGCTTGGCAACCCGTTCCTTCAGCTCTTTACCCGGCTTGAACTTCACCACGGCACGTTCCGGAATGACCACTTCATCTTTCGGGCGATTCGGATTGCGCCCGACTTTGGCGCGAGTTTTTTTCACGCTAAATGCACCAAAATTCCGGATCACTACCTCGTCATTCTGAGCCAGACTGCGGGTGATATTTTCAACCGTGTGTTGAATCACATCAAACACTTGTTGTTGGGTCAGACCCGTTTCGTTGCTGATTTGGATGACGAGATCACGCTTGGTTATAGTTGCCATGTGGTATAAAAAAATGGTTAGTTTGGTAAGGGAGAAAGTTTACTAAACTTGATTGTTCGGTCATTCAATTTGCTTGATTTTTGATCAGTCGCAACTGCTTCTTTTTCCAATTGTGAAAATTTTTCTATGAAATATGCAAATTTCACTGTGACTTGTGCTTCTGCTGATGACACGCTGTCGCAGTGCATAAGCGGAGCAGGAAAAAAGCCAATCAAACTCGCGATAGTCTGGCAGACGGGGGACGTGGCTTTCGTAAAAGCCTGATTGACTGGTTTGCGAGCAATGCCAGGGACTACCCCTGGCGCCGCACACATAATCCCTACGCCATTCTGGTCAGCGAGTTGATGCTGCAACAAACACAGATCGCTACGGTCTTGGAACGTAGCTTTTATGATCGCTGGATGAAACGCTTCCCGGATACCAAATCACTGGCTGGAGCGGATGAAAATGAAGTGCTGAAACATTGGGAAGGGCTCGGCTATTATTCCCGGGCACGTAATTTGCATGCAACCGCACGGATCATCGAAAATGATCTCAACGGCCAGTTTCCTTGCCAGGCAGAAGAAATCCACAAGCTCCCTGGAGTTGGCCCCTACACAGCCGGAGCAGTGGCAAGTTTTGCTTTTGATCAAGCAGCTGCCATCGTCGATGGCAATGTGGCTCGCGTCTTATCCCGGGTGTTTGACCTGCGTGAAGCTGTGGACAGTAGCACGGGAAACAGATTGCTCTGGGACCTGGCACGGCAACTAATGCCCAAACGTAAAAATGCAAAATCCCGCGAATACAATTCAGCCTTGATGGAACTCGGCCAGACTATCTGCAAACGCAGCTCGCCGCTCTGTGCCACCTGCCCCGTCGCCCGCTTCTGCGCCACCCGTGACCCCGAATCACTGCCGGTCAAAAAACCACGGCAAAAGACCCTGCTGCTGGAAGAAGACGTCTTGTTCTGTGTCCACAAAAATTCAATCCTACTCGAGCAGGAAAAAGGTTCACGTCGCAAAGGCCTATGGAAACTGCCCGCTTTGAATGCTGAAGAATCAGCCAGTCGGCCTACTCAGAAGGAAAAAGTCATGCTCAGCTTGAAGTATTCGATCACCAAATACCGGGTGACCCTTTATGTGCATCAATTGCAGGGCAAAGCCTCTGATGTTTCTGAGCAAGGCAGGCAATGGTTTGCATTGGCAGAGCTTGATCAGCTCACCCTTGGCGCTCCCTATCGACGAGTTTTGGAGAACCTGCTTTGAGTTCAAGATGACACCGCCCCCCACTGGGTTCTATTGAGCAATCAATGAGCTTGCTCGGGAACGAGGGTCTTCCAGGTTTCATCACCTGAAGTGATCATTTTTTGCACATCCCGCCCGGTGTACTTCAACAGCTCGGGATCACTGCAGGGGATCGAATGAATCTTATCATTTTCCCGAAAATATTTATAAAGGTGCTCAAGATGTTGGGAAACTCTGAAGTTTTCAGCAGTAACCAGTTCATTGGTGTGTCGGTTTTTCCATGGGTAAACATAGAGTGCGAGCTCATTTTTAAACAATCGCCCGAAAGACTCGAGAATACCCCCGGCCAGGTTTTTAGACCACTTCTCCTTAAAAAGTTCGTTGAGCAAACCAATGCTGAGAATAATGCCAATCGGACTGGTGGTGCTGAGACTGAGATAGCTGGCAATGCGATGAAACTCCGGGCAGCGCGATATCAGCACGGTCTTCCCTAAAGCTTGCAGCGCATCGGCACGATCAAGGAATGCGAGATGGTCCACAGCACCTTCCCGCAACAGATTGTTCATCGATATTTCGCAGAGCTCTATGGTTTTTTCAGTTTCTTCAGGGCTCAGATGCTTTTTGAATTCATCCCGGGTTTGGCGAATCATGTCGAGATGCAGATTTGTCACCGGATCAAAACTGCCACGCAACAAAATGATGGGTTTGTTATACAGTACCTCGGCAGGTTGAACCACCTCGCCATTTGGTAAGAACAAGGCGGCATCCGTCAGTCCACTCTGCACCAGCTGCAGGTGGCAAAGCCGATTGTCGATCATATCAAAACCCTTGCCGCTGAACTTCAGCATATCCACTTCCACCCGGCCCCGCAGCAACCCATCCATGAGCGAGTCCACAAAAGCCTTCAGATGATGGCGGTGATAAAAAGCAGCGTAGAGCAGATTGACACCGACAATCCCCAGAGCCTCCATTTGATCGACATTTTCATGATCCAGCAGGCGCACATGAATAAGAATCTGACAAGGCGGCTCCTGAGGTTTGAGCTGCAGGCGCACCCCCAGCCAGCCATGGCATTCAGCCGAATCTTTGTAACCCCGGGCTCTAACGGTATTACAAAAACTGAAAAAAGTGGTGTTGTCACCGCGCCCGCCCGCCAGCCGTTCAAGCAGCAGGTCGTACTCATATTCGAGCATCGCACCCACCCGTTGACGCGATACGTAACGCTTGGCTTTGCCATAAATAGCATCGCTCACCGTCATGTCGTAAGCGGAGATGGCTTTGGCCACCGTTCCCGCTGTCGCTGAAACACGGAAAAACCAGTTTGCCACCTCCTGCCCCGCCCCGATTTCAGCAAAAGTGCCGTAAGTCGCTGTGTCCAGATTGAAGCGCAGGGCTTTTTCGTAGGTTGATGGAATTTTCTTTTTCCTCTTTTTCATGCTGTCGGATGCGCTGCTTTTCCCTGCCCGGTTGAGCCGCTTCAAATAGCCTGGAAAAATATGTGCTTGATTGCCGAACCTTAGTTACGACTTGGCAGATTGCAAAGCATCTTGAGGTCCATGTTGCTTATTTAAAAGCACCCACCTCACCCGCCCGTTTCAGTTTGACCTTTGCGCTTAGTCTACGGCGGCAGGGCCGCAAGGTTACCCTAATAATAAAAATAACTTATAAAATAACTTTGCCTTGACCCAGGGAAGGCGTTGAAGCTAAGCTTGCAGATATATGAGGATTCTCCCGACACACCACTGCACCCAAACACGCCGTTTTCCCGGGCGTAACTGGCTTGTCGCTTGGATGATCCTCTCACTCACATTCTGCCCCGCTTTTCCGGACGGGAACCGGGCACCGCTGCTCTTCCCCGGTGTGGCCCTGGCCAGCGGGGACGGGGAATATTACGATGGGGCCATGGACGACCCCGCCAGCTATCCGGACACACCCGATCCAGCGGAGGTGGACAGTGACGGCGACGGACTGACTGACGAGCAGGAGAACAACGGTTTCGAGATCGAGTTCGAGGTGTGGGTGGAGGATTCGACCGGCTACTACGACGAGGCCAGTGGGACGACCGGCTACTGGATGCCGATGACCACGACCGTCTACACCGACCCGCAAAAGGTCGACACGGACGGCGACCTGCTGCCCGACGGCTGGGAAGTGGCCACCCCCGGCTTCGATCCGACCGCCGCGTCAGACGGGCTGCAGGATCATGACTTGGACGGGCTGGCTACAGGCGAGGAATATGTGCTGGGGACTTCGTGGCAGAATCCCGACCACGACGGGGATGGCTTCCTGGACGGTGACGAGGTGCTGGTCATGGGAACCAATCCCGTCGACGCAGAGGATCCGCTACCTGCGGTCGAGGAACCTGGGGGGGAGAGCGGGGGAGGTAGCGGAACCAGTGGTGGGGGTGATACGGAGGACGGCGGCGCCAATACGGGTGGGGGTGGCACTGGGACTGGTAGTACAAGCGATGGGGACGGCAGCGGCGGAACCCAGGGCGGGGGAGGCAGTGGCCAAGCGTCCGGCACAAGCGGGGGCGAGGGCAGCGGCGGCGTGGTCGTGGAATTTAGCCTGGAAACCAGGGGTGCTTACTTCACCTACGCAGATCCTGAAGATCCTGGAGAGCCCATTGATCAACCGGGTGCGGATACTTGCGAGGTCCTCGAGCTGGTCACCGAATACGTTCAAACTGAGGAGGGCTCGTACGAGGAGGTTGAAATGGTGATATGCGAGTGCGAGAGCACACCCCATCCAGAAAGTGACCATGCCCACGGATCAGACGGGCCGGGGGGGGTGATGGAAGAGAAAGAAGGGGAACTCAAGCCTGGCCATGTTGAGACCCAGGACGGAATGAATCCCCGTGACCACGACGACTACGGATCCACAAAGGGAGACTACAGCCGGAGGTACGCCGGCATGGGGGGCAACCCGACCGCGACTGACTCGGTACCCGGTTCGCTAGGCAGCTGGTTGCCCTTCCCTCTGGATGGGGCAGGCGACACTGATGAAATCCTGGAGGTGTCGGCATCAAAAGATGAGGAGGAGGACAGCGAAGGGGAAAAGAGAACGGTCGCCACCGGGGAAATGGCCGTGGCGCGAGTGAAGGCTGTTCCGGCACCGGAGAGGGATGTGGAGAGGACTTACTTGATCGTATCGCAGAGAAGGAAAGCGGACGCCGACCCAACGGATCCCTGGGAGGTGATGGGGGCGTAGACAGTGAGCTTGCGGATTCAGGCCGGGAATGAATATTCCGATGAAGCCGCCGTGCTCATACCTAATATTCAAACGAGCTTCGTGAACAAGGTCTCCCTCCTGCCTGTGGAGGTAGTGCCAGACTATAATCGGGACGGGAAGATAGATGACGAGGATCGTGGGAAGGTGACGAAAGATAATCCTTTCAGGTGGTGGGTGAATGATGACAAAGATTCGGGAGAGTTTGATGCGAGTGGGGCGGATACGCCGAAGCAGAGTTTTTCTCCAAATGACACCTTTTTCATTCATGGCATGAGGGACTTGGTGGACTTCTTTCCTCTATATTTGGATCTTGATCAGACCCTAGAGTCGTTTCCTGCAAGTGAATACCGTTATCGGTTAGTGTGTGAAGATGTGGATGGTGAATTGCGCTTTACTGAAACAGATTTAGATCCCGAAGAGGCTGGTGATTTTCTTAAAAAATTGAACTCATCGAGCGGCGGTGGTCTTGATAGTGCGAAAGCTCTGGCAAGTAAGTCTCTGACCCCAGCTGGGGAATCGGGAGGTTATTTGACCGAGGAGTTCTTGAACAAAATCAAAGACGAAGGCAAAGGCGTGATATTGATGGGCTCTTGGACAACCATTTTTAAGCCTCTGATACTTCGGATTTCAAAGGGTGACACTACCGTTGCTGATATTGAATTTCCGATCAAAATATCAAATGTTGAGGATATGTATCGCCATGTGGATATGCGCACGGTTCCAAAAGAGCGGGATGACAGTCCTGGGAACGGGACAGCATCCTCTTTAGTCTCAAGAACTGAGGCTTCTGATGTTGAGGATGCGTATCCTGACAAGCTAACCAATGGTAAATATTTTGTATTTGTCCATGGTTTTAATGTGAACGAAAAGAAGGCTAGAGGGTGGAATGCTGAGATTTTTAAACGCCTGCATCAAATGGGTAGCCGGGCTAGGTTTGTGGGCATCAGTTGGTATGGGGATGCAGGGGTAGGAGGAATTGATGTGAGCTGGATGGATTGGAATATGAATTATCACAAGGCTGTTTTCAACGCCTTCCAGACTGGTGATAAATTGAAGGATGCCTTGAAGTTTACGAAGAACGAGGATGTCACTATCGCCGCGCACAGCTTAGGCAATATAGTGGTCAGCCACGCGGTTGCGGAGGGTGGTTTTTCGCCTAATCGTTATTTCATGGTCAACGCGGCAGTGGCTGCAGAGGCCTATGATGCTTCAAGAACAGGGGCGCAGAGGTTGCCCATGCTGGAAAAAGAGTGGAAGCCTTATTTGGAGATTCCTGGAGGAAGTTTGAAGGTGACTTCGGCGAGGTGGTATCAGTTGTTTGATGAAGATGACAAGAGAGCTGACTTGAAGTGGGTGGATAGATTTTCAAAGGTTTTACAAAAATCCTATAATTTTTACTCCCCAGGTGATGATGTGGTTGAGAATCCCCAGGAAGACTCTTTCGCTCCTAGCTTTTGGGGTATAGTTTATCCCTATAGCGATCTTAGGGCTGGTAGGGGTGCTTGGGGAAATCAGGAATTCTCGAAGGGATCGAGGGGTGCTGCTGCCTCAATTACCATGGAACCGTCGCAGGCTGGTTGGGGATTTAATAGCAAGTATAAGTCGAACCAGCCTCCATACGAGATAGATGCGCCGGATCCTGCAACGGTGCTCAATTATAACGACAACGATAACTATAACTACTTGCGGGAAAACCCTGTGTTCAGAGGATTTCTTGAGGAGGATTTGACCGGCTCAACATTGGGTAGTGCTAAGGCTGGGGAAAAGCTTGTCCGCTACCATGTGCTGGCAGGCGGGATCCCCGCCCTGTCCTTCGCGGCGGCGGCGAATCCGATTGGAGGTGATTCAATGGAGGGACGGGATTTTAACATGTCGGCGGATTTTAGGACGGATGAAAATCAATGGCCGACGGAGGGGCATGATGGGAAAAGCAATAAGAAATGGATACATTCAGATTTTTACGGGGTAGCGCTTTCCCATGTTTACAAGATGTATGAGAAAATGATTGAACTCGGAACTTTGGATGATGAAAGCGAAAATTAATATACTGATAGTTTTAACTCTGATGGCGTTGCTAAATCCCCTTTATGGTGAAAAAGTGCAAGTGACTGTATTGGATGAAAAAGGAGAACCCTTAAAAGGTGCAACGGTTGACATTTGGCATCTTGATTTTAGAGCTAAAAATGACAAGAAAATAACTGGGGCCACAGACCAGCAAGGACAATTTACAGGAAGGGGAAATGCTCAACATAGCATCAGTGTCGTAGTTACAAAAAATGGATGGTATGAAAGTGAATTGGAAAGATTAAAAAAGAATCAAGACCACGACCTCACCGTGGTAATGCGAATAATAGAGAAGCCCATTCCTCTGTATGTCAGAAGAGTTCTTTTAAAGGCTCCTGTTTTCGACAAGTGGTTGGGCTTCGACTTCGAGTTAGGTGACTGGGTGGCTCCGCAAGGTAAAGGCAAGTCGAGGGATATTTTGTTTAGGTTTCAGCGGGAATTCAAGGGTTATAGATTTAGTGAAGAAAAACTGGAGAAGATGAAATTTCCAGACACGACGGAAGAAGACCTAAAAAAATTCTACGGAAAATGGGACGGAGTCTTGCAGATTGGGTTTCCATCGGAGCTTGCAGGTATCATCGAGGAAAATCAGGGCTACCGGCGTTACAGCGAGATGAAAATGCCGCACCTGGCACCAGATGAAGGTTACCAAAGTGAGGAAATCGTTATCAAAAAGAAGAGCCACAGAAGTGAGGAGGAATCTCTGAAAGAGCTTCAGGATTATGCCAAAAACGGTGTACCAGAATCCAAGCCAAAGGGCTTCTTCATTCGCACGCGGGTGGTGGAGGTAAACGGCAAAATCATCAAGGCGAACTATGTAAAACTGCAGATGAGAGATGAGGATGAAGATCGCGGAGAAAAGTCTCCGCTCAGGGTGGGAGCCTCCGGAACCGTTAGCTTTACCTACTACTTCAATTCCACCGCGAACGACCGCAACCTTGAATTCAACTCCAAAGCGAATCTGGCAACCGAGCAGACACGGTTTTATGCTCCTTGAAATGCAAATAAACAATCCAACGCAACATATCTTGACAAAGGGCGGTTTCTTAGTATCAAAGGAATTAATATAAAATCTTGAGAAACGGGTCAGGAGAATATTTTTGCAATTTATCTGTAGGCAATACCACACAAAGAGTTGTTTCTTAGCATTGAAGTAAACTAATTCAGCCCTTGTCGCTGTGCTCTTTGATTGCGACTGGAGCCGTATAAAATGGGAACAAAAGTATTTCTTCTCTTCGGGCTGGGGTATTGAATTTTAGAATTATTGGTGTTCGTGGGCTGAGGGCTGTCGCTGTATTCGTACCTTTCCAAAAGCTGTCCGGCAAACGACCGCTGCGGCACGCTGGCTGCTAAAGGCTTCGTTCCTCAGCCGCAGCCATCCCGCCTCCGCTCGCGCGCTCTAAGTCGTGGGGCGGTCGTCGCCTCGAAGTTCGCATCACCGGCTCGTTCCTCGCACGGCGAAAGCTCACCTCGGCTTCTCCCTTCGCAGTGTTGGCGCCGGTCGTCTCGATCTCTCCTGCCAACGCTCGCAAGCTCGCTCTCGTCGTTCCTCCTCGTGTCAGCCGATCGTTCCTCCCTACGAACGCTACGGCGAGTGTGGGTGGTGCGGCGCCGTGATTGCGCCTTCGGCGGAGATTTTTTGGGGGTCAGCCACACTCGCCTTCGCTTTCCCCAAAGAAAAGAGGTATCTTTGGTGGGGAACGGACTGGTCGAGTTACGCAAACTGAGCCATCGCTTTCGCTAGTCTGGCCGGGTTAATAATATGGTTTGAACTATAAAGCAGATCTATGCCTGGACGCAAGGAGATCGTAGATCGACTGGAGTCCGGGCATGGGGTTGGTGCTGATTCCTCGATTTCGCGCTGGGCAAATTTCAACGGTGTGATGTAGCCAAGCGAACGATGCGGACGGATGTTGTTATACTTCCAACGCCAGTCCTCGACCACCACCCGGGCTTCGGTCAGGGTCCACAGTTGCTCCCGGTTGAGGCATTCGTCGCGC
>DAOUQC010000047.1 GCA_030625775.1 Verrucomicrobiota bacterium
CTTCACTCCATCGGTCGCTATCGGCGGCCACAGGCGCAGGCGATTGTTCCCCGGTAATAATTCACCGTCCCAACCACTCCAGACGACAGTGAAGCCATGCTTCATCAAAAACCCATTGCCTGCATGACTCTTCGAGGAAGGGTCATTTCCTCCACCACCGTAGTTGAAATAGCTCAAGAGAGATTTGTTGCCCCGGTTATTCACTCCGTAGAGCAAAGCCCCGTTGCTCTTACTCGAATCCTTCGGCGCCAAGATGAAAAGATCGCACGACAATTCGACTTTTCCTTTTTTGTTTCGCGGCGACTTGTCGAGGTCACGAATATTCCGGTTCGCAGGCGAGCTTGGATCCAGTTCAAAATACGCCCGACCGATGATACGTTCGTAAGCGCCAACTTCCCCAAAGATTTCTCCATCGGCGAAAAGTTCACACTTTTCTATTTCGAAGCTGACAAGCTCTCCAAATAACAGGCCTGGCAGAAGAAGGACGCTTGAAAGAAAACAGAATGCCTTTGCTCTTTGTTGCATAATTTCGTCGGGGATCGTGACTATTTTAGTAAACGATATTTATATCACGCTCAATAATTTTATTAAAACGCTTACTGTAAACGGCAATTTTCCTGTAAAACCACAGCAATGACAATCATGAATACGAAATTCCATGGGATCAAATTTGCGGCAATTATATTTGGAATCTGTATGATGTTTAGTTTGGGATTAGCCGCAAAAAAGCCGGATATCCTCATGATCGCGATTGATGATCTGCGACCAATGCTGGGTTGCTATGGGGACACCAGAATCCGCACACCGAACATCGACCGCCTGGCTTCGCGCGGCGTGGTATTCGAACGCGCCTACTGTCAGTATGCAAAATGCGGGACTTCGCGGCTATCCCTGATGACAGGATTACGCCCTGATTCTGTTGCTGTTTTCAGCAATAGCGACAAGGACGTAAAAGCTTTTCGCAAACGTCGACCAGATGCTATCTCCCTCGCACGCCACTTGAAAAACCAGGGTTACCACACCCAGAGTTTCGGCAAGATCTATCACGATGGTTGGGATATTGCGACCGATTGGTCGTCACCCTCTTTCCCCGGGAGAGAAAAAGAAATGCTGGAAGTTTTTGATGACGATCATCCGGACAAGCCATCGCACATTGCCGATCGTTTTGACTGCCCCGTAAAACAAAGTCCGGATGCGATCGACGAACGCTTCTTCGCCGGACGCATGACCAACAATGTGCTGGCAAAGTTGTGCGAACCGACTGGCGATAAACCGCAGTTTCTCGCCGTCGGTTATCGACGACCACATCTGCCTTTTATCGCACCCAAACGTTATTTTGACCTCTACCAACCCGATGATTCGTGGCTGGCAAAAAATCCGCATCCAACTCCAGGATCACCCGTCATGGCCTGGTTTAATTCGGATGGCTATGTCGGTTCGGCCCGGCGGGTCGGCCTGACAATGCCAAACCCACCCACCCGACAGGAGGCTATTGAGTGGAATGGTTACGAGATGCGAAGCTACCTCGGGGTCCCGAATCACGGAACCATCGACCGCAAATTGCAATTGGACCTGCTTCAGGCCTACGCAGCCTGCGTAAGCTTCGTCGATGCTCAGATCGGCAAACTACTGGATGAACTTGAAAATTCCAATCGCCTGGAGAACACAGTGATCATTCTCTGGTCGGACCACGGGTGGCATCTTGGCGAACAAAGCGCATGGGGGAAAATGACCAATTTTGAAATCGCCACCCGTGTTCCTTTGATCATTTCCGGACCCGGCATCAAAGCAGGGCGCACAAAAAATATCGCTGAACTCGTCGATCTATACCCAACCGTTTGCGAACTCGCAAAGATTGAAACTCCCGAACATCTGGAAGGCGAAAGCCTGATTCAAACACTTGAGCAACCCTCAATACAGTCGAATGCAACCGCCATCAGTCAATATGCCCGTTTCGGAACCAAGTATATGGGTTATGCCCTGAGAACAGATCGCTATCGCTTCGTTCTCTGGCAGGAAAGCAAGACGGGAAACATCATCGCACGGGAACTTTATGATCATAACAACGACTCAGGCGAAACCCAAAATCTTGCGAGTCTCCCGGAACAATCCAAACTCGTATCCAAACTCGAAAATCAAGTAAACGCCTCACTCAAACGATGATGTCGTGCAGCACATTGCCATGCACATCAGTCAGACGAACATCGCGCCCCGCATAGCGGTAGGTCAAGTTTTCATGATCGATGCCCAACTGATGCAATACCGTCGCCCATAAATCAAAAACCGTGCTTTTGTTTTCGGTCACATGATAACCAAATTCATCCGTCGCCCCGTAGATCGAGCCCCCCTTGATCCCACCCCCAGCCATCCAGACGCTGAAACCGTAAGGGTTATGGTCTCGGCCACTGGTTCCCTGGGAAAATGAGGTGCGACCGAATTCAGTCGCCCAAACGACAATTGTCTCGTCCAGCAAACCCCGCGATTTCAAGTCCTTCAACAAACCGGCAATAGGTTGGTCGACCTGTTGTGCCATCATTCCGTGACCTTTTTCAAGCCCGCCGTGCTGATCCCAGGGATTGGCCGCCTGACCATCTCCAGGAAATTGTGGCAGGCAGGTAAGCTCCACAAAACGCACACCTTTTTCAACCAGGCGACGCGCCAGTAATGCTTGGCGACCGTAAGCTGCCGTCATCGGGTTTTTGGCATCGAGACCGTAGAGTTTTTTGGTTGCTTGAGACTCCCCCTTGATGTCACACAGCTCCGGAATCGCGGACTGCATGCGATATGCCGTTTCATAATTTTTCACCGCTGCATCAACCTGGGCGTCATTCCCTATGGCTGTTTTGAATCCGGTATCCAGAGTGCGAATGAAATCCAGACGTGATCGCTGAATCTCATCCCGTTCCCGTGCGGTGATATTGCGAACCGGTTCTGCTTTATCGATGTCGACAATAGAAGCCTGGTTCTGCGCCGGCAGATAACCACTGCTCCATTGACCCACCCCACCGTGAGGCACACCCGCCTCTCCGCTTTTCAAGACCACGTAACCCGGCACATCACGATTTTCGCTGCCGAGCCCGTAATTGACCCAGGCCCCCGCGCTGGCATGCCCTATAAAGGGAAAGCCGGTGTGAAAAGCGTAATTACCCTGGGCGTGTTCGTTCACCCCGCTGGTCATCGAGCGGATCACCGCAATGTCGTCGATGCATTCGCCTACATGTGGAAAAAGCGAGCTAACCGGTGTTCCGCTTTCACCGTAATTTTTGAACTCAAAGGGACAGCCGAAAATATTGCCGTTGTTATTGAACTGGGTG
Organism: Verrucomicrobiota bacterium; assembly: GCA_030625775.1. GTDB lineage: Bacteria > Verrucomicrobiota > Verrucomicrobiia > Verrucomicrobiales > DEV007 > JAADHD01. The sequence continues at coordinate 3,315 of DAOUQC010000047.1, forward strand.
CGCTCAACTTTTACCGGCATGGGCTTGCCGTGCAGTTTATTGACAAGTGGTTTGGGGTCGAATGTATCAATCTGGGAAACTCCGCCCGACATGTAACAAAGGATGACGTTTTTCGCTTTTGGTGCAGAGTGTGGAACGGGCTTGAAGGCCGAAAGACCGGCGTAAGATCGCTCGGCCATCAAGCCTGACAATGCCAGCATTCCAAAGCCACTGGAACAGCGGGATAACATCTGGCGACGAGAGAAATTTTGTGAGTATTCCATGGCTTACTTGATATAGATAAACTCCTTCAGATTAAAAACAGCATGGGCCAGATCCGCCCAGGGTTGGAGATCACCAACAGGATTACCATACTCGGCCATTCGTATCTCCAGTGAACCAATACGCGATTCAATGTCGGCAATCTGCATCTTCTGCTTTTCGCTCAAAGCTTCTCGAACCTGCCGACTCGTCATCCCATGAAACTCCGCCCCTGCTGCAACGGCAATTTCATCTTCATCCAAAGCGCGGCCATAAAGCCTGGCTTCCAGAATACGTCCTTTCAACATGCGGTTGCCTCCAGAATTTCCATGTCGCAAACCAAAGAGAATCTGCGTATCCCCACCCTTAAACCGATTGAGCCCGGTCTTTTTATACGGCGCTCCGTAGGATTCTCCATTTCGATACGCTCGAATCATTCCGTCCTTTTCGTAAACGATCGCTATTCGAACTGCTTCACTCTCTGCCTCAGCAGCAGAACCTTTAAAATCCAAGGTGCGGGCAAAATTATTTGATCCCGAAATCCAATGCTTGGACTGACGTTCTCCGAACACAATAGCATCAAAGGTGACCCCGTTCAGGCTTTGAACCGTCATAAGTCCGCCACCGCGCTGATTAAGATCGTCCAAAATCACCAGCGCCTCCAAAGTCTTGTCTTTCAGGTCGGATGCTAGCGGAGCTGTGGCCACGTGACTGCTTCCATCCACCACCAGCGCACCGTCAACGATCCGCGCCTTGCCAAAAGGTTTGCCGTGCAGGTTCCCAATCTGATCTTCGAAACCCTTTTCGAAATCCCACAACGCCAGAGGCTTTGGCCTTGTCGGCTTGTCCCCAGGATCAGGCAATGCTGCCAGCAGACGTTTTCGGACCGGTTCCAGTATGTTGCGTTTCTGATCATTCAGGGTGGCCAAACCCTGTTGAAGATTTTTGGATGTTCGGGTAAAACTTTCATACTGTCCGCCAAGTACAGTGACAAATTCTTGTGCTGAAGCCAACTCCTTGTCTGCAGGAGGACGTCCAAGAGCTGTTTCAAAAATTCGCGTGATCCGAAAACTGTCATCCTTCAAGAGTGGATCCTTCTCCATTTTTTCCGCCCATTGTGCAGACAAGCCGATGACAAAACGATCATTCAACATGGTCAATGACTGCGCTGGAACATTGGTGACATCACGACGTCCCTTGGTCGCAAACGGAACCGGTGCATCAAATATCGCCAGAAAAGGATCGAGCGAATTACGCCGTATGGACACGTATAGGCTCCTTCGTTTGCCTGAACCACCGATTCCGGGACCATACATCAAAGGATCCAGCTCGTTTGACACCACTAGCAGGGAATCACGAATGGCCTCGGCATCCAGACGCCGGATGTTTGCGTGTGAGAGCAGGCGGTTACCTGGATCTGCGTCACCAGCTTTCTCCGACTGATCGGAACTCAACTGCCAGGTTTCTGCCGTGACCATGAATCGGATCATGTCCTTGATCGACCAATTTTTTTCGACAAAGTGCGACGCCAGATAATCGAGCAATTCCGGATGCGAAGGTTTCTCCCCGAGCCGGCCAAAGTTATCCATGGTCGGCACGATGCCCTGTCCGTAAAGATAATGCCAGAGGCGATTCACCATGACCCGGGCCGCGAAGGGATTATCCGGACGCACCAGATCATTCGCAAGCTCCAGGCGACCGCTCTGAGTCGTGGCATAGGGAGTATCGTCTATCGCTTCCAGAAAACGACGTGGCACGGGCTCACCCAGCTCCTTGTGATCACCCCTCACCATCATCGGCTGGTCATAGTTGTCGGCTTCGAACAATCCGGGGACGCGCACCGGCAAGGGCACTTCCGCTTCCAGCTTGCGGTATTTCAGGATCGATGCTTTCGCTCCCGGCAAAGTGTTCAACTGATTTGAAAGTAGACCCACCCTCAGCGCCTCACCCAAAAACAAAGCCTGCCCGTTACTCATACGATTTTGTTGCCAGGCTACGACACAATTCTTTAGAGCTGATTGATACACTCGCGCGACATCTCCAACAGTTTTGGGCAGAGTTTTGTGTCCGGCATCGAACAGCGGCTCCAGCCACTCACGCAAATCCCCCTTCGGAGGCGCAGATCCCTTTGGCAACAGAACAGCATTGCGAATCCCAAACCAGGAACGCTCACTTGATGTGTTGGCCAACACCGCCTGATCTGCAGCGGTAGACAATTCAATATGAATGTCATCACCGTCCCAATAGGTTAAATCGTACTTTTGCCAGACCCATTTGCCCTCTTTTAATTTGGCCACCGGATAGACTGTTCCGCTTCGCGGGTAATTCTGAACCACGTAACGTGCCATGGCCTGACCGTCGCCTGCCATTTGCAGCCAAAGCTCCTTTTCACCTTTCAAGGCAATCCGTTTCGATGCCAGCACCGCACGGTGTTTGTCTGACAGGAGATGTGAATACGAACCCGCTGGAAATATCCCGCTCACCACAGAGTCACCTTTTGCATGAATAGCAAACTCCCCGGCTGAAGAAGGTTTCCCTTCAAGTCCTTCACCGTAGGAAAACCATTCCCGGTAAGTTTTGGCATCGCTCAAATCCCAGCGAACACCGCTATTAGGATTCAGGTTTTTCATAACAGTAGCCCGATTTTTCTCCCAACTGTTTTCCACGCTGTCCCACTGTTTTGAAAAATCCCCACCTTTCCCTGCACTCCAAATTGTATGCAGCAAGTGGTCGGACTTTTCTGCAGCCTCCAATTCCTTCTTCAATATGCCATCAGGCTTGCGTAGTTTTTCCGCAACCACACTCGCCTCCTTCAACCAGTCTTCTGCCAGAACAGACCTCAATTCTTTTTTTAGCTGTGCCAGTTCCTTCTTATTTTTATCCAGCGTTCCCGGAGCTGACACATCGATCAAAGCCGGACGTGTCGAACCTAAAATCCCAAACAGAGCATAATAATCCGCCTGACTGATGGCATCGAATTTGTGATTGTGACAACGCGCGCAGGACACAGTCAGGCCCATGAAGGTTTTTGAAAACACATTGATCTGGTCATCAGTGAAACGGACTTTTTCATCCAAGGCGTCTGTCGGCGCAAAACCATGGAAGACCATGCGCCAGTGCGCCGTTCCAATGGCGGATTCATTGAGTGCCAGCTCGTTATTAATACGCGGCTTCTTCAACAGGTCTCCAGCGATGTGCTCCCGCATGAGTTGATCATAGGGAATGTCTGCATTGAGCGCACGAATGAGATAGTCCCGGTAACGATAAGCGTGCGGAATCGTGGGATCTCCTTCCGATCCATGGGTTTCAGCGTAACGCACCCAATCCATCCAGTGACGTGCCCAGCGTTCGCCAAACCGGGAAGAATCGAGCAAACGACTGACGAGTTTTTTGTATGCGCCCCCACTTCGATCCTTCAGAAAAAGCTCAATCTCCTGCGGAGTCGGAGGCAAGCCGGTCAACGCATAGGACAAACGTCGTATCAAAGTTCGGCGGTCGGCTTTTGCTGCAGGTTTCAGTCCTTCATCCTCCAGCGTCGATAGAATAAACTGATCGACCGGGTGTTGCGACCACTTGGAATTTTTTACTTTGGGAAGCGCCGGTTTTTTTACCGGCTGGAAACTCCACCACAACTCACGCCGGTCACGAATCGCATTCCAGTCCGTGTCTGCCGCGACTTCTTCATCCGTCGGTGCATTGTCTCGCGGATCGGGGGCTCCCATGGCTATCCACTTTTCAAAATCAGCGATAATGTTTTCGTCCAATTTTGCTCCTGCTTTGGGCATTTTAAGATCTTCGTGCTGGTGGCGAATCGTTTTGATCAAGAGGCTTCCCTCAGGATCTCCCGGAACAATCGTTTTTCCTGAATCACCTCCTGCAAGGAGAGCATCACGATGATCGAGTATCAATCCGGCCTTCACCTTTCCGCCTGTGCGGTGACACTCGTAACATTCCTGTGCAAGAATTGGTCGAATGCGAACTTCGAAAAATTCCATCTGCTCGGCGGACAATTTCGGTGCAGCCGGCAGTGCTCCCGGAGCCACCAATGCCAGTAAGACCAAGCCCGATAATGTTGAAAAAAACTTCATGCAAATAGTCGCTCCTGTATTTCCCTTGCTGCGCAAACACACTCGCGCCCAAGACGCTCAAATTCTGATTCCGGTAATCGAAAAGACGGCGACATCACCGTCAGTGCTGCCACCGGGTATTCATATTGATTCAGGATTGGCGCACCAATACAGTGGATGCCTGCCAGGCCTTCGGCCAGATCGACGGCATAGCCACGGTTACGAGTCCTCGCCAGATCTTCTTTCAGAGCTTTGCGAGTTGAACGTGTCGTTGCGGTATAGGATTTCAACTTCACCCTTCCCAGCCAGTCAGAGAATTCAACATCCGGGAGCCATGCAAGAATCGCCTTACCCGGCGCACAGGAAAACAAAGGCACACGCAATCCAATCTCCCCCGTGACCTTGACCGGGTGATGACCTCCAACCTGCTCCAGCACGACTGCCTTGTCGCCGGAACGCACTAACAATTGCACGGTCTCGCCTTCTCGGTCTCGCAATTCTTGCATGGCTTCGTAGGCACACACGGCCAGACTCTTTTCGTTCACCTTAGGCCGGGACAAATCAAACAGCTTGTTACTCAGAACGAATCGTTTGTCCGACTCTCGCCGATGAAGGTATCCCCTCTCCTGCAGAGTATTGGTGATCCTGAAAACTGAGTTTTGCGAAACTCCCAGCTCTCGAACTATTTCAGCAACGCTCAATCCGAGTGAATGCTCACTGAGCAATTCCAAGATGGCCAAAGTCCGATCCGTTCCCGGGGATTGGGCAGTTCCATTGAGTCTAAGGGGTTCTTTAACTTCCATGCCAAAAAGCAACTTAACATAGTTATATTTAGATAGGCATCTGAATGTAGATTTTTGCAAGTTTTATTTATTTTTCTTCTATCCGGGCTACCCCTTGCTCAACGACACGATAATGCCGCAATTACACCCTTGCCGCGATGTAAATCCTGAAAGCGCCCCGCCGGGAATGCTCTACACTGACACTTTGAAACTACAGCCCCTCCTCTACTGCGTTCGAAAAGCCACCTCCTCATAGGGCTGAATGACAACAAAACCCGAACCCTCAAAAAGCATTTGAAACGACTCACCTGATCCACGCCCAATGAAAGTGCGCAAGGAAGTATCGGTTTTGAATTGTGGAACCAGGTCACCACTCCAGGCGACGGTCGCATTTGGATCTGTCATGACTGGCTTTCCAGGTTCAACAACAAGGGTAATCGGATCATAATGAGTTGTCATCGCCACCATGCCTGAGCCGCTCAAATGGATATTAAAAAGTCCTCCACTCATCATGGCCGCAACTTTTTTCATCATCTTTATCTTGTGATCCAGAGTCTGCTCGAAAGCGAGCACATCATTGCCATTAATATAAATACTTTCATTCTGAAGATTAATGACACTCACCTTCTTACCTGCATCGGCCAGATAGAGTTTACCCCGGCCCTCTGCATAAGTGATCCGCATCCCTTCCCCGGAAACAGCTTTTTTCAACAGGTTGCCGAGGCCTTGATCCATCATTTTTTCCCGGGTGAACTTGATGCTGCCATGGTAGGCGACCATTGACCCCATCTTGGTATTGATGCGCCCATCGAGATTAACCTCAAGCAGGCGCTCGGTTTCTTTTTCAAACAGACCATGCCCCTTGTCCTGCTGGGATGTGGCTCGGATGAATTCGTCGAGAGTGTAACTTGGCTGGTTTTTCAGGAGAGGTGGTGGAGTTGTCATGCTTCAAATAACTATTGAAGATCAGCCAAAACCACAACCCTAATTTGAAAAAATCCTAAGCCTCTGAGGAAGCTTTGCCCGCTCCGTTCTCTGCTTGCTCACGCAAGCGCGCTACAGTGTAATCAGGGTCATCTGGAAGGATATCTATTTGAATCAAACTGCCCGCACGCTCCAACATATGACGGCAATCCGGGGAAATATGACGCAGACGCAGATTTTTGCCCGCCTTCCGGTATCGTTCACCCAGGGCATTGATGGCTTCAAGAGCAGAGAGATCACAAACCCGTGCATGAGCAAGGTCGAGAACGATGTTCTTGACGTCTGACTTCGCTTGGAATCTATCTGAAAACTCGCGTACAGAACCAAAATAAAGCAATCCATCGAGAGCGTAAATGCGCTCCTCCGGGGTATCTTTCACTACGGAAACGTACACATGCCTGGAACTTTCCCATGCAAAACGGAGGGTTGATAACAAGACCCCTACTAACACGGCAAGAGCAAGATCGTGCATGATGACAGTGACCAGCGTCACCGCAAGAATCACTACAATTTCACTGAATGGAACTCGCCCAAAAGTCTTGAAAGTCGACCACTCAAAGGTGCCTATCACCACCATAAACATCACGCCCACCAACGCTGCGATGGGTATCTGCACAATAATGGCTCCCGCAAATACAATGAAAATAGCCAAGGCTATTGCAGCAACAATACCTGAAGTACGCCCACGGCCACCCGATTTGATATTGATAAGTGACTGCCCAATCATGGCGCAACCACCCATGCCCTGAAATAAGCCACTGAGAAAATTCGCGGCTCCCTGGGCAAGACACTCGCGGTTCCCCTTGCCCCGGGTTTCGGTGAGCTCATCAATCAGTTGCAAAGTCATCAGGGACTCGATGATTCCCACCATGGCAATCGTAAAACCAATCTTTAGAATGAACTGCCAGTGCGCAGCAAAATCCACTTCAGAAGGCCAGGCAGGCATAGGAAAAGCGCTGCTCAGCGTACCAACACCGGTGTTCTCACGCAAGATGTCAGCAATAGTCCGGGAATCCGGTAAAGCGAGGCTGATTAAACCTACCACCACAATCGCAACCAGAGTTGAAGGCACCGCCTTGGACAGCTTCGGAAAAAAATGAATAATCGCCATAGTAAGGAAAACCAGGGCCAGCATGGTGTTCATCTCATTGCCTGCAATCCATTCCATGACCTTCGCTCCGCTCTCATCTGTGCCAGTGATTTTTTTAAAAAATCCCAGCTGCCCGAGACCAATGACGATAGCCAGACCATTGACAAATCCTATCATGACTGGATGGGGCACCAAACGAATGAAGCGCCCCAATTTGCACAAACCGAATAGAATCTGAATGATCCCGGCCACCATGATCGCAGCAAATAAATACTGTGTGCCAAGACCCCCCTGATCTTGCCCAAATTCAAAAGCCTTGCCTGCAACCACCGCAATTGCCCCCGTCGCACCCGAGATCATTCCCGGACGACCACCAAAAGCAGAAGTGATGAACCCCATGAAAACAGCTGCCCACAAACCAACCAAAGGGTCAACCCCCGCAATAAAGGAAAACGCAATCGCCTCAGGCACCAACGCGAGAGAGACCGTGATACCTGACAGGCTATCGTCTTTCAGGTTTCCCCGTTTTTTCTGAAATAAATCGAACATAATATTTGCCAGCTATCCTCCCCTGGAGGCTTTTTAAAAACTACCGCCAACCGAGGCGCGTGCCAGATGGCGCTCTCCTCCAGCCCCGTCCGATTCCTTCAAGGAAGCAGCAAACACGAGCTACAATTCGAAAACGAGTTGATATGATCACAGTGGGCCCACTGCTTTTCAATTTTCCGTTTTGTCAGATCCAGCAATCCGCAGTTTTTCGACAGCTCCCCTTAAGGGAATATCCCCCATCTTGCAATCGCGAAGTCCTGTCTGCCGGGCTTTTCTTTTTTAGCACCTGAATCAACAGACCTCATCCACCTGGTAAAAATCCGAGCCCACGGGCCTTGGCAACGGCATCACGACGACCGTGGACATTGAGCTTCCGGTAAAGGGTGTTGGTATGCCGCTTCACCGTACCGGGAGCAATAAACAAGCGCTCTCCGATCTCCTTATTGCTCAAACGGCTCGCGAGCAGATGCAATACTTCCAGTTCCCGTTCAGTCAACGCATCCACCAAAGGGTCGCCTTCAAATCCAGCATTCGGCGGTACTGGATCCCCGCTTGCCACGTCACACCCCTTTGAAACTGCCATGCCAGACAATATCCGGCCTACATACTCGAGGCCCTGTGCATCTAGTTTCAAACGATTGAGCAAGGGGATCAATACTGGACCGGCATCAATAAACAGTTTAATAAAACCACCCGGCTGGGCCATTAGAACAGCCCGCTGCAAAGAATCAAATGCCCGTTCCGTTTGATGATCCTTTTGCAGACATAGTGCCTGCAATGTTAACACATGAATCAGGAAACGCTTGTTATTGCTGCGGGTGTAAATCTCCACAAGTTGTTGCAAAAGCTGGAGGGCTTTTTCTCTCGAAGATTTTTTATCCTCAGCGATAAGAACTCTGACAAGGGTGATGTGGGGAACAAAAAAACGGTAGTTGGCATGTAGGGGGCTTGCATTATAGTTTTTTGCCCACAAGGATGCCTCGGCCATTTTGCCCTGCCTCAGATTAATTTCAGCCTGCATGGCCTCGACAGTGCTGAGTAGTGAGGCGACCCGCAACTCCAGAGCACAGCTCATGACATGCTCAATGAGCTCTCTTGATTCCCTGGGACGGTTCTGAGCTTCATAAACGAGGGCCAGCGCAAAAGTCGAATGTAACGTATTTTTAAAATTCGCCTCCGGGTATTCCTCGATGATTTCAGTCAGCGGATCCTCAGCTTCATCAATTTCATTTTTTTCATAATGAATGATCGCTTCAAAATATAGTGCGTGGGAAATCGTTTCCGGGAAGGCTAACTTTCGCCCGAGCAGGCCAAGCTCTTTCCCTCCTGGCCGTAGGCCTTCCAAATCCGCCTCCAACCAGTTCATGAAACAGAGGGCTGCTAGTAATCGAGTGTGAAAGGCGGTTTCCAATAAACTTTTATCTTCAAATGCAGCAAATATCAACGCCTTGCCCTTGGCCATCGAACCTTCCATTTGCAGTAACAAGGCCTGCATGATCATAAGCGTACCACGCTCGACCCATTGCTCCTCCCCCAATAAGCTCAGAGCCCTCTCCGCGTGCAGTATAGCATTAGTGCAATCCATAACCTCACAATACTGCACACAACGCATAACATGCGTCGTCCCTCTCATGTAATTGACCTCATCTGCATCCGAAGGCATTTGCTCAAGCAATCCCTCGACCTGATCCAAAATATTATCCTCCTCCAATTCAAGGAACTCCAGAACAACCCAAGCCTGATGCAGCAACAATTCAGGTTCGTTTGCCACTTGCTCTGCAGGCAGCTGCTCAATCAGATGACTCAGCCGCACTTCTTGTTCATTTTGATACAAGCGCTGCCGATTAGCGATAACGATTTTAACAGCCTCACTTGGATCGCTTCCTTTCAAGGCATAGCAAACTGCTTCTTCGAGCAAATCCTCGCTGGCATGCCATTTGGCAGCCCCACTGTACAGGGATTTTATAAACTCCTCCCCCGATTCCTCCTTGAGCCGCTCCAGCAAAAAATCTTGAAACAAATGATGAAAGCGATACCAGGTGCCCTCATCATCCAGGGCGATCATGAAAAGATTACTTTCCAACAACCTCAGCATCAGGGGGAACTCCCCGCCACCCTGACTTTCCTCACAATAGGTTTTCAGGCTTGGATCTGCCGGGATGCAGAAACCCTTACACAGGGAAGCACAAAAACGATCAAGGACTGCCACTTTAAGCAAGCACTCACGGAACGGCGATGGTTGCCGGGCCAGAACCTCGTTCATGAGATACTCGCGAACAGCCTGAGGACTACCTTCCAGATTACCAAAAAATTGATCTGCGTTTTTACAATATCGAAGATTCAGGCTCACCAAGCGTAATCCTGCTGCCCAGCCCTCCAATCGCCGATCCAAATTTTTCAGAGTTTTCTCTGAGAGATTACCCCCGGCAAAGGGTTTTAAAAAAATTGCTGTCTCTTCCATCTGGAATCGCAAATCCTGCATGCGGATTTCCGTCATTCTCCCTTGTGAGCGAAGTGTATTCAGCGGCAACGGCGGGTCACGACGGGTGAGAATAATCAAGCGCATCAGCGGCGGCGGATTCTCAATCAGAACTGACAAAAAAGCGTGGATTTTATTATTCCTGATCAGATGGTAATCATCCAAAATCAATAGAATCTCTTTTTCGCAGGCCGCAATTCCTTCCGCCAGATGTTTTGCCATATGGGAAAGATCTGATACTTGCATATTACTGATCAAACCCTCCAGTTTATGACATTGATTGAGGTGCTGTTTTCGAAGGGCCGCAAACAAATACTCGAGAAAAACTTCTGGAACATTGTCACCTTCATCGAGAGAGACCCACCCAAATTCCAATTTGCGTTCTGCTAGCCAGGTCGATAGAAGAACACTTTTCCCATATCCAGGAGGGGCCGCTACAAGTGTCACCGTATCGTTGCTCCCCCTGTCCAGCAGATCAAAAAGATGGGGTCGAAGAATAGGTCCATGCGCCACCCGCGGAGGGTGGAGTTTGGTTTGTAATAGCGGTAATGCTTCCGTTGCCAACATAGGGAGAACTAATAGAGCGCCATTATTTTGTCTGGATACTAGAACTGTGGCAATCCTTAAACCATAATTTCTGCACTAGAGATTTAATTTTTATTGTCTATAAAGCTTAAAACATTTGTCTCACTGTTCACTCGATTCAAAAGCTGGAGATGATTTTTCATAGTTAGCCAATACTTCCCCCACAAGAAACAAAGAACCTGTCACCAATATTGGCAACCCTGTCTCTGCCGCCTGTCCCAATGCGTCGGAGACGGTCAAAGCTTCAGACCACGGGACATTCTTCTCTCCGGACCCGGCCAAAGCTGCGGCCAGGGCTTCCACCTCCAGCCCCCTCTTTGCGCTGAGCTTAACAAATACAAAATTTTCCGCAATCGCAGCAAGCCCGGCCAACATCGAATATACCTCTTTGCAGTCTGCCGCACCGAATATGACAGTTGCCTTTTCCCCATTTCCAAATTCTTCTTTCCAGGTAGCCACTAATGCTTGCACCGCCGCCGGGTTATGGGCTCCATCAATCACAATATTTCCAAACCTGCGGTCAAAACGCCCGGGCCAGCACACCTCTGCCAAACCTTTTTTTACCGTTGATTCCAATATTCCGGGCCAGGCGGCCTTCACCGCTTCGACTGCCAATGCTGCATTCAAACGCTGATGCGGGCCTTTCAAAGAGGAATCCAAAGCACCCTCTTCGACCTTGTGTAGCGCAGATTTCTGCTCACCCGCCCTTTGCTGCAAAATTTCCAATACACTCTCATGCTGGGATGCCGCAGTGATCACGGGTATGCCAGGCTTGATAATACCAGCTTTTTCCTTGGCAACTGATTCAAGGTCCTCTCCTAACCACTGTTGATGATCCAGGTCCACCGAGGTGATCACGCTGACGGAGGCGGGCAGCACATTGCTCGCGTCCAATCGCCCTCCCATACCCGTCTCTATCACCAGCACTTCAACCTCCTGTTGGCAGAAATATTTTACCGCCAAGGCAAGAGCCAGCTCAAAAAAAGTCGGGTGCACTTCCCAATCGATCACTTCATCGCGCAATTCGGAAAGAATCTTCGCCACATCGCTTTCTGCAATCATCGATCCATCCACACGCATGCGCTCACGAAAGCAGATAAGGTGCGGCGAAGTGAAAAGCCCACTGCGTTTGCCCGTGGCCCGGGAAATAGAATCGATCATGGCACAGACCGAGCCCTTGCCATTTGTTCCCGCTACATGAAAAATAAGCCGGCCATTGAGAGCTTCAAACAAAGCCAGTCTTTCGAACAGGCGCTGGGTGCCCTCCAACCCCAGCTTGATCCCAAACAACTGCGTGCCGTAGAGCCACTCGATGGCTTCATCGTAATCCATCTGCAACATAGTTCAGGAGACCTGGTGGCAAATTCGGCCACCACCTTCTTCACACCACAGCCGGCTCCATGTATTTCACCAGGCTACCCAGACGATCACGCAAATCCCCACGGGCAACAATCATATCCACCAATCCATGTTTCTTCATGAATTCTGCAGTCTGGAATCCCGGGGGCAGATTCTGGTGTGTTGTCTCCTTGACTACCCGGGGACCTGCGAAACCAATCATGCATTTCGGTTCGGCCATAATCACATCACCAAGTGCCGCAAAACTGGCAGTCACCCCTCCAGTAGTGGGGTGGGTCAAAACACCTATATAAGCCAATCCCGCATCGTGATGACGAGCCAGAGCCGCACTGGTTTTCGCCATTTGCATCAGACTCAGGATACCTTCATGCATTCGCGCCCCTCCCGAGGCACAAATCAGGACAACCGCACATCGGTCTGCTGTCGCCGCCTCAATGGCTCGGGTCACCTTTTCCCCCACCACCGAACCCATGCTCGCACCAAGAAATCGAAAATCCATCACCCCCATCACCACCGGAGTTTCAAGAATTTTCGCCCGTCCGGTGACAACAGCATCCTTCAACCCGGTTTTTTTCTGGTAGGCCTTGATCTTTTCCGAGTAGGCCTTGAACTCAAGAGGATTAACCGATTCCAATTTTGCGTCCATTTCCTCAAAAGACCCCGGATCAACCAGCATATTAATCCGCCCCTGTGCTACCATGGGAAAATGGTGATTACATTTTGGGCAAACATGATAATGCTGCTGCAAATCCGCTTCGTGAATGATTGCCCCGCAATCGGGACATTTGTGCCACAAGCCTTCCGGCATATCACGCTTCTTCTTGCCGAGAGATTTGATGGATCGTCTTTTAAAAATACCCATGACTAAAATTTTCCATTTTTGGCCGTATTCAAATCATCGTAACCGGCCTGAGCCGCTATTTTACCCTCGAACGACGGTAATCACAACCACCTTTAACGCACCCGCCGCTGATAAGGTTTGAGCACATTCGGAGGCAGTCGCCCCGGTCGTCAGGACATCATCCACCAGCAACACCCGGCTTCCGGCGATCATTTTACGCTCCCTTACCTTTGATGAAATGACAAATGCACCCCTCAGATTTCGCAGTCGTTCGGTCCGGTCCAGCATCGCTTGTCGGCGGGTATAGCGAGTTCGCCGCAAGGCATTCACCATTTTCAGACCATGCAGGCGAGCCAGTTCACGACACAATTCATCAGCTTGATTGAACTCACGCTCGCGCAAACGTCGCGCGTGCAAAGGGACTGGAACCAGAATCCACTCAACATCACTTTCAGGATCTGTAATCGCTATACGAGGATCCTTCACCGCTTCGCCCAACATCCGGCCAAGCAAAGCAGCAAGAAAAAAGTGCCCATTGTATTTGAATCGGTGTACCAAAACCCGGGCAAGTCCCTGGCTTTTATAAGCCGCACGGGCAAAGTCAAAATGCAAAACCCGGTCCGCACAATTCGAACACCGGAAGCCAATCGACATATCTCCTGAATAGGGCTGCCCACAAACTTCACAAAGCGGTTGTTTGATCGGGCGCAATTGATCATTGCAAGTCTGACACAAATAGCCCTCCTGCTCTGCCATGCTGGCCTCGCAGCCATAACAGGCCCGAGGATAAACCAGGCCCAACAGGCCTTCTTTTACATTTTTGGCAGCTCGTTGAATGGTCCTTGCTGCCGATTTCATCATAGCTTGTCCCTGTCAATCCTTCGCTCCACCCGCAAATGCACTGCGCGAATATCGTTTTCGTAAAATCAGCCATACCACAATTCCAGTTAGCACAACAACAATCATTGGAATGATTCCTGTTTTCAGATCCTGCCCTGCCCAAGGCAGCATTTTTGCTATTGGCATACTTTTCCGCGTGATCGGGCTGAAAACTTTGATGCCAAAAATCCACCCTGCGTGCAATCCAATCCCCATCCACAAGGAACTCGACTTGAGGCGCACGTAACCCAGAATCCAACCGACCGTAAACAGAGTAGTGAATTCAGCCATGACAAAAATCGGATTTCCGAATTGGGCAAAAATCTGCCCTATCATCCAAAAACCGCTGCTCCAAGTCACTGTCGGCATTTGCAGCTCAGGTGGAGGTTTTAAGAAATGCACCAAAGTATACACAAAAGTCACAAACAACAGTGCTCGAAAAGGACGGGCAGCACGCAAAATCAAGCCCATCAAGCCCCAACGGAAAAAAAGTTCCTCGACCAATGCCGCGCCCACGGCTGCCGACAGGGCATTGATGATCACCCGGGACCATTCAAAATCATCGGTCGTCAAGGCCCGGTAGTAGCCCATCTTCACATACATCCAGCCCATTAACAGCAGCGGCACCAAAGCGAGAAAAAATCCCGAAAACAATTGTTTCCAGCGATCCGGATTGGTTTTCAAGCTGACGTCAATACGCGCTCGATTCAGATCATTCAAACCGGCCCGAACCCAACGCACGGTCGGATAAATCATCACAATTGCCGCCAGCAACATGGAGCGGTTGAAGTAGCGCGAAAATTTTGAGCGCTCCAGAGCAGAATTCAGTCCGTCCAGCAATCCCCCTTCCAAAGTGCCTTGGGCCACGAGCCATTTACCGGATAGAAATAGAGGAGGGGCCAGTAAGGCTCCCAACAGCATCGTCGCCACCAGATATACCGTTACTTTGAGAACTTCGCTGCGAAAGATAGATGGTTGCATAGGAATCAGAAGCCTGGGTTCAGGAATTGAGAATTTTAGAAAATAAGTTCTTAACGTTTGTTGCTATCTATTTAAAGCGATAGAGTTTTTAACATTTTCACCGATTTACCCATTCTGTCTCCTAAATCCTGTCTCCTCTAAAATTATGATCAAACATGAATGGCGTGAAAGCCTACCCGGTGGCGATGTGAGATATATCACTGCAAAACGCCATGGAGGGAAATGGCAATTTCAAACCTGTCTCAAATCAGACGCCGACTGGACGCCCCTGGATAGCCTGCCGCTTGAGGACCTCCAGCACTTGCGCACAGTGCTTTGGAATAAATATCAACGCAAACGTATCCCCTACGAACATGTCCTGGAAATTGATGCCATGATTGAGGAATGCGAAGAAGAAGCCGATGAGCTGGTGGGCGATAGAGATTCCAGCGAGTGATCATGCAACCGCAGCCGCCTTCCAGCGATCAATTGCGCGCACTCGACAAAGCACATCTCTGGCATCCCTTCACCCAGATGCAGGACTGGTGCGCGCCTGAGCATGAGCCGCTTGTCATTGCTTCGGGCGAAGGGGTTTGGCTCCGCGATACAGAAGGCAAGCAATACATCGATGGCAACAGCTCGATCTGGACCAATATTCATGGACACGGCCATTCTGCAATCAATGCAGCAATCCGTGACCAAGTAGACCAAATTTCGCACTGCTCGGGCCTGGGTTTCACCAATAAGGCAGCGATCCTACTTGCCGAAAAATTGGTTCAGCTATTCCCTCCCGATACCCTGACACGGGTTTTTTACAGCGATGACGGCTCCACGGCTATTGAATGTGCCTGCAAAATGGCAATTCAATACCACCAGCTTGACGGACAAAACGAACGTTGTGCTTTTGTTGCCTTTGACCAGGCCTACCACGGTGACACCACCGGTGCGGCTTCGCTAGGTGGCATCGACACCCTGCACCAACGCTTCAGTTCCTTTGGCTTTGATACGACGCATGTCAGGGATCTCGAGCAGCTAAAACAATTGCCTGCCGGGATGATTTCCAAGCTAAGCGCAATCATCATCGAACCGCTCATCCAGGGGGCTGCCGGAATGAAGCTCTGGCCTGCAGGCATGCTGCGCGAGTTGCGCCTGTGGTGTGATGCGCACAACATCTTCCTCATCCTCGATGAAGTAATGACCGGATTTGGACGTACGGGCACTATGTTTGCCTGCGAACAGGAAGAAGTGGTGCCCGACTTCATGGCCCTGGCCAAGGGTTTGACGGGAGGTTATCTGCCCCTGGCTGCCACGCTCACCAGAGAAGCTGTTTTTGAGAAATTTCTCGGCTCCCAGGAAGAACAAAAAACCTTTTATTATGGCCACAGTTACAACGCCAACCCGCTCGGCTGCGCCGCAGCACTTGCCAATTTGGAAATTTTTGAAATAGAAAATACCCTCGAAAAACTCCAGGGGAAAATTGCCCTGCTCAAAACCCTGCTCACTGAACACTTGAAGCCCTTGGGGCATGTCGGTGAAATCCGCCAATGCGGATTCATCGTTGGCATCGATATCGTGCGAGACAAACAGAGTCTCACCCACTGGCCGGCAGAACAAAAAACCGGTGCTGCAGTCTGCCTCGCCGCCCGCTGCCATGACTTGCTCACCCGACCCATCGGCGACACCCTCGTTCTGATGCCTCCCCTGTGCATAAGTAACGCTGAATTGGAAACTGCAGTCACAGCGCTTGCCAAATCCATTTCCCTCCTGACTCCTGACTCCTGACATCTTCCTCAACATGCATCTTTACTCCATCATCTTAACAGCAGTGATACCCATTTTCCTGGTGATGGGTACAGGGTTTGTGATGCATCGAGCCGGATGGATGGAGAATGACATCGAGGCGGGCGTGATGCGGCTGGTCCTTAATTTGCTGGTTCCGTGTTTGATCATCGATGTGGTGATTGGCAATCCGGCTCTCAAACAAGTTTCGATTGCAGTTTGGGGGATCGGCATGGGTTTCATGATTATTGTGATGGGTTACCCGATAGCCTATGCCATCGGTAGTCTTTTCGGTCTTAAAAGAGGAGGAGGGCGAAGGACCTTTTCCATCGTCGCAGCCATTCAGAATTACGGTTATCTGCCGTTGCCGATTATCGCGACCTTGTTTCCTGACGAACCTGGCCCCATTGCCCTGGTTTTTATATTCGGGCTTGGAGTGGAGATTGCTTTATGGACAGTGGGTCTGTTGATCCTCAGCCGCCACCCTGGGGCTCCCTGGAAAAAATTGCTCAACGGGCCATTCATCGCAGTCGTCATCAGCCTCACCCTGAATTACTCGCACGGTTACGTTTTGATCCCCGATGTGGTGCGGACTGCGATGCACATGCTGGGAAGCACCGCCATTCCTATGTCCATCTTCATGATAGGCGCTACTATTGGCCGTCTTTACGACCGCAGTATCTGGTCGGAAGCTGGCCGGACAGCAGGTGCGTCCATGCTCACCAGGCTCATTATTTTGCCAGTGATGATTTTGCTGGTCGTTAAGTTTCTGTCCGTGCCGGAGGATCTGGTCAAGGTGTTGATTGTCCAGGCGGGAATGCCTGCCGCCATTTTCCCGATCGTTGTCGCCCGGCTATACGACGGACATGTGCCCACCGCGATCAAGGTGGTGCTGATCACCTCCTTTGCGAGCATTTTGACTGCCCCCGCGGTGATCGCCTATGGCATGCGACTGATGGAGCTAGCTCCTTGAGCATCACACCCCTCACTCAATCAGCAACCAGTCGATAGCATTTCCAATGTCTCCTTTATTCGGAGAAACAGACAACGACCCGCCGGCTTTTTTGAATTCTGCTTTCGCCGCACTGTAAGATTCCGGATTTTCTCCAACCAGCCAGACTTTTTGTGATGAGGCCAGATTCAAAAGCCCGGGCAGGTCACCGTATTTCACTGCACCAGGAATGAAATCCGGATCGCGGTAGCTGGTGATGTTAGCAAAACGAAAACCATCGGATACGATGAGAGCTTTATCGACAGCATCTCCAGCCAGGGCGGCGGCGGCGGCAACCAGTGGCCCTGCCCCATTGGTGCCGATCAAAAGCACCTTGCCCTCTTTAGCGGAGGCCTTGGCGTATGTGATCAAGCTCAGGATGTCCTGGGTGCGTCGAGCAAACACAGAATGGTTATAGCCGTGAGTGTAGGCAGCCGACTCACGTGGATTCTCTACCATGGCGGTTTCCTTGAATGTTTTGCCATCGGGCAAAAACTCACCCTGTTGAAAAAGGTCAGCCGTGATTACCCGGCAGCCGCGGTCAGCTAAAAATTTGGCTTCGGAGATTGGCCTGCCATTCTTCTTGAACAAAGCCGCTTTCCCCTCGCCATCCAACCAGATCACAGTGGTTCCATTCGCTTTTTTGGGCAGTAACTCGGCAAGTGGCAATGCGCTTCCCGTAGATTTTTGATGCAATAAATGATCTTTGACTTCAACATCTTCCGCATCCGGCAATCCCTTCCCGATCATGATACTCCACGCGCTCCTGACGGTTGTCCGGCGTTTCTCCGGAGAAAGCGCGGCGAGTTGGTAGTCGGATTCGTCAGCAAGTTGACGCATGAGTTTTTTCTCAAAAGCATCCCCCCCCTTGGGCTCAGGGTGTTTGGGGTCCCAGACCTCATGCTCTGCCGGGGTGATGCGTGCAAAATCCTTTTCAACGATCGGCTCCTTGTGTCCGAGGCCGAGCTCTTTGTTGAACAGCTTATACATCAGTTCTCGGGTCACATAATTGTAGTTATGATGAAAGTGGGTGAGATCCGCACAGAATACATCATCCTTCTTTCCGTAGAGACCGTAGAGTTTTTGCAGCTCGGGAAAACCCTTGCCTTCGATGAGCATTTCCTTGGTCCAATCGTTGGCCGAAGTCATGCCCTGTGGTTTGGGAGCAAAGAGTCCGGCAAGTTCCACGTTTCCAGTACCGATACGCAAAAGGCTGGCGTTCTCACATGTGCAACCGCCCTGCATCGAGCTGGAAACCATGCCATTGGGGAAAGCCACGATCGGACGTGGGTCAATCGCACAAAGAATAATCGTCTGGGTGCCGCCGCCACTGCCCCCGGTGACCCCAATACGTTTGGGGTCGGTGTCGGGCAATGCTTCGAGAAAATCCAGGGCGCGGATTGAGTTCCAGGTTTGAATCCCGAAAACTGACTGAAGGCGCATCTCCGCCTGCGCGCTGAACAAGCCCCAACTCTCTTTGCCTTCAAAATCGGGACGTTGTTTTTTGAAACCATGCGTCAGTTCGCGCGATAACTGACTGTTGTCCGCATAACCCATCATGTCATATAAAAACACCACCGCTCCCAGCCGGGCCAAGGTGGCGCAACGAGCGACCTTCGGAAAGCGCCCCGAGTCGGCAAATTTTTCTCCACCTTCCTCAATCTGCTTAAGTATCCCTTTTTCCCCAAGATCCATCAGACGACCTCCATGACCATGTGGCGAAAGTACCGCCGGCACTTGTTTTCCTTCCGGGATATGGCTCGGACGAAAAAGCAAACCGGTGACATAGAGCCCGGGCACACTTTCAAAATAGACCTTTTCAACTGTAAAGCCGGGTCGCTCGACCTTGCCGTGAATCACCGCGTTGAGAGAAGTCTTTTCCGGCATCGGCCAGAGCCCGTTGGCTACCAGAATGCGTTGACGCAACTCAGTTGCCCGTTTTTCCCAGGCCTCAAGTGTGGCGGGAACTTCAAAAGGAAAAAAACCGTTCAGATCTTTCGGGGCTTGCAGGCGAACGTCGTCCGGCAGTGTGCCCTTCGGCAATACGCGCGGCGCATCGGCAAAAAGGAAGGTCGTCAGGCTGGCGAAAACAGCCAGAATAGTCAGGTATTTCATAGTCGGCGGGATTATTTGAAGGGCAAAATCGACCGAATACTGGAAGGGTCAAGACAACAGGTTGTTTTTGTTGCGTCTATAGCAGTAGTCCCCTTTGCCCCTTGCCTAAAAGCCAATGAGGGCTAATCATTGAAAGCCGACAATGATATATCGGTCTTATCCAATTTTTTTGCCATGACTTCGAAAGAAATCCGCCAATCCTTCCTCGATTTTTTCCAGGAAAAACAGCACAGCATCGTGCCATCGGCCTCCCTGATGCCGACCTCACCCAATTTGCTGTTCACCAATGCGGGAATGAATCAGTTTGTGCCCTATTTTCTCGGAGCGGAGAACGCCCCCTACGATCCCCCGCGTGCGGCGGATACCCAGAAATGCATCCGCGCCGGAG
The DNA here is from genome assembly GCA_030625775.1 of Verrucomicrobiota bacterium. GTDB lineage: Bacteria > Verrucomicrobiota > Verrucomicrobiia > Verrucomicrobiales > DEV007 > JAADHD01. The sequence continues at coordinate 23,403 of DAOUQC010000047.1, forward strand.
GAAAGCACAATGACCTCGAAGACGTGGGTTACGATACCTACCACCACACGCTCTTTGAAATGCTCGGCAACTGGAGTTTCGGGGATTATTTCAAACAAGAGGCGATCGAGTGGGCCTGGGAATTGCTGGTCGAGCGATGGAACCTTCCCGCAGAGCGTCTGTATGCGACTGTTTACAAACCCGGAGAGGGTGACCCGGCAGACTTTGATCAGGAGGCCTACGACATCTGGAAAAAACTGTTCGAGAAAGCCGGACTCGATCCTGCTGTGCATATCGTCAACGGCAACAAAAAGGATAACTTCTGGATGATGGGCGATACCGGCCCCTGTGGCCCGTGTTCAGAACTGCACATCGACCTGACCCCCGAAGGTGATACCAAAGGTTCACTGGTGAATGCCGATGATGCCCGTTGCATCGAGATATGGAACCTGGTTTTTATTCAATTCAATGCCGAACCCGATGGTTCTTTCCGCCCCCTGCCCGCTTGTCATGTTGACACCGGCATGGGATTCGAGCGTGTCTGCTCCATCATACAGGGCACAAAAAATTCGACTGATTTTTCTACCCTGGTTTCCAACTACGACACCGACGTATTCACCCCACTGTTTGATCGCTTGAGCGAACTGAGTGGAAAAACCTACCAGCGCACGCTACCCGATACCGGCAAACGCGAAGGACTGACAGAGCAGGAACAGATCGACGTGGCCTTCCGCGTGATCGCCGATCACGTTCGCACCCTTTCGTTTTCCATCGCCGATGGCATCCTGCCCTCTAATGAAGGACGCGGCTATGTCTTGCGTCGCATCCTGCGCCGTGCGGTTCGTTACGGGCGCAATTTGGGACTGGGCGAAGGCGGTGATAAAATCCTCAGTGCACTCGTGCCTACCTTGATCGCCGAGTTCTCGGAAATTTTCCCAGAATTAAAAATATGCTTGGAAAAAATAATCGCTACCCTGAATGCTGAAGAAGAAAGTTTTAACCGCACTCTGGATCGCGGAATGAAACTTTTTGCCGATGCTCTGGAAGACGTTTCAGATAAAAATTTTCCCGGTGACGTGGCGTTCAAACTTTACGATACCTACGGATTTCCTATCGACCTCACCGTGCTGATGGCGGAGGAACAAGGGCTGACCGTGGACATGCCGGAGTACGAAGAACAGCTTCAAGCCCAGCAGTTACGCAGCCAGCAAGGCCGCAATACAACCCTGGTGGCAGCAGTCGACATCGATACCAAGCTGAACACTGATTTTACCGGATTTGAAGAAAGAGAAAGCCAGGCTGAAGTGCTCGAGGCTTTTGAAAACGCGCACGGCCATTTCATCATCGTTGATCGCTGCCCTTTCTATGCTGAAATGGGTGGCCAGGTGGGTGACACCGGTACCGTCATTGATGACGGCAGGGAAATCCGCGTATTAAATACTACCAAGGCTGGCAATGCCATTTGTCTGCAAGTGGAAGAGTTGCCAGCGAAAAAGCAGGTTCAACTGAAGGTGGATACCAAGCGCCGCGCCAGCATCGAAAGCCACCACACCGCAACGCATTTGCTGCACTGGGCTTTGCACGAAATGGTGAGCAGTGATGCCACCCAACAGGGTTCACTGGTCGCACCGGATCGTTTGCGCTTTGATTTTAATTGCTCTGCACTGACCCCTTCCCAGATCATGGATATCGAAAAGCGGGTGAATGAAAAAGTTGCCGCCAACGAGGGTGTTTTCTGGGGAGAGCGTGAGCACATTGACGTGAAAAACCGCAAGGACATCATGCAGTTTTTTGGGGACAAATACGGCGACAAAGTCCGTGTGGTGCAGATCGGAGGCAAAAAAGAAGAGCTTAACGGTTATTCGATGGAGCTTTGTGGCGGCACTCATGTACGGCAAACGGGCGACATCGGCTTATTTAAAATTCGTAGTGAAGGTGCGATTGCTGCCGGAATTCGTCGGCTGGAAGCCGTATGCGGAGATGCTGCTGTGAAACATTTGGGAGAATCAGCTGCAGCTTTGCGTGAAGAAATCCAGGCTCAACAATCCCGTTTGGATGAAAGCAACCAACAACTGCAGCAAGCCGACGCCGTGCCGGTTTCCCTGGTGGTTTGGGATGAGTCTCTAGTCCTGGTATTGAGTGACCTTTCAGCTTCTAGTGCAGATCAAATCAGCGAAGTTCAAGGTGCGATTTCAGCTTTGCAAGACCGAAGCCGAATGACAAAAGAAGCCGCCGTTGAAGCTGACAAACGACTCAAAAAAATCAAAGCTGCTGCACAGGCTGGCCAGGCAGATGCGCTGATCAAAGATCTGATCGAAAAAGCCAACACCGCTGCCGGTGACAGAATGCCCGTTCTAATCGAAAATTTCGAGCAAGCTGACCCCGGCTTGTTACAGGAGTTAATGAATGGCCTGAAAAAAGAGAGCTTCAATGGTGTGGCAGTGATGACATTGCCCGCAGGTGGAAAAGTCAATTTAGGCATTTGCGTTAGCTCCTCTCACACCGGGGATTTTCAAGCTGGAAAACTTATGGGTGAACTAGCTCCCATCATCGGAGGCCGTGGCGGGGGCAAAGCCGAGATGGCACGCGGGGCAGGCTCGGACGCGAGTAAAATTGGTGAGCTTCAGGAAAGAGCCCGCGCACTGTTAAACGGATAGCATGCGACTGCTCTATGTGGTTTGAATTGCCAAATCGAAGCCCCAGGCTATGGGGGCTTCGTAAGATGGACAGATTACCAATCCCTCTTCCCCGTCATTCGTCCAAAGCCTCTCACATTTCGTCGACGAAATATTCTTCGCCACCGAGAATGTCGGGGGAGACGTTCACTCCAGTCGAGCGAATACCTGCCAGCCGTCGATTGCTGCCCCGGCTTCGTGCCGGGCTGTTCAAAACGCGCCCTATGTAATCCACTGCCAATGGTGCCGCTGAAAGTGCGCCAATGGCCAGTAGGGTTGTCGCCAGACTTTGACGAGTTTTGCTTTTCATCCGCTCAGCAAGAAGCAGGCCTACCGCGCAGCCAATCGCTGCAGGGGCAACTGAAACCGCGGTGCCGAGCAAAGCGGTATTCGGGGACAAGGAATTTTCGGGGCGTATTGGATCGGACACATAAATACCATAGCTCAAAATTCATGAAATGAAACGCACAAGTTTGAAGTTCATTTTTCACAGCTGGACGTTCCCGCCATAGACCCGAACGATTCTCTGTGATAGTATGGAACCAACTATTTTCAGCCTTTGCCCAGCACCATTCCCATTTTAGATCAGATCACCGCCTTCGCTCTCGAATACTGGCGCGACGCCGTGTCGATTTTGATTTTGTGGGTGATGCTTTATTACGCCTACCTTTTTTTCCATGCCACCCGCGGAGCACGAATTTTCACTGGACTGGTGGCCGTATGGATTGCCCTGACCCTGTTGTCCGAATTGCTCAAGCTGGTGGTGATCGGTTGGATATTGAAAAGCGTATCGGTATTCATCGTGGTCGCCATGGTAGTGATTTTTCAACCTGAGTTGCGTCGAGCACTGGCCGAACTGGGCAGCAATCGCCTTTTTTCACGCTTCAACGCTGAAAGCGATCAGGAATTCATCGACAATCTTTGTGAGATCATCGGGCAGCTCTCAAAAAAACGTGTGGGTGCACTGATTGCCATCGAGCGCTCTATCGAACTCAAACCCTACCTCGAAACCGGAGTGGCGATGGATTCCCTGCTATCCAAAGAGCTCGTCCAAACGATTTTTCATTCGAATACCGCCTTGCATGATGGGGGAATGATCATCCGCTTGCGCGATGAGCGGATCATGGGGGCAGGCTGCGTATTTCCACTTCACCAACGTGAGCTGCAGGATCGCAGCATCGGCTTGAGGCATCGAGCCGGGCTGGGGATTTCCGAAGAATCAGATGCCATCGCAATCGTGGTTTCTGAGGAAACCGGTCATATTTCACTGGCGATTGAGGGTAAACTGGAGCGCAATTTAAAACCGGAGGCTCTCAGTGCCCGCCTCAACGATTTGCTCATCGCTGATCCGCATCCGGACGAGAATAATGAAAACCCTGCTGCTGAATAATTGGAAAGCCAAAATGGCTTCATTGATGGTCGCCATTGCTGTTTGGTATTTAGTGAAAGGTCACGTCCAGCGACCTTCGATGCCTTTTTTCCCGATTCCGGGAACACAGAATGTTGACTGCTCAAACAGTGCTTTTGATCACATCGCATGACAATCGCTGCAGCCAAATTATTCGGAACGGATGGCATCCGTGGTGAAGCCGGGATTTTCCCACTCGACCCGGACACTATTTTTTTACTGGGACAGGCTGCCGCAGATGTATTGCTTGAAAAATCGCCTGGCACAAAATCCTGCTGCGTGATCGGTCAGGACACACGATGCTCGGGAGAAAAAATTCGAGAGTGCATCGTAGCCGGGCTCAATTCCCGTGGGGTAAAAGCTCTGATTGCCGGAGTGGTGCCCACTCCGGCAGTGGCATTTTTGACCAAAGAAAAAAATGCTGCCTTTGGGATTGTGATTTCGGCTTCGCACAATCCCTACCAGGATAATGGCATTAAATTTTTTGCTGCCGATGCCTATAAATTGGATGAGGACATCGAAAAAGCTGTAGAATCCCGATTACGCGAGCTGCTGGAGTCGGGTGAACCCGTAAAATTTGAGAGTGATGCTAAACATGCAAACATCGAGCTGATTGACCAGGCCGCCGAAGCCTACATCGAATACGTCTGCAAGGGCATTAGCACAAGTGAACAAAACGATCACCCCCTGCAAGGTTTGTCTGTCGCTCTCGATTCCGCAAACGGGGCCGCTTACCAGACCAGCGCTGCGATCCTCGAAAAATTGGGTGCACGCGTTCTTTCATTTTTTGATCAAGCTAACGGAGAAAATATCAATCTGGACTGCGGCTGCACTCATCCTGCCACAATTGAAAAACTGGTGTGCGAAAACCAGGTGGACATTGGCATCTCCCACGACGGCGATGCCGACCGGGTTTGCCTTTGCGATGAAAATGCTTCAGCACTCGATGGGGACGAACTGCTGGCCATTGCCGGACTGGATATGATGCAACGGGGACTGCTTAAGGACAACACTTTGGTAGCAACCACCATGAGCAACGGGGGGCTCGATAAAATCATCCGGGCCCATGGCGGACAGGTGCTGAGAACGGGAGTGGGGGATCGTCAGGTGATCACCGGGATGCGCCGCGGAAATTACAACTTGGGCGGTGAGCAAAGCGGGCATATTATTTTTCACCCTCCTTCCACCACTGGGGACGGGATCGTGGCAGCCGCGCAGGTACTTGCCATCGTGTGCAGGACGGGAAAGCCACTGAGTGAATTGCGCACAGCATTCAAAGCTTTTCCTCAAGTGCAACGCAACATTGTAATGTCATCTAAACCCCCTCTCAGCACTTTCACGCTTGCTCAACAACTGATCGCTGAAACTGAAGCATTCCTGGGAGAATCAGGGCGGCTTTTGTTGCGCTATTCCGGCACCGAACCGTTGCTGCGTTTGCTGATCGAAGGCCCTGATGAAAAAGAGATTACTCGTCGAGCAGACGAGATCGTTAAAGCCATTCAAGAGCAAAGTGAATGATGAACTCGAAAGGAAAATCTTTTTTTATTACCGGCACTTCTACCGAAGTGGGCAAAACCCATTTTTCATGTCTGCTGCTGGCAGCCCTGCGAGATACCGGTCTATCCGCGGGCGGTTTCAAGCCGGTGTGCTGTGGTGATAGGGATGATGCCCAACGCTTGATGGATTCCAGCAGTCCGATCGGAGGCACTCTGAATCTGGATCTCCTCAACCCCGTTTATTTCAAAGCCCCCGCCGCTCCTCTGGCGGCTGCAAAAATCGAGAATCGGGAGTTTGCACTGGAGAGACTTTACCAGGCCTACCTGCAAGTCAGTCAACATTTTGATTGTGTGGTGACTGAAGGGGTTGGCGGTTGGGAAGTCCCGCTGACAGCAAAAGAAACGGTAGCCGATCTGGCTGCATTAATTGATGCTCCTGTGATTGTAGTGATCGATAATCGACTGGGGGCCTTAAACCACACCATTCTGACAGTGAACGCCATCCAGCAGCGTGGTCTGACCTGTGCTGGTTTGATTTTGAATCAGTGCCAGGATGAACGCGATTCGGCTTCAATATCAAACCGGGTTATCATCGAAGATATTTTATCTGTCCCTGTGCTGGGCGAAATCCTCTTTGAACAAAGCTCCCTCGATCCGGACTTTATTAATCAAATTTTGTGATTGGGATTCCCTGCCCTGCCAGCAGCTCTTCCAGCTGTGTTTTTTGTGCAGCAAAATCCGCATCGCCAATAACTGCTTCCCTGCTTTGGAATTCGGCAGCAGGGTCAGGCAAGTCCAACCAGGAGCGGCAGCCACCGAAGGCGGGACTATTTTCAAGAATCCACGGGGATTTCAAACGAAATACCCTGAGCAGCGCCAGGCGGATACCTTTACTCTCGGAATAATCAAAGCGCTGCTCAATGACTTCATTTTTCCAGACATGGAAAGCTTCCAACTGATGGGCAACTTCCAGGTTATCAATATCCGCACTCCAAAGGATTTGGGCAAACAGGCGAATCTCGACCGGCCCATCCCCTCGTTTAACAAAAGCTTCATCCCCTGCAAACGCATCGATTTTCAGCTGCTCGCGGTGATCATGATGCGTCGTCGGAAACAGGAAAAACTCACGGTGCTGCCAGAGAAAACCCTCGCGTCCTTCGGCAATACCGCCTTTGCGTAAAATGATCGTCTGCTCTCCTCGCTCCAGAACATCACACACACTTTTCCATTCTTTGAATCCCGTCATCATGGCATTGATTCTACTTGAACTTTCCCCATACTCAAAAAAAGACTGCCTGTTTTTTGTCCCTAGCCGAAGGCCTCTTGTCCCGGAAATTTATCCCTACTGGATTTTGTCCTCAAAAAAGCTATGTTGCCTTCGTTGTGGTGACTGCGGATAATGTCTCCGACGCTTCAACTTCATTATATTTTGCTTTTTTAATTATGGCCCGTCCTTCCAATTTAACGATGTGTTCCTTCTGCGGCAAAAGCCATGCAGAAGTGAAAAAGCTCATTGCCGGGCCAGGGGTCTATATTTGTGACGGTTGCATCAACGTCTGCCGTGGGATTTTGGACAAGGAGTTGGGTGAAGACGAAGAAAAAAAGACTAATAAGGGTTTCCATGTCCCCAAACCGAAGGATCTGTTCGAAGAGCTCAACAAATATGTGATCGGCCAGGATCACGCCAAAAAAGTATTGGCAGTAGCGGTGCACAACCACTACAAACGAACAATCGCCCAAAGCTCTCTGCCAGGAATGAGCAAACAAAAAGCGGCCAACCGCTTTTTGGCTGAATTTGCTGATGTCGAGATCGAAAAAAGCAACATCATGCTGATCGGGTCAACTGGCTCGGGCAAAACCCTTTTAGCCAAGACGCTGGCACGTATTCTGGACGTGCCTTTCTGCATCGCCGATGCCACTACTTTGACTGAAGCCGGTTATGTCGGGGACGACGTGGAAAACATCATTCTCAGATTATTACAACAAGCCGACTACGATGTGGAACGAGCCGAAAATGGTATCATCTACATCGATGAGATCGACAAAATCGGCCGCAAGACAGAAAATGTCAGTATCACCCGTGATGTGTCCGGTGAAGGGGTTCAGCAGGGTTTGCTGAAAATACTGGAAGGTTCGGTATGCAATGTGCCACCACAAGGAGGACGCAAGCACCCTCAACAGGAGTACATCCAGGTCGATACAGAGAAAATTCTATTTATTTGTGGAGGAGCTTTTGTTGGCCTCGAGGACATCATCGCCCGTCGCTCAGGAAAAAATGTGCTCGGTTTTGGTGCTACCACCGAGGAGGAAGAAGCCAACGAAGCAAAAACACAGGCAGCGGAGGAAACCGCAGTCAATCCGGTTGCAGGAGTCACTCCCGAGGATCTTCTCGGTTTTGGCCTGATTCCGGAATTTGTCGGTCGCCTGCCGATTATTTCAGCGCTCAATGAGCTTACGGAAAAGCAGCTGGTGGAAGTTTTGACCAAACCAAAAAATGCAATGGTCAAGCAATACCGCAAACTGCTGTCCATGGATGGTGTCGATCTGGAAATTCGCCCCGATGGTTTGGATGCCATGGCAAAAGAAGCTCTCGAACGTGGTACCGGTGCACGTGCCTTGCGTTCGATTTTTGAGAAACTTATGTTAGACGTGATGTTTGAATGCCCCAGCCGAAAAGGTGAGAGCAAAGTCGTGATCACCAAAGCCATGGTAGAAGGATCCAGCGAGGTCACGATGAAACGGAAATCAGCCAGCAAGGATGCCGCTTGAGGCCAAAGCTTTGACCCTCATCTCCCGGCACATACCCCTGAATTTGGAAAAGGCTGCCCCCCTTGTTGTTATTCGGCTCTCAGTGTGATGCAGTGAACCAGAGCACCCTCTTCCACATGGGAAATACCGTGATCGCCAAATTAAGGCTTCAAAACCAGGATGAGCTGTGGTAAAAGTTCGCTGAAGGTATGCAAACTACAGACATACCATTGAAAAATTTTGTATTATTAAACAATGAGTGACAATGCCACACCACAACTTCCGACTCTTGGGTTTGCTGCCGATTTAGATGAATCAGCACGGAGCGTACTCGGATCATTTGGCCAGTTTGTGACTGTGAACGAAGGAGAGCACCTGATTGAAGAAGGGCAGCCTCAGGATTCGCTGTTCCTGGTGATCTCTGGAAATTTCCATGTCTCAACCCAGACGACCGGCCGCGAAGTATTGCTCGGGCAACTCAAGGCAGGCAATATGATGGGGGAAGTCAACATCTTCGATCCCGGCCTCGCCAGTGCCAACGTGACCGCCCACAGTTTGTCTCAAGCGTGGAAAATTGACCGTTCCTCTCTGGAACAATTCCTTGAAGACAATCCCAACACAGCCGCTCGCGTTTTAGTCGGCATCGCTACCCAGCTAAGCAAACGCTTGCGCAAAACCAACGAAAAGGTGGCAATGGCACGCGAAGCCATGATGGGTTCGTTTTAGCTCGCTTTCAGATTCAGCCAAGTCGGAATGGCCACATCGAAATGGCCGCATCGGAGCGGCCAATTAGTCCGGCCTTTCAAAACTCCCAGGACAACCCAAGTGTCGGCCCGAGGGAATTCAATCCGGGATTGCGATCTGCCTGACCCTGGTTGGAAATGTGCTGGAACAGCAAACCTCCGGTCACAAATAGCCTTTCACTAACACGAAACCGTGCGCCGGTTTGCACAAACCAGTTGAAGGCAAAATCCTGCCCCTGCCCTCCTTCGATATCTGTTGAGTCTACAAAGCCCGCTCCCCCGCCCACATAAAAATAGAGCGAGAAATTCTGCTCGGCATTCCACCACTCCAAAGCAGGACAACCAGAAAATCCGAAATAGTAACTTTCCGCACCTTCGAGGAAATACTCTCCCAGCAAGCTGAGTCGATTGCGGAAAACCAAATCTCCACTGCCCAGATCCCAGCGGAAAATGCTGGTACTTCGCCACGATACGATCTGCGGCAATACGATATAATTGAGATCCGTGACATCAGTTATCTTCCACAGAGCAGCGGTATCAAAATCGATGAACCACGAATCGAGAACATCTTTTGTCGGTGTTGGTGCCTGCCCAAGGGCAGCCTGTTCATCCCCGGCCTGAGCAGGAGCCAGGGCCAAGAACAACATCACCACTAAAAGGGTGGTTTTTTTAGCACCTGCAGATGTGACTGTAATCATAGAGCATACATTCTAACCGAAATCCATTCGTTTTACGAGGCCAAAACGATGGTGGATACGGGCAAACCAAAGAAAGGTTTTTAGCCTCCAGCGCAAAGCCCAGGGTAGGTCAAGCCTCCCTGCCAATACCGCATTGATCGCACAAGGCCAACTCAGCACCCCTTCGGGTTGCAGTAAAATTTCAATAAAAGAGCGATCATAAAATAGTTCGATGATCTCCCGGTAACGCTTCAAATTGCAGCGTGTTTGTTTTTCATAGGCCTTCATCGAAGGGCTGAGGGCCTTGCTGGAGTCCAATGCATCAATGACACTCTGGGCGCCGGCACGAGCGGTGACACAGGCCAGATAGACCCCTGAAGAAAAAACCGGATCGAGAAAACCCACTGCATCACCAATGCGGACAAGTCGTGGGCCGACCAATTTATCATTTGAGTACGAATAGTCGCTAGTCACGTGCAAGGCTCCAATGCGAGCAGAGTTCAACATCATTTGGCTGACATTAGGACTCGAGTCGATCGCATTCTGAAAAATCTGCTCTGTCGTCAAACCGGACTCTTTCACAGCCGAGCGATCCAATACCAAACCAATGCTGACTTTTTTTTCACTGAAAGGGATGATCCAGAACCACGAATCACCAAAACAAGCAATATGGGTCTCCGTTTTTTGCCGCTCATGCTGAGAAAAGTCGACCCCTGTGAAATGGCCGTAAATCGCAATTTTTTGCAGATTTGGATAATACTGTCTGAGTTTTTCCCGATTGGCGGTGAAATTAACAAGTCCCGATGCATCGAGCAAAAATGACGCCTGGAAAGTTTCTTCGTATTCACTACTGGCAGTCACAGTCACCCCATCCTGCTCCGAAATCGCATAGCTCTCCACCATCCAACCCTCCCGAACTTCAACCCCGGACTCACGTGCGTGATCGAGCAGGATTTTATCAAAAACAGATCGCTCGACCTGCATTGCCACCGGTTCTTCAGTAAATCTGCCCTCGGCAAAAGTGATCGCATTTTCCTGGTCGCCTCTGGCAAGTGAAAAGCGACCGCCTTTTTTAGGCATGAAATCGGCCGCCTGCAAAGCGGGCAGCACTCCCATTTCTTCAAAAATCGGCATGTTGTAAGGCAACAGGGATTCGCCAATATGAAAACGCGGGAAGTGCTCTTTTTCCAAAATGAGCACCCGCTTGCCCGCACGTGCCAGATAAATCGCTGCGGTTGATCCCGCAGGTCCGCCTCCGATAATTACAACATCATACTGCATAGCCTCAAATCAATGTGTGGGACAAAGTCAATCCATTGCTCGGATCGCCCCGGCGATGCTGTTCACGTTTTTCAGAATCTCCTTGGCAGCATCTGCATCGGGGATTTTCAGACCGAAATTTTTCTCCAGACCAACCACCAGTTGCAAAGCATCGACTGAATCCAGGCCGAGACCGTCAGGATCGAAAAGCGGTGCGTCGTCAGCTATTTCATCCACACCTTCCTGCAGCATGAGTTCTTCAATCATGACCTCTTTGATCTGTTTGCTGAGGTCGCCGGGCTTTGATTCTTTGTCTGTCATGATTGTAATGACAAATTCAACCACGCATCGACGAAATGGCTACGCTTTTTTGTAGCAAACCCCCTATAAAATGCCTCCATCGATTTTCAGAGTGCTGCCTGTGATATAAGCCGCCTGCTGTGAAGCAAGAAAAACAACTGTCGCGGCGACCTCCTCCGGTTGGCCCAATCTCCGCATGGGAATTTGCCTGATCAGGGCCTTTTTTTTGTCGGGGTCGATGGAATCCAGTGCGTCGGTATCAATGTACCCGGGGCATAGGGCATTCACCGTAATGCCGGCCCGGGCAACCTCCTTAGCCAGGGACTGGGTCAGGGCAAGCACACCGGCTTTAGCTGCGGCGTAATTGCTCTGTCCTGCAGGGGCGAGCAGGGCACTCAGCGAAGCGATATTGATGATTCGTCCAAAACGCCGGGCCATCATCGGCTTGATCACCGCACGACAGCCATGGAATACCGAATCGAGATTGGCAGCTATTACATTCGACCAATCCGCCTCGGGCATATTGGCTAATAAATGATCACAATGAAAACCCGCATTGTTTACCAGCACATCGATGCTTTCATATTGGTCGAGGATGGTCTCGATTACTGCCTGCCACTCTGCAGAAGCGGTGACATCCAGGGAAAGCACCAGACTTCGTTGGGAAAATTCTGCTGCCAGCGCATCAGCCTTCTCACGATTCTGACGTACCCCCAATACCACAACATTCCCCTCGTCAGAATTAAGAAACTCGCGGGCAATCGCTTGCCCGAGAGCGCCGTTGGCACCGGTAACTAGGATGGTTTTCATGATGATCGAGAGGACTTGGAAAATTGTGCGGCAATGCTCTGTTGATTGAGTCCCACCGCACTGACAATAGCAGAATGACATTCTTTGTATTGCTCTTCGAGCAGCGAAACAGCACTCACACATTGCCAGGCCAGCGAAGCTCCCAGGGCATCGCCTAAAAATTGACGCGGAGACAAACGCTGCCCCTGCCAATTCTCCCAGGCAGCGGCTTCGAATTTGTCCATCTTCCCGACTGCTTGCAAACCGTCGAGAAGCAGCATTCGTCTCTCATCAGCAGAGTCGATTTTCAAAAGCTCACGCATTTTTGTTGGGGCAAGCTTTTTATCTCCTACATTGGTGTAAAGAAGCGGTGGGGTGATCTGCGATAATTGAACCGCATTTGCCTCCGGGGTCTCCTCCCTTTCCAGATAGAGCGCACCAGCCCCTTCAGCGAGGATCGTTTCGCGGGCGAACAGATGCACGGCTTCACTGATGAGCCAATCGATTTCTTCACCACCAATGACCAGGCAGCCGTCACATTGGTGGGTACACAACCAGTCAGCAGCCAGATCCAAGCCGGATAAAAATTCCGCTCCATCTCCCAACAAAGTGTAGGAAATACCCGTGGATCCTAGGATCGCCGCAAGATGGGAAGCCGGTGCGTTGAATACGGTCTCGGGAAAAAGAATTGGACTGGCCAATGCTGGATCATCAAGCATTTCTTCATAAAAGCGCCGTGTATAAGTCACGCAACCGGTAGCAAAAACGACGATAATGCCCAATCGCAGTTCACCCTCACGCACCGCCGTCGCACGTGTTTCCCCAAGAGCTTGCAACCCAGCTGCAGCCACATAGCGCGAAATCGCGCTGGCCCGCCGCAACCGTGGGTGACGGGCAAAAGCCTGTCGCTCTTGCGGTTTCGGTACTCTCCTCACCTTGCAAGTATGGTCACAGCCTTCCCGGGTAAGTTCTTCAAAAGGCAAAGCCACTCCTGACAGAGTTTTTGTCACGACATCACCCGCCGACCACCCCGCAGGCGACACCGCACCCACCCCCTTGATCACAATTGATTCGTTAGTTGAAAAAAATGCCATGGCTTAGAGAAATTTTTTCAGGATCAAGGTGGCGTTGGCCCCACCAAATCCAAAAGAATTAGTGAGCACCGCCTCGAGGTTTGCGTCACGGGCTTCACGCACCAGATCAAAAGTGCAGATGGGATCCGGATTTTCAATGGTCGTCGTGGGTGGCAGCCACTGGCCCTTCAAGGCCATCAGGGAGATGACGGTTTCAACCGCTCCCGCCCCACCAAGCAAATGACCAATTGATGCCTTGGTGGAGCTGACACAAACCTCTCTGGTGTAAGCCCCTGCCCAGCGCTGAATGGCCCGGCCCTCGGCAACATCATTTTTTGGCGTGCCTGTTCCGTGGGAGTTGATGTATTGAATGTCCCCGGGGTTCAGGCCAGCCTCATTACAAGCATCATTCATCGAAGCTAGGGCCGCATCACCTTCGGGGTGAGGCTGGGCAAGATGATGAATGTCGGTTGTCGCCCCGTAACCTGCAATTTCCGCCAGAATATCGGCTCCACGTTGTTTGGCACAGTCGAGGGTTTCCATCATCAATACTGCAGCACCTTCTCCCAAAGCCAGGCCATCGCGGTTGGCATCGAATGGACGAGGTGGCAAAGTTCGGGTAAGGGCCTGGAGCGAATCAAAACCAGCAAAAACGAGCTCGCTCAGGGCATCATAACCACCTGCGACAACTCTCTGGTGCCTGCCGTATTTCAACAGGCGAAAAGCATGGCCGATCGCATTGGCACCGGAAGCACAGGCGTTGGAAATGATACTGACCGGCCCTTGCAGGCCAAAAGCATTTTCCAGATTCAAGGCCTGGTGCTGGGCCTGGTAAAGATGAATACGCGTGGCCTGCCCACGGCGTTGATTCGCTTGCTCGATTGCTCTGCGACAGAATTCTTCTCCACAAACCATCGCCCCGGCTGAAGTACCCAGAGCAACAGGAATTTCATCGAGCAAGTCATCAGCAGACCAGCCCGCCTGTATCAGTGCCTCGGCCGTCGCGTGGATGAGCAGAGATGACGCACGATCCATACGCGCGGTCTGGCGCAGACTCAGTTGCGTATCCGGCAAAAATTCAGGCAGTGCCACCTCTCCCGCTTGATGAACCCGCTGTCTGGAAGTATCAAACTGGGTGATGTCTCGAAAGGCCAGGCGCCCCTCGCGGAATCCATTCGCATTGTCCTGCCAGCCCAGCCCCATCGACGTGACAATGCCTGCACCGGTGATAACCACACGATTGCCCGATTGATTTCTATGATGTTGACCGTCTCCCATCGACATGGCAATAAAGCTTTAGCAGTTTCTGGCTCTTACAGAAGCAGTTTTTCTATGCAGACGAATTTATACCAGCACTGGCAGGACATTGCAGATCAATTTTCCAGGGAGCAAGCTCTGCTCGACTGGAAAACAGGTCGCTCGTGGACCTTTCGCCAAATGCAGGACGAAGTGGATCGGCGTCCACTCACCGATCCGGAAAAGGTGGTTTTTCCCAACGGCTGGTCAGTCGAATTGATTTTTGAAACCCTGCGTGCCTGGCGTGACGGGGCACTGCTTTGCCCGGTGGAGGGCAAAGCTCCCGATCCAGCGCTGTTTGCTGATATTCCAGAAGGCATCGTGCATATTAAAATGACCTCAGGCAGCACGGCACAGCCGAAATTGATTCTGTTCAAAACAGAGCAACTGCTCGCCGATGCCAACAACATCGTCGAAACGATGCAGCTGAATCGTAAGTGGCCTAATCTGGGCGTGATATCGATGGCACATTCTTACGGATTTTCCAATCTAGTCACCCCTCTGTTATTGCACGGCATGC
>DAOUQC010000152.1 GCA_030625775.1 Verrucomicrobiota bacterium
GACGGGCTCGGGGAAAAAGCAAGGCGCTTGGGTTGGCCGGTATTGCAGAGCTATGGATTGACCGAGGCAGGCTCGCAGGTCGCTACGCAATCACTGGAATCATTGAGTGAGAGCTTTTCAGGAGAATGGCTTGAGGTTTTGATAAGTTGGGATGTGAGGGTGATGCAGAGTGATAGTCGGTTACAGATCAAAGGTGATTCCTTGGCTCGTGCATATCTGGAGGTTTCAGAAGATGGGCAGATCGAATACAGTGTGATCGGTGATGCGGACGGGTGGTTCACGACTAGTGACCGGGTAGAGATCAGGGAGAGTGAAGGAAAATTGGAATTGCGTGTGATTGGGCGTGTGGATGATGTGGTAAAAATTCTGGGAGAGCAGGTTTGTTTGGATCGGCTTAATCGGATTTTTCAGGAAGTGATCGCAGGGTGTGAAGAAGTGAACGATGCTTATTTGCTGGCTCTGCCGGACGAACGGAAAGGGCACAGGATTGTGGCTGCGCTCGTTGCCTCGGAAGGTGATTTGAGTGACCAGGATTCAGTCGAAGTTTTTAATGGGCGGGTAGATCCTCTGGAGCGAATTGACGAAGCTCGATTCATCAATGAGATACCACGCTCCACTTTGAGCAAAGTAAAACGTCAGGATCTACGGGTTCTGTATGAAAAGGCTGGCTAGCCTTACTTTTTAGACGGGCCGATCAGTTCGATGAAGTTACCGTCCGGGTCCTGGACCGCAGCTAGAAAACGTCCGCCACCTAGATCCACAGGGGTTTTGCCGAGCAGTTTTACCTTGGCTTTTTTCAGGCGTTCTACGGAGAGATCAAGATCATTGACGAATAAGGTCAGGTAGGAAATAGAAATGGTGGAGTGAATGTATTTTTGGTCAGGCTTCACGCCGGGGGCTTTGGGAAAAGCCATCAGCTTGATTCTTGCGGTCGTGGCGCCCTTTGTATCATCGAGCACAAAGACCCTTATGCTGACCGCTTGATTGTCGGTGAGTCCCAGATTGCTCGCTTTTTCACCGCTCACCTCAAAACCTTTCACTTCTTTTAAACCGAGTACATCGGCGTAGAATGCAGCTGATTTTTCCACGTCAGCCACGGTGATGCCAATGTCGATGGTGGCCTTGGAAAAAACAGTATCAGATTTTTGTGCAAAGGCAGAGCCAGTGACGAAAAGTGAGAGAAGGGCAACAAGTGAGAGGGCGTGGGTGATTTTCATGCCGCCAAACTACGGCATTTATTCCAAACGGCAACAAGGGAGGGCGGACTCAATTTTTAGGCACTGGCCACTTGAGATGCTTGTGGAGGAATTCGTAAGAGCCCTGTTCATGGATCGCGTGGGGGCCGGCAATGTATTCGATTCGGGTACGGTCTCCGATCTTCAATTGGGCTTGATACAAAAAACGGACCTTGGCGTATTCCTGGGCGACGCGGTCATCCGGCTCGACACCGTCAAAGTGTCCGCGTTCCACCATGAAGGGGCGTGGGCAAATAAGAGCGGCCATCTCAGCGTAGTTGAAGGTGCTGCCGAGATTCCACTCGAAGATCTCGTATTCGCCCTTGTTGGTGTAACTGTAGCGTAGAGACCGTTTGTCGGTGGCAGCGGTTTTCCAAACCCACTCACCGAAGTCAGCCGAGCAGATCGACAAGGCGTAATTGGTGACTAGTGCGGGAATGCGCATGGCGGATTTACCTCCGTATGAGATTCCATAAAAACCGATGCGCTCTCCGTCGACGTAAGGCTGCCTGGCGAGCCATTCAGTGATCTGCTGATGTTGTGGCACGGCGATTGAGAAGAGCGTTTTACCGATCGATTGTGATTTGAATTGCAGAGTGCGAAAGCGATCGAAGAGGACGTAAGGGTTTTGCGGAGCAAAGGTGATAAATCCACGCTCGGCCAGGTGGGTTGAGAAGGATTTGTAAGCGCGGTATTTTTCCTCACCGGTGGTATGGCGCGGGCGACCTTCGAGCCCGTGCTGAGTGACCACCACCGGACGTTTTTCAGAGCCGTCGAGTTTCAGGTCTTTTGGCAGGGTGAGGATGCCGTAGGCAGTGACATCGGGGAAGACGTCCATCTCGACCTGGTAGCTGACCGTCTTGGGGCCGACTTCATATTTTTGTGAGCGAGCGTTGGGTGGCAACAGGTCGATTACAAATTGGCCGATGACGTCTTCGCTGAATTTTTTTCGATAGGCTACGGTTGATTTTTCGAAATTTTCAAGGCTGTCGGTTTTCACATCCTTCATGTAGGCAATCCTGGATTCGTAAGCGAGTTGCAGCAGGCGTTGGTTGTGACGCAGGATTTCTGCCAGCTGGTCGTCATGACGTTTGGCAGCGTGTTTGCTTGATTCGAGTTTGAACTCGTGAGTCATTGTTTTCAGAGAGGATTTAGGGTTCAATGAATGAATGAATGCCTTGAGCGTTTTTTCTGATACTGCTGAATCAGATTCGATCAGTTCGAGGGTGGGTTTTTCAGGTTTAAGTGCGGCGACAAAACTTTGGGTGCGGACAAACTCTTCCTTAACTTCTTTTTCCCCGGGTGTGACCAGCATGCCGGGTTTGCCTTTGAATTTAGTGTAACCATCCTCTTTGGATTCCAATCCGTTTTCTGCACTCGCGCGATAGAAATAAGAAGGGTATTTGCCGTTCTCGATGATCAGAGCACGAGGAGCAACGAGGCTGGCGATTTCCGCATCTCCGAATGACTTGAGCAGCCCAAAGGTGTTTCGGTCTGCCGGCTCCTGCCAGAGATTTTGTCGTGATGCGAAGTAACCGCAGACGGTGGTGCTGTCGATGCGGGGATCGAGGGCTCCGGCATAAAGGGCGAGTCTTCCTCCTTCACCCCAGCCGATGACGCCTAGCGGGCGCTTTTCCCCGTCATTTGCTTGTTGCAGGATGTTGATGGCGGCGATGATTTTCTGTAATTCGTATCCGGCCAGGGTTCTGCCGAGCTCAAAAGAGGGGCGATGGGCCCAATCGCGGTTGCTCAAGGTCCATTGGTTTGGGGAGCGATTGATAATGGTCGGGATGAGAACCTGGTATCCGGAACTCGCCAGTTGCCATGCGTAGGCCCCGGCAGGGTTGTTGGATGATACAAGGTCTTCGGG
>DAOUQC010000074.1 GCA_030625775.1 Verrucomicrobiota bacterium
GATCCCTCGGCACAAGTCCGTGCGGAAGCAGTTGTTGCCGCAGCATCGTTCAAAGGCCTCGATGCCGCCGAAATTGTATTTATCGCCAAGCAACATCCTCTGGACCCCCAACTTGCTTTCAATATCAAACAAAGCCGACAGGTCATCGATCCCTACTGGCGTAGCGCCCTCAAACAGGGAAAAACCCTCTCCAAAGCCGGGCAGGAATTCGTCAGTAACCTTGGCCAGAGCCAAGGCGACCTTCCCTTCGAAAATCTCAGCCAGGACTCCCGGGCAGACCTCCTCCATCTTTACCTCGAGGATCCACCACGTAAAAAGGGTAACATCCAAGGCATCACCTTTACCAGCAAAGCGGCCGCCGGCAATACTTTCATCGTATATCAACTCCGCCCAAAAAACAAAACCAAGCACATGGTCGTCAATGCGGAATCTTATACCGCCGATGGCAGGCAGAGCCCGAAAACCATCAAGTTCGAGCATAGCTGGCAGGTAAAACCCGGCGACTTCTTCGCCCACTCAGGCAATGGTGGCCCCGCCTACCAGATCGCTCCAAAAGGTCAACGCGACGTGCTTTACTATCCCGTCGGCAAGCTTCCTACAAAAGACCAGACCTACGATCTAAGCCAGCTAAAGAGTTACCCGCAGAAGCGTCAATATGCTTTGAAGTTCCTCGCTGGAGAACCTGCAGAGCAAACGGTTGATGTCGTGATCAAAACCATACCCGAACAACTCAAATATGACATCCGGGAATTCACCGTCAAGGCAGGTAAAACATTCGTTCTCCGCTTTGAAAACCCGGACAACATGCCACATAACATCGTTTTTACTCTAGTCGGTGCCAAGGATGAGGTTGGCCTCCTCGCCGATCAAATGGCAGCCGATCCCAAAGCTGCTAAAATACATTACATACCAAATTCACCAAAGGTGCTTTTCGCAACTCCCATCATTGATGACCATGCCCAGATCACCCTCGAGTTCACAGCCCCGGAAAAACCTGGTGACTACCCTTTCATCTGCACTTTCCCCGGTCACTGGAGAATCATGCAGGGCGTCATGAAAGTCGTTGATTGATCTTAATGAGCTCTGCCGCTTCCCCCCCAGCTGGCCAGCCACTCTGAATTCATTCACGCAGCTTCATTTCTCAAATAGTCTTCTGAAAAAACCTTTCTTTCCTTCTTTTTTCTTTGGTGGAGCACTCTCCTTTACCCGTTTTTTTGGGGTGCCCGCATCAACACAGGGACAAAAATCACTGCCATCTTCCGGTAGCCGTTCATCGACGATAAACTTGACTGGAAAAAGTACGCTGTTAGCAGCAATTCGCCCCAAAGCCCTCACCGATGCAAGTGATCCGGTTTCGATTTTGGGAGCATCAAGCGTTCCCTTTACCCCGACCGGCAATTCCATACTGAACATCTGAGGGCGCTTCGGAAAAGGGGTTAACCTCAAATCATACTGATCCCCTGCCAGATCGATTTGCCCTTCGGCCCCAACTCGAAGCGTACTCGTATCCAAAGCAAGCATCTCGGGGAACATCACGCCGTTTTCCAGACGAAGTCGGGCAATCAAACAATTGATCTTGGATTGATTGCCCGAACCAATCGATGGCAGGATGGCCCAAATGAGATTTGTCGCCCAGATATCTAGAGAGCCGGCATCGACATTTTGCGGGCAGACTTCAAGATTCAGTTTTCCAGTGGCCACCTTTAACTGCGGCCTTCCAAATGAGGCATCCTCCGCTGATAGATCAGCTTCGATGTTTGCAAGGGCGCTGAGTGTAGCATCCGGTTTAGCTCTACGAGCAATCACCCCCAGTTCAAAAGCCTCAGCGTTGAGATGAAGCTTCCAATCCAGAGTCCCGTTGGCCTTGGGATAAAACAGTAGATTTCCTTCAAAATATCCTCCGGGGACTGCCAGCTTGAGAGGTTCGACTTTCAAACGCGAATCCTCCAGCACCGCCGTCAAGCTTCCCCGGCCAAGCTTATCCTTGCCCGACAGAACCTCACCCACTTCCAGCTTCAGCAACATGTCGAATTCACTCAGAACCTGATGACTAAGTATGCTTGGCAGAGTGGTCGCTTGCGCAAGCCTGCCTTTATCCAACAAGTCCAAAGATTTTTCTTTTTTTGACTCGGTCGGCGACCACTGATCAAAAGCGAAATCATCGAGTTGCAAAGTCGCAGCGTTTAAGTCGAGAGAAAGGCGAGGACGTTTGTCGCGTTCCTCGTAACGCCACGATCCCTTTAACCTCGAGCTACCAATTTCGAGCGCCACCTGATGAAATTCAATCACGCTGCCGGTCTTTTGAAAAACACCTTTAGCCGAGTAGGGCCCCATTGGTGGTAGATCCATTTCATAGATCAAATCCAACTTATCCAGCCTTCCCCCTCTCAGAAAAAATGAGAAATTGGCGTCACCTCTCTCTGCTTCTTCATCAATTTTATTTTCGATGCGAAATTCGAGATCAGCAACTTGTCCCCCAATACTATGAAAGTATGTTCCCGTTTTGTTTCCCAGGATCTCTGATTCGTAAGTAAGAGTCACATCAAAGGGTGCTTCGCTGATGACACCCCTCAGCTTGATTTCTCCGGGTTCCCGACCTTTCCGCAGCATGGTCCCCCTGCTGACAAAAAACCGCCACTCCTCTCCATCGCCGCGGTAAGTCATTTTTGCCTCGTCGACTTCGAGATCGACCCGCCTTGCAAACCATGCGTCCACCAGAGTCTCGCCAGTGCCTCCAATTTTATAACGCATCCTTTCGAAACTGCCTTTGTATCGATCATGCTTTGTGTAAAAAGCGATGAGATCTGAAAGGTCCGCTTTCTCGCTCTTCAAGTTGAGATCAAAGGACAGTGTCTTATTGAATTTTTCTCTCTTCAGAGTCAGCCCCCCTCTAAGTGGAGTCCCAACGAAATTGAGATTCACCTCAGCAACAACAAGCCCTTTTTCGGTAGTGATTTCCAATTCAATATCTTTGAGATCAATTTCTTCAGCCGTCCCTTTCACTGCGCCGATATCCAAGCGTAATCGCCCCATCACAGGCAGCATCGCCTCCGGCAAATTCTCCAGTATTTCCTCACCCACTTCCCCCACTCCTTCTTTTTTTGCTTTGCGCCCATCACCACCATTTCGAAGCTTCTGCAAGTCCTTTACATCAATTGCCGCAATCGTTAGTCCTCCGTCGATCCTGGGATACTTTCCCGACAAATCCAGCTTGAGCGAACCGGATACATCTTCCTTTCCAACATGCCCGGTTAGATCCGGCAGGGAATAATGATGTTCTGATGTGCGTCGCGCTTCCCCCTCAAGATGCAGCGATCCAAAATCGGGGAGCTCTCCAGTAATTGGCATCAACTCATCGATATGAGGAATATCCAAATCAAAACGGATCACTCCCGGAACCGAGAAATCTTTTGCCGATAATTGTCCCTCCATGTGAAGCGAATTACTTCCAAGCTTACCCTTCAAGCCAATCGGCCATTCGGCTCTCCTGGCTCGCAAATCAGTGAGTGTCCCCGCTTCAATATCTCCGTGGAAAGGCAACTTGAGAAAGGTTCCGTCTATAGACAACTGCATGGCCTGCCTATATCTCGCATGCCCCACCAGATGGTCGAGTTCCAGAACAGTCTTCCGGGGGTGCTCCGGATCCCGATAGCTCACGCTGATATTTTCAACATTGATCGCACCCAACTCCCTGAAATCCAGATCAAGCCCTTCGAGCACGTCATTTTCATCAAGATCGGAAATGATCGCTTCTCCGGTTTCTGAATCGCTTTCAAACCCGGCTAAGCCCTCCCAATTGCCAAGACCATCCGCATTGCGTTCCAAAGATAGCGTCAAACCCTCGATATGGATGTCGTCGATATTGATCTCACTGTTGAAAAGCTCGATCAGGTCAACCGACGTTTGAAAACGTTCCAGATAAGCAAAATTTCCTTCCGCCCCCCAGCCTTCCGGATTTTCCAGCGTGATCTTTTCCACCCGAATCGAAGGGACAAATCCGGTCATAAAAAGGATATCACCATCGATAGCAACTTCGCGCCCCAGAGCCTCCGTGATTTGACGAACAATCTCCTCGGCAAAACGACTCAAGTCGAAAGTGGTGGGACGAATCAGGAGAAAACCAATAGGCAACAGAATCAGCAACAACAACAAAACCACACTCTTTAGAAAAAACCTGAGCAGCGACTTCTTTTTCCTGGGCGATTTCTCTGCACCACTCGAAGCCTCACTTCCGTGATTTTCCAATGGAGGGGAGTCACTCATCGCTTCTAATCAATAGGGCAAAGCCCCCGGCAATAGAAGCTTAAAAGAGCACCTTGACGCAAGGCACTCCCCCAAGCTTCAACTCTATCTTTAACATCAACTTAAACCTCTCCATTTATATACGGGAAGTTGGAGTTAAAGTTGAAGATAAGCCCTCCCATCCAATCACCGTCGACGGGACACACGCCGTGAGGTTCTACGAGCAGTCCGTCTTGCACCGCCGTAATAACCACTGCTGTGTCCGTAGCTTCTTCCATATCCATAAGCACTCCGACCACTCACTCCGCCCAATACACCGCCCATGGCGGCACCGGCAGCTGCTCCGCCCCATGAGGACATTCCATTGACATTATTCCCAATGACACCGCCGGCAACAGCGCCAACCGCCGCCCCTCTATAGGCTCGATTGTAGCCATACGATGGGTATCCATAACCACTGCTGTAACTCACCGTTGTGCAGGAAGACAGTAAAGACGTAATCGTCAGGATGATTGCGAGAGGTAAAATATTTTTAATTTTCATTAGTTCGCCAATGTTTTGAGTTTCTGCACCTCGTTGTCGCCTTGAGTCGCTGCCATCTTATCCTGAAATTTACCAGCTTCCTCCTTGTCGATGATGCCGTCTCCGTTGCTGTCGACTTTTCCGACCAGCTTGTCGAAAGTTTTGTGCTTTTTGCAGTAGGTCAAAGCTTCCTCAAGAGTGAACGATCCATTCTTTCCCAAATCATGAGCTTGGAATTTTTTCTTGGTGGAATCCGGGAACACCTGTTTCCATTCCTCAAAAGTCACGCTGCCGTCCCTATTCTCATCCGCCGCCTCAAACACCGCCTTCACCAGCGCCTTGTTGAGCTCCTCTGTAGAAATCTTGCCGTTCTTATTCAGGTCTGCCCGTTTAGCCGCCGATGAGCAGGAGCTCACCAGTAAAACCGCCGCACCGGCCAGGCCCGCACAACTTGTCATTAATAATTTTTTGCGTCTCATGATTTACTTTTTGTCTGAATCTTCTTTGGAATCTTCGCGAAGTTTTTCACTCACCTTGTCCGCTTCGTCGGCGACTTTTTCCTTCACCTTGTTGGCTCCCTTTTCAATCTCCTTGCCGACCTCTCCGATCTTCTTTTCAACCTTGTCAGCCTGCTCATCAATTTTCTTGCCAACCTTATCCATCTTCTCATCCATCTTCTTGCCCAGCTCCTCCATTGGCCCGACATCCTCCTTCTTCTTGCAAGCACTGAGCCCGATCCCCAATACCACTAAAGTAACAATCGACAATATTGCTGTAATTTTCCCCGCCCCTGTAATTTTGTTCGTTTTGTTCATCTTGTTTCCCTTCGTTTCAAATTCAATATTCCTGTAAAGCTATTCAGCGTCTCGTCAGACTGCAAGGATGAAATAAGGAATTATACGGGATTAAAACCGTAAGTTTGTATAATGTGGGCATTTTAAGACTTCTTGCGTGCATGGCAGCCCCTCCGCTTCATCAGTTACCCACCTTTTTCACAAAACATGCCTTCAGAGCAATGGCCGTACCATCCATCTTGCAATCAATCTCGTGATCCCCATCAACCAAGCGAATAGGTTTGGACTTCATCCCCCGTTTGAGCACCTTGGAGGTACCCTTTAATTTCAGATCCTTGACCATCACCACTACGTCTCCGTTGACAAGCACATTGCCGTGGGCATCCTTCACCACTCGCTCCTCCACCTCTCGTTCCCACTCGTGGCCACAGGTCATGCACTCGTAAATCTCCGAGTGTTCCAGAATATCGTTCATCTCACACATCGGGCATATTTTTTCACTCATTGCGGGAAGAGATACGAGACTAGGGAGATGCGCAAGAGCAAACAGAGAACATGCCTGCCTGTCACCTCTATAGGAGATTTTCAGTGGATGAATGTTGGTACAGCCTAAATTCCACGACGAATTGCAAGGTTCCCTGCCAATACAAAAAAACGACCACCGATTCTGACAAGTCTCCCGGGCCTGCCATCGGCAATGATCGTCTCCTTGCTTTAAGCAAGGTTTTTTCCAACTACTCCACGGCAATCAGTTTCGGCTTTGATGCTTCGCTGACCGGCAATCTTAAGGTCAGAATGCCGGCTTCCAGCTTGGCCGAAATGCGTTCGCTGTCTATGTCCACATTCAGTGACAATACCAGTCGATAGTCGGCCGGACGCTCTTCAGGCGTACTGCCACAAACCGGACGCCAGCCTTCGGGAACCCAGGCTCCTCGCCGGCCGATGATCGTCAATTCCCCATCTTCGGCGCTGACTTCCAGTCCCTTTTTGTTCACCCCCGGCAAGACAACCGCCACTTCGTAGGCTTCCACGTCATCAAGCTTGCTGGCTTTGTATCGTGGTTGCACGAATACCGTATTTTCTCTTTCCACCGTCTCCGGCGTCGTCACTTTTTCTTTATTTTTCACTGTTGTATTTTCGCTCATGATTTTTTCCTTTTTTGTTAAGCTTTAAATTGATCGAGGATTATTTGACCTTGATTTCTCGCGGCTTCCTCTCTTCTGCTTTTGGCAATGTGATGGTCAAAACCCCATCTTCGAGTTTGGCGGCCACCTTCTCGGCGTTGATTCCTTCCAGCACACTCATCGCGCGGCGAAAGACCACATCCGACTTTTCCTCCCCGTCTTCACTGACCGTTTTTCGCTCGCAGGCGACGATCAGGCTTCCGTCATTAAGCTCCACCTTCACTTCGTTTTTCTTGAAGCCCGGAAGCTCGACTCGAGCATAATAATGCTCCTCATCTTCATACAATCCCGCCTCCAATGGGGCTTCTGTTTCTGCTCCGAGACGCTCTCCCAGATCGAGCAAACGGCTGAGATTACCGAGGCCTTCAAAGGGACTGCGGAACAAGTGTTCCATGTCCCCGAACTGGTTCACCAAGGGGTGAGAATATCTAATTAATTTCATGGTTTTTCTTTTGTTTGATTATTAATCCTGTGTGTTTCTGTGCTTTTATTACACTTGTTATACCCATCTATAACGCATAGAGCATGCCAGTATGTATTTTTGCATACTACAACTTGTATATAAATGACTTACAACATATCAAATAGAATAACATATTTCTCTATTTGAGACATTTTGTCCATTCCTGCAACAAGATCCGGGACGTCTTGACGTGTCATTTTGACGCAATCAGCAAAAATGAATGACGTTTTATTTCAAAAAAATATCGACAAAGGCAGGCAAAATATTCACCCTTGTTTTTCTTGTGAAGCCATGCAAATTCTCCCCCAGAAATTTCACTTCTCCGAAGCAAAAAACGACAACTCGCCTGCAGCAGCTGCTTCGATGGCCTTCCCTTTTATCACAAGCCAAAACCTTAAAGGCTAAATTTTCTAACTCGTAAACTAAATATCAAATAAACAAACAACCCTCAAACCTATGAAAAACACCTTCATCATCCTCGCAGATCTCGGCCACCTCAGAGCTTTCCAACCCCAAAAGGCAGAACCCGGCCGCGGCAGAGAATTCGATTTGAAGGAAATCAAACTAGCCCCTCTGAGGCACGTCCCTACCCCCATCAGTGAACAGGTCACAGATCAAGCAGGGCGCTTCGCTGCAGCAGGCGCTCCCGGATCAGCCCGGGGCTGTGGCATGTCCCATGGGGAAGCCCACAACCTGCAAACGGAAGATGAACGACGCCTTATCCAGAAATTGGCCAGCCGCATCGATGCTGTGATTGCCAAACGCTCTCCTTCACGCTGGATTCTGGCCGTGCCCTCTGCCATTTTGCCACGAGTGAAGGATGCCCTTCATCCAAGCTCTAAAAAAATACTGGTAGAAACACAAGCCGCCGATCTCACCAAACTCTCAGTCAAGCAGGTAGAATCACGATTCTTCAAACCGATCGCCAAGGTAGCGTAGTTTTACAGCATCTGGATGTTTACCTTTCCAAATTGGTGATTTGTAGGGCAAGCGGAACGCTTGCCCTGTAATCGTATTACACCAAAGCCATCAGCTATTCGTCCCTCGGCAGAGCAGATGGTTTCCTTCTTGACGATCACTCATGCCACAGCGAACTGTTTCCCGTTATGAGCAACGAAGCATTTCCCGAAATTCCCAAAATTAAATACGAAGGCCCTGGCTCTAAAAACCCATTGTCTTTCAAACATTACAACGCTGAGGAAATCGTCGGTGACAAAGCGATGAAGGATCACTTCCGCTTTTCGATGGCCTATTGGCACGCCATGCGCAACCCTCTCGCCGACCCCTTCGGTGAAGGTACAGCCGAACGCCCTTGGGATGACGGAACGGATTCGGTCAAGAACGCCCAAAACCGGGTATGGGTGGCCTTTGAATTCATGCAGAAACTTGGGCTGGAGTATTACTGTTTTCACGACCGTGATGTCGCCCCTGAAGGAGCGACGCTGGAGGAGAGCAATCGCAACCTCGACGCCGTTGCCGACGAACTGGAAAAAGCACAAAACGAAACCGGCATCAAGTTGCTTTGGGGCACTGCCTGCCTGTTTGTGAACAAACGTTATAACCAGGGCGCTGCAACTTCCCCCTTTGCCGACGTATTTGCCTATTCGGCAGCCCAAGTGAAAAAAGCACTCGAAGTCACCCAACGTCTCGGCGGTGAAGGTTACACTTTTTGGGGAGGGCGCGAGGGTTATTCGACGCTGTGGAATACCGACATCAAACGCGAGGTGAACCATTTGGCCCAGCTGCTCAAAATGGCAGTCGCTCACAAAAAGAAAATCGGTTTCACTGGTGACTTTTACATCGAGCCCAAACCCAAAGAACCAACGACACATCAATACGATTCCGACGCTGCTGCCTGCTTGAATTTTCTCCGTGAGCACGACCTGATGGGAGAACTTAAACTCAACCTCGAGACCAACCACGCAACTCTCGCCGGACACAGCATGATGCATGAAATGGAAGTCGCCATCGCCGCTGACTCCCTTGGCTCGGTCGACGCCAATACCGGTGACGAGCTCATCGGCTGGGATACCGACCAGTTTCCCACCGACATTTATCTCGCTACCAAAATGATGCTCTGTCTGTTGAAATCCGGAGGCTTCAGCAAAGGCGGCTTGAATTTTGATGCCAAGGTTCGGCGCGAAAGCTTTGAACCCGTTGATCTGTTTCACGCCCACATCGGTAGCATGGACACCTTTGCCCGCGGGCTGAAATCAGCACACGCAATTCTCGAAGATGGCCGCTGGCAGGACTTTGTGAAACAGCGTTACTGCTCATGGGATTCCGGCATTGGTGCCCGGATTGAAAACGGCGATGTTGGTTTTGAAGAACTCGAAACCTACACTCTGGCCAATGGGGAACCTTCGGTGACCAGTGGCCGTCAGGAAATGCTTGAAAATCTGATCAACGAATTCATTTGAGACAGAAAGGGTTCTAAAAAATGCTAAAATTCACCCTGTTTGGGTTTCCGATACGGATCCAGTGGATGTTCTGGCTGATCGGCTGTCTACTGATGTCCGGCTTGCTCACTTCGCCCAGTCCGGTAGCACTGCAACTTCTGCTTATTTGGCTGGTAGTATTTTTCATCTCGATCCTGTGGCACGAACTTGGTCACGCCTTTGCGATGCGCCACTATGGGGGGCGCCCTGACATCCTGCTCTACGGCATGGGAGGGGTATGCAGCAGTGTAGGACGGTACACGCGCAGACAATCGATGATCATCTCTGCAGCCGGGCCGGCGGCAGGTTTTTTGCTGGCTCTGATCGCTCTTCTGGTGATGCTCATGCTCGGCTATAACATATCATGGAAACTTGGTTTTCAATCCCGCACTGAATTCGGCTTTGGACTGTTGTTAAGAATCAATACCTTTTGGACCCTGCTCAATTTGCTGCCGGTATTACCTCTCGACGGCGGTAACATTTTGCGCTCCTTCATGTCGAACACCAACCCGGCAATCGTACCCAAAATAGGAATGGTAACAGCGGGTATCGCTGCCATCCTCGGCTTTGTGGTGTTAAACAGCCTTTTCATG
Organism: Verrucomicrobiota bacterium; assembly: GCA_030625775.1. GTDB lineage: Bacteria > Verrucomicrobiota > Verrucomicrobiia > Verrucomicrobiales > DEV007 > JAADHD01. The sequence continues at coordinate 10,237 of DAOUQC010000074.1, forward strand.
GCTCTTATATTCGGCTATCTGGCTTATCAAAACTGGAAAATGACCCAGGGACATGCCCGGCAACGCCCCTTTTGATCTTCAATAAATTATCATGAAACCACACCCTCTCATTCCTCTGATCGCATTTCTAGCGCTCGCTCTCAGTGCCTTTCCCGCCCGGTCCCAGGAAACAAGTGCTGACTGGCAGACCATTGCCGTTCCCAGTGCCTGGGAGAACAGCGAGCTTGCCAAAGCCAAAAATTACGATGGTTATGCCTGGTATCGAACCTGGTTCATGCCGGACAACAGCTTTTTCAATAAACACGATCGCAACCTTTTTGAGGAGTCAGTCAACATCAATATTCGCGGTCTCGCTGATGCCCACGAGATCTTCGTCAACGGAAAAAAAATTGGAGGCGGCGGGCAAATGCCTCCCAACTTCAAAAGTGGCAAAGATAAATACTACCGCCACAAAGTGCCGCCTGGGACTCTGAAAAAAGGCCAGTGGAACCAGATCTCCATCCGGGTTTACAACCAAAGTGGTCCCGGTGGTTTTGTCACCGAAGCGCCTTTCATCATGAGCTACTTCGCCGAGTGCAACTTGGAAGGGCCCTGGCAATTCCGCCTCGGAGACGAGGCTTCCTGGAAGGGTAACGACAATACATTAAAAGAAAAACCTGCAGCCACTGCCTTTGACCAGTATCACGAATCCCAACGGGTGTTGGGTGAATCGGCAACGCTTTCCCACGGTGATAAATTGCCGCCCGCTGAGTCTTTGAAAAAAATGCGCCCGGTTGATGCTTTCACCGTCGAGGAGCTGCTGCACGAACCGGAAATCGCCCAACCCACCCACTTCAGCTTCGACGAACGCGGACGTTTGTGGGTCGCCCAATACCGTCAGTATCCTTATCCCGCAGGACTCAAAATGCTCAGCCGGGATAAATTCTACCGCTCGGTTTACGACAAAGTCCCACCCGCACCACCAAACAACGCGCGCGGTCGCGACATTATCTCGATCCACGAAGATACTACCGGTGACGGTTTTTTTGACAAACACAAAGTCTTCCAGGACGGCCTCAACATGGCCAATGCCTCCCTGCGTGGTCACGGCGGGGTGTGGGTGATGAACACGCCCTACCTGATGTTCTATCCCGATGCCAATTTCGATGACATCCCCGACGGTCCTCCAGTGGTCAAACTGCAAGGATTCGGATTGGAAGACACCCACTCTGTCGCCAACGGCATCGTCTGGGGACTGGATGGCTGGATCTATGGCGCCCAAGGCAGCACCACCTCAAGCCGCATCGTCCGCCCCGGCATCGACCCTCCGGGCAGCGAGGGAGAATATTTCGAAGGCTGCATGGTCTGGCGTTATCATCCGAAGAGCCAGCGTTACGAAATTTTCGCCGAGGGAACCGGCAACATTTTCGGCCTCGAACTCGATGCCCAGGGCCGCCTCTTTTCCGGACACAACGGCGGCAATACCCACGGCTGGCACTATGTGCAGGGTGGTTATTATCTCAAGCAGGGAGTCAATCCCTCCAAAATTGGCCCACCAAGAAATCCCTATACTTTTGGTGAATTACCAATGATGCGCAACGACAACCCGGTCGCCCGTTTCACCCACTTCGGGGCTGTTGCCGAGGGAACTGCTATTCCTGCCGAATACGCAGGCGACCTCATCTCGGTCGATCCGCTGCACAACAAAATCGTCGCCAACGAACTTCGACCACGCGGCGCTACTTTTGAAACTCTGGACAAAAAAGATATCCTGGTCAGCGAAGACAAATCCTTCCGCCCGGTTTACATCGTCAACGCCCCGGACGGGTCCCTCTTCATCGGCGACTTTTACGAACACTACATCGCCCACGGACAGAACTACCAGGGTCAGATCGACCCCACCACCGGACGCGCCTACCGTCTGCGTGGCAAAAACTCCAAGCTGGAAAAAGACATCAACCTGGAAAAGAAAAGCACCGTTCAGTTGATCGAGCTGCTTGGTCACAACAACAAGTGGCATCGCCACACTGCCATCCGTTTGCTCGCCGAACAAAAAGACCCGGCCGCAGCTGGAAAGCTCAAACTGTTGCTCGCCAAAAAAGACAGTAAGGATCTGGCTGCCATGGGTGCTTTGTGCGCCCTTTACCAAATAGATGGACTGGATGAGACCACCGCAAAACTAGCACTCAAACACGCCTACCCACCCGTCCGCCAGTGGACCGTGCGTTTACTGGGTGACGCCAGGGAATTGTCCCCGACCATGCTGACTGCCATCATCGAAGCGGCCAAAACAGAGAGCTACGTCGAGGTACGTTCCCAAATGGCCTCCACCGCACGTCGCCTGTCTCCCAAACAAGCCATGCCATTAGTAGCAACCCTGCTCACTCACGCCGAAGATGTCGAAGACCCTTACGTTCCACTGCTCTGCTGGTGGGTCTTGGAAAGCAACGCCGATGAAAACCGAGATGCCGTGCTGGCTCTACTGGAAAAACCGGACTTCTGGAAACTTCCCATGGTCGAAAAACATATTCTGCCCCGAGTAATGCGCCGCTACGCTTTGCAAGGCCGCCGCAAGGATCTGCTCACCTGTGCCAAACTGCTGCAACTCGCCCCCGGCAAAGAGCAAGCAGCTCTGCTGATGACCGGTTTCGAAGAAGCTTACCGTGGTCGCCCCATGATCGGCCTACCGGATCAACTGGTCAAAGCAATGACAGCTTCAGGCATTTCCTCCCTCATTCTGCGTCTGCGTCAGGGCGAAGCCGCCGCAGTCAAAGAAGCACTGGCTATCGTCGCCAATGCAAAAGCCAAAGAAGCCGACCGCATGCTCTATGTGCAGACTTTCGGAGAAATCTCCGCCTCCGATGCGGTCTCCGTGCTACTCGCTCTCGCTACGGATAAAAAACAAAAAGCAAGCTTGCGCAAAGCCGCCCTGGCATCCCTGAGCTCCTATGCCAATCCGGAAATCGGCGCACAAGTGACAGCACTGATTCCCAGTTTACCGGATGACGTGCGCACCGCTGCTTTGCTGCTGCTGATCAGCCGCAAGGCATGGAGCCTCGATCTGCTGAAAAATATCGAAGCAAAAAAAATCAATACAGTAGTTCTATCGAGCGACCTGATCCAACGCTTGCGCTCATCACAAGACAAACAAATCGCTTCCATCACCGCTAAGATCTATCCTGAAAAAGCCAAAGCCAGCTCAGTCGATTTTAAAAATAAAATCACCAAAGTGAAAGAAATCGTCGCCAGCGGATCGGCCAGCACCTATGACGGTGAAAAGCTTTTCATGGCTTCCTGTTCCGCCTGTCACAAGTTATTTTTCAAAGGCGGGCAAATCGGCCCCGACCTGACCAACTACCAACGTGACGACCTCGGCACCATGTTGATCAGCATCATCGATCCGAACGCCGAGATTCGTGAAGGTTTTGAATACGTCACCCTGACCACCAAAGACGGACGCGCACTCAGTGGTTTCCTCGCCGACCGCGACACCCAGGTCACCGTTCTACGCGGCATGGATGGCCAGGATATCACCGTGCGTCAGGAAGAAATCAAAAACATCGCCCCGATGGGCCGCAGCCTGATGCCCGAAGGCATCCTCGACACCATGAGCGACCAACAGATCCGCGACCTGTTTGCTTATTTGAAAGTGACCCAACCGATTAGCAAATAATAAAATGAACGCAATCACCCACCTCGACGAGCTCTTCACTCTGCTGGCTTTTCCCAGCATCTCAACTGACCGGGAATACAAGGTCGATCTGGATCACTGTGCCGAGTGGTTGACAGAAAAACTGAACTCAATCGGCCTAACTGCAGAGAAACACCCGACCCCCGGTCACCCGGTTGTCATCGCCCGTAACGAACACCGGACCGACCGCAAGACGGTTCTTATTTACGGCCACTACGATGTACAACCGGTCGATCCCCTGGAACTATGGAACACCCCTCCTTTCGAACCGACGGTCAAAGACGGTGTTATTTATGCGCGAGGCTCAACCGATAACAAAGGACAGCATTTTGCCCACATCTGTGGAGTGGCAGATACCATCAAGGAAGACGGCGACCTGCCAGTAAATCTCATTTTCCTGCTCGAAGGAGAAGAAGAAATCGGTAGTCCACATCTGGAGGCCTTCCTCAAAGAACACGCCGACGAACTAAAATGTGACGTGATTGTCGTCTCCGATACCGGCATGGTCGCTCCTGGGGTGCCTACTTTCACCTACGGACTACGCGGCATCGCCTGCCTGGAGTTCATCATCAAAGGCCCGGCCATCGATCTGCATTCCGGCATTTATGGAGGAGCAGTGGCAAATCCCGCCACCATCGCCGCCGAACTGGTTGCCGGCCTGCATGATGAAAACCAGCATATCGCCATTGAAGGGTTTTACGATGATGTATTGCCACTTGAATCCTGGGAACGGGAACAGTGGGCCGCCTTGCCTGATGGCGATGCCGCCACCTTGAAGGAAACCGCTGTGCCCGGACTGCTTGGCGAACAGGGTTACACTTCGCTCGAACGACGCTGGGGTCGTCCCACCGCCGAGGTCAACGGCATCGGTGGAGGTTATCAGGGAGAAGGTTCAAAAACCATCATTCCCAGTGAAGCTTTTGCCAAACTCTCATTCCGTCTGGTGCCCGGTCAATCTCCGGCAAAAATCCTCCAGCTTGCCGAGGCCCACTTGCGGAAACACTGCCCGGAAAGTGTCACTATTGAAATCCATGCCGGGCATGCCGGCAACGCCTACGTGATGGACGCCCATTCCGATTTTGGCAAAGCCGCCCAATCAGCCCTGCAAAAAACCTTCGATGCCGATCCTGTGCTCATCCGTGAAGGCGGTAGCATCCCCATCATCGACAGTTTCAAACAGGTGCTCGGTGTGGACACATTGATGTGCGGACTCGCGCTGCCCGATTGCCAGGCCCACGCCCCGAATGAAAACTTCCCCATCGCCAATTTTGAAGCCGGCATTCGCCTGAACCGCCTGTTGCTACAAGAGTTGGCGGATCTGGCTTGAATCTCTGTCCTACTACGACCCTTCACTTAGAACTCCCAAAAACATCAAGATAATCCACAGGATCACCGCAACCGCCAGGGCCGCCCCGGTATAATTACACCACTGCTTTGCTTTGCCGGAAGCCTCCAGCGCCCCCTCATAGTCACCAGAAGCATAAAGCCTCCCGACCTTGGATCCGTGCACGATGGCCACAATGGCAGGGCCCGCAATCGGAGTGCAGCACAATACCCCCATCACAAGACCAATGATGGCCTGAACATTGTAAGTCGGCGGCATAGGCTCGCTGCCCGTATAAACTTCTGCTGCCCGTGAAGACTGAGGCAATTGGGGCACCTTGCTCATTGCTGCTGCTGAAGCCGATGCTGATACGTCACTACCTCCATTTTTTTCTACTCCAGATTTAGTCTCCACATCTGAATTTTTTCCTAAATACTTCTGCGCCAGTTCTTGAACTTCCGATACCGGATACCAGTCACTCATGCCCTCCCTCCAGACACGGGTCTCAGGTGAAATGATCCCGTCCTTGATCAGATCCCCCAACTCGTCCTCCGTCACCGGACCACGCTGCATATCATCTCGTGCGTAAAACCATTCCATGATTAAATTTTGTAAGCTTATTCCACAGGGAAAACCTATCGATACTTGCGATGCAGCGCAAGACTTGAGATAGTAGTTTGTCTATCAGTCAGTAAAACTAATTCGGGAGAACAAAAATGAAGTGCCAAAAATACAGTTTTCGGAAAATCATATCAGCCCTGCTCACGGTCTGGTCAATCACCCTGTGTGCAAGCCATGCGCAACAAATCAAAGGCAATGGCTGGACAGTCATGCAACAGGACGGCGCCTGGCAGTTTCGTTATCGAGGTGAACTAGTGACCGCCTATCAAACCAAGAATGTTCTCCGTCCCTATTTTTATCCCCTCATCGGACCAACGGGAGAGGGAGTGACACGGAACTTCCCCATGAAAGAGGGAGTCGCCGATGAGTCGTCAGATCACCCGCACCACCGCAGTTTGTGGTTTGGCCTGGGCAAGGTCAACGGGATCGATTTCTGGCATGAAAAAGAAGGGGCAGGAAAAATTGTGTTCACTGGCCTGAAAGGAGTGCAAATCAGAAATCAAACCGTCACACTCAAAACAGCTGATGACTGGATCGATCCCAAATCCGGATTAAAAATCATGGAGGACCGCCGCGAATTCAGCTTCCATAAAAAGCCCAATGGAGATCTTAACATTGACGCCACCATCACCCTGATGGCGACTACTGGTGACGTGAAAATCGAAGATGACAAAGAGGGTGCCTTCGCCATTCGCACCACCCCCTTGCTACGACTGAAGGGGCCCGTTGCCAAGGGACACATCCTCACCAGTGAGGGATTGAAGGACAATGATGCCTGGGGCAAACGTGCCAAGTGGGTGGATTATTACGGACCCGACTCAAAAGGAAATACTTACGGGATCGCCATTTTTGATCATCCGTCGAGTTTCCGCCACCCCACCTGGTGGCACGCACGTGACTACGGATTGTTCACCGCCAATCCTTTTGGCCAGGGACATTTTGAAAAAGGAGCAGACAAACACACCGGTGATCATACCATCAAAAACGGTGAATCATTGATTTTGAAATACCGCCTGCTTTTGCACCACGGCACGACTCAGGAAGCCAACGTCCCGGAAGCTTATGAGCTTTGGGTGAATGAATAAACATCTGCCAAAACACCGGTAGCATTCAATTTAATAATGGCAAATGCCAGGTCTCCCATAAGAGCCGCCGCCCCTGATCCCACCAAAACTCCCCCGTCGGCTAACTCGTGTGCGGGTGGTGTAGGTTCTGGTGCTGGTGCCGGAAAAACCACCAAAAATACCACGCGCCATCGTTGGGCGCGTGACTGTCGTCCTGCGAATGACAGTGCCGCTTCCATAACCCGCACCATAGCCATATTCAGGTCGAAAAGCATTGCCGTAATAAACCCCGCCGTAAGCCCCTCCATAACCGCCCTCCACGTACCCGCTTCCTCCTCCATACGCTCTGGATTCCCCATGACGGGCATAAGGCGTCACTGCAGCTCCTGCTTTTGTTTTTGTGGAGGTTGATTTCTCAACTATTGATTTTACCACGACGGGTTTTGCAACTGCGATCTTCGGTCCACATTTACTATGGCCACTGGTGACCCAGTCATAAACCGGCTGGTTGTCCTTGTAAGTTTTAAACTTGTAGTAAGAATAAACCGGCCTTTTGCAGTGAACACAATCGGAAAGAGTTTTTCGACGTTCACCGGCTTCAGCACTCTGCGGAATACTTACTGCCAGGCCAAGGATTACGGTCAGGATCAAAGTAAATAAGCTTGTAATTTTCATAATCAAATGCCAGGTGAGGGCCAGGATGACTCTTGTTGAATATCAGGTTCAAAGGGTAGGACGGCAGTACCAGGAATATATTCACTCCTTTTTGCATTTTTATCCAGCTTTGCATCAAACCCGGCTTTTTCCTGCCCGCTATTTCCCCTACTGATCACTCACTGGCTGATTGACTCGCTTGTTTTTGAAAGCTGCAATCACAAAAGCCACTCCAATAAGAATCATAAACAATGAATAGAACTGTCCTCGCGGCAGACCCAGAATCAGACTGGCATCGGGTTCACGGAAATTCTCCGCGCTTATCCGGAATACTGCGTAAAAAATGAAAAATAGACCGGTGAGAACTCCGTGATACAGATTTTTCCAGCGCAAGCGGACAAAAAGCAGAATAACGAACAAGGCCAATCCCTCTAAGCCGGCTTCGTAGAACTGCGACGGATGGCGCGGCTCCAGAAACTCGCGCAGCACGGTCTGAACGGCTACGACTCCATTGCGATTTGCCTCAATCACTGCCTCCGGGTAGGGCAAGCCTGTCTTCACCAGCAGTTCCTGAAGACGAACTGGTGACATATCATAGATCTCTCCGGGGAATTTCATCGCCCACGACACCGAAGTAACCCGCCCATAAAGTTCTCCATTGATGAAATTTGCCAGGCGCACCAAAAACAATCCGATCGGAGCCACCACCACCAGGTTATCACCTACCCCCGTCCATGATATTTTGTGCCGCCGGGCATAAAACCAGGTAAAAATCACCAGTCCCAGAATCCCCCCATGACTCGCCATACCACCCTGCAGGAAATTAAAAAAGATCCATGGGGCATGAATAAAATTATCAAAATCATAAAAGAGCATGTAGCCCAAACGCCCTCCCAACATCACTCCAAACAGAGCGCAGAAGGTGATGAAGTCAGCGACCTGATCCTCCTTCAACTCGGAGTAGCCTCTACGCACCAGAAAGCGAAGAAGAAAAAATCCCAGCACAAAGCTGAGCACATAGGCAAGACCATACCAGCGAATTGCCAATTTTTCCGTAAACTGGAAAAGGACGGGGTCGAGATTGTGAAGATAATATTCGGCGAGCAAGATGAGCAATCACACACCATGAAGAGGCAAGTTACAAGCAGGGTTTTCAGAGATTTGGATGTACTCGAAAAACAAAATAAATGCATGCCATGCCCTATTCTTTGTTTGCCACACTTGAAGAGGCCGTATTATGCTTAATCTGCAATCATTTCAATCCTAACGATTGGCCATCCAAATCCACATGCCTACCCACACGATACACACGACACGCCCCCAAACCCTAATCGCTCGAATCACCTGCTTAATTAGCGTCATTGGCGTAGCGGCGGCGGCCAGCCTGCTAAGCAGTTGCCTGGCCCCGGCTACATCTTCCATGAGTCTGGGCTCAGTATCATCAATCTCAGCTTCCTCTGCCAGCAGTGCAGCCAATCGCCATCATCATCACGAAGCCTATTACATCGACGTGCGTGAATCCACTGCAGCCGCAATCATCGCACAAGCTTCTTCTGACGAAGTGCTGCGCAGTATCAGCCGAGCAGCGACTCAACATGGCATCAGTGACTGGGAAGCTGAGCAAGGATCCTATATCGCCCTGGGCGAAGGTCTCCGTCTCGGAGGGCTCAATGAAGAGCAGGCCCGAGCCTGGATTTCCCGCCTAAGAAATGGCAATGCAAAAACCACCCGCCTGCTCATGCAGGGCTTCCAGCGTTCATAATATTTCCGACTCTATTTTTATCCGGGGCAGCGCCATGAAACTCCCGGCCATTCTACTTCTGATCTATACCTTGAGTGGGATTTACGCTGTTGCTGATCCAACCGACAAACTTTTTGTTGCGCTCATTGGTGTCGCAGCCAATACCAATAAATCCAGCGGCGGCCACTCGGCACTTCGTATCGGTGACCAGGTCTACCATTATCAGGTGGCTCGTGATAAAATGCTGTTCCTGCGGCGTGACCCCTGGGCTTTTTTTGAACAGCACTACCGCAAACTGGATAACCGCAGTCTGACGATGCTTCACCTGGGTCTCCGTGACAAGCACACAAAACGTATCCACTCCCGCTTCAACCGCCTCTTTGTGATTCAGGAAAAACACATCGCCAGGTGGGAAGCCTTAAAAATCGAAAAACTGTGGTTTGACGATTTGAACAGCAATCAAGCAGCGGTGCCCATTCCCATTGTCGGCTACTTCGATTCATCCAGTCGGAACAATGTGTATACTCGACAACTACGCCTGACTTCCGAAAAAATATTGGGACATCGTTTCATCAACGATGGTCTGGGAAAAGTAAATACCCTGCTTGAATCCAGTATGCTGGAAGCAAGCCTCTGCGGTCAGAACAACATAAAAATAGATGCCTATCCCGCAGTTTCTGAAATTGCAGCCGAACAGCGATTGGAACAACTGGCCTTGCGCGAAGCTCTCATCATTTTAAAAGAAGGGCGGGCAGTGTCACCTGCTATGCTCGTGGCTCCCGATGATTCCGTTCTGTCCGAGCAAGATCGCCGGCAATTGCAAGGTCTGGCTTATGCGCTTGGGAACAGTGTACCAAGATTACTGATATCCCCCAGACCAGATCGAGGTGATGCCCTTTTGCTGGCCTTGGCTCGTTACGGAAGCATTCGTCAATCGCTCCAACAGAATCGCCTCTTACTGCTCAATATTTTCCCTGCAAAGGAAAAAGCCATTCCCCTTCTCGACGCCAGAGAAACCCGGCGTCACTACAAACTACTGACCGCCTTGTCCGATCAAGCAGGCGAGATTTGGAATAAAGAACGACGGCACTTCATGGCAACTAAAGCCCCCTTGACGGAATATGCTTACCAACGAATGGAGAACACTGCGGCACGCTATATCGAACCACGCAATGCTATCCGTGATGGCCGGGCCCTTTATACCTGCAGCTCGGCTTTCCTGCGTCCCGAACGTGCAGGCACAACCAGCCCATTCAAATTTAAAACCATCCCCACAGAAAAAGTCGCCGAAGCACGCCGACATTCGCAAAGATCATATGGAAATTACCTGGCAGATCTGCGCCAATCCTATGCTTATTCCTTGTTTCACCACAACTGCACCACCGAATTGACCCGGGCTATTCAGTCCGCCTTTGCCAACAAAGAAGAAATCCGTGACTCCCTGGGCGCAGTGATTGATCCTGAAAAAAGACTGGCCTTCATTCCCTCTGAATTCACCCGTAAAGCCCAACGCCACTGGAAAACTACGAAAACCCGGTTCCTACCTTCTCACCGGCAGGCACAAAGTGCCAAGCTCACTAGCCAGAATCAAAGCCCCTGGGTTGCCTTGCGGGAATCCAATCGCTGGACATCGACAATTTACCCTGGATCCATTCACGATGATGCTTTTTTATTTTTCTCCGACGGCAATAAAATCCTTCGCCCTTTGCAAGGAAGTGCCAACCTGGCATTCGGCCTGGCTAACGCCGGTATTGGCATCACCACTGCTCCGATGGAAAGCGGCCGCCTGCGTGTAGAGAAGGGCTTGAGAGGAATGTTTTATAGCCTGCCTGAAATATTCGGCGTCAGCATTCGCAAGGGACGATACGATATCCTGCCGAAGGAAAGTTCAAACCCGTAAGACGCAATGCCATTGCGTCAATAGCCGCACCTTCACGCAAACAGGATTACCAATTCGTTCTACTTTAAAAATAGCGGCCTCGTATTTTAGAAACTCACTTTCCTCCCCTTCGGTATGTGACCTTCCCTTTTTTCCTCTTGCCCGGATCTTTCACATCCTCAACGCCCGCCTGTATCTTCAACTCCTTAACCTGATCCCGCAACAAAGCCGCCCGCTCAAACTCCAACTTCTGTGACGCTTCCTGCATCTCCCCCTCCAACTCACGAATGACTTCGATTACATCAAAATCCTCATCTGTCTCCTGCACCACTGCAGCATTCATTTTTTGCCCTTCACTATAAACATGCAACGACTTCTGCACTGCCCGCTTCACCGATCGCGGAGTGATGCCATGTTCTTCATTATAAGCTATCTGCTTACCACGCCGATACTCCGTCAGATTGATCAATGCCTTTATCGACTTCGTGATGGTATCGGCAAACAAGACCACTTTCCCATTCACATGCCGAGCCGCACGCCCCGCAGTCTGCACCAGCGAAGTCTCGGATCGCAAATAACCCTCCTTGTCTGCATCGAGAATACAGACCAGCGAAACCTCGGGCAGATCCAATCCTTCCCGCAACAAGTTGATCCCGATCAGGATATCAAATTCACCTGCCCGCAACGCACGCAAAATTTCCACCCGCTCGATCGCCCCGATGTCCGCATGAATATAGCGCACCCGCAAATCCACCCGGCGCAAATAATCGGTCAGATCCTCAGCCGTGCGTTTGGTCAAAGTCGTAATCAATACCCGCTCACTGATTTCCGTGTGTTGGCGACACAACTCGATCGTTTCGTCGATCTGCTCTTCCAACGGCCGCAAAGTGATTTCGGGATCGAGCAAACCCGTCGGCCGAATGATCTGCTCAACGATCAGATCTTTCCCTTTTGTTGTGACGTTAAACTTTTCTGCTGGCTGGTCCGTGCTCGATATCCTCGGCAGACGCGTTTTCACCGGCCCTTCCGCCTGACGCTGTTTGCTGTTTTTATAAGGAATATACTCTGGCCCACCCACCCGGGAATTTTCAATTTCAAAACGTGACGGTGTGGCAGAAACATAGAGAAGTTGATTGGTCAGTGGCATGAACTCATTAAATTTCAGCGGTCGGTTATCCATTGCGCTGGGCAGACGGAAACCAAAATCAACCAGCACCGACTTGCGGGAATGATCCCCCGCATACATCCCCCCGATCTGCGGAACCGATGAGTGTGACTCATCGATCATAGTGAGAAAGTTGTCAGGAAAAAAATCAATCAGGGTTCCCGGCCGTGACCCCTCGGGGCGCCCGGTAAGATGGCGCGAATAATTTTCAATACCCGTGCAAAACCCCATCTCGGTCATCATTTCGATGTCGTAATCCGTACGCATCCGGATCCGCTGGGCCTCAATCAGTTTGTCCTTGCTCTCAAACCACTCGACCCGTTCTTTCATCTCCCCACGGATCGCTTTAACGGCCCCTGCAAGTTTATGCGCTGGGGTAACAAATTGTTTAGCCGGATAAAAAGTGTATTCCTCCAGTTGCCCTGCCACATGCCCGGTGAGCGGATCGAAGGAGGAAATACGCTCGATTTCGTCTCCAAAAAACTCAATGCGAATGGCCTCTTCATCCAGATAAGCCGGATAAATTTCTACCACATCCCCACGCACACGAAATTTACCGCGGGTGAAACTGATATCATTGCGCTCATACTGGGTGGCTACCAATTCCTTGAGCAAATCATCCCGATCGAGTTCCTTGCCCACACTGACAAAAACCATCATGTCCTTATAATCATCCGGTGAACCCAAACCATAAATACAGGACACCGATGCCACTACAATGACATCCCGCCGGGTCAGAAGAGATGACATGGCAGCAAGCCGATGGCGTTCGATCTCATCATTGATGGACGAATCTTTTTCAATATAGGTGTCCGTTCGCGGCAGATAGGCCTCAGGCTGGTAATAATCGAAATACGACACAAAATACTCCACCGCGTTATTCGGAAAAAAATTCTTGAACTCGGAGTACAACTGCGCCGCCAGGGTTTTGTTGTGGGACATCACCAAGGTCGGGCGGTTCTGCTCGGCAATGACATTGGCCATGGTGAAAGTCTTGCCCGAACCCGTCACCCCCAATAAAGTCTGGTGTTTGTTGCCAGCGGAGAGCGACTTATTCAGCTTGGCAATCGCCTGGGCCTGATCCCCTTTCGGTTCAAACTCGCTGGATAACTGGAAATGATCAGGCATGGGGGGGGAATTCAAAACTGGAACTTAGAGGAAACGGACGGAGTCCATTCAAAGTCAGGATATACAGCAACAGCTGGTGAATCCACTGACAATTTCTGAATTTCCATCCTCTGATTAAAACCTCTTTCTCTCTCGAATTATCGCTGACTCGTACTTGTAATTGAGCTGCCCCAATTTTGTCATTTCTGTTCCACGGGTGCCTACTTCCCATTTAGCTGAGCTTCAAGGACTAACACAGGTAGATGCCACCATGCTGTCCCCCATTGCGAAGCCCTCTCACGTGGTCAATTCAAATCTTACCCCCTCGACACCCTTACCACATCCGCCCTCAAATCGCGTAACGCTCGCATATCACCCCATTGCGCTCCCCGCATTTTCCTCCCCCCATCAGTCCGCCGAGGCCCAAAATACTCCCGTTTCTGCTCAAAAAAATCATCTACAAACCGCTGCCCTCCCAACACCGCTCCATCGGTGAAATACCTCACCCGGCAGCGCAGGGCCGCCGCCAAAGGCAACCTTCCACCCGATTCCCATACCTCCTCAATTCGCTCCTGCGTGAACCCGCCCTTCCAACGGTCCGTCCCATCCACCGTCTCCCCACCAAGCTGCTCCTCTCCCGACCCAAACAACAAACATCGATATTCCGCTGCCACCTTCTTCCACGCCACCCGCTGCTTGCCCATCACAGCAAAAGTCAGTGCCTGCCTTGCGCCTTTCACTCCCGCTACCGCCGCCGCATAACTACACCAACGATAATCTGCCGGATCCTTCACCAGTCCTGCTCTGATGGGGTTCAAGTCAATGTACGCCGCCACTGTTCGCACCGCTTCACCACTTTCCAGCAGCACACTTTTGAACCGGCCTTCCCACAAAGTTCCCTGCCTTTCATGAGTTTTATTGTAAGCCAGAGTCATCTTCAGTTTCAGCTCCTTCATGAACATCGACAGGTCGAACATCCGGATTTTCACCCGCTCCGCAATTTCGCTGATCCCCCCGGCATACCCATTCTCCCGATACATCTCCACCTCCCCCAAGAGCTGATGGCTACTCCACTCCGAACGCAGCACCCCCAAGCGCTTGATATAATCCTCTTCCTTCCAGCCCTTCATCGCCGCCTCTTTATCCGCCACCTCCAGTAGAAGGTGGAAATGGTTTCCCATAAAACACCAAGCTAACGCCCGCAAGCCACTGAATTTCAACTGTTTGAGAAGAATAATGCGGAAAACCTCCTTATCCTCGTCCCCGAACAGCAATTCCCTACCCGCCACCCGACTCACCACATGATAATAATTAGTCTCCCCCTCCGGCCCTAGTAAAAACTCACGCGTCTTTCTCATGTATAAGTTTGTAACATCCCCGTATCCAAAGCACAATAATAATATTT
>DAOUQC010000071.1 GCA_030625775.1 Verrucomicrobiota bacterium
GTTAGGGTCATAGTTTTTTTAAATTTTTCAGCTGAAGTCATATTTGTGGAGGGTTGTGATGTCGAAGAGCGCTCACTACCTCGCTCCACAGGAATCTGCGAGACCTCCCAATTTTGAAGCTGGGAATGGTGCCGCTTTCAATCCATTTATAGACCATTCTGTCAGAGACTTTGATGCGCTTGGCGATCTCGCGAGTTGTTAGAAGCTCCGAGTCACTGAGTTGAAGGGTAATTCTTATTGTATGCATGGTAGGTAAGTTAGACCGACCCAAGATTCACCACTGCCAATTATTTCAGCCTACTCGCCTGCTGGCGTTGGCGCAGATAAAGTGTCCAAGCACTGTCCAAGCAAGGATTTCATAGAGTCGATATTGTAGTCATAACTCGTTAACTGTAAGTGGTACCCCGCCTTGGATTCGAACCAAGAACCTGCGGATTAAGAGTCCGTTGATCTACCGTTGATCTAGCGAGGCATTCATTCACTGAGATGATAGTTTTAAATGAGAATCTGTGTTTTTGCAACTAGGGAATGATTGTTAATAGGGCCTTAAAATTGAGAGGTGGGCCACAATTCCCCGCCTTGGATTGATGACGGTTGCGCCTCTCTACGAGAAAGGCTTGCGCGAGTTTGTGCGCGCTATTGCGCTGGTAGTCACTGTTTCGATCCGAAGAATTCGAGAATGGCGGGAAGCTTCTACAAGAAGCTGTCCCGCGGCTGCGGGATTGATCTACCGTTGATCTAGCGAGGCATTCATTCACGGAGGGGGTATTTTTATATGAGAATCCGTGTTTTGCAGCTGGTTAATTCTCTGTAAGCCACGACTTCAGCTTTTCCAGGGCTTTGGCTCGGTGGCTGAGTTGGTTTTTGGTTTCTGCGGGCAGGGTGCCGAAAGATTCGGTGTGGCCTTCGGGGATGAAGAGGGGGTCGTAACCAAAACCGCCGCTGCCGCTTTCTTCTTTTGCGATGTGACCTTCGCAGCTGCCGTCACAGGTGACCAGGACTTGGCCGTTTTTCACCAGAATCAGGACACAGCGGAAGCGGGCAGTTCGTCTGGCGACTCCATCCAGTGCAAAGAGAAGGTGCTTGCGGTTGTCGGCGTCGCTGGCGTCGGGGCCGGCATAGCGGGCGGAATAGACTCCCGGAGCACCAGCCAGGGCGTCGACTTCAAGGCCGGAATCGTCGGCGAGGATGGTGGCATCGGGGAAGCGGGTGCTGGCGTCGAGGGCTTTGATCAGGGCGTTGGCCTCGAAGGTATTGCCGGTCTCTTCGGGGGCGGGGTGATCGTCCGCATTGCTCTGTTGCGTGAGGTCAGTGATTAGGGCGAAGTGGTCGGCGAGTAGGGCGGCGATCTCTTCGGTTTTGTGGCTGTTGTGGGTGGCGACGATGAGAGTGGACATGGGGAAAGGCTGTAGGAAGAGAAGAAAAGAGGGGGCAGGAGTTGGAACCACAGCCGCAACGAAGTGGAGACAGCCGGAGGCAATAAACACGAATGGACACTAAAAATGGGGAGAAAAGGCTATGGTGGGGAAGGGAGGCAATGGACAATGAATAGTTTGGAAAGCGGGGAAATATTCAATATCGAACAAGGATTGTCGAACTCTAAAATGAAGAGTAGTATGTGAGGCGGTGATAATGTATAAATAGGAATGTATAACTGAATAGTTAGTAATGTATGAGTGAACAACGGCGATGTATAGGGCTTAGTATATGAATAATAATAAAATTAGGATTATTTTTGGGATTGGCTTGATGGTAATGACGAGTCTTTTGGGGGAGTCTGCTGCGCAGGATGCGAAGAAGAAGGATCAGAACAAGGTGAACAGCTCGGCGCGGCCGGGCAGTATGGTGGAGGATTCGCCGGTGAAGTTTCCTAAAAAGGGGGCGCTGCCGTCGAAGTTTAATCCGGACATCAAGAGGCCGCGTGAGGATGCGGAGAAGGACTATTTTATTTTTGAATCGCCCTGCCGATCGCTGGAGCAGATCACAGCCATCCAGAAGGAGATGCCGAAGGGGGAGTTGACGGTGGCGAAGCAGGATTGGTCTGGTTTGAAGAGGACACACAAAATACTGACTGAGGGAGGGGATCTCCACATCATGGCGGTGGGGGACAGTATCGTGAATGATACCATGCGCTCGGGTTGGGTGGGTAAGTTGGCGGAGGCTTATCCCAGGGTGAATATTAAAACGACGGTGTATGTGCGCGGTGGGGGGGGGTGTGGGCATTATCGTGAAGAGGGGCGGGTGCAGAAATACATCATTCCACGCAAACCGGACCTGGTATTTATCGGGGGGATTAGCCAGCGGAAAGATATTGATGCGATTCGCGAGGTGATTCACCAGATTCGCAAGGACTTGCCGGAGGTGGAATTTTTTCTGGCTGCGGGGGTGTTTGGCACAACGGATCCTCGTCAGGCGGCTGCCTTGGCCAAGGCGCAGCATTCGGGCTCTGCGGAATACGGCAGGGATCTGAAAAAATTGGCGAAGGAAGAAAACTGCGCTTATCTCGATATGACCACGCCATGGGCGCAGTATATTGTGTCATCGGGATTGCATCCGCATTTGTTTTACCGTGATGTGGTTCATGCAAATCCTTATGGTGAGCAAATTTTGAGTAAGATATTAATCTCATGGCTGAAGCCAGGAGATAATTGACAATTTACAACGAGGAAAAGAAATAGCGCCAGCTCTTCGCTGTCCATTGTCAATTATCCATTATCAATTGAAAAGATGAAATCGCGTGCAGTTATTGCTTTTGGGGATGGGGAGTTTGAATTTGCTGATTTGCAGGTTGCGGAGGATCCGGGGCCGGATGAGGTGTTGGTGAGGATTCGGGCGGCGGGGGTTTGTCACACGGATTATGATTCGTTGAATTGGGGCAAGGCGATTGTGATGGGGCACGAGGGCGCCGGTGAGGTGGTGGCGGTGGGGGAGAGGGTGTCGGAGGTGAAAGCGGGGGATCGGGTGGTATTGAACTGGGCGATTTCCTGTGGCGAATGTTTTCAGTGTCAGCGCGGTAATTTTGCGATTTGTGAAAAACACTCACCGGTGGCGGCGCCCGAACCTTTGCACGGGCATGCGCGGGTGGAGGCGACCTTACGCGGCAATGGGCAGCCGATTGAACGTTCGTTTAATATTGGTACGATGTCGGAGCTGACGATGGTGCGCAAGGAGGCGGTGGTGAAAATTCCGGAGGGTATTGAGATTTCGTTTGAGGCGGCTTGCATCATTGGTTGCGGGGTGATGACGGGTTACGGATCGGTGGTGAATGCGGCGAAGGTCGAGGCGGGTTCTTCAGTGGTGGTGATAGGATGCGGCGGGGTGGGGCTGAATGTGATTCAGGGCGCGCGCATTGCTGGAGCGAAGCGGATCATTGCCTTGGACTTGAGTGCGGAGCGGCTGAAGATGGCGCTGCAGTTTGGCGCGACCCATACGATTTTGACGGATAGGAATGACAAGGCTTTGTTGAATGCGGCAGCAGAGGTGCGGGTATTGACCGAGACACGCGGGGCGGATTATGCCTTTGAGGCGACTGCGGTTCCTGCCCTGGGGGCGGCACCGCTGGCAATGATTCGCAATGCGGGTACGGCGGTACAGGTGAGTGGGATCGAGGAGGACCTGACGATTGATATGAATTTGTTTGAGTGGGACAAGACCTATCTGAATCCGCTTTATGGTTTGTGCAATGCGCCGGTGGATTTTCCGAAAATGCTGGAGCTGTACCAGCAGGGGGAGCTGCTGTTGGATGAAATGATCACGCGGACTTATTCGCTGGAGCAGCTGGGTGATGCCTTCGCGGATATGCATGCGGGAAAGATCGCCAAAGGCGTTATTTCAATGGATAATGGTAGATAAAAAAAGGATTTCGTAAAGGCGCAAAAAATAGCAAAAAAAGGAAGGGGATGGGGAGGAATTGCTCAAGGGTAAATTTTAGAAAGGGAATATTACAAACAAAATAAAAAAGGTAACTATGATGAAATACGGAATGATATTGGGATGTTTGGTTTTTTTGGCAAGTCCTGTCCGGGCTGACAATAGCGAAAAAATAGAAGGTCTTGAAGAAAAGGTGGAGGCTTTGGAAAAACGGATTGCGGCTCTTGAATCATCTTCCTCGTCGGGAGTGAGTAAGAAGTCCACTAGCCAGCCGGCAGCGACAAAGATGGATAATAAACAGTTGGCGGCTCAGCAACAGCAAAAGGCCAGAGCGCGAATGTTGAAAGATTCTTCAGTTTATTCGAAGGCTGAATTGCGTGAGATCGAATCGCTCTATCAGGTGGCCAATGAAAAATGGCGAACGAAACAGGGCAAGGACAGCTTGAAGCTGTTGGTCGATAAATTCGACGAGTCAAACAGGACGGGTTGTGCGCTTCTATATCTCGGCCAGATGAGCAGGGGGGACGAGCGCGAGGAATATTTGGAGGAAGCGATCGATGATTACAGCGATTGTTATTATGGGAATGGTGTTCAAGTGGGTGCGTATGCCCGTTTTTTACTCGCTTACCATTACAAGGAAACCGGCGAGGAAGATGATGCGGAAGAGTTGCTTGATGAGATCAAAAGCGATTTCCCTGATGCCATCAGCCATCAGGGGGAACGGCTGGTTGATCTGATTGGAAAGTAGGGATCTGAAGAAGTAGGAGCCGAGTCCTCCCGCGTCTGCGGGACAGGGTGAGACAGCCGGAGTTATACTGAACGAAGGCAATTATGAATGAAGAGTTGATCTCGCCAAAGCGCTAAGGCCGCAAAGGGGGAAATATTATTTTTTGAATCCTGAATCCTGAATCCTGAGGTCAGATTTTCAGGAAGACTTTTTTGCGATAGAGGAAGTAGAGCAGCAGCCACTTGACCGCCAGGACGGCGGTGACCATAAGGACGGGCGTGAACGCACCTGCAAAAGAATCGGCAAAACCACCAAAAACGGCATTTGCGGTGTAGTCGAAATTAATAAATTTCGGAGCCATGTAGATGAGGATGGGATTGAGCCCGATGACGGTGAAAAAGACAGCCCATTTTTTGAAACCCAGCACGTCGATGATGAAGTAGAAGACGGATAGGAAGATCAGGCTCCAGCCGCCAACGTAAATCACAAAAGAGCTCGACCAGAGGTTTTTGTTGATTGGAAAATAAGGATCCCAGAATTTTCCCAGCCAGAGCAGCGCCGTGCCGACGAGAGCCAGACAAACTGCTTTCATCCAGGGTTGAAGCTGGCGGCTTTTGGGGGATAAAAATAGTCCGGTCAGGGCCCCGAGCAGGGCGGTGGAGATTGCTGGTATTGTGGCAAGCAGGCCTTCGGGGTCATGCACGCCTTTGTAGAGTCGTCCGGGGATGAGGTGGCTATCGATGTATCCCACCAGACTTCCTTCCAAGGTCAGTGATCCCGCCCCGTGCCCGGGAACAGGGATCCATTTGAGCATGGCCCAATAAGCGAGCAGCAGCCCGACAAAAGAGAGCGCTTGCCCAAGCAGTTTGGTATTGAGAACAATCAATCCAGCGAACATGTAAGCCAGTCCGATTCTGCCCAGGACGCTGGGTAATCTCATTTCGGCAAAGGTGGTTTGGAAAAAGCCGTTGTTATAAATGATGCCCAGCAATACGAGAATAAGGCCCCGTTGAATGACGTGGCGAGTGATTTTCTTTTTTTCCTCTCCGCGCTCCAGGCGATTAGTCAAAGAGAAGGGCATTGCCACTCCCGCAATGAAGAGAAAGAGCGGAAAAATCATGTCGTAGAACGTGAATCCATTCCAGTCTACATGGTGCAGCTGGTCATTGATGGCATGAAGAAATCCCCAGTCAAAATAATCGGTCAGCGCATGGATGAGCCCGGCTCCCCCCATGATCCAGAACATGTCGAATCCCCTGAGCGCATCGAGGGAGTGCAAACGGGTTGATTTTTTAATCGGGGAAACTATCTGCAGCTCGGTGATGGGTGGATCGGTAACTGCAGGGAAAGGAGTCCCGGTTTCGTATCCGGCAGTTGCTTTGGGCGGCTCAGGTAAAGGCATGACAAAATTTGTTATCCTTATTCAAGATCAATTCGTTGTCCGCTATCACATGGTGGGTTGAATCGAATAGAGACCCTTGGTTGAACAAAATGCTTCTTCGATGCCCCAGTGTTTTTTCTCATGACCTGCACCCCAGGTATCAGAAAAAATAATTTCCTTTTTTGCGGTATTGTATCCGATGATCATACGCATGTGGCCGCCTCGGCTTTGGCTGATGCGAACGGGTTCTTTGTAGATTCCAACCGTTATCGTCCAAAGCAGGGGAATGCCGGCATCGATCGAGCGTCTGACTTCTGCATCAAACTTTTTGAGCGAGCTGCTGCTTTTCAGGCGAGTGGTCTTCAAGATTTCAGGGTCAAAATAATCAAAATTATACCAGTTGTTTACGTTGCTGCCGGTAGCCACTTCCCGGGCATTTGCTCTTTTTGCGATGCGATTGTAGTCCTCGCTCAAGTCGACCATATCCTGGTAGCTCATTTCATCGTGGGTCTTGATCCGCATCTTGAAGCGTCCGCCGATGCTTTTGAGAGAATCGATCATAGCGCTTGTATTGGTGCCGCCGCTTGCAGAGGAATTGGCAATCTGGGCAATCTCATGCTGATCAACTTGTATCCCATAGTAGCCAAACATTCGGGCAGTTGCGGCGACCACGCAGTAGCCTTTCTGGCCCTGGTCCACCATAGGAATTCCCTTGATGTAAACATCGCCGTTTTCGCGCACCACGTTAGCGGGGAGATCCTTCTTTTTCATTCGTTTTGCAGGTCCGGAGAGTTGCTCTTCCATGAAGCTTTTTTTCACCAGTGGGGCCATGCGCAGGCGGATGAATTCGCCGCGGAAATTATTGCCCCGCCCTTTTTGGCTGCTGTATTCCAAAAGATAGGCGAGGTCTTCGGTGTTCCATGTGACCCCCTTGGTCTTGACTGCGCTCTTGTTGTTGCGCGCTTTTTTCTGCGGTGTTGATCCACTGACAGCAGACAGGATGGTATTCCATTTCTGTAACTCTTTGTTAAAATCGGATTCGAGCAGGTAGCCGTCGTCACCACGATTAAAAATGGACAGTTGAATTTGTTTGGGTGCTCCCTTTGCAAAAGTGACGATGGTTTCACCTACTTCAGCGTTTTTGACTGCTAGTTTTTCTCCGCCGCCCGAAATGCGGGCTGATTCTTTGCTGTCAGAAGTCCATCGGAATCCAAGTGACTCATAGCGCTCCATGAAAGCGTCCGGCGAGAGTTTCCAGAAGTCAGCGCTGCTGATGATTTCTTCGATCGAGGGCTGTTTGCCCTGTGTCATTGCGTGTGGAGCGTAACAAGCAAGCGCAAAAAGCAGGATGAGGAAGCGGGTGTTCGTTTTCATGAAAAAAGGGCAGTGGGTTCGTGAACCAACCAGCATAGCGGTCGGGGTTTCCGGCGGCAAGCCTCTTTTCGGGATAGCAGCGGCTGTATTTTTTCCGGATGCGTTCGATGAGTTGCAGCGCCGGGTCGTCAATTCACTGGAGGGATTAAAATACTGGCAAATTAATGGCAATCTCTCCGCTCCCCGGGGAATGGGCACCGGGTGCTGTGCTCTCAAAATTTTTCAACCCGGGCAGGGATGCGGTTTTGGATTTGGATCGATTATAACCCAGAGCACGAGTGTAGATTTCGTGACGCCAGGGAAAGACTTCTTCGATCTCGATCATCTCCTGGGGTTTGGTCCATGCCCGGGTCACAATGGAGGCGAATTCGGCAAAATCTTCACGGATATTTGTCAAACCGTAGGCACTGGGGAAAACGATACAGTTTTTCAGCGCTTCATTCCAGGCTCCTTTCACTTTCTGTGCCTGGATGCAGTGTCCGACTTCGTGCGCCATGACGTAAACCAGAGATCCGTTGAATTTGAGATCTTTAGGTAACACATAGTAAATTTGATTGCCGCCGCCCCACCAGAATCCTTCACCTTTGTAGTGCAGGGAAACCACTTCCAGGTAGTCCACCATTTCCGGAGGCAGGCAACTCAAGCCTTTGGCAATTACCTCCAGTCCGGCATTGTCGTCCTCCCGCAAGCTGAAAACAGTGACGCTTCCGGCGCCCTTGACCCGGACTTCGTTTTCCCAGGCGACCTCGGATTTTTCAATCTGGAAGGCGGTGTAGTTGGCTTTTTTGCGCCAGCGTTTCACTTCGGTTTGCTGGAAATTTGTCACCTCAAAATTACGATTGAGATCGGGGCTGCTCTGCTCGACTCTTTTCAGGAAAATCTCACTTTGCTCTCTGGCATTCGCTGCTAGAAACTGGCTTTCTTCGAGCAATATCTGAACTGCCTGGCGAGCGGCTTTTCCATGTTCCAGCTTGTCGGCTGAGAGCACGGCCATCAGCGAGCGCTTTTCCTGAAGGCGGAGTTTTTTGAATAATTCAAGTTGCGTGGTTTTCTCCAGGAGTTCGTAATTTTCAGCACCCAATACCACCAATCTCTCGCGTGATTGTGGATTCACAAATCGCTGCACCCCTTTTTCGACCAGAACCGGCAAATCAATTGAAGGGGGTTTTTTTCCAGATCTTCCGGTGTCCTTGACCCATTTTCCGTCGCTTCCCACTGGAGGAGCAAACAAGGTGCCTGCCTCAACCACAAAATACCAGGGAGAGGGTGATCGTTCGCTCGAGTTCACAGGGAAAAAGCGCGCGGCTTTGTTTGATTTCAATAGCTCGAGGTGTTTCAGGTCAGCCTCGCTGAGTTTTGACTTTGAGATAGTGACTTCCTTGCTGTTTGCCGTGAGGCGCACGATGACATCGGTTTTGCTTTGACTCACATAAGCGGCATTGATTGTTCTTCCTTTGGTATCTGTCCATGGGCGGCTCCAGGATAGATTGCTGCAGCAAAACAGCATGGCGATTAAAATCCATGCTTTTCCAATTGATTGACGGGTCTTCATTGTAAGGATGCTCAGAGCAGTTCGGTTTCTTTCTGAGTAAGATGCCTAATCAGCTTACTTGAATCAAGAAAAACTGCGGATCTCCTAAACCCGCATTTCCTCAGATTCTACGGAAAAGGATTTTTTTCCAACATCCAGGTAAGACTGGCAGGAAAGGAGCTCAACGTGGATTGAGTGCAGCGACGAGGGAAACAAAACCATTCGAACGGCTGTAGGCTGCTTCCTCCTCAATGAGCGCCTCCTCTTCGAGGATTTCGATGGTATCTACCTGTTGGGAGAGTTTTTTGAGAAGCGTTCGCACCAGCAGTCTTGCGTGGGGGGCACCGAGACAAAGGTGGGTGCCTGCGCCGAAGGCGATATGGGGATTGGGTTTGCGATCGAGTTTGGTTTCATGTGGTTTGTTGAAGACAGTTTCGTCATGGTTGGCCGAAACCCAGCAAAGGGAAACACGACTCTCGGCTTTGACCTTGAAACCGTGCACGTCGGTATCGACAGGGCAGACGCGTCCAATGTGGGTGAGAGGGGTCGCCACGCGGAAGTATTCCTCGGAAGCAAGGTCGATGCGTTTTGGGTCTTCGCGAAGGAACTCGAGTGCTTCAGGGTGAGTGGCGAGATGATGAAAAATGGAGGAAACCGTGTGGATGACGGTGTCGCGTCCGCCGGCAAAAGTGAGATTGGCAAAACCCAGCATTTCTTCGCGGGTGAGGGAGCGGCCCTGGTAGCTCGCCTGAGTGAGGGCACTGAAGAAGTCTTCTCCCGGGTTTTCGATGGCGCGGTCGAATTGATCTTCGATGTATTTTTCGAGGGAGTGGCCTGATTTTTCACCGGACTTGTCGCCGAAGACATGGATGCCCCAGGAGATCCAGGTATCCGCTTCCGATTCCGGGAGATTGAGAAGGTGGGTGAGGGCTCGGGACTGCAAGGGCAGCGAGAACTCGCTGACGATGTCGATGGAATCCTTGTTCAAGGCGTCGGAGACGAGCTTGTCGATGAGTGTCTCTATCTCTGCCATGACTTCGGGATTTTTGGCACGTTTGAAAAAGGGTTCGACGATTTTGCGGTATTCAGTGTGCTCGGGGGGATCGGTCTCGATGGGCAGTTGCCGCATTCTGCGGAACTCCTCTTCAGAGGGAATAGGAATGCGGAAGGGTGCATCCGAGCTGTAGGTTTTCCAATCCTTGGCTGCGGCGCGGACGTCCGCATGCCGTAGAATCATGGGGAGGGTTTCGCCCTGGAACGGACAGGCAAGGACGGCGTCTTCAGAACGTGCTTTTTCGAAGGGGTCGTTTGAACTGGGCTTGGAGTCAGACATTTTTTCAGGGCTTGTATGGGTGATTGCAGGGCAGCCACTTTGGATGCCACGGGAGGGTGATAATTTAGTGACAAAGCTTAGTCAATCAGGACGGCTCAAACTACCTTTAGATTATCAGATATTGACAATATATTGATCTATATCTGGGATATTTCCTGTTATTAGGGCATTATTTTGTGATAGGCGGGCTGTTTTTTTACGTTATTTTAAATGCATAACAGGACACAATCTTTCATTTTTTTTTGGTGAGCTGCGGATCAGTCAGTCATGCAAGTGGCTGCGTGAGACGGGTATGGGGATTTCGGGGGTGGCTTATGCGGTTGGTTTTGGGTTGCTGTCGAATTTCAACCGGCTGTTCAAGGAACTGAAGGGAGTAAAGGGGGTGAGTACGAGGGCAAGTAAGGAAATTGGACGGATCTGACTGATAGGAAACTAGCAATGCAGCCGACCCCGCTTGACCCTTTGGTGGGTGGACTCTACCGTTCGTCCATGTCAGACAAACCTCAATTTTCCAACCGGCGTGATTTTGCCAAAAAGCTGGCCGCAGGTGCGGGGGCAATTATTGCCGGAGGTGGTGCCGCTTCAGCGGCTGATAAAGTCAACCCGGAGAACCGGCGCAAGCCACTTCCGACTCGCCCTGGTGGTAAAGGTTCGCAAAAGGTGGAGCTGAGCAAGGATGGAAAACATGTTCGCACGGCGGGAAGTATTTCGAGTGATGGTGAGGTATTCAAGGAGTTGGCACGCAACATTCCGGTTGCGGCTGATTACGATGTGGTTGTGGTCGGTGGCGGTCCGGCGGGATTCACGGCGGCGCTTGCGGCAGCCCGGGCCGGGGCAAAGACGATGCTGCTGGAGGTCAACGGTTGCATCGGCGGGGTGTGGACTTCGGGGTTGCTGTCCTTGATCATCGACGGAACCGGCAAGCCGGGAATCATGGCGGAATTGCTCGCCGAGTTGAAACGTCGTTCTACCGGGCATTCGATCGGGTCTTCGTGGGTTTATGATCCCGAGGCGATGAAATTGTTGCTGGAGGATTTGCTGCTTGAAGCGGGAGTGAAGATTCGTTTGCATACGCGCGTGGTGGCGGCGGCGAATGATGAAAACAATCGCTTGAGGGTGGTGCTCACCGAATCAAAGTCGGGACGTGAAGCCTGGACGGCACGCAATTTTATTGATTGCTCGGGTGATGGCGATTTGGCGGCCCAGGCGGGCTGTGAGTTTGAAATGGGACGTCCCCAGGATGGCGCGACCCAGCCTATGACGATGATGGGAATGATCACCGGGGTGCGCACGGCTGACATTGCGCCCTTCATTCGTGGCAGCGCGGAATTGCAAAAGTCCGGCAATCCCAAAAAGAACCTGCTGGAGGAAATGCGTAAAGCTGGAGTGAGTCCGTCTTATGAGGGACCGACGATTTTTGAAGTGCGTGACGGCTTTTACGCCATCATGACCAATCATCAGTATGGAGGTTCTGCCATCGATGCCAATGATGTGACCGAAGCGACGCTGCAGGGCCGGCGTGAGGTGAACCATTTGCTGGCTGCTCTGAAAAAGAAGGGTGGTGTTTGGAAGGATCTGGAGCTGGTGACGACATCCGAGCACATAGGCACTCGTGGCGGGCGGCGGATACGTGGGAAGTATTATGTGACGGGTGAGGATCTGCGGGTAGGCAAAAAATTTGATGATGGCATCTGCCGGGTGAAATTTGGTATCGACGTGCATTCGGTGGATCCAAAGAAGACCAAGGCGATTGAGAGCAAGCCTTTCAAGTCCCAGCCTTACGATATTCCTTTGCGCGCGATGATT
The DNA here is from genome assembly GCA_030625775.1 of Verrucomicrobiota bacterium. GTDB lineage: Bacteria > Verrucomicrobiota > Verrucomicrobiia > Verrucomicrobiales > DEV007 > JAADHD01. Next base: position 12,023 of record DAOUQC010000071.1, read on the forward strand.
GCGCGTGATGTGTCAGGGCTGATGATGGCTGGTCGTTGTATCAGTGGTGATTTTATTGCGCACAGTTCTTACCGGGTGACCGGTGATGCGGTGACGATGGGGGAGGCGGCGGGGGTGGCTTCGGCGGTGGCTGTGAAAAGCAAAACTTTGGTGGAGGATGTGCCCTTTGCGGAGGTGAGCAAAGTGTTGGAGAAGGTGCGCGCTGATGCGGAGAAGAGAGCGGGAGTTTGAGGTGAAGAGGGGCTCTCGCAAAGAGCACAAAGCGCAAAGGAAAAAATTTCACCATGAGCCGAGACGAAGTCGAACCACAACGAAGTGTAGATAGCCCATAGGCAAACAGCCGGAGGAAAATACACATAGGCAACAGATGAAGAATGAGGAGTGATGAAATGAAGAAGTGGGTTTGTGGTCTGCTTGTGCTGGTCTGTTTAGGCGCGAATGCTTATTCGCAGGAGGGGGGGCGTTTGCCGGGATCGCAGCCTTTGCTGCCGGGAGCGGGGAGTCTGGAGGGGCAGCGTAAGCAGATCTTTGATTATTTTAATCGTCAGATTGGGGCGGCGCAGGATAAGCGCGATGAAACATGGAAGCCGGATTTTTCCTCGGTGAAGGCTTATCAGAAGTCGCTGGAGGGCAAGCGGTCCGCGTTGAGGAAGATGCTGGGTTTGATCGAGGTGGACGGGAAGGCTGGTTCGGTGAAAATTAAGAAAGTTGGAGAGGATAAAAAATTTGTTGTTGAGCGAGTCACGATTCCTATCGTCGAGGGATTGGCGGCACGTGGATTGCTTTTTACGCCGACTTCTTTAGGCAAGAAACAGGCGGTGATCGTTTGTCCGGATGCGGATATCTGGCCCGAGCGCCTGATGGGCTTGGATGGTGTGGGTGAAACTTTCGCCCGCATATCAAAATATCTGGACGGCAAATCGGTGGTTTATGTGCAGCAATCGATTGAGCGATTGGTGGATCATCCCTATTGCGAGAAAACGCGCGGTAAAGATCGTCGCTCGATTCTCTATCGGCTTGGGTATGTCATCGGACGAACGATGCCGGGGCTGGACGTGCAGGACACTTTGGCGGCAGTTGAGTTTCTCTATAATCGTGAGGGAGTGGATGCCGGTAAAATTTCGGTGTTTGGTCAGGGTCAGGGTGGCATGACTGCATTGATGACGGCGGCGCTGGATACGCGGATTTCGAGTGTGGGGGTTTCCGATTATTTTGATCAAAGGGATCGTTGCTGGGGGGAGCCGGCGGATCGCCGATTGAGAGGTCAGTTAGTTGAGTTTGGTGATGCTGAGTTGGCGGCATTGGTTGCGCCTCGGAAGTTGACGATCGAGGTCTCTGATTTATTTCTCGGGGGAGCAACGAATATTAATGTGGAATTTGATAGGGCTGCTCGGTTTTATGAAGGACTTTCGGCGAGGGATAACCTGGTGGTGTTGAAGCGGAGGATTGCCAAGGCTGGGGAGCAGCTTTTGCTGAAGGTGGATTCCTTACAAGTAAGTGCCGTGCGAAACAAACATTTCGAAGAGCGATTGGCCTGGTTGCGCAAGCAGATCGATGAAAGCGAAGCGAAACGTTATGCGCGATGGGATATACTAAAAGAGTCAGCTGACAAGTTTCCTGCGATCCAAAAGGCAATGTTGAAGGATTATCGAAAGATGACTGGCGAGCTTCCCGATGACGGAACGCCGATGAAAGTGCGTAGTGAACTGGCTTTGACGAATGAAAAATACAGTATCTATCGTGTGACGATTGATGTGCGCAAAGGGGTCAGTGTATTTGGAAACCTTGTGGTACCAAAAAACATTAAGGGCAAACGGCCAGCGGTGGTTTGTCAGCATGGGTTTGGTGGTTATCCGAATAAGATCACTGGCTTGGGTATGAAGGAGGATACGGCCTATCATGAATACGGCCGCAAGCTTGCCGAGAAAGGTTATGTCGTTTTTGCGCCGATGCTCTTGCACATCAGCCCGTCCGAAGAGGTGTCGCGGCAAATGCGACAGGCCAATGCGGTGGATATGATGCGTTTGGCGATGCCCTTGGCGAAGACCGAGAGAGTGATCGATTTTCTTGAGTCACTGCCCTATGTCGACAAGGGAAAAATCGCTTACTACGGCCTGTCGTACGGGGGGTATTCTGCGATTTGGATGCCACCTTTGCTTGATCGACTAGCACTTAGTATTTGCTCGGGTAATTTTAATGACTGGCGAAGCAAGATCACTTCGGATGAGGTGAACACCAGTTACTTGCGTCATCCGGATGATGATATGTACAGCTGGGATTGTTTGAATCGTTTTACGCATCCCGAACTGATTGCGATGATGACTCCGCGACCGGTGTGTGTTGAATTCGGGGTTCGTGACGGGATCACAAGTCCTGAATGGACCGCTTACGCGTGGAAACAGACAGAAACTCTTTTTGATCATATTGGTCAAGCTGACCGTATTATGTTGACGGAGTTCGATGGTCCGCATGAGATTCATGGGGTGGAAACCTTTGAGTTTCTGGATCGTTGGTTGCTAGATAAGAATTAGGAGCCGAGCGTAGCGAGACAGCCGGAGGTTACTACCCGCAGGCAATTAAGAATTAAAAATTATGAAAAAGACGATTGTATCTATTGGTGTTGTTTTGTTGTTGGTAGGAATGTCGGGACTCAGGGCGAAGGATGCGAGTCCGGCGACCAGTGATCCGAGTAAGGTGGATGCGGATTATGCCTTGCAGGGGGAGTATGAAGGGGCATCCGGTGATGAAAAGCTCGGGGTCCAGGTGATTGCGCTTGGTGGAGGAAAATTTGAGGCGGTGGTCTGCAAGGGAGGTCTGCCGGGATCCGGGTGGGATAAGGAAAAGCCGAGAGAGCGGATTCAGGGAGAGCTGAAGGGCGGCAAGGTCAAATTTGTGGCATCCAAGGGGCATGTGGGTGTGCTTGCTGATGGAAAGATTCTGGTCAAAGATCCTGAAGGAAAAGATGTCGGCATCTTGCAACGTGTGAATCGCAAAAGCCCGACTCTTGGCAATAAAGCGCCCGAGGGTGCAGTGGTTGTTTTTGACGGAAGTTCAACGGATGGAATGAAAGAGGGCAAGATGGAAGGTAAGTTGCTGACTCAAGGAGCTCTGAGTAAGGAGACCTTTGGGGATCACAGTATTCATATTGAGTTCAGGTTGCCCTACATACCTACAGCTCGTGGGCAGGCTCGTGGAAACAGCGGTTTGTATGTTCAGGGGCGTTATGAAGTTCAGATGCTGGACAGTTTTGGGCTGACGGGAAAAGACAATGAGTGTGGAGGACTTTACAAGGCATCGGTACCCAGTGAGAACATGTGTTTTCCACCGCTGACCTGGCAGACTTACGATATTGATTTCACCGCTGCTAAATTTGAAGGCGGGAAAAAAATCAAGGATGCCAATATCACGGTCAAACACAATGGGGTGATGATCCATGACAAGGTTGAGCTTTCTGCGCCGACACCGGGAGGTAAGTTGAAAACGGAAGAGGGCCCGGGCCCGATTTTTTTGCAGAACCATGGCAATCCAGTTCGTTATCGCAACATCTGGGTAGTTAAGAAATAGCTGGAACCCCACATGCAGCAGAGAGCTCTGGGACAGACGGATTTGCAGGTGAGTTCGATTGGGCTCGGCTGCGTCACCTTTGGTCGGGAGATTGACAAGACGACGTCCTTTGAAATTCTGGATCACGCTCTGGAACTGGGTATCAATCTGCTTGATACGGCAGCGGTGTATGCGGGCGGAGCTTCGGAGGCGGTGTTGGGTGAATGGATGTCTGAGCGCGGTGCTCGTGATCGGGTGGTGTTGGCGAGCAAGGTTACGGGGACACTCAGTAAAGAGCTTGTGATCGCGTCGGCGGAGGAGAGCCTGCGTCGACTGAAATGTGATTGCATTGATCTTTTCCAACTGCATTGCTGGGATGAAGTGACGGCCGTTGAAGAAACCTTGGATGCGTTGGGGGTGTTGGTCGAGCAGGGGAAGGTTCGTTATGTGGGTTGCAGCAATTGGAGTGCGGAGCAATTGAGCCAGAGTCTGGCGCTTAGTGAGGGCGCTGAAAATTTGCCGCGAATGGAATCTGTGCAACCGCCGTATAATCTGGTGCAGCGACAAATCGAAACTGATTTATTGCCTTTGTGTCAGGATGAAAAAGTCGGGGTGATTTCTTACAGTCCACTTGGGGCGGGTTTTTTGACGGGGAAATATCGGCGCGATGGGCAAGTTCCTGAAGGCACGCGCTTTGATGTGATTCCCGGGCATCAAGCAATTTATTTTACCGACGAAGGTTTTGCCGTGGTGGAAAAATTGAGTGAAGCGGCGGAGTCGTCGGGCAAATCGATGATCGAACTGGCTCTCGCCTGGACGATCAGTCGACCGGGGGTGAGCTCGGTTTTGATCGGGGCAAGGAATACCGGTCACGTGGACCAGGCTTTTGCAGCGGAGGAGCTGTTGGCGGATGCTGCGGTGATGGAGCTGTTAGCGGGATTTTAAGTGGCGGTATCCCGCATATGCGCCACGGAATCATCTTGTCGCAGATGAGTGCCTGAGGGAAAGTTTGAAGCATGAAACGCTTTTCTACTTTGCTGTCTCTGGCGGGTTTGCTGCTTGTTGCGAATGCTTCTGCCAAACCCAATATTCTTTTTGTCACCGTCGATGACATGAGTTGTGATTCGGTCGGGGCCTTTGGTTGCAAGCTTGAAGGAACCACGCCGAATATCGACAAGCTCGCTGCGGAAGGGCGAAAATTTCTTCGTGCTCATGTGGTGGTGGGTAATTGTTACCCCTCGCGCAACGTGATGTTTTCAGGACGCTATCCGCACAACTCCGGAGTCGAGGGTTTTTATCAGGTCAAGCCGCTCAGCTTTCCTGTCTTGTGTGACTTAATGAAAGGTGCGGGTTATTACACGGCGATCCGCGGCAAGGTGTCGCATTCCACACCCTATCAACCGTATGCCTGGGACGCTGATCACACGACTTTTCCCAATGGTAAAAAAGCGCATATCAAGGATGCGGAATCTTATTACACTTCAACAAAAGCGGGGATTGATGCGGCCAAGGAAGCGGGCAAACCTTTCTGGCTCAATATTAACATTTCCGATCCGCACAAGCCCTTCTGGTTTTCCAAGGACCCACATGCGACATCGAGAGTTTATAAAGCGGGTGAGGTGCCAGTGCCTGGTTTTTTGCCGGATGATCCGGCGATTCGTGCGGAGCTGGCGCTTTATTATTCCTCAGTGCGACGGGCCGATGATTGTTTCGGAGAAATTATGAGGGCTTTGGAAGAATCGGATCAGAAGGAAAAAACGGTAGTCATTTTTCTATCCGATCACGGCATGCCACTGCCTTTTGCCAAGACACAACTTTATCATCACAGCACGCGCACGCCTTTGATCGTAAAATGGCCCGAAGTAACGAAGGCGGGATCTACAGATGACGCCTTGGTTTCGGCAATTGATTTTCTGCCTACAATGTTGGACATTGTAGAAGCCGAACATCCCGAGGGGCTCGACGGCAGATCTTTTTTGCCTTTGATCCGAGGTGAAGCACAGGATGGGCGCGACGTGGTTTTCAAGGAATACAATGAAAACGCAGGGGGAGGACGCAACCCGATGCGGGGAGCGCAGACGGCGAAATTTCTCTACCTTTTCAATCCCTGGTCGGACGGCAAACGCATCATGGGCACAGCCACCAAAGGCACAGCGACGTGGAGGACGATGAAAAAGCTGGCGGCTGGAGGTTCGGCCATCGCCGAGCGGGTGGATTTGTTGGATCACCGGGTGCTGGAGGAGTTTTATGATATTGAAAACGATCCGGACTGTAGAATCAATCTGGTCGCTGATCCTGAGCATGCCAAGGAGGTCGAGCGGCATCGCCAACTACTGCTTGCGTGGATGAAGCGCACGGGAGATCACACACTGGCGGCTTTTGAGGGACGGAAGGATGTGGCGGCCTTGGCAGCCTACATGAAGAAAAACGAGGAGGACACTGCGGCTCGGAAAAAGGTGCGTAAGTCTAAAAAGGGGAAAGCCGGGTCAAAGAAAAAGCGGGCGAAGTTGATTAAATTCAATTTGCCAGATGCTGTCGTTGCGGGTCAGAAGGTTACGGTGAAAATTCCTCATCATTTCCCTAAGGAACTCGGTGAACAACTTATCCACGTGACGCTTAAAGCGGGCCCTGGATTAAAACAGGTCGACCGGAAGGTGGTCAAGGCGTCGGGTGATGGGGTAATGGAAATTACCTTCGAGGTTCCTGCAAGCGCCTCTGGTGGAGCGGTGGCCTTTGCTGCTTTTGTGGGTGAAGAATATTCGGAAAATCTCCAGCATATAGGCAGTCAGAAAATTTCTGTAAAGTAAGGGGAAATTAGGGAAGCGATGCCTTGCTGGATGTTCTCTGAGCGTTAGGGTTGGGTATGAGTATTCGATATGCGCATACGAACATTGTGGCTAAGGACTGGCAGAAGTTGGCGGAGTTTTACACCAAGGTGCTCGATTGTGTGCCGGTTCCACCGGAGCGGAATTATGAAGGGGAGGGGATTGGGGAAATTGCCGGCATTCCCTATGAGCAATCGAAGACCTTGAAGGGACAGCACTTGCGTTTGCCAGGGCATGGCTCAGAGGGGCCGACACTGGAAATTTTTCAATACGAACCGGAGGGGCCGAAATTTGATATTGAATCCAATACCATGGGATTCTCCCACATTGCTTTTGTGGTGGATGACGTGAAAGCGCTCGCGGCACAGTTCCTGGAGTGGGGAGGAAAGGAAGTTGGGGAATACACTGAAATGGATGTTGAAAATGCTGGCCATATTGTGCTGCATTACATGGCAGATCCGGAGGGGAATATCGTCGAATTGCAGACGTGGACGCCTTTCGAATGAAGGCTGTAGGTTTTTAGGCTGTAGGTATTTTATTCCGGCTACTGAATTCTTCCCCCATGATTGATCCGATTTCTATTTCGCATTTGCTGGTGATGCTGGTGCCGCTGACGCTGGTGGCGGTGATCTATTGGAAGTGGGTTGGCCGGCCGGCTGAGATCGGGGTGGCAACGGCGCGTATGGTTTTGCAACTGGTGGCGGTTGGTTATTTTCTGGCCTACCTCTTTGGCACCGAATCGATATGGGTGGGTTTGGGAATTTTTGCTTTCATGATTGGTATTTCTTCGTGGATCGCTATGCGTTCGACTGAGAGGCGGGGACGGTTGACTTATGGAAGAATGATTGTTTCGATTGGCTTGGCAGGTAGCGCCAATCTTTTGCTGGTGGTTTTGTTTGTGATGAAATTGGATCCCTGGTATCAGCCTCGCTTCATCATTCCGATCGCTGGGATGATTTTTTCAACGGGGATGAATGTGGTGAGCCTCTGTGCCGAGAGATACGAAAACGAAATGGAAAACTCAGGGGACCATCAACTGGCGAGAAAAGAATCCTATCGGGTATCGCTGATTCCCCAAGTAAACTCTTTTCTTGCGGTAGGTCTGGTGGCGCTACCCGGAATGATGACGGGGCAGATTTTATCGGGTGTATCTCCACTGATCGCTGTGCGATATCAGATCATGGTGATGTGCATGATCATGGGGACGGCGGGATTGGCGGCGGCTTTGTATTTATGGCAGGTGCGACCAAAGGGGGGATAGGAAGAGGGACTGTCATGAGTCGGAGCGGAGCATAGACCGTCGGAGGCAACTTACTGAAGCACATGAAGAGAGAGCAAGAGGGAAGGCGAATTACTTGGAAACCAGGGAGTTGATCGATTTGATGTTGGGGAAGCGGGCGAAGCCTGCATCATTGAAATAAATGATCATTCTGTATTCTGAGGCGAGGGCCGCAATAGGGGAGTGAAGTGGATTTGGATTCTGTGGCACACAATCCAGCACGAAGGAGATGATCAGCCGCCACCCGGAAACTCAGATTTTTGCGATCACGAAGGAGATCTATCGAATCCGCCGCATCATCGTTAAGGGTAAGCGTCTATAGGGAATAGGGGGCTTTCCCTATATTCCCGTTATTCATTTATTTTCGTCTGCTAAAGCTGTAATACACCGAAATCAAATCGTGTCGATGATGTTATTGAACGTCGCACTTGGTCGCATCGCAGCAGAAGCTAGAGCGTCGTCCGGCTTGTAATAACTGCCGATGTCCACCGGGTTGCCCTGCACGGCCAATAGTTCTTCGACGACTTTGTCTTCTGCGGAGGCGAGTTGTTCGGCGATCGGGGCGAACTGGGATTTCAGTTCTCCGTCTTCGTCCTGCGCTGCCAGAGCCTGGGCCCAGTAGAGTGCGAGGAAAAAGTGACTGCCGCGGTTGTCGATGCCACCGAGACGTCGGGTGGGTGATTTGTTTTCAGCAAGAAATTTGCTCGTTGCGTCATCCAGAGTGGCTCCGAGCACTTTGGCTTTGGCATTGTCAAAAACGCCAGCGAGGTGTTCGAGTGACACTGCCAGGGCGAGGAACTCACCGAGTGAATCCCAGCGGATGTAATCCACTTCGAGAAATTGCTGCACGTGTTTCGGTGCTGAGCCACCGGCTCCAGTTTCGAACAAGCCGCCGCCATTCATCAACGGAACGATCGATAACATTTTTGCGCTGGTTCCCAGTTCGAGGATTGGGAAAAGGTCGGTCAGGTAATCACGCAACACATTGCCGGTGACTGAAATTGTGTCCTTGCCTTCTTTGATGCGTGCGAGGGAATACTCGGTAGCCTCGACTGGAGTCATGATCAGGATTTCGAGACCATCCGTGTCATGTTCCGGCAAATAGGTGCCGATTTTTTTGATGATCTCTGCATCGTGGGCACGATCTTCGTCGAGCCAGAAAACTGCCGGAGTACTGGTGGCGCGTGCACGAGTGACTGCCAGTTTGATCCAGTCGCAGATCGGAGCGTCTTTGGCTTGGCAAGCACGCCAGATATCGCCTTCACTGACTTCGTGTTCGATCAGGGTGTTGCCATTGGTATCAACGATACGAATCGATCCGTCGGCTGGAGCTTCAAAAGTCTTGTCATGCGAGCCGTACTCTTCCGCTTTCTGAGCCATCAGGCCGACATTCGGCACAGAGCCCATGGTGGTTGGGTCGAAGGCGCCGTTCTTTTTACAAAAATCGATCGTGGCCTGATAAACCCCTGCGTAACAATTATCTGGAATGACAGCGAGAGTGTCCTGCAACTCACCTGCGCCGTTCCACATCTGACCCGAGGTGCGGATCATGGCTGGCATCGATGCATCGACGATGACATCACTCGGCACGTTGAGGTTGGTGATGCCTTTGTCTGAATTCACCATGGCGATGTCCGGGCCGTTGTCGTAACAGGCTTGGATATCCGCTTCGATTTCTGCTTTTTTGTCAGCGGGAAGGCTTTCGATTTTCTCGAGCAAATCACCAAAACCGTTTTTGAAATCAACGCCGAGCTCATCGATGAGAGCATCGTGTTTGGAGATCAGGTCTTTGAAAAAGGCGCGTACGCCATGACCAAAAATGATTGGGTCGGAGACCTTCATCATGGTGGCCTTCAAGTGTAGGGAAAAGAGAATACCTTTTGCCTTGGCCTCGGCAATCTGCTCTTCGAGGAATGAGACCAGAGCTTTTTTGCGCATCACGGTGGCGTCGAGAATTTCGCCTGCAAGCAGGGGCGTGGATTCTTTCAGCGCCGTCACCGTGCCATCGGCGGCCACGTGTTCGATTTTGACGTCTGTTGCTTCTTCAAGGGTGACCGATTTTTCGTTGGAGTAAAAATCAGCACTGCTCATGTGACCAACCGAGGTAAGGGAGTCAGCTGACCACTCACCCATCGAATGAGGATTGGTGCGGGCGTATTCTTTTACTGCTTTAGGCGCCCGGCGGTCCGAATTGCCTTCGCGCAAAACCGGGTTCACCGCACTGCCCTTCACCTTGTCGTATTTGGACTGGATCTCTTTTTCCGCGTCGTTCTGCGGCTCATCAGGGTAATCCGGCAGAGCGTATCCGAGGGCTTGAAGTTCAGTGATGGCGGCTTTCAACTGCGGCACTGAAGCGCTGATATTGGGAAGCTTGATGATATTGGCCTCGGGTGTTTTGGCCAGGGCTCCCAACTCAGTCAACGCGTCGGCGATTTGCTGATCAGCAGTGACCGATTCTGGGAAGTTGGCGATCATGCGTCCGGAGAGAGAAATGTCCCGGGTTTCCACATTGATACCTGAAGATTTGGTGAAAGCCTGGATAATGGGCAGGAGAGAGTAAGTGGCCAGCGCCGGGGCTTCGTCCGTCTGGGTGTAAATGATGGTAGGCTTGTCTGACATAATCTGCTTTTTTTCAGTGAATTTTGCTGGCTATTTAAGGCATAAGGGGCGCGAGGTCAAAGGCTAGTGAGGAAAAGCAGAGAAATTTGCTTCATTCCGTCGCAATATAAGCTCAAAGTAGGGAAATCCGCTTTTATCACGATGAAACTCGCTTGAACCTTACTTTTCACAGCTGTCTGGTCGATATAGAAACCATAACACTGCCAATTGACGGTGAGGGTTGCACTCAAACGGACGAAGGCCCGGCGATACCTGCACTGTGGTTGGGGAGGGGGAACTTACTCTGCCTCTTTATAAAGAACCGGCTTGGCGTATTCGCTTTCCATGGCTTCAGGCAATTGGTATACTTTGCCATCACGATCTGAAAAATAAAGTCTCGACTCCGATGGTTTGCGGCCATGGCCGTCTGCCCAGAGGGCAAAAAAATCAGCATGAGCGTCGAGGGGTTGGCGAACATAGGTGTGGTTCATCGGGCTGTTGTTGGTGAGTTGATGTGTTTTTTCCCATGTTCCACCTTGATCATGACTGACCCACATCGCCACCTCTCCGCCGGGATTGTAGGGCTGGGGGCCGGTCTGGGTGGGGCCGATGATTCTCCAGTCATCCTTGGCAACCAGCCAGAGTGACCCGGTGTCGTAATTGTTGTCAGAGATAGTTACCGGACGAATGACCCACTCACTGCCGTCCCAGCGAGCAGTAGTCCAAGTCCTTGGGTCATTCTTTGGGCCTGACTCGTAACCTTTGCTGGTGATGTAGAGGATGACGGGACGATCCTGTTCATCGAAACGAATATCTTTCATGTAAACATTGAGCCCTTCAGCAGCGTAGTCGTGAACGAGCGCAGGATTGTCAGCTTGTCGCAGTGGTAGCGATAGAGCCTTGCCGTCCACCGTTTGCCAGGTGCTGCCGAAGTCCGGAGTTTCGACATAATAAAGGTTCGTCCGCCAGTTGAGCCCCTTGCCTTTGGGATGGTAATTAAATGCTGATCCGGCGCGTTCACGACCGAGACCGCTGACTTGGTAGTGTCCGGTTTCGATAGCGGCGAGTCGCTGCCAGGAGCTCCAGGTCACCCCGTCTTTGCTGCTCATCACACCGATAGTTCGTGCAGCGGGATTATTGTATCGGGTGAAAAAACACAAAAATCCCTTTCCTGGATGGTGCCAGGCCTGCATGTAGGAAAAATTGGTAATAGGAGTTTGTTTTCCGTCATCCATGTAAGTAGCTGGGACCAATTCAAATTCATCGATCTTATAGGGTTCTTTGCTACGATGAATATACGACGGGCGACTGGTTCCGTGAGACGTTGAGAAAATCCAAATAAAACCCTTGTCGTCGATTGAGATGACGGGGTTGTCATGGGCGTCATCGGTTTGTTTGTTTAACAGGATTGTCGGACGGGGAACACTTTTTGTTTTGTGATCAAAAAACGATACCATGTGCAGGAGTTGAGGTTTGCCTCCTTTTGTTGTTCCTCCATAACAGAAAAATGTCTTATCAGCTTGCTTGCTGTAGATGGCGAAGGGTTTGTGCTTGGCGCAGTAGGTTCCCAGACCTCCGCTGTATTTGTAAACATACTCGTCGTTTGAACGCTGGTTCATATACCAAATACCACTGTAGCCATCGGCCTTGAGATTCAGAGTGACCGGTTTTTCTGCGTATGCTTTGATGCTAAGAATTTGAGAGGCTGCCGACAGGCCGGCCAATAACAACAGACGAGTGAAGGAGAGTCTTATGGAGATGAATTGAGTCGGAGTGATCATGACTGTTTTTTTGGTGAAGAGTTGTAAATGAAACACAAACCCTATTCATCAGGTAATAGCCTTAATCCAAATTCATCAGGGCATAATTTTGATATTTATCATTTTTTCAACTCATCCTGCATTTCCAAAAGGGCTTTCGTCTTTCAGCTTCAATCCGATTTCGGCGAAGACTTCGAAGGGGAAGGAGGCGATGGCGGGATCACCGATGCGGATGGCTAGGATTATCCAGGATTCAGCGGCTGGAGGGCAGGTGAAGAATGACGTTCCACTGCAGACTGGCGGGTTTTCCGGAGAGCATTGATGAGAGCGGTAGACTCCCACTGACTATTTTGTGAAACGACTGCAGCTTGCAGGGCTTCGAGTTGGGCGGTCAGTTCGGGATCGTTTTGCTCTGAGGCGAATGAATGCAACGAGAGGGTTTCCCTGTTGGGTTCTGAGTGGGCGAGCCATGCGGTGATTGCATTCAAGGTTCGGGCGGGAGAAGTGGCTTCGTTTATTTTTTTAAAATAGGCGCGTTCACTTTCTTTGCGGCGGGTTTGCCAGTCGGTGAGTTGTTGGAGGATGGAGTTCTTAAAGTGAAATAGAACAGCGGCAAATATTAGAGCGAAAGCACTTAGGACGGTGACTGCTTTCCGAGGGAAGAGGGAGACAGAATTTTGCGTTTTGTCGGCAAGAGAGGTGGAGGAATTGCCAGGTTCGACTTCAAAACTAACAGCGGGCAGAATGATTTTTTGCATCTGCTTTTTGTTTAGATTCCACCAGGGTATGGCGATTGCGGGGAGGGAGTAGCTGCCCGGTTTTTCACACAGGTAGGTGATGCCCTCGATGCGTTCCCCAGTGAGGGAGCCGCGATCAATTTTGTCGTTCACCGTGGCCCGGGATTGGTAAAGTTTGAGTCCTTCCACTTCGGGAAAGTTTATGGTGGGAAAAACCATGCCGGGCATGTCGGGTGCGCGGAAGGTAATCGTTCGTTTGAAAGCGTCACCGACCGTCACGGTGCCGCTTGCTTGAGGATTCCATGATTCGTCCACTTTTAAATTGCTTGTGCTGATCAAGACGGAAAGATGCTCAGCCCCGGGCGGCATTTTGGAGGAGATTTTCAGGGCTGTGGTTTGCTCGGAATGTTCGGTGGCTTCTTCGCCGGGTTTTCCGGCAATACCAAAGCGAACTTTAAATGGAGGGATTTCAAAATCACCTGCGCGTTGCGGGTAAAAGGAAAACTCGTGTCTTTGCACACTGTAGGTCTTGCCGTCGATGGTTTTGGAGCTGACCAGGGCTCGCTCTTGCGGTTTGTAAAATACTGCGCCAGCTATGTCAGGCAGGGTGAAATTTGTTGGTCCCGCGAAGAAGGTTGGTGACAGCACTTCGACGATGATCGAGACCCGTTGTCCTACCCAGACGGGATCGGGGGTTTTAGGTGCGAGTGAGATTTGCACGAGTTCTGGTGTGGTGGATTGGGGCCATGCAGTGCTTTGGAAAACCCATAGCAGGACGAGGGTTAGGACGCTAAGTGAACGGTTCATTTCCCTTCCTCCTTCTTTTCGGATTCTCCAAACTGCAATTGATAGGCGAATTTGTTACGTAAAAAATCGGCGGGCTGGGTTTGAACCTTGCGTAACCACAAGGCGCGCATTTCGTTATCGGATAACTGATCGCCGGTGCCGGCTTCAATCACTTCTTCGTTTTTGGAATTTTTAGCCCGGTCATCAAATACGATTTCATCGGCTTCGAGTTTGCCACCGGTGCCTCCGGCATCATCATCGGGTGGAGCCATCAAGGCTTTGCGGGCGATGGCCAGGTCACGGTTTTCGAGGGCATCTTTCCAATCCGGCCGTTGTTTGATGGTCCGATCATAAAGCTCAATGGCTGCGTCATATTTGCCGAGCATTACCTGGCAATTGCCTCGATTAAACATTCCCCCGGGGCTTGCGATGGTGTTGAAAACCTTCAGCGCCTGCTCGAACTGACCATCTTTGTAAAGGGCAGCACCGCGTTGCATGGGGTTCTGGAATGCGTCTGCGGCAGCGGCGTAATCACCATGATCCATCAAGATTTGGCCTTGTTGATCGGGCGTAAACCACAAGTTGGGGAACGAGCCATGCGCTTTTTTCAAAGCAAACAAGCTTGCTGCCAAT
>DAOUQC010000077.1 GCA_030625775.1 Verrucomicrobiota bacterium
ATCATACAATCCGAACCTGGTAGGTGGTGATGTGACAGGTGGGGTGAACGACTGGGCACAACTCCTGTCGCGCCCGGCCTTGCGCTTGGATCCTTACACGACCCCGGCGAAGGATATATTTATCTGTTCGGCCTCAACGCCTCCGGGGGCGGGGGTGCACGGCATGTGTGGATATAGGGCGGCAAAGGTGGCAATGAAATCTTTATCAAATATTTAACAATCTGAAATGAGACATTTCTTCTTTTTCGCTTTTCTTTTTTGTATTACTTTCCCCGTGGCAAGTCACGCCATCGAGGCGGAATTCGATACCCTTATTCCTTACCCTCGGGAATTGGAAGCGGTTGGAGCCCCGGTTTCGCTTGGAGGATTCCAAATTCTCATCGGGCCATCAGATGAAGCCACGATCGGAGCGAGTGAGATCAATCAGCGCATTGCATCGCTCGGTATCGTGGCTCTCTCGACTAGAGAGCTCAGTAGTGAGGGGGGGTTACCCAAAGGAAACCTGATTATATTAGCGACATGCGACGCCCCGATCGCTGCTCTGAAGTTGATGCCGGGAGAAGCGGTGACAGCTGAAAAGCCTGGTGTTCAAGGTTACGTTATTCGGTCTGAAAAGCTTGACGATGGATCTCTCCGAATTTGGATGGTCGGTAGTGATGCCATTGGCACCTTATACGCTGCGGTTACGGCTCGACAGCTCATACAGCCTGACGGAAAAGGTTCTATCGCATTTCATTCGGCTAATATCACCGACTGGCCGGACTACAAGAAGCGCTTGCTCGGTCATCCCATGAGCGAGCCTCGGCGTGGTTTGTGGTATGCGCTCCGCTCATTCGAAAGCAGGGGAGAGACGGAAAAAGCCCGTGAAGCAGCGGTGCAGTGGGTTGAGCGGAAAAAGGAACACTACGACTGGATGTTGCGGGCAAAAATAAACTGGGCCTGGAGTCACTCTTTTTTAAAAGCGGGTAAACTTTCTGGCAATACTGACATTCTGCGTAATGCGTTGAAGGAGGTGAACGATTACGGTACGAAGCGTGGCATCCGTACGATGGTGACTGGCACGACATCCGTTGGTGATTTTCCAGCAGACAAAGACAATCCTGATTTTAAGGATGTCGCTTATCACAGTTCTCATCACCGTTATTTCTGCTGGTCACGTTTGGATTATCACCGCAAAAAAGCGGAGATCACGGCGCGCATGGTGGCTGATTGTGGTTTTCGTGGCTATTACCTGCATGCGGCTGATGGAGGAGGCTGGCGTAATCCGGGACTGTGGAATGACCGCTGCAAAAAATGCAGGGAGACCTACGGCGACGATCATGCCAAGGCGGACTCGATTGTGTTTGGTATATATTACGATGCGATTCGCAAGCTCGTGCCCGACTGCGATTTTGCTGCAGTGGTTTATCCTTACTCGCCAGAACAACTCGACCCCGAGCTGGTGTATGAGGACGCAGCCAAAGAGCTGGGTCCGGGAGATGAAGCGCGAGAGATTGCGGAAAAGCGTACAGGGGAACTCGTTGATTTTGTGAAGCAGCTCGACAAGCTCTTGCCGGCGGACATTTTTGTGACTGTTCGTGAAGCGGAGCGTTCGGCGTTGGATAAAATGCGTGCGGCCTGGGGCAAGCGTCGGTTCCACATGTATTATGAATTCGCCTATTGGAAAGGTTGGCAGCCTTATTTCACTACTGCTCCCTTATGGACGAAGTCACTTTATTATCCGGATTACGACGACATGCTCTACGGCAGCATGTCAGGTTACGGCTGGCGGGAAGCGATGGAATTACTCGGTGCGGAATGTGCCTGGAACGTCAATCACCCGGGATCAAAAAATTTCACCGAAGCTGCGTGGAAGGAATTGGGAACTCGTCTGACGCCTCCATCTGAGCGGGCACAGTTTGCCTTGCGGGCTTCACGTTTCTGGTTTGGGGATAAAATGGGACCACTGATTGCTCCGGCTTTTGCAGAGAATATCAGTATGGGTTTTATTGCCAATCCTGATAAAACTCTCGAATTGACTGATATCGATGATCCCCTGGTAACTATGATGGGTCAGGCAGAAGCAAGCCGCCGAGCGACCATTTCACTGAATAAAGCGTGGGCGCTTCAGCAATCCGAATCAATTTTGCAAGGAGAGGATCTTGGTTTTTTTCTCAATATGCACCTGATGATGCACGGGGCAGCCATCACGGCCGATCATCGTGCCCTGATGATGAAGGTCCAGCTGGCGATCAATCAAGGTGAGCGTGAAAAATGTGCAGCGCTGCTCACAGTAGCTAGGAAGAAGCTGGAAATTGCCAGTCTTCAATGGCAAAAACTTTATGATAGCGCGGATAAAAAGCAGCTCATGATTCACTACACCCGACGGCGTAATCCGCATGGCTATTTGTCCTACCTCGATGTTAGCGAATTCGAAAAAGAAGTAGATGAATTGTCGGCTAATTATGAGCAGCGTATCACCGAACGCAGTTTGCCGACTTGGTTCATCAGAGGCATTGACCACCGCCGTGTTCGAGTTGCCCGGTCCGATGGAGCTCTACAGATTGATGGCAAGCTGGATGAAAAAACCTGGGTCTCTGCGCAACCCGCCAGTAATTTTATTCATCAGCAAGGGGTGCGACTCGAATCCAATGAAACGCAGATCCGGTTGGCATTTGACCAAACAAGTCTTTATGTCGCTTTTGAGTGTAAGCAACCCGCCGAAGATGAGCAGGTGACTTTTGCCATCGCAAAAAATAAAGGGGCAACAGGAAGTCGCCAGTGGCGCATTGCCCGTGATGGAGCCCTCACTACGGCACAGTTTCCGATCAATAAAAAGGAGGGAGCCTGGAAAAGTGTGGCCAAAGTCGCTAGCTTGACCGGGGATAATATCTGGAGCGTAGAAATGGCGATTCCATTAAGTGAGTTAGAGGTCATCGTTAGGGCAGGGCGTTCTTGTGTAATGCAATTTGTGAGGCAGTCGAAAAGTGAAACCGTCACTTATGGTTTTGTGCATGGTGAAGCCTTGAAAACACTCAAGCACTTTGTATTAGCTGATTTTCTTGAGAGCAAGACTTCGCTCACTCCCACTCAAGTTGGACTGAATATGGATGCTCCTAATTTTCGTCATGAAACCATTGGAACCGGGGCGGGAACAGTGATCAGTGGTGGTTTGAGTTTGTTGAGTGACAGGCCACTGCATCAGATCAAGGTAAGCGTGAGTGTTAGCGATGGCCTGCGTTTATTGGGAGAGCATACTTTTGCCAAGCAGAAGCAAATCCCCTTGATCTGGCGACCGGAATCTCGTTTTATGATGCGTTTTTCAGAGGAGGTTCCGGGAGTGGCAGTTCATTTTGTGGTCACTGCCGATGAGGGCGAGTGGCATTTCACCCGGCGTTTTGGTTCACCTCGACGTGTAGACAAAGTCCCGGAGGATCTGTTTGTTGCAGGCATAGGGGAGGGGCAAGCACTCAATTCTCCAATTTACTTTCCTTCATCGGGGCCGAATGAAACTCCCTGGTCAGAAGGCACCATTGAGTTCTGGCTCAAACCGAATTGGCAATCTGAAGCTCGGGCTGAAGGCCCGCGTGGCAGTCTCGAACATGCCTTTGTGCACATGGGGCCGATTCGTCCGGATCATCCTACCTTGAGCAATGTTAATTCCCTTGCTCTGGTTCACAATGCCAGTGGTTATTTGTCGGCAACTCTGGCCAGTTCGCGTTATCGGCATCGTTCTGCAAATGCAAATATTCGTGATTGGAAACCCGGCGAATGGCATCATGTGGCTATGCAGTGGAAACTTATTGATGATAACAAGGGTGGCGGCACCACAGTGCAGATTTACCTCGACGGGCAACTTGCTAGCAAGGAAACTCTGGCGTCACCTAAAGAAACTGCAGCCGAAGCTTTGAAGCGCAGCAAGTTCCGTCCGCCTATTCAGATTGGAGCGATGAATACCGGGGTGCGTCCGGCCGATGCTGCGATTGATGAATTGCGGATCTCAAGTGTGCGACGTTATACAAAAACCTTCAAGCCCGGCAAACACCTGAAAAAAGACGATAAAACGCTCAGTTTATTTCACTTCGAGGGCAATCTCGATGCGGAAGGCCTGAAGCCGTTGAAGGCGGCAGTGGGTGCAGCACAATAGGTTTTTGTGCGCTGATATTCAAAATTGCCAAGGGTCACTAATCCTGGTCGTTCCAAACCCCATTGATAATGGGTGGAACTGCTGGCTATCTTGCCGAAGAAAAGTCGCTGGGAGCAATGTATAAGTGGTGCTCAACAAGCAGTGCACTGAGCGTTTCCGTATCTTCCGTTTGGATTGCCCGGCGAATCTTAAAAATGGTTGCAGGGCGAGGGGATTTGCCAGGAAAAGAAACTTCTCCGTTTGAGCCGATCATCAACGGTGTAGCCATGCCCCCAGCAGTTTTTTTAGAACCGTAATCACCAACAACGTGCATGGAAATCATGGTGATGACCGCAGTGGAAATAAACAAAAATTTAAACATTTTATCAGAAGAGCAGATTTAGCAGAAAAAACAGACGAGCTTCCTCCTAGTCTTACTTTCAGGAAAGTCAATGAGAAATAGCGTAAATTTGTGAAAAAACAGAAAACCCCCTGAGTTCAGGGTGGGCGTTATAACTCACTGTAAAGCAGGGGATTGAAGAATGAAGGGGCTTCACTTTTTTCTGGTGTTGATATTGCCATTACATGTATTCGCCTTGCTTTAGCTGTCAGCAGCAAAACTTTGTAAAGTTGGGAACAGGAAGGTGATAAAAAATATGGAAGTTCATGTGCGACTTTTAGTTTGGGTGGGTGTTTAAATTTGTGATGGAAAAATCGTTTTTCACGACCTGTTTTACGACTTGGTATGGGGAGGTGGATTGGAGAGGGTGGGACCTTCGGTTTCTGCCTCCTGTTGATTTTATCTATGTCACCTGCCTTGCAACTCGCTTATCCAAGCGGTCCTGAAGTTTTAGGAGTCTTGCAGGAAACTACTTCCACTCAAAAATATGAATAATACAATCCCGGCATCGCTCATATTGAAAATTGTCACTCTTGGGATGGTTCTACTTTCCTCAAAAACCGGATGGAGTGAAAAAACAGGTGTTAAAGAAAATCCGCCAGCAGGAAGGGCTGGTTTTACATTTGAGCAATTTTCCAAGCGGCATGATGCCAATGGGGACGGAAAGGTCTCTCGTCAGGAATTTCAGGGTGCCGGGCAGTTTTTCAAGCGGCTGGATAGAAATGATGATGATGAAATCACCGTGGCCGAATTCAAGGCGGGAGTGGGGAGAGGGAGGTCACGCCAGTCCAGGGGAGAGAGGAAGCTGCCTGAGGGCGTTAAAGCACTATATGATCTGGAGTATGCGCAAGTTGATGGCCAGACATTAAAACTCGACTTGTTCCTGCCAGAAAATTCTACGGGCAACCCACCCTTGCTGGTGTGGATTCACGGTGGCGGATGGACGAAGGGCAGTAAGTTACAGTTCAATCCGATTTTCCTCCGTTTGACCGGTGCGGGCTATGCCACGGCGAGTGTTGACTACCGGCTCGAAGGCCTCAACTCCCATCCCAAACAAATTCACGATTTCAAAGGAGCCATTCGGTGGTTGCGGGCCAATGCTGACAAGTATGGTTATGATGCAAAACGCATTGCCGTGGGAGGTGGTTCTGCTGGTGGCCATTTAGCACTGCTGCTCGGACTGAGTGCAGGTGTTGAGGAACTCGAAGGCGATGTGGGTGGGCACCTTGAGCAATCGTCGAGCGCCCAAGCAATTATTGATTTGTATGGGCCGAGTGAGCTTAAGCTTTTTGCCGAAGAGAGTGCGAGATTCGGGTATAATAAGACGCCGGAACTTCTTGAGTCGGCCAGCCCCTTGACTTATCTCGACAAGGATGACCCGCCGGTGATCATTTTCTATGGGGATCAGGACAAAGTAGTCCCACCAAGCCAAAATGAAGTGGCCCATAAACGCTACCAGGACGCAGGCATTGAATCGTCACTCCACGTAATTAAGGGTGCTGGTCATGGGGGGCCGCAGTTCAGTGATGCTGAACGTTACGAACTTATTAAAGCATTTGTTGAGCGTCATATCAAACATGACAAACAGTAGATCAGCGCTTAAGTCTCGTTTGAGAGCAGGGAGTAAGTTTTGCTTGATTTTGAAAGAAAAAAGAAAGGTTAAAAACATCAGCCATGAAAGATGAACGCAGAGTTTTGGTGAAACAGTGGTTGTGGAGGCTGGTGAAGCTGATTCTGGTAGTAGTCATTCTAGCAGCACTGATTTACCGGGTGAAATTTGCTCCGACCCCGGTGTCGGAGCATCGTATTGAACAAGGGGGAATTATAGCCGAGGTCATGGGCACGGGCACTTTGGAAGCCCGGGTGAAAGCAACGATCAGTTCGAAGATATCAGGTTTGATTTCGAAGGTTCTGGTTGACCAGGGGGACCGAGTCTCCAAGGGGGATCTTCTGGTTGAACTCGACGATGAAGAACTCAGGCAACAGGTCGCCATCGCACAGGCCAATCTTGCGGCCAAAGAGGCGGCGATCAAACGATTGACCAGTGACAAAAAAAGAGGGACAGCAATTTTAATCCAAGCCACGCAGTTGTTGGGTCGGATGGAGAAGGCAGTTGCTACACGTGCTGTTTCACAAACTGATCTGGATAAAGCCAATGAAACCTTTGCGGTTGCAGAAGCGGGTCTTGCAAGGGCGGAGGCGGCGATCACCGAAGGGGAAAAGGAGTTGATTTCCGCTAAGGAAACTTTGCAATATCACAAGGCAGGCTTGGATAATACCAAAGTATTGGCCCCCTTTGACGGGCTGATTGTGCGCCGTCAGCGTGACCCGGGCGACATCACCCTGCCCGGCAGCGCTATACTGAAACTGGTATCCACCGAGCAGTTATGGATCAGTGCGTGGGTGGATGAAACCGAGATGGCAAAAGTGAACCCGGGGCAGTCGGCACGTGTCATCTTTCGCTCAAAGCCGGATCATCCCTACAGTGGGGAAGTGGCGAGACTGGGCAGGGAAACCGACAGGGAGACCCGCGAGTTTGTGATTGATGTTTCGGTTCTCAAATCCCCGAAGAACTGGGCAGTTGGCCAACGGGCGGAAGTTTATATTGAGGTGGGGCGCAAGGAGTCGGTGCTGCGGGTTCCAGCTAAATATGTCGTGTGGCGCGACAAGCAGGCCGGCGTGTTTGTCGATAAGGGGAGTCTTGCAATTTGGCACGCAATCAAAATGGGCCTGCACAGCAATGATTTTTTTGAAGTGGTCGAGGGACTGGAGGCTGGAGAGGCAGTTGTCATTCCAGTGAAATCCAGGATCCGCCTGGAGGATGGACAGAGGATCAGCGTAAAATGAATCTCGCAGCCAAAGATATCCGACACAATGTGGGGCGTTTTTTGCTGACCACCATTGGCATTGGTATGCTGCTGATGGTAGTGATGGGCATGGGTGGTATTTACCGGGGCATTGTCGAGGACGCCACCATGTTGGTTGACGAGGTTGGTGCTGATCTCTGGGTGGTGCAACGTGACACCCGGGGGCCCTTCGCAGAAATTTCGCGAGTGCCATCCAATATGGTGCATCGGGTGGCGGCGGTTCCAGGGGTGAAAGATGCACGAGAGTTTTTGTTTCACACCATTCAGCGGGAACACAGGGGCCGGGCTCTGCGTATCGCCATTCTCGGTCTGAGTTGGCCTACTGACAAGGGGGGCTGGGTTGAGCTGACCGAGGGCCGGGCGCTGACGCAAAGTCATTTCGAAATGATTGCCGACCAGTCACTGGGCCTGCGTTTGGGGGAGCGGATCAAGTTGGGTAAGGAAAATTACGAAGTGGTGGGTATCACCAAAAGTATGATCAGTGCAGCTGGCGATGGGCTCGCATTTTTCACCGTGGCCGATGCCCAGGCGATTCAATTCGACACGCCGGGGGAGGCTGTGCGTCTGGAACGGGCAGCCAGGGAAATACGGGGTGCCAACAGTGAACTGGGGGCAAAACTGCCGGTGCTATTGGAGCAGGCAAGCAAAAGTAACGCGGAGATTCCTGCCCTGGCTCCCCCTCGAATCAGTGCGGTCATGGCATCCATTGAAGCGGGAGTGAATCCTGAAGAAGTGATTGCGAATATGTCGGGCTGGAGTGACGTCTCGGTTTTTACCCGGCAGGGACAAAGAGAATTGTTGCTGAAAGGTTCGGTCGAGAAAGTCAAAAAGCAGATCGGCTTGTTCCGGGTGCTGTTGACGATCATCGCAGCTATTATCATGGCCTTGATTTTATACACCCTGACTCTGGATAAAATTCACACCATCGCTTTGCTTAAATTAATCGGGGCACCCAATAGCAGGATTCTGGGACTCATCATGCAGGAGTCGCTTTTCATCGGTGTGCTCGGGTATGGAATCGCCTACCTGCTGGGACAACGCATTTTCCCCAATTTTCCACGCCGGGTGATTCTCACCAATGATGATCTGTTGCAGTTGGGAGTCATTGTCATCGTTATCTCGGTGTTGGCCAGCTTTCTGGGTATCTGGAAAGCCTTGCGAGTGTCTCCAAATGAAGCGCTATCCTGATGATGAACGATTCCCTAGCCATTGCCACCGAAGGTTTAAGCAAAATCTATGGAAGCGGGAATACGGAAGTGGTCGCCATGCAGGATGCTTCCCTGCAAGTAAAACACGGTGAAGTGGTCGCATTGCTTGGTCCCAGTGGTTCAGGTAAGTCCACTTTTTTGACCGCCGTCGGCCTGATCAACCCGCCGACTGCCGGGCAGGTGATCATCAACGGGGAGTTGGTGATGGATGGTCCCAGGGCAATGACCAGCTTGAGGCGTTTTCGTCGCCGTGAGATTGGTTATGTATTTCAGAAATCGAACCTGATCCCTTTTCTCACTGCCGTTGAGAATGTGCAAATCGTAATGGAAATCAACGGGGTCGGAGCGGGGGCTGGTCGTCGCCGGGCTATGGAATTGCTCGATGAACTCGGGGTTCGCGACCGTGCGGCTAATTTGCCGTCAATGTTGTCCGGCGGCCAGCAACAGCGTGTCGCTGTCGCCCGTGCTCTTGCCAATCAGCCGAGTATCATTCTGGCCGATGAACCAACAGCGGCCCTCGACAGCGGTCGGGGACGGCAGGTCATGGATTTGTTTGCCCAGGTCGCCCACGAACATGGAGCGGGAGTGATTGTCGTCACCCACGACCACCGGGCACTGGATGTCTTTGATTCTCTCTACGAGATGGAGGATGGACTGATTAAGCGCTCGGAACATCCGGCATAGGGGTGGATGGGTGGAAGCGAGTTGTTGTCTACACATGGCTTTGGCTCTGCCCGGCATCCGTAGCAGCCAGCCCGCTTAGAAGATTGATAAATCTCCATCACTTTCATTCACTCCCGGAAACGCGCTTGAATTCCCCTCCCGTCAACAGCAGGTTGCCGCTGATGACAGACAAATTGACACATATCCGGGCAGATGGTTCGGCAGCGATGGTGGATGTATCCGGCAAGGCGGTTTCACGGCGGGAAGCAACGGCAAGAGGATTCATTCGTTTGCAGAAAAAAACCGTGCAAGTGATCGCGGAGGGACAAATGCCAAAGGGGGATGTGTTGTCGGTGGCAAGGATTGCTGGAATTCAGGCAGCCAAACAAACTCCTAATCTGATTCCACTTTGTCATGCTCTTCCCTTGAGCAAAGTAGCAGTTGATTTTGAGATCGAGGAAGAAGGGGTGAAAATCACTGCCCTGGCTCGAACCGATGCCAAGACCGGAGTGGAGATGGAGGCCTTGGCGGCTGTCAGCGTGGCGGCCCTGACGATTTATGATATGTGCAAGGCCATCGATAAAACGATGGTGATAGAAAAAATTGAGTTACTTGAGAAGACCAAGGTCGAGATCGATTGATCACCACTTCTCGGGCAATTATTTGTTAGCTTGCCTCGTGTTTCTAATAATAACGCTGGCGATGCTCACCACTACGCCCAGTGCGATGAATGTGCCGATATTCAGCCAGCCTTTGTCTGTGTGCCAGACGATGGCGTAACCAAGGGCTCCGGTAAACAGCGCATAATAGACAAACACAATCAGTGTTTTTCGAATGATCAGGCCCTCTCTACCCAGCAGTCCCACTGTGGCGGCGGCGGCCACCACGTTGTGCACGCAGATGACATTTCCTGCTGCGCCTCCAACTGCCTGCAGCGCAACTATCCAGCTTGGATCAACTCCGATGCGTTCACCGACTCCGAACTGAAACAATGAAAACATCATGTTGCTGATTGTATTGGATCCGGCGACAAAGGCGCCGAGTCCGCCGATAAAGGTCGCGAAAAGCGGCCAGGCAGTTCCGGTGAGTTGGGCAATGCCTTCGGCCAGGGCAATCGGCATCTTGTCAAAACCTGCCGCGCCTCCTGTTGAGTTGATGAATATCTGCACCATGGGTACTGTGAAAACCAGTGCTGCCGATGCTGAAACCAAGGTTCGCGCCGAACGCGACCAGGCGAGACAGATCTTGTCCGCCGGCATGCGGTGCAGCAGAGCCGCAATCAAAGAAACCAAAATGAAAATCGAGGCAGGTAGATACAGTGGTTGTATTTTTGGTGAAATGTCCGTGCCAAACAGATGCGGCCATTCGAGGGTCACCGATTTCACCCATCCGGAAAAGGGCAGGCTTTTCAGCCGGGTGATTACCAGCAAACCGGCAACCAGAAGGTAGGGGAGCCATGCTCTAAAAGGGCTCATTGGCTTTGCATTGATAGGATCGGCATGGGAGGGGAAGTTTCCTGTCCATTCGCTCGGCCAGTTTTCCTGTGCTTCGAAGTCCCACACTCGATTTGGTGGTGGCATCAGGAATCCGCGTTTGGCTGCAAATATGACAATCATCAGGCCTACGGGGCCACCGATAAGTGAGGGAAACTCAGGGCCGAGGAATTTGGCGACCAGGAGGTAGGGGATGGTCATCGACAGGGCGGCAAACAAGGCAAACTTCCAGATGGCCATGCCTTCAGCCAGCGAGCGGTTTTTGCCGAAAAAACGGGTCATCATGCAAACCACGAACAAGGGGATGAAGGTGCCGGCCACGGCATGCAGCATGGCTACCTTCAGTCCGATATCAGCGAGAAATTCAGGCCACTGTAGACCCGCAGCCTGGACAAATTGACTTACCCCGGCATCATCGGAAAGGCCTTTGTTTACCCCTACCAAAATAGGCGTGCCCACAGCTCCGAAAGAGACCGGAGTGCTTTGAATAGTCATTCCCGCAATCACCGCCGCCATGGCTGGAAACCCCAGGCCAACCAGCAAGGGTACACAAACTGCTGCCGGGGTGCCGAAGCCTGCCGAGCCTTCAATGAAGGTTCCGAACAACCACGCGATGATGATCACCTGCACACGCCGGTCAGGCGAGATGTTGATGAAACCACTGCGGATTACCTGCAGGGCACCGCTCTGCTGCAAGGTGTTCAACAACAAAATGGCACCAAACACAATGAAGAGCAGCGAAGCAGCGATCACCAATCCGTTGATGCTTGCCGCCGCTACTTGTAAAAAGGGAATTTTCCAAACCCACAAAGCCAGAGCAGCCGCCGTAATATACGAAAGCGGCATCGCCCGGGCGGCTGGCCAGCGAAGGATGACTAGGAATAGGCCGACTACTACAATGGGGAGCAAGGCGAGTGCGGCAAGGAGGTAAGGGGGCATGAAGGGACAGGTAAGCTTTGGTACTAAAATGTAAATTAAGAATTAAGAATTAGGAATTAGGAAATAGTGGGATAAAATTTCAACATCATGAAAGTAGGAATCATCACCGTTTCGGATCGGGCATCAGCAGGCGAATATGAAGACGAGGGAGGACCAGCCTTGAAGAAGGCTTGTGGTGATCGTGCTTGGGAAGTAGCTGCGGAGGCGGTGATCCCGGATGACCTGGAGAGGATTCAG
The DNA here is from genome assembly GCA_030625775.1 of Verrucomicrobiota bacterium. Classification (GTDB taxonomy): domain Bacteria; phylum Verrucomicrobiota; class Verrucomicrobiia; order Verrucomicrobiales; family DEV007; genus JAADHD01. Next base: position 11,913 of record DAOUQC010000077.1, read on the forward strand.
ACAACGATACGGTCATTCAGCTCACAGGGCTGTGGTTTGATTCTGACGACAGGAGGCACAGGGATTACGGAACGCGATGTGACACCCGAGGCGATTCGCGGCATCATGCGCGTTGAGATTCCGGGTTTTGGTGAATCGATGAGGATGCAGTCACTGGCGATCACGCCGAATGCGATTTTGTCACGCAGTCTGGGAGCAGTGGTGGATGCCTCGCTGGTGGTTGCGCTACCAGGCAAACCCTCCGGGGCAGTGGAGTGCCTGGGTTTTGTCGAGGGGGCAATTGATCACACCGTGAAGCTGTGCATGAATAAACCGACTTCCTGTTAGGGCGGGCAAAGAACAAATAAATTACTTTCCCGACTGGGTTTCTTTGGTGGTGGTTTTTAGATCAGCGACTTTTTTAATCTCCCACTTCGCAGCGTGCCCTTTGCGTTGATTGGCGAGCCAGTTGAGGGCGGCAAGGTGGATGATTTCGTGGCCGCCCTGGAAGAGGGTGATGCGGGTATTGCCACTGGTTTTGCGGTAAATGGGTGGGCGCTCGCCGTAGAGGGGATCATCTAAAGGCAGGGAACCGGACAAGGCTTCAGGTGTTCCCGATTTCCAGGCCTGGGCAATGTGGTCAGCGGGGATGGTATTGGCGACATTAGTCGGAATGGTTTGATTAAAAGCATTCAGAGAGTGGGTGAAAGGAACGGAACCGTCGTGGCCATCGGTGATGCCGTGATTGATGTCGAGATTGACGCCTGGAGCATTGTGTAACCAGGTAAGAGGAGAGCGGTGTTCGGCTTTGGCTTTGAGCTTTGCATCTGAGTTGGGATCACCTCCAAGAGACTTTTCAATGTGCTTCCAATAACCGCGTGCGGCCTTTTTGGTTTCATTGTGCCACTTGTTGATGTCGGAAATACCACACCAGGCAGAAACTCCGGCCCAGATATCGGGGGCACGCCCTGCCATCAGCAGCGAAGCATGGCCGCCTCCGGACACGCCAACCAGATAGATCCGGTTTTTGTCGATATTGGCATTTTTCTTGGCGTAGTCGACGGCACTGAGGATGTCGGCGACTGCCAGATCTGATCCCATCGCTTCGGGGGTCCAGTTGGGGCCGCGGAAGTTGGGGTGAATGAAGGCCCAATCCTGGTTAATGCACCAGCGGGCATAGGTTTTGCCTCCACCTTGCTGGTAGTCGCCGGACCAGGTGTGCAGGGCAACCAGCAGTGGTTTTTTTTTGTTCTCTGCTAACGGGGGCGGGTAAAAAAGGGCGGCTTGCTCAGTTTGGTCGGCCGAGCTCAGATAGCGAATTTCCCGGACTTCTGGAGGGTAGTTTTTCACGGCGGTAATCTGGCTGTGAAGGCTCAGTGGAGGTGAAAGGACCAAAAATAAAAAGGCGGCAAATGAAAGTGGAGGGCAGGGGCCGTGGCGGGGGCTTGGTAGGCAACGCATGGAATGGCTGGTTTTTTAAAAGGTATCGGTGATGAGCTGGATATACAGTTGGCCGCTGTTGGTCAGGGTGGCTTTAGAGCCGATTCCACTGAGGCGGGACAGGGTGTTGTAGGAGTGACTGACCGGAGAGTCCTTGACCCAGGTGACAGTTGGGCGGGTGATTTTTTTTGCATAGGGACGAATTTCCGTGGGCAGGCCTGAACTGCTCAAAGTGATTTCCCATGCGGCAGGGAATTCGCCGGGGTCACGACCTCGTTCCAACCAGGGATAGCGCTTGGTGATAGGAAGTGGTTGGAGGTTTCGGGAGGGGATGGCGACCTTGTAATAGGCACCGGCCATACGGATGAATTCTGGCAGGGTGAGACTGGGGTTTGCCTTGTGACTGTGGAACAGCCCGGCGATGTCCATGCCTGAAAGATTGAGCCCGCTGTGAATATTATGGTGATTGGGAGAGGTGAAATATTTTTTATACCAGGTCTCAAAACGTTCGCTGAGCATCATGGCGAATTCGACATGCACATGGGCGCGTTCACGATTGATTCCGGCTCCGGTATAACCCAGTTTTCCCAACAGCGAACCGCCCTTCACTGGATCTCCTTTCTTAACGGAAATGCTTCGCAGGTGGGCATAGAGGGAAAAAAAAGGACCGTCACCCCAGTCGTGCCGGACAACAATATAGTTACCATAGTTTGAGCGTCCGCTGACTTTATTGGCATAAGCCACGACGCCGTCGGCAAGTGAGCGAATGTCATCGAGCGGCTGGTTGTTTTTATCGCGGTGAGCCGGGCGGATGTCGATGCCTTCGTGGAAACGGGTGAAAATAATGCCGTGGGAAGTGCGCCTCTGGTTACGGACAAAACCGTAGCGGCCGGCGGTCCATGGATGAGAGCTGACGCCTTCGAAGCTACGATAGGTGTACATGTAAAATTTTGACGGATCGCGGGAAAAAATTGCGGCGTTGTCTGTGGGCAGTCCCAGATTGAAGCTGGGTTTTTCTCCATGGGTTTGCCCCGGGGACAGCTGGCAAATGGAGAGCAGGATCAGCAGCAGTCCGGAGATTTTCATCCTGATTGTGAAAAAAGCGGGCATACTCGAAGGGGTGAGTGGAACCAGAGGGCAACTACTGCGGAAGCGGGCCGCCGGGCCGAATGACTTTCTCGGCATGGGGGATGACTTCGTCGAGGGTCTTGAGGTGGGCCTGGGTCAGTCCCTCCCAGACGGTAATCACACCCGGACCGTCCGGACGGTCTATCATAACGGCCGAGTAGTGGCTGGGGGCGATGCGGATGCCGAGTAATCTGCCCTGATGATTGAGAGCCAATCCTTTGAGTTCCTCGGCAGCGCGGGGTTTGAGCCTGAAGCCGGCACCGAAGGTGGTGCCGTTTTTGGACATGAAGGGGTAGTAGTAGGCAATATCTTTTTCTGTAAATACCGGGGTTCGGGTGAAAAAATACTGCCGTCCCTGGCTGCCAAGTTTCACCGGGATGGAGAATTTCATCCCGTCTTCCTGATCAGCCTCGATATGAAAGGAAACGACGATCGGTTTTGCTTTTTTTCCTGCACCAATACTCAGGAGGGCAGGTGTCAGAATAAGAATAATGATGAACCAGCGATACATGAAAGGTATTAGAGCGTGTTGGAGGCGAGGATGCAACACTCGCTTTTGTGATTAGGGGTCGAATGTGACAAAATCGGCACGAGGATCCGTTTGTTTGCAGGAGCGGTTTGGGGTGATGTTCAAAGTGCCTCAAGTGAGGTAATTTATAAAAACGAAACAAGCAATACCAAAGAAACGATGAAACTATCCATCAAATATTTCACCTGTGTTACTAGTGCGATTCTGGCTTTGAGTGCCTCTGTGGCAAGTGCCCGGACCAAGGTTGATGAAAAACTGCCAGACTATGAAAAAGTCAGTGGAGTTAGCGGGAATCTGAATTCGATTGGTTCGGATACCTTGAACAATCTTATGACTTACTGGGCCGAAGCTTTCAAAGCAAAGTATCCCAATGTAAATATCCAGATTGAAGGTAAAGGGTCATCCACGGCTCCACCGGCTTTGATCGAAGGTGCCTCGCAGCTGGGGCCAATGAGTCGCGCAATGAAGGCAGAAGAACTTGATGCGTTTGAAAAAAAATTCGGTTACAAGCCTACGCAAATCAAAGTGGCGATTGATGCGCTTGCGGTATACACCCACAAGGACAACCCTTTGAAAGGGCTTACACTCGAACAGGTGGATTCGATTTTTTCCTCGACCTTCAAACGCGGAGGGAAAGCGATCAAGACCTGGGGGGAAGTCGGAATGAATACTGAGTGGGGCAACAAGGTGATCTCGTCTTATGGCCGCAATAGTGCTTCGGGCACCTATGGTTACTTCAAGAAAGTGGCTTTGAAAAAGGGTGATTATGCTCCCACGGTAAAAGAGCAACCCGGTTCTTCCGCAGTGGTGCAAGGGGTGGCCAGTGATCTTGCCGGGATAGGATACTCGGGTATCGGTTATAAAACTTCCGGAGTCAATGCGATCGCATTGGGTGAATCCAAAGGAGAACTCTTCGAGCCGTCCTTCGAAAATTGCTTGAGTGGAGATTATCCGATGGCCCGCTTTTTGTATATCTATGTGAACAAAAAGCCAGGTAAACCGTTGGATAAACTGACTCTTGAGTTCCTCAAACTTGTTCTTGCCAAGGGCGGACAGGAGATTGTGGTCAAAGACGGATATTATCCTATGCCGAATGAAATTGTCGAAGAAGCGAGTGCTTCTCTGAAATGATTCAAGTAATTCCCTGGATGTGGCTGTGCGGCAGGTAAGTTGTGCAGCCATGTCATTTTTCTCTTAAGATAGATTTTTTATAGCAGCAGTTTTTTATAAGCATCCGCTCATGAATATGAAGACCGGTCCCGAAGATACCGCTTTGGATGATCCAAAACGCTTTACCGCATCACGTCAGGTGTTGGCGGTGGATTGGTTCATGACGGTGTTTATTCGTCTTGGTGGGGTAGGGGTGATTGTTACGGTGGTGGGGATATTTTTCTTTATTCTGTCCCAAGTCGTACCGTTGTTCCAGGGAGCAAACGTGGATGAAGTCTCCAGGGGGGAAGCGCCCAGTTTGCCGCAGGGAAATTATATCGGGCTGGCAACGGATGAGTGGTCAGAACTGCCGCTGGTGGTGAGGGAGGACGGCAGGGTTTATTTTATCGACCTCAGGGGTCAGCGTGGGGTCGTAGAGAAAGCTCCGGAATGGTTGCAGGGCGGGAAAGTTTCTGCCATTGAAATTGATCACGGCGCACAAGTGATTGCCATGGGGACGGACGGAGGGAAGATTCATTTGATCCGTTTTGAATATGAACCAGAATTTGTGGATGAGGTGCGAACGGTTAAGGAATCCTTGAGCGAAGAATATCAGGGCATGGTGGAAGCGGGCAAACCGGTGAAACTCATTGCCATGGGTCAGTCTGAGCGAGTGCGGGTGATCGGCACGGTGTCCGGAGAGGGCGGCAGCCAGAGTCTGGAGGTTAAAATCCTCAAGCGGAAACGCAGTTTGATGGGAGTGGGAAAATGGAAAGAAGTGGAGCAAGGGGATTTGTCCGGCGAATTGCCTGCCGCGGATAAAATTCAAAAAATTCTGGTGAGCAATCGTGGTGACGCTTTGATCGTGGTCGCAGATTCAGGACGGGTGAGCTACTTCTTTCGAGGAGATGAGGGTTTTAAGATCCGTCAGCACTTTGCACCGTTCGAAGATATGCCGGGGCGTAAAATTATTACGACGGGTTTTTTATTGGGTGATGTGTCGCTGGTATTTGTCGCCGATGACGGGAGTAATCGTGTGTTCAGTTTATTCCGATCCGAGGCGGATCCAGTGCGTAAGTTTTACCATACTAAAACTTTGAAGTCGTTGGGGGCGGCGGCGGATTATTATGCGAGCTCGTCGCGGAACAAGGCTTTTCTGTTGGGCGCAGGCAAACATGCCTCGCTACGTTTTTCGACTTCCGAGGAAATTCGATGGAGTGAAGACTTGCCATGGAAAGTCCAGCTGGGAGCCATCAGCGGCAAATACGACGCCTTGTTGTTTCTGGACGATGCGGGGAGGCTTCACAAGTATCAACTCGATGACCCTCACCCGGAGGCGGGCTTGAAGGCATTTTTTGGCAAGGTGTGGTATGAGGGGGCGCCGGAGCCCAAGTATGAATGGCAATCGACCGGAGGCAGTGATGATTTTGAACCGAAATTTTCTTTGGTACCGCTGATTTTTGGCTCAGTGAAGGGAACCTGTTATGCGATGTTGTTTGCAGTGCCGATCGCTCTATTCGGAGCGCTCTACACCTCTGAGTTTCTGCATCCCCGGCATAAAATTTTTATCAAACCAGTGATGGAGATCATGGCATCCTTGCCATCGGTGGTTCTGGGTTTTATGGCGGCCTTGTGGCTGGCTCCTTTGATCGAAGACAAGGTGCCTTCTTTGTTGCTGGTGATGATTTTTGTTCCTGCGGGTGCTTTTGCCCTAGGTTGGCTATGGGGCTCGCGGCCGATGTATATTCGCAAGTGGATTCCGCAGGGCCTGGAGTTCCTTTATTTCATGCCGGTATTGATTGCCTTGGGCTGGCTGGGCTGGATTCTGGGACCGCATTTGGAGCAGGTGATATTTACCGTGACTGATCCGCAGACGGGTAAGTCGGTGGGGGATTTTTCACAGTGGTGGCCGAAGGTGACCGGAACTTCTTTTCAGCAGCGCAATTCCATGGTGGTGGGATTCATGATGGGGTTCACGGTGATCCCGATCGTATTCACCATAGCTGAAGATGCTTTGTCCAATGTGCCGGCTGCGTTGCGATCCGGATCACTGGCGATGGGAGCCAGTCGCTGGCAAACTGCCTGGCGGATCGTATTGCCAACGGCGTCGGCGGGGATTTTTTCGGCCTTGATGGTGGGTTTGGGGCGAGCGGTGGGTGAAACGATGATTGTGGTGATGGCTACCGGCAATACTCCGATCATGGAGTGGAATATTTTTTCCGGAATGCGAACCTTGTCAGCCAATATTGCGGTGGAATTGCCTGAAGCTCCCCATCACAGCACCTTGTACCGCACTTTGTTCCTCGGGGCTTTTGTTTTATTTCTACTGACCTTTCTGGTGAATACGATAGCTGAATTATTGAGGCAACATCTGCGGGAGCGTTATAAGACGGTCTAAAAAATTGGAGATAGTTTGATGAGTGAAGCCAAGCAAAAAATAGGAGGCAGCAAAAGGGGACGGTCGGCACCGGGTGAGCCCATGGTATGGTTTTCCGGTATGTGGTTGGCGATCGGAATTCTGATGATTGTGTTCCTTTTGTCTGTAATCCTGGTTAATGGGGTGAGTGTTTTCTGGCCAAAAAATGTACTGCAAATCGAACTGACGGATAACAGCAAGGCAGCTTGGAAGGAATCGAAGTATTTGGCGGGGGAGGTGCGCAAGACCCAGGAACGGCAGGTGATGGATGAGCAGGGCGAGGCGATTCCAGAGATCCAGTTGTTCGTCGGCAATCGGGATGTTTATGGCTTTGCTTTTCAGTTTGTAGATGACAGTGACATTGTAAAAGAAAACTATCCGCAAGGGATTCTGGTGATGGAGCGGATGGAGTATGGGAATATGATTGCCTATCCGGTCAAGTTGCAATTGGCTGATGGCAGGGTGATCAGTGCCGGCGATGAAAAATTTCATCAAGCCCTGACGGCGGCTGTTGATCGTGGAAATCACAGGCGTGATAAAATATCACACATCGAGAAAGGAGAGATCGGTGATGTGAATCGTGCGATGGAGCAGCACAAAATGGAGCTCAAAAAAGGGGAGCTGGACGGGCAGGATGTTGAGAAGATCAAGTTGGCGGCTGAACAGGAGCAGGCAGATTTGCAGGAAAAATATGAAAAGTTGGCAGCCGAGGCAACTGCTTTACGCGAGCAGCAGAACGAGGAGATATTTTTTTACCGTCTCGTTACCGGAGAGGAGCGCTCGGTCAGCGTTGGATTTTTGATTTCGTTCTATTATCCCAACCAACTGTCCCTGTTTGGCAAGCTAGGGCATTTTTTCAGCCGGGGCTGGAGTTTTCTGGTAGATGAACCGAGGGAGGCCAATACAGAGGGGGGAGTGTTCCCTGCTCTGTTCGGGACTTTTGTGATGACTCTGATCATGTGTATTCTGGTAGTTCCATTTGGTGTGGTAGCGGCCATATATCTGCAAGAATATGCCAAACAAGGGTTGGTGGTGAGGGTGGTTAGAATAGCTGTTAATAATCTGGCGGGGGTTCCGTCGATTGTCTATGGGGTGTTTGGCCTGGGTTTTTTTGTTTATATGGTGGGGGGATCCATTGATGATTTGTTTTATCCTGAGCGTAAACCCGCCCCGACATTTGGAACGGGAGGTTTGTTGTGGGCTTCGTTGACGATGGCCTTGATGACTGTGCCGGTGGTGATTGTGTCAACGGAAGAGGCCTTGTCTTCGGTGACAAGGGGCATGCGCGAGGCATCCCTTGCCGCGGGAGCATCAAAATGGCAGACCATACAGCGAATTGTGATACCAGGTGGCCTGCCGGGGATCATTACCGGGATGATCCTGGCCATGGCGCGTGGAGCAGGGGAGGTAGCGCCGTTAATGTTGGTTGGGGTAGTAAAACTGGCTCCGACTTTGCCGATTGATACGGTGGCTCCCTTTGTGCATCTCGAACGAAAGTTCATGCATCTGGGTTTTCATATTTATGATCTGGGTTTTCAATCCCCTGACTCGGAAGCCGCGAAGCCGATGGTGTTTGCGACTACTTTATTATTGATCGGACTGGTTGTTGTATTGAATGCTGCCGCTATCCTGGTACGTGAGCGCTTGCGGAGGAAGTATTCTAGCGGGGCATTTTAAAGAAGGCAAAACCGATGAATCTAGCTAAATTAGAACCTATTGCCATGCAGAAGGAAAATGTCGAATCGTTATCAAATACGGCTAGTTTATCCAGTGCGCTCCTTGAGCGGAAAAATCAGGCTCCCGGTCGACCTGATTATATCAAGGTAAGCAATTTTTCCTTCAATTATGTGCCTGCGGTGCGGGTTTTACATAATATCACCATGGATATTCCGGAAAAGCAGGTGACGGCTTTTATCGGACCTTCCGGATGCGGTAAAACCACCCTGCTGCGCAATTTTAACCGCATGAATGATCTGATCGACGGAGTGAGTCAAGAGGGAAAAATCTATGTGAATGACCAGGACATCTATGATCGTGATCTGGAAGTGATCTCGCTGCGCAAGCGCATCGGGATGGTGTTCCAGAAATCGAATCCTTTTCCAAAATCAATCTACGAAAACGTGGTGTACAGTCTGCGGGTTTCCGGTCAGAAAAACAAGGAAGTGCTGGATGAAGTAGCTGAAAAAAGCTTAAGAAGCGCCGCCTTGTGGGATGAGACCAAAGACCGGCTCCAGGATAGTGCCCTGGGATTGTCGGGTGGGCAAATGCAGCGCCTTTGCATCGCCCGGGCGATTGCCAACCGCCCGGAAATTCTTTTGATGGACGAACCCTGCTCTGCACTCGATCCGATCGCGACAGCTAAAATCGAGGAGTTGATTTCTGAATTAAAACAAAGTTTTACGGTGGTGATTGTGACCCACAACATGCAGCAAGCCACCCGGGTTTCCGACCGGGCAGCATACTTTTATCTGGGGAAACTGATTGAAATGGATGACACCACCCAACTGTTTTCGAACCCGTCCCAAAAAGAAACCGAAGACTATATTTCCGGGCGTTTTGGTTAGGGCGTTTAGAATCAAATGCCGTAAAGCTTAATTTATCACTCAACAAAACGACATGAATCAGTCAAAAGTAGAACACACTCTGGCTTCCTTTGAAGAGGCCCTGCGTGAGTCTAGAAATTCGGTGCTGCGTATGGCCAGCGTGGCGCAACAAAATTTGGAACATGCGATCACCGGGCTCCTGAACCGCAATGCAGAACTTTGTAACGAAGCGATTGCCGATGACGATGAAGTGAATTCATTTGAGAAGAGCATTGATGGGGAGGGCTTGAAAATCCTGATGCGTTTCAGTCCGGTGGCGACTGATTTGCGACATGTTTTGGCTGCGATGAAAATTGCCAATAATCTGGAACGCATCTCGGATGAGGCGGGCAGCATCGCAAGGCGGGCACGCAAGATTGGCAAACAGCCTGAAGTGGCGGAAACCCGGATGATCGAACCTCTTTATGAGATGGCTTCCGCTTTGTTGAGAGACGGGATCCGGGCCTTTGCCGAATCAGATGTGGATTTAGGGCTGGCTTTACATGAACAGGACAGGAAGCTGGATGCCGCCTACCGCAAAACAGTCAAGGAGCTGACCAAGGCAATGGAGCGGGATACCGGGAACTTAAAAGTGTATTTGCATCTCATATTCGTAGCGAGGTGCCTTGAGCGTGTGGGGGATCACGCGGTTAACATTGGAGAGGAGTCCGTATTTGTCGGCAGTGCGACTGATATCCGTCATATTGGCCCCGAGGCTTTGTCGGAAATGGCGTCGGATTATGGCGATTGAGGGCCTTCGTGCTGGTAGCTGAAGGTGTAAGTGCTCGGCTTATAATTTATCAGCTGTGATCTCAGGATCACTCGTCGGAACAGTGATGGTGAAGGTGGTTTTCAGGCCGGGTTGACTGGTTGCGGAAATTCGGCCGTGATGGGCTTCGACGGCTCTTTTTACAATGGAAAGGCCCAAACCTGTTCCTTTGATAGCCTGGGAGTGGTGTTTTTCCACCCGGTAAAAACGTTGGAAAATATTAGGCAGGTCTTCGGCAGGGATACCTACACCGTCGTCGCAGATATTGATCTGGAGGTTGCCTTTGTCCAGGCTCAGGGAGATGGTGATTTTCAGGCCAGGTTTGGGGTTTTGCTTGAGTGCATTTTCGATCAGGTTGGAAAAAATCTGGTCCCAGTAAAAACGATCCCCTGTTATGATTTGTTCTCTTTCAGGAGCATTTACCTTAATAGTGGCTTGCTGGGCTTCACTGACAGGCTTCAGGTGGTTGAGGGAGTCCATTATGGAGTCCAATAGGCCAAAGCGCTCCCTTTTCAGGAGATTGGAGTTGCTCTCCAGTTTGGAAATAGTGAGCATGTCATCGACTATACGGGTGATACGCTCGCAATGGTTACGCATCGTTTTGATGCTGCGGCGAGTGCTCTCTTCATTAAAGCCAGAATCATCATCTTCATCGAGCATTTCGAGATAACCATTGATGATTGACAAGGGGGTGCGCAATTCATGGGAGGCATTGGCCACAAAGTCACGACGAATTTGTTCCGTCTCTGCCTGTCGAGTGATATCGCGAATGAGGATCCATGCGCCTCTTCCAAAACCGTTTTTTTCGATCAGTGGCTCCGCTTCTACGAGGTAGTTATGCTCATTGCGTCCTGTAATTAAGTTAGGGGCAGGTCGCCGCAGTTCTTCGCGGGTTTTATTGTGCGTTTCGAGGGCGAGGTTGACCGCATCTGCAATACGGTGATCCAGACACACTTCGATCAACTGACGTCCTTCGTGGGCATGGTCGCTGGCAAACAGCTGCCGGGCAGCTTCATTGGAAAATCGAATTTCCAGATTGTTATCGAGAATGATGAGGGCGTCTTCAATCTGGTTGAGCATGCCTTCGAAGAAGCGTCGCTGGCGACGTTCTAATTTGCGATCCATCTCGATTTCAGTGAGAAAATTGGAAAGCGTGTGCCTCAGCGAGTTGAGGGGTTCGATGTTGTCAAGCTGGTCGATGCTATCAGGTGAGGGAGTTTCCTTTGACTGGAGCGTATCAGCTATTTGCTTTATGCCTTGAGCAAGCCGTCGGCAGCGCCAGATGAGCACCACGACGAGTATCGCTAGGAAAATGATGAGAAATATTTCCAAATCTGCTTAGGTCGATGGTTGATCGTTTGAATTGAATTGATACCCCACGCTGCGGATGGTTTCAATCTGGCTGCCGTGGCTTCCCAGCTTTTCACGCAGGCGTTTGATATGGGTGTCGAGGGTACG
>DAOUQC010000073.1 GCA_030625775.1 Verrucomicrobiota bacterium
CCGATTACCAGTGCCTCGGTGGCAAAGAGGGCGAGCAGGAGGAAAAACAGGCTGCCTTCATCGATGGTGATGAGCTTTTGCGTCAACTTGGTGGGTTTTTCCCGTTCGCGTAAAAAGAGCACACAGGCAAAGAGGTAGAGCTGGATGCCGGTCAGGCCGCCCAGCAGCAGCAGGGCCTTGCTGTGCAGGTCAAAAATATTGAGGCCGATGACCTTGGTCGGGCCGGTGATCATGGCGATGATTTGCAGTGCGGTGCAGAAGGAGATCAAAAACAGTCCGCTGACTTCAAACAGGCGGGGGCGTTCCGATAGGATGAAAAGCAGGTGGCGCATGCCGTCTCGCCAGGTGCGCAAATGGGCGACCCGGCCCTCGGGCCCCTTGCGCAGGCCGGAGGGGATTTCGACGGTTTTGGCGTCGTTTTTCAGTGCTTTGATGAGCAGTTCTGAGGCGAACTCCATGCCGCTGGCACGAATGCCCCAAGTGGCGTAGGCGGTTTTGCGGATGCAGCGGAAGCCGGAGTTGCAATCGCTGAGATTTCCCTTGAACAGGACATTGATCAAACCGGTGAGAACCGGGGTGCCAAGGTGGCGGTGCAACGGCGGCATGGCACCGTCCTCGATCTCGCCGGTCATGCGCGAGGCGATGGACATGTCGGCATCGACTTCCTTGGCCTTTTGGTAAAGTGGCAGGCAATGTTCATACATGTAGGTGCTGTCGGCATCGGCGAACATGACATACTCGCCCCCGGCGGCTTCGATGCCGCCACGCAGGGCGGCTCCATAGCCACGCTGGGGAACGGGTACGACCCGGGCACCCAGTTCGGTTGCGATTTCGGCCGAGCGATCGGTGCTGCCGTTGTCGGCAACGACGATTTCGTATTTGACCGAGCCGTCACCGCTGTCGAGCGATGCTTTCACGGCTTTGATGCAGTCGGCGAGGGTGCCTTCTTCGTTGAGGCAGGGAAAAACGAAGGTGAGATCCATATTGGGTTTTAAGCGTCAGGTTGTATGATTGGCGTTGCTGCAGAGGCAAGCTGAGTTTAGGATGCGCTGCTACATTCCGCCATGCTGTGAAAAATGAAAGATATTGTTGAAAACAGGCAAAGAATTTCCTTTGGGAAAAAAGTAAAAATCGCGCTACTGGCTTTGCGTGAAAACGGGCTGCTGTGGAGTATTTGTCTGGCAGTTTATTATGCGACGAGTGCGATTTCCGCGCAAGCTTTTGCCTGGATGGATTCGCTGCGGAGAAAAAAACAGCTGCCGGGCTTGAACAGTGCGGCGATGAACAAGCTGATCTGGGAGAGTTGGGATTGGGGGGCAGGTGGAGAGGAATGGAGCCCGTCGCCGGAGTGGAAACAATCGGTGATCGACTGTGTATTGAGAAAATACGTGAGCGAGGAGGACCAGGTGCTGGAGATCGGGCCCGGTGGTGGGCGATGGACGGAGGAATTATTGGAACTGGCTTCCAGTTTGCAAGGGGCGGACATTTCAGCTTCCTGTGTCGAGGCTTGTCAGCAGCGTTTTGCCGATGTGGATCATGCAGAGTTTTTTGTTTCCAGTGGACGGGATCTGGAAGGGGTGGCGGATGGCAGCATCGATAGCTTGTGGTCCTTCGATGTATTTGTGCATATCAATAAGCCCGAGCTAGAGGCTTATGCCGGCGAGTTTGTGCGGGTTTTGAAATCCGGCGGCAAGGGGGTTTTGCACCATGGAACGGTGGGAGGTGAAAAAGGTGGCTGGCGCAGCAATGTGACGATCGAGGACATGACCTGTATTTTGACCGATGTGGGGCTGGAGGTGGTGGACCAATTCCAGACCTGGGAGGACAACAAAGGCGCTGAGTTTGAGGCGGGGCTTTATCAGGACGCGATCACGGTTTTTGTGAAGGGGTAGGGGGAAGAATCCAGTAGGCTGGATGCAGAAGTTATCACCAGCAGAGGCCGTGGTAGTGGCCGGGCAGGTCTTCGAGGTCGCGCCAGCCATTGACGTCGATGAGGTGATGCTGAGAGGATAAGAGGGGGCGCAGTTCTTCGAGTTTGGCGCAGGCTTTGGATATTACCAAGGTTCCAGCTTCCGGGATCGCTTCAGAGAGATCGGATTTCAAGGCACTGTCCAGGCCCGGCAGTTTGGCCGAAGCGTAGCGTTTGTTCATTCCTACCAGGCTGGAGGGGGATACCAGGGGGTCATAGATACGGATCTCGTAGCCTTTCATCAGCAGGGCGTTGGCGAGGTTGACCAGGGAACTGCCGCGCAGATCATCGGTATTGTTTTTGAAGGCGATACCGATCAGGGTGACGGATTTTTGGCCGGTTTTTTCGACCAGTTTGATCAGGTGCTCGAGGTGGTTCTGGTTGCTCGGCAAAAGACTGTCGAGAGTGGGGACGGTGACGTTGAGAGAGCGGGCGAAATGACTCAGAGCACTGACGTCCTTGGGCAGGCAGGATCCGCCAAAGGGGTTGCCCGGGCGCATGTAATAAGAAGAAATGTTGAGCCGCTTGTCACTGCAGAGCAGTTCCATCACTCGTGAGCCGTCGCCATCAAAACCTTTGGCGATGCGACCGATTTCATTGGCAAAGCTGACTTTGGCTGCATGGAAGGCATTGCAGGAATACTTGAGCAGCTCGGCGGCTTCCAGACCAACCACTTCGATGCCCTCATCGAGGATGCCGGCGACCGGATTGCCAATCGTTTTTTCCGTGAGAGGATCGAGCACACCAATCGCGGAGAGGCTGGGGTCGCGGAAGTCGGCGATGGCACTGCCCTGGCGGAGGAATTCCGGCAGGAAGTAAACGGAGAGTTTCCCGCTGGCAATAAATTTTGAGAAATGCTGTTCGGCCAGTCGACGCGCTGAGCCAGGCAGCATGGTGCTGCGAAAAACGAGCGAATGCTCTTTGCCGGAGGATTCGAGCATGTTGGCAATCTGTTGGCAGACCGAGTCGACAAAAGAAAGATCGAGTTCGCCGGAGGCGGTGGAAGGGGTTCCCACACAGACAAGGGAAATGTCGGTTGAGGTGGCGGTGGCAGGATCCGTGGTGGCTCTTAATCGTCCGGCATTCACCTGTTCGTCGATCAGGGCGTCCAGTCCGGGTTCGCTGATGGGGGCTTTACCGGAATTAATCCGGGCAACTTTTTCCGGCTGGACGTCGATGCCGGTGAGGTCATGGCCGCGTGATGCCAGGCAGGCGGCGGTGACGCTGCCGACGTAACCGAGGCCGAAAATACTGATCTTTTGTGTTGTCTGACTCATGGTAGTTTACCTGAATACGGAAAGCAGGAAGGTTCACTGGAAAACGTTTTTTTGAAAGAGAAAAAGATAGGTGGTATGAACTATTAGTGCTTCGACTTTCGTAAAATGATGTATGGAAATGTAGAACGGATTGCTAATCCGTTTGCTTGCTGGATATTTGAATAAACGGATTGGCAATCTGTTCTACGAGGAGGAGTAGGTTTGCAAAATCGCCAATGTTCTTGTCATATTAGGTAGGTCAAAGCACAAGGGTGTGTTCTAAATGGGTTAAATTTTAAAAAATGGAGTGGATATTCTGGGGCAGTCTGATTCTTGTGGTTTATACCTATATCGGGTATGCCGTATTGCTGTCGGTTTTTTCGTTCCTGGGTAAGCTGATGCCTGGCCGCAAAAGGGATGCCGGAAAAACGTCGCCGAAGCCATCCGTCTCGGTGGTGATGGTAGTGCATAATGAGGAGGATCGGATTCTGGGGCGGATCGAAAACCTTTTGCAGTCGGATTACAGTGGTCTGGAAGAAGTGTTGGTGATCTGTGATCGCTGCGAAGACAAGACCGGTCAGGTGGCGGCTGCAGCGATAGGGGGAGGATCGGATGAAGAGGGCGGGATTGGGCAGTGGGTCAGGGTGGTGGAATTGGAGCAGGGAAAAGAGGGTAAGGCGGCAGGCTTGAATCAGGGAGTGGCGATTGCCACGGGGGAGATCGTGGTATTGGTCGATGTGCGCCAGCGCTTTGCAAAAGATACGATTTCTCAATTGGTAGCGGCATTTGCAGATAAAAAAGTAGGGGCGGTGAGCGGCAGTTTGGAGATTGAGTCGTCTGATCAGGTGGCAGGTGAGGGTTTGGATATATATTGGGTCTTGGAGAAATTGATCCGGGAAAAAGAATCTGATATTGGCTCGAGCATTGGCTGCACCGGGGCGGTTTATGCAGTGCGGGGGGAGGCTTACGAAGCGATTGATGAAAATACGATTCTGGATGATGTGGTGATTCCGATGAAGATTGCGCAGGCGGGTTACCGGGTTTTATTCGAAGCCCAAGCCAAAGCCTATGATCCGCAGTCCCTGGATCGTGAGTCCGAAAAGCGGCGCAAGGTGAGGACTCTGGCAGGGAACTGGCAGATGCTGTTTCGCTACCCGGCCTGGCTGTTGCCGTGGGAGAATCGCTTGGTCTGGCAGCTGATCTCACATAAATACATACGTTTGCTCGGCCCTGTTTTTTTGCTTGTTGCTTTGTTTTGCAATCTCGTGTTGTTCGATGAGTCCTGGATTTATTGGCTTACTTTTCTATGGCAGTTGCTTTGTTACAGCCTGGCAATAGCGGGCATGTTTGAAATTTCTTTTCCTTGGAAGCCGCTTACGGTGCTAGCGAAAATATCGAGTGGGTTTCTTTTTTTGCAGATTTTGTGTGTATTGGGTTTTGTGCGTTGGATTAAGGGGGGGAGCCGCCCGGCTGGTTGGTAGTTATGTATAAAGCCTTCGATAAATGGTTGTTGTCTTACCTCATGCGTCGTCGAAGGGCGAGCGTTGTTGGTGATACCCATGTGATGATTGCGGTTTGTGATCATTTTGAGCCTTTGCACGACAGTGACAGGGAGGGGGCGGTGGCAAGGATTGCCGAATGGCAGAATCGTTTTCCGGAATTGATTCGCCCTTTCGAGGATGCAGACGGGCAGAATCCCCGGCACACTTTTTTTTACCCGGTGGAGCAGTATGATACTGACTTGTTGGCGCCTCTGGCGGATCTATGTCACCGGACGGGTTCGGAAGTGGAGATTCATCTTCATCACCATAATGACACGGCTGCGGGATTGATAGAGTCCATTGAACAGGGAAAAAAAGATCTGGTTGCGCATGATCTGTTGTCGCATGATGAGAAGGGGGAGGTGGTTTACGGATTCATTCACGGCAACTGGGCTCTGGATAATTCGCACCCCGAGGGAGAAGGTTGTGGGATTAATCAGGAGTTGGGGCTGCTGAAGCAAACGGGCTGTTATGCGGATTTCACCATGCCTTCGGCTCCGCATCCAACGCAGACGAAGATGATTAATTCAATTTATTATGCGCAAGATTCGGCGCAGCCCAAATCACATAACCAGGGTGTTCCGATGGAGCTTGGGGGCACCCGGGGCATGAGGGCTTCGGATGAACATTTGTTATTGATCCAGGGGGGCTTGGGTTTGAATTGGAAGCGGCGGAAGTGGGGGCTGATGCCGCGGGTGGAGAACAGTGATCTGACGGGGAATAATCCACCGACAGGTTTGCGGATGGAGCTGTGGAGGGATTTAGGTGTCCATGTCAAAGGTAAACCGGAGTGGGTTTTTGTGAAGTTGCACACCCATGGGGGGATTCCACAGAATTATGAAATGTTACTGGGAGAGAAGATGCAGGCATTTCACAGGTCACTTCAACAGATGAATCAGGCGGATGGATCAGTGAAATTTCATTATGTCACGGCAAGGGAGATGGTGAATATCGCCCATGCGGCGGAGCAAGGGGAGGAGGGTGGACCGGGGCAGTATCGGGATTTTTGCTACCGATGAGTAGATGCAGAGCGGCAAAGGTAACAGGGCGCATCACCCTGATTATTGCTCTGCTTTCTATTTCTTTTGCCTATAAAGTCGGTACCACCCAGTCGGGAATCCCGCCATTGGCCGACTGCTTTTTGAATAACTCATGAAAAGGACGAGTCGGTGACATCGGCGCATCTTCGTTCACCATCAGCGGCCGCGTTTCTTTCCACCAGGCATCGTAAGCCTTGCGCATTTTCTCCACGACCTCGGAGTGCCTTTCAATCACATTGGCCTTTTGACCCGGGTCTTTGTCCATATCGTAAAGGAACTTGTTGTCGACAAAACGAAAGCGTTGGTTACGCACCGCAAACCCCTTCCACTGAAAGTCATCGGGATTGGCACCTGTTTTCCAACGCCCCTTGTGGGTGAATAAATAACGATCCGACCAGTCTGCCTTTTCGCCTCCATCTGCGATCAGTGGCAGCAAACTGTGCCCCTCCACCTGGTTCGACGGAAGTTTGGCGTCAGCCAGGTCTGCCAGGGTTGGCAGCATGTCGATGTGCGCACCGATGGTATCAATGCTACGCCCCGGTTTGATCTTTCCATCCCAGCGAAAGAAAGCAGGCACCCGCGTTCCGCCTTCATCCGTGCTGCCCTTCTGCCCTTTCATGCCGGCATTGTACATTTCCAGCACCGTCCCGTCAGCAGCTTGCCCGACTTTGCCCCGTCCGGAACCTCCGCCAGTCATGCCATTGTCCGACAGAAAAATAATGACGGTATTATCAAAAAGCTTCCACTCGTCGAGATGCGCCATGAGACGCCCTACGTTTTCATCGATGTTTTCAATCATGCCGTAAAAGCCTGCGGTCTTTTCTGAAAACCCCAGCTTCCGGAACCTCTCAGCATTTTTTTCCGGAGCAATGAAGGGGCCGTGTGGGGCATTGGTGGTGATGTAGGCAAAGAAGGGTTTCTTTTCATCTTTCACTTTTTTGATCCACCCCATCGCCGCCGTGTAAAACAAATCGG
Source organism: Verrucomicrobiota bacterium (assembly GCA_030625775.1). GTDB lineage: Bacteria > Verrucomicrobiota > Verrucomicrobiia > Verrucomicrobiales > DEV007 > JAADHD01. The sequence goes on from DAOUQC010000073.1 coordinate 6,782, forward strand.
TACAATAGCCATCAGTTTTCACAAAGCTCCCGTTGTGTCGCAGCACCGGATCAAAATACTTATTGCCGGGTGCGTCGGCACAACTGCAGTCGTAAGCCTGGCCGATTCCACCCCCACCGTGAATGAAAGCTTCATCAAATCCCCGGGTGTGTGGTTGGTATTCTTCCTCATCTCCCAGATGCCACTTCCCGAATATGCCCGAAGTGTATCCCGCCGTCTTGAGCACCTGAGGCAGGGTCACAGTGCTCAATGCCATACGTTCCCGCTCAAGGATGGTGTGGGTCACACCATTCTTCATCGGGTGACGGCCGGACATCAGAGCGGATCGAGTCGGCGCACAGGTGGGCGCGACATGAAAGCGATCAAAGCGTAGGCTTTTGTCGTAGAGCGCATCCAGGTTTGGTGTTTTGATCCATGGATGCCCATGGCGTCCCACTGGAGCGTATCCCTGATCATCGGTGATCAATAAAATGATATTAGGCTTGGATCCCTCCAACTCGGCGAGCGGCACGGCAGAAGCGGTGAAAGGAATCAGTAGCGCCGCCAGCAGGGAAACTGCAGTCCAAGAGCATCCGAATTTTGAGAGGGGTTTCATCGTCATGGAAACAAGATGTTCGTTTCTCCGGTCTTGTCACCTACGCATTTGCGTTAATCGCACGTGATTCAACTCGGTATCGCTATCGGGATCGCAACTCGGTATCGATCCTCAATCCGATTCCGAAAGACAGCACTGAATCCCATCCATACGCGAACACGTCATTGAAGCCGTTAGGCACATGCGGTACAAAGAATTCAGCCATGACTCGTAAACTCTTGCTCTTGCTTCTTTCCCTTTGCTCCTCTTTTGCCGTTCAGGCAGAAAGCAAAAAATCCGGTCCTCCCAACTTGTTGGTCATTATGACCGACGAACACAATTTCCGCACCCTTGGCTGTTACCGGGATCTGCTGCCCCCTGATCAAGCTTTGATGTGGGGGCGGGCCGTAGTCGAAACCCCGCACATCGACAGCCTTGCTGCCGACGGCGCCATCTGCACCAGTTTTTACGCCACCTCTCCGGTCTGCGCGCCATCGCGCGCCGCTTTTGTCTCGGGTCGTTATCCCCAAAACACTCCTGTCGAAACCAATAACATCCCATTGAGCGATGACATCATCACCTTCGCCGAAATCCTTCGCCGTCAGAATTACGCGACGGGTTATGTCGGCAAGTGGCATTTGAATGGAACGGGTAAACCCGAATGGGGAGTATCACGCAAGTTTGGTTTTGATGACAATCGTTACATGTTCAACCGCGGACACTGGAAACAGTTCAAAGACACTCTGGAAGGCCCACGAGTGGCGGTGACAAAAAATGCCAAGCCCACCTATTCGGTCGCGGGCGCAACAGAGGAAAGTTTTGCCACCGATTTTCTCACCCGAAAAACCATCGATTTCATGGATGCCCACAAGGACAAACCTTTCTGTGTCATGCTCAGCCTGCCGGACCCACGCGGCATGGAGCGACTACATGCGCGAACATTGACAAGAATCCGTTATGCTGAGGTGACGGTGTAAACCCAAGTTAAGCGTGTCCAGAGACCACTTATTCGTGACGAGCACGAAACTCACGTGGCATCTAATCATTACCACCTGTGGAGTGAGCGGGGTGTGTTCGTGTAAGGAGAGTCAATAAAGCCCCGCCGATTGCAACGGAAAGCCCGCCTCCCGCAACGGACGCCACTAAGACTTGAACTGGGATCTCAGCTACATTCGGAAACATATTCGAGCCAGCGAAAAGCAATAGACCAGTTGCAGCCATCATGCATCCACCAACTAGAGCAAGGGCTCCAATAATCACAGCAATGAGATGTAGAAAGCGAGTCATCATGCAGGAATTTTTTTACAGAACGCTAAATTGGGTGAGGCAATACGCCTCAAGGCATTTGTATCAGTGCGGCTTCGCAGAGTCAATCTTGGCGATTGTCACGACTGGCTCGAACTACTTGTCGGCATTGGCCGAAATTTACAAACCCACTCTGAGAAACTTGTGGCAAGAAGGATTGCACCCTTCAAACTCTCATCCATAGGGTCAGAAACTTCATGAAACATGTAGTAAATCAACCCAAAATCTGACTCACGTATCGAAGCGACATAATAATCTCCACTTCCGTTGTCTCCTAAAGGTATTGTTCCCGCTGGCACTTCACGAATTTCGTATTCTACAGATTTGAGGTCTTCTTGAAGTATACCAAGAGCATCATCAGCGGAATACAATTGATCTACCTCATCTATCCAAGGTGAAACGTGGGGCACGTCAATCTCGCACGGAAGGTCCAAAATGGTAAGGTTCCCAACATAATATGAGCGCACATCCTCCGGTAAAGGGATGCCAATTATTTTTTCGATCTCAGAAATTGAATCAATCATAGGGTTTCTACTTTTGTCACCGAACGTTTGAGCCCATCCGGGGTAGGATGGAAGCCCGAATTCAATTTGGAGCGCTATCGCCCCCGGAGGCGGATTGTTCGGCTTCTTGATTTGGTGTCTCGATAAGCTGCCAGCCAAGTTTCTGTGCCAAGTCTCTGGCATTCTGCTTCATGCCCTCAATCTTGGATTCCTCTGAGTAGATTCGCTTGTCAGTTGGCTTCATGACACTCTCGGACTCTTCTATCTGAATCGTGATCTTCTCACCAACCGAAAGGCGTTGAGTGGGCCACATCAGATTCTCTTTAGTCACAGTTTTGAACGCACCAACTGTCAGATCCAGCGATTCCTCGGGCTGTCCAGACTCGGTAAACTCGCCATCTCGATTCGCCCAGGTGACGATTGCTGTCAAAACACCCAATCCATCGATTCCTGCCAGGCAGACTTCCTGATCGTTTCGAAATACTCTAAAGGCGATCATGTCCAAGTTGTTTCTGTCGAATAGCCAAGCTCAGTGATTTGCTGTTAATGCAGGTTCACTGAAGCTCGCAGGGTTACACTCGATTCTACAATACCCGATTTTCTGGTCAAGACCCAACCGTAACGTAGTTGCTGCCTGCTTTCCTGCGCTCACATTCAAAAATTATTTAGTCAACCCGTCGTATTCATCCTGTGTGGCCTCAGCCTCCCTCATGCGCTGTTTTAAACCCTCAAGCGCTTCGTTCACCTCTTCATCGGTCGGGTTCAGCCACCTGTTAATACTGGAACGACTTATTCCGAATTCTTTTACCGCAGCAGCTATGCCTCCTCTGTTGTTTTTCTTATTATATTCAATTACGAAATGTGCGACTTCAGCTTTTTGTCCATTTGAATAGCTTGGTACCAATTTCATTTCCTCCTGCTCCCCATTTTTCGGTAATACTGAGTGTTTACCCTTTCCTACTTTCCGGCACACTCTACAGGCGCTACGGCGATTCCCTGCTCCTTCTCCACCATCCTTTCGTTTTTTGTGGTAATCGTTCAGCTTTTTGACCTTCATGCATTTCGTGCACTTGCGGTGACCATCAGGAATTTGTTCTTCGATGTCAGCCAGTGTGAAGTTATGTTCCGGAGTCACCACGCCTTCGATTGCGATATTTTCGAACACGGAACCGCCTCCGCCGGGCAAAGCTCCTGCTCGCCATCTGAAGCAACAAAGCTCAGGCCCGTGCTTACCATTGACGAAGTAGACCTCCCTAAAGACACTGTGAACGACATCCCGAATTTCAAATGGGTCTGTCTGCTCCAAATCCAACCCCTGTATCCGTTTAATAAATGGCACAGTTTCTTTCAAGTCAGTGTGTGCCGGTTTTAAATTTTTATGTTCTTTTGCCTGCTTGATTATAATTTGTTTTTTGCATCCAGTTTTCGACTCCTGCCTTTTAACTCCTATAGTAAGATTGCGTCATTTTCATACGCCAAGAGAATCCTCTGGATTTTGGCATTCAACTTATCAAGAAGCTGTTTAGGTTCAGGAGACGAGAAGTGAACAATTTTTTCAGCCAATTTTTCTTCATGTGATTGCATCAAATCTTTGAGTTGGGCAGGCGTGCACAACTTGGTTTTAAGGAAGCCAGCCGTGAGTTTGGTAGCCGCCTCTCTGGACACATATTTGAGCTTACATGGCAGTAGACTTTTTTTGTAATGAGGGTGATTGGCCTTGCACACGTAGTAGCCGAGGTGCCCTTTGGCCTTATGTTTTTGACAGGCGTTCCGTCCCAGACTAACTTTTCAAGCGGAACAGTTTTCCTAACCTCAACCAGAACTGCATTTTTAATTTATGCCTTTTACGTCATCCTCTTCGATCTTATTACGCTGGCGCTTGCTGGCTAGTATTCTCATTGTCGCCATGGCGGTTCAGCCGAGGGCTTTTGCCAATCCGGCGGCTCCTGTTATTCGTCATGGAGCGGCGGAGTTCAATTTTGATAATCCGGCTCACTTGCTGATTCAACAAGGCAGCGACAAGCTGATCGTTGACTGGGGGGAATTTAATATCAGCGCGGGGGAACTGACGCAGTTCATTCAACCGGGTAGTGGCAGTGCGGCTTTGAATCGAGTGATGGGTGCGTTGCCCTCTTCGATTCAGGGGCAGCTTCAGGCTAATGGTCGTGTGTTGTTGATCAATCCCAACGGGGTGCTGATCGGTCCCGGCGGGCGGATTGATACGGCGGGTTTTATCGTTTCGACTCTGGACGTCAGCGATGCGGATTTTTTGACCGGAGGTGACTTGCGTTTCCAGGGTAACTCGTTGGCTAAGGTGGTTAACCTGGGAACGATCAACGCCATCGACGGCGGTGACATTTTTCTCATCGCCCGTGAAGTGGTGAACGCTGGAACCTTGAACGCCCCCGGGGGAACGGTGGGTCTGGCGGCAGGGCAACAGATCGTGATCGCTGCGCAGGGAGAAGAGCGGGTGGCGATTTTGCCCGAGGGACAGGAGGGTTCGGTTACCAATAGCGGAACCATTGCAGCGGCGACGGCTGAGCTTAAAGCAGCCGGGGGCAATGAGTATGCGTTGGCAGTGAATAATACCGGGCTGGTGCGGGCCAAAGGTTTTGAAAAACGTGGCGGCAGGATTTATCTCTCCGTCGGAGGAGGCAAAGGACGCATCGTCAATACCGGAACCTTGAAAGCGCGGATGGAGGATAACAGCGGAGGGTTGGTGCAGATCACTCATGTGGGAGAAATGGAAGGGGCCGGAGTGGATATTGGCGGACGAATTGATGTGAAGGGAGATGTTGGAAGTGGCGGAATGGTATTGGTCACTGCTCCGGGGATTCGTGTGCTGCCTGATGCGCGCATCGATGCTTCGGGAAAAGTGGATGGAGGTCAGATCGCGCTGCACAGTGCGGGCAATGAAGGCACCATGATCGACGGCAAGTTGCTGGCTAACGGCATTAGTGGTGATGGAGGATTCATTCATGTGACTGGTTCCTTTATCGGCTTGGGTGCGACGGGAGAAATCAGTGCGAATGGGGGCAATGGTGGCGGGTTTGTTTTGCTTGGAGCGGATACCGAGGATGGGGCGGGTCAGGTTGAGAGTTCGCAGATTGTACTCGCACCCGGTTCACGGATTTCAGCGAATGGGATGCGCGGTGACGGCGGCATGGTGTTGATCAACGGAGCCAGTGATTCCGATGTGCTGTTGGGAGGAGAGATCAGCGCGAACAGTGATGCGGGAGTGGGCGGGCAAGTGATGGCTTTTGGAGGCAATGTCAGTTTGGGAGGAACGGCGATGATCGATGCCAGTGGTTATCGCGGAGGCGGACAGGTTTATATTGGTGGAGGTGATCGCGGCCGCGACGCGGGCAAGCTTAATTCGCAGAATACCAGTATAGCAGCGGGGGCACAGATTCTTGCCAACGCTACCGGGGCAGGAGCGGGCGGCAGGGTGATTTTATGGGCGGATCGTTTGATGGATTTCCAGGGCTCGGTTGAGAACCGGGGGGCGGGTGGAGGTGCGGGAGGTTTTACCGAGGTGTCAGGATTGGAGTATTTGGGATTCAATGGCACGGTGGATACTGGGGGTGGGAATCTGTTACTTGATCCTTACAGCTACATCATCGGGGCGACGGAAGCGGGGAATATCGTGACGGCTTTGGGGTTGAACAACGTGACCATTGATACCATGACGGATGTGTTGGCTTACGGTTCGTCCGGGGTGAATACTGATCCTGGAGACATCACGGTGAATTCAGCGATTTTCTACGATTCGACTTTTGATCTGACTTTCCTGGCGATGGGCGATGCCAATTTCAACGCCAGTGTACAGAACCGTAATGCGACCGGTGGCGACATCAATATTGTGGCGGGTTGGGACGGAACGACGGCTTATAATACGGCGGCTTTTGTGGCGGAGGATGTGAGTAGCACGACGGTGTTTGGCAACTCGATGGGCAGTGTGAATATTGGGGACGGCACGCAGCTAGGAGGAGTGGCGGTCGGAAGTCGATCGGGGACGACGAACGTGTTTGGCTACGATATCAGCTTGCAGGGTGGTAATGGAGGAGCGGTAAATGGACGCTTTGCGCAATTGGGTTTCCAGGTGACGGATGAGATTGCGCAGGATGGGACAAACCTGGGAGCGGCTCCCGTGGTAGATGGGGCTATCACCGTTCATGCGCTCAATGATGTGAGCGCGATGGGTGGGGATGCTGCTAACTTTAACTACGCGCAGATTGGCCATGTGGGGGCGGATCAGGGGGGGGGCAGCACCATCGAAGCGGTGGCCAGCTCGGTGATTGAGCTGGCTGTCGGGAATAACGTGGTCTTTATGGGTGGTGGTGGAGCGGCCTACGCGCAGCTGGGCCAGGGGGGGTATCGAGCCAGAGGCAACCACAGTGGCACGACAATGATCACGCAGGCCAACGACATCAGCTTCACAGCAGGGAGTGGAATTGCCGCCTACGCACAACTGGGTCAGGGGGGATATCAAGCAAATGGCAATCAGAGTGGAAATACGACTATTATCCAGGCCAACGACGTCAGCTTCAGAGGAGATGGAGCAGCGGCATACGTACAACTGGGCCAGGGAGGGTGGGGTGCCGTAGGCGACCACAGTGGCACAACGACGATCACGCGAGTCAACGACATCGTTTTCAAGGCTGGGGACGAGTGGACCGCCTACGCGCAGCTGGGTCAAGGTGGAATTTTTGCCATTGGTGACCACAGCGGCACGACGATGATCACGCAGGCTAACGACATAACCTTTACGGGTGGGGGTGGAACTTATACCTACGCGCAGCTAGGTCAGGGGGGGGTGGCGGGGCAGGGTGCGGCAGTTGTCATTGGTGACCACAGCGGAAACACGACGGTCACGCAGGCTAACGACATAACCTTTACGGGTGGGGGTGGAGGTTATGCCTTCGCACAACTGGGCCAGGGGGGAGCGTTTGCCGGTGGCGATCACAGCGGGACCACGACGATCACGCAAGCCAACGACATCATTTTCACGGGGGGGCTCGGGTCTGGGGATGGGTCTTACGCACAGCTGGGACAGGGGGGACTTAAGGCGATAGGCGATCACAGCGGTACGACGATCATTTTGCAGGCTAACGATATTGCCTTTACGGGGGGATCTAAGAAGTGGTCCTATGCGCAGTTGGGTCAGGGGGGGTATGATGCCGAGGGCAACCACAGCGGGAACATCTCGCTGACTCACGCGGGCAACCTCACTCTCAGCGGAGCGGACACCACTGACCAATACGCTTTGATCGGCCACGGCGATCAGCCTGGCGACAGTGATTTACTCAGAACGGTGAGCGGCAATGTGACGGTGCGCACGGGGGGCAATGTCATGGTGAATAATGGCTGGGTGGGGAACCTTCTCGATGTGGACGGCTTATCTAATACCGGTAGCATGAATCTTGTCGCCGACGGGAGCATTACTTTGGACAATTTGCTCAACCAGGGGAGCTACAACACGGCTGATGCCTACAGCTATATCGCAGGTGGCGATGTGAATTTCAACGCCAGCGTACAGAACCGTAATGCGACTGGTGGGGATATTAATATCGTAGGGGGCTGGGATGGCACGACGGTTTATGATGTGGCGGTTTTTGCCGCAGAGAACGTGAATACGACGACGGTGTTTGGGCAGAGTAACGGCACGGTTTACATCGGTAATGGCGGGCAGGCAGTCGGAGTAGCGGTGGGCAGTCGATCGGGGGCCACCAATGTATTTGGCTATGACCTAAGTTTGCAGGGCGGCAATGGTGCGGGAGCGGACGGGCGTTTTGCGCAGTTAGGATTTCAGGTGACGGACGGGATTGCGCAGGATGGAACTGATTTAGGAGCGGCACCAGTGGTCGATGGAGGGATTGTGGTGCATGTGCGCAATGACGTGAGGGCGACGGGCGGGGATAGTGGCAATTACAACTACGCTCAGATCGGCCATGTGGGAGCGGATCTGGTAAATGATGCTACCGTCGAAGCGGCGGCCACGTTTGTGCTTGAGCTGTCCGCTGGGAATAACGTGGTATTCATGGGAGGGGCTGGAGATTTTGCCTACACCCAGTTGGGTCACGGTGGCTATGCGGCCAGAGGCGACCACAGTGGTACGATGACCATCACGCAGGCCAATGATGTGAGTTTTTCAGGGGGCGCTGGAAGTGGTGCCTACGCGCAGCTGGGCCATGGCGGGTATTTTGCCGAGGGCAACCACAGCGGGAACATCTCTCTGACCCATCGCGGTAAACTCACTCTTAGCGGAGTGGACACCACCGACCAATACGCTTTGATCGGTCACGGCGATCAGCCTGGCGACGGTGACGCGGGTAAATCGGTGAGCGGTAACGTGACAGTGCGCACGGGGGGCAATGCCGTGGTGAACAATGGCTGGCTGGGGAATCTTCTCGATGCGGACGGCTTATCCAATACCGGTAGCATGACTCTTGCCGCCGACGACGGAAGCATTACTTTGGACAATCTGCTCAACCAGGCCAGCTACGACACGGCTGATGCCTACAGCTATATCGCAGGTGGCGATGTGAATTTCAACGCCAGCGTGCAGAACCGTAATGCGACCGGTGGCGACATCAACATTGTGGCGGGATGGGATGGCACGACGGTTTATGATACGGTGGCTTTTGCCGCAGAGGACGTGAACACGACAGTGATATTCGGGCAGAGCAACGGCACGGTTTACATCGGTAATGGCGGGCAGGCAGTCGGCGTGGCGGTGGGCAGTCGTTCGGGAGCCATCAATGTATTTGGCTATGACTTAAGTTTGCAGGGTGGCAATGGCGTAGGAGCTGACGGGCGTTTTGCGCAACTGGGTTTCCAGGTGACGGACGGGATTGCGCAGGATGGGACTAATTTAGGAGTGGCACCAGTGGTCGATGGAGGGATCGTGGTGCATGTGAGCAATGACGTGAGGGCGACGGGTGGGGACAGTGGCAATCACAACTACGCGCAGATTGGCCATGTGGGGACGGATCAAATTAGCGGTACCATAGAGGCGGTGGCCAGTTCGGTGATTGAGCTGGCTGTCGGGAATGACTTGGTCTTCACGGGAGGTGGTGGAAGTTTTGCCTACGTACAACTGGGACAAGGGGGGGATAATGCCTTTGGCAATCACAGTGGCACAACGACGATTACGCAAGTCAACGACATCGTCTTCACGGGTGGGGATGGGATTTTGTCCTACGTGCAACTGGGACAGGGAGGGAACAATGCTATTGGTAACCACAGCGGAATCACGACGATCATGCTGGCCAACGACATCGTCTTCACGGGAGTTGGGATAGGTGCCTACGCGCAGCTGGGCCAAGGGGGGAATCTTGCCGTTGGCAACCACAGCGGGAACGCGACGATTACGCAAGCCAACAACATCGTTTTCACGGGGGGAGCTGAAGATTTGTCCTACGCGCAACTGGGTCAAGGGGGGGCGTTTGCCAGTGGCAATCACAGTGGGACTGTTACGGTGACGCAAGCCAATGATATCGTTTTCACGGGGAATGCTGGAGATTTTGCCTACGCGCAACTGGGCCAGGGGGGAGCGTTTGCCGCGGGCAATCACAGCGGGACAGCTACAGTGGTGCTAGCCAACGATATCATTTTCAGCGGGGGGAATGGAGGCGATGCCTACGCGCAGTTGGGACAGGGTGGGAGTAATGCCGTTGGCGATCATAGTGGCACGACGACGATCAACTTGACCCACGACGTGCGACTTTTGGGGGGAGGTGGAGCGAATGCCTTCGCACAGTTGGGTCAAGGAGGAGTGGGGGCCGACGGCAACCACAGCGGGAATATCTCGCTGCTCCACTCAGGCAACCTGACCTTGACGGGTCTGGATGTGATCGACCAGTATGCTCTGATCGGCCACGGCGACGAGCCTGGTGATGGTGATGCGAGCCATACGGTCAGCGGTGATGTGTCCATTCGCACCAGCGGCAATACTACGCTTACGAATGCCTTTATCGGGCACCTGGTCGACCCCGACGGTTCTTACACTTCAGGCAATACATTCATCGGGCTCGCCGGTGGCCTCACGGCGGACGCCGCCAGTGCTTTCACCAGCGCTCCCGCTAGTGACTTGCGTTTTTATGTGGCCGGGAACGACAATGTGAATGCTTTGACTTTGCTCAACGGGGTGGCTCACGGAGCCGCACCCTACCCAAATAATCAAGGGTCTTACGCTTTCGGAACGGGTCCCTACGTTCCAGCGGCGGGAACAAACTTCGCTTACTACACACTGGCTGCTTTTTATAACTATAATGTGGATACGCTGGCGGAGACGACGGCGATTCAGGCGGCTTTGGAGGGCGGCAGCGATGTGACCCTGGCTTACAATATTCAGGGTCAGGCTAGTTTCGGAGCGGAATACGACTGGGGTGGGGGTCCTTACTATATTCGTTTTGACTCGAATCTGTTTTATGATTCGCCGAACACCCTCAATCTGCTGGCGACAGGTGAGGTGATTTTCAACGCCTCGGTGCAGAACCGCAATGCAGTTGGTGGGGATGTGAACATCGTCGCAGGTTGGGACGGAATCACGGCTTTTGATGCCGCGACTTTTGCAGCGGAGGATGTGGTTGGCACGAGCGTGTTTGGCGGAGGTATGGGTAGCGTGATTATCGGGGATGGTAGCCAGACAGGCGGCGTGGCGGTAGGGAGCCGGTCCGGGCTAAGTAGCGTGTTTGGTTATGATGTGACATTGCAGGGCGGCACCGGAGCGGGAGCGGATGCACGCTTTGCGCAGTTAGGTTTTCGAGTGCGTAACGGGTTCGCGCAGGGCGGGGCGAACCTAGGGGTAACACCATTGGTTAATGGCGGGATCACCGTGCACACCCTCAATGATGTTAGGGCGACGGGGGGGGATACCAGTAGCTACAATTACGCGCAGATCGGCCATGTGGGGGCTGACTTTACGATTAATGGCACAGTTGAAGCAGTGGCTACGTCGGTGATCGAGATGTCAGTCGGAAATGATGTGGTCTTCACCGCGGGCAGTGGAGATTCTGCCTACGTGCAGTTGGGTCAAGGTGGATATCAAGCCCGTGGCAATCACAGTGGAAATACGACGATTAGCCAAGCCAATAACCTGACCTTCATGGCTGGTGATGGATGGGGGGCCTACGCGCAGCTAGGCCAGGGAGGGCTGGCGGCCTTTGGCAACCACACTGGGACGGTGACGGTGACGCGGGCCGAAGACATCGTTTTCACGGGAGGAGAAGGAAATTTTGCCTACGCGCAGCTAGGCCAGGGGGGAGCATTTGCCATTGGCGACCACAGTGGGAACATCTTGCTGACTCAGTCGGGTAATCTCATTCTCACTAGAGGAAGGAATGCGGAGCATTATGCCCGGGTTGGCAACGGTGATCGGACAGGTGATGGGACAGGGGATAATAGGGGTGATGTGATGATCCGTGCAGAGGGGGATGTCACTCTAGTAAAAGCTTCGATCGGAAATCTCATCGGTCCTGCCAAAACTTATATCGGTGTGTTGGGTGACCTGACAGCGGATGCTGCGAGTAATTTTTACAGTGGATCTTCGGCATCGAGTGGGGAGTTGCGTTTCTACCTGGGCGGCAACGATAATGTTAATAGCGCGACTTTGCTTAATGGAATGGCGCACGGTGGCACAGCCTTTCCTAATAACCAGGGGAGCTTTGACTTCGGAACGGGCCCATACACCCTGCCCGGACCGATGAATCCAATAGCCGGCAATTTCAACTATTACTCGCTCATGCCTGGTTTCTACAACTATACAGTGAATACTCTATTAGAGGTGAATGCGATTCAGGCCGCGTTGGAAGGTGGCAGTGATGTGACTCTGACTTACAATTTGAATCAGGCGAACTTTGGGGCGGAATACGATTGGGACGGTGGCACGCAGTTCATCCGTTTTGATTCGGAGCTGTTTTATGATTCAACCAATACGCTGAATCTGTTGGCGACGGGAGATGCGCTTTTCAACGTGAGTGTGCAGAACCGCAATGCGACCGGCGGGGATATCAACATCGTGGCGGGTTGGGATGGGGCGACGGCTTATAATACTGGGGTGTTTGCGGCGGAAGATGTGACATCGTCTACAGTATATGGTGTTGGCAACGGTATGGTGAACATCGGGGGTGGATCGCAGGTCAGAGGTGTGGCAGTGGGCAGTCGATCCGGGGATACGAATGTGTTTGCTTACGATGTCAATTTGCAGGGAGGTTTGGGAGCGGGAGCGGATAGACGTTTTGCGCAGTTGGGGTTTCAGGTGAGTGATCAGGGGGGTGGTTATGTGGTGGACGGGGGGATTACGGTGCATGCGGTCAATGATGTGAGCGCCACAGGTGGGGGTGGCAGCAACGCCAACTACGCACAGATTGGCCATGTGGGGGGAAGTCAAGTTAACACTACAATCGAAGCGACGGCCACGTCAGTGATCGAACTGTCCGCTGGGAATAACGTGGTTTTCTCGGGAGGGGCTGGAAGTAACGCCTATGCGCAGCTGGGCCAAGGGGGGCGCGAAGCCAATGGCAATCACAGCGGGACGGCGACGATCACGCAAGCCAATAACGTGGTTTTCTCGGGGGGAACTGGAAATAACACCTATGCGCAGCTGGGACAAGGGGGATTTGGTGCCGTTGGCAACCACAGTGGCACGACGACGATCACGCAAGCCAATGACGTGAGCTTCTCGGGGGGGGCTGGAACTGCTTCCTACGCGCAACTGGGCCAGGGGGGATTTATTGCTGATGGCAACCACAGCGGCACGACGACGATCACACAGGCTAATGACGTGGTTTTCTTGGGAGGGAATGGAAGTAAGGCCTACGCGCAACTGGGTCAGGGGGGGGGGGCAGCCGTTGGCAACCACAGTGGCACGACGACGATTACGCAGGCTAATGACGTGGTTTTCTCCGGTGGTAGTGGGGCCTACGCGCAGCTGGGCCAGGGGGGATGGGAAGCCGTTGGCAGCCACAGTGGCACGATAACGATCACGCAGGCCAATGACGTGAGCTTCACGGGGGGCGGGGTGTTTGGAAATAATGGTGATACTGCTTACGCACAACTGGGCCAGGGGGGATTTGGTGCCGATGGTAGCCATAGTGGGACGACGACGATCACCAGGGCTAATAATGTGAGCTTCACGGCAGGGTTTGGAGTATCTTCCTACGCGCAGCTGGGTCAGGGGGGGGAGGGTGCTAATGGTAGCCACAGTGGGAACACAACGATCACCATGGCTAATAATGTGAGCTTCACGGGAGTGACCAGCTCCTATGCGCAGCTGGGCCAGGGGGGACGCGATGCCAATGGTAATCACAGTGGTACGACGACGATTACACAGGCTAATGACGTGAGCTTCTTGGCAGGGTCTAGAATCGCTTCCTACGCACAGCTGGGCCAGGGGGGATTTAGTGCCGATGGTAGCCACAGTGGTACAACGACGCTGGTTCAGGTTAATGACGTGACCTTCTCAGGAGGGGGGGGGAGAGGCCGTCATATGTCCATTGGAGCCTACGCACAGCTGGGTCAGGGGGGATTTGGTGCCTTTGGTAACCACAGCGGTACGACGACAATCACGCAGGCCAACAATGTGACCTTCTCAGGAGGTGGGGCAGGGTTCGGGCAGCCTGCGAGATTTGCTTATGCGCAGCTGGGTCAGGGGGGATTTGGTGCCAATGGTAGCCACAGTGGCACGACAACGATCACGCAGGCCAATAATGTGAGTTTTTCGGGGGGGGATGGAGATCAGGCCTACGCGCAGCTGGGTCAGGGGGGGGCTGCTGCCAATGGCAGCCACAGTGGTTACATTTCGCTGACCCACTCGGGTAATCTCCAACTCATTGGAGTGGATGTGGCAGAACGATATGCGCTGATAGGTCATGGCGATGAGCCTGGCGATGGTGATGCGGGCAATACTGTCGGTGGTGACGTGATGGTGCGCACGGGGGGGGACGTGACGGTGGACAATGGCTGGATTGGTCATCTTCTTGATGCGGACGGTAAGTCTAATACGGGAGTCATGAGTCTCATTTCCGATGGAAACATTACATTGTCCAATCATCTCAATGGTGGGGGGTATGACACGGTGGATACCTATAGCTACATCACGGGGGGAAATGTGAACTTCAACAGTAGCGCGCAGAACCGCAACTCGAGCGGCGGGGATGTCAATATCGTGGCGGGCTGGGATGGGACGACGGCTTACAATATGGAGACCTTCGTGGCGGCTTACGTGGGCTCGACTACCCTGTATGGTAATGGGATTGGTAGCGTGCGTATCGGAGATGGCACACAGGCGGTCGGTGTTGCGGTGGGCAGTCGCTCGGGAATGACGAACGTGTTAGGTTATGAGGTTAGCCTACAAGGGGGCACCGGGGCCGGTGCAGACGGGCGTTTTGCCCAACTGGGCTTCCAGGTGAGCGATCAGGGGGCTGGCTACGTGGTGGACGGGGGGATTACGGTGCATGCTGTCAATGATGTGAACGCGACGGGCGGGAATGGCAGTGACTTCAACTATGTACAAATTGGGCATGTGGGAGCGGATCTAAGCGGGGGAGCTATCATTGAAGCGACAGTCACATCGGTGATAGAGCTGTCCGCTGGAAATGACGTGAGCTTCACGGGTGGGGCTGGAGATAGATCCTATGCACAACTAGGCCAGGGGGGAGTGGGTGCCGATGGTAACTACAGTGGAAATATTTTGCTGACCCATGACGGTGATCTCATCCTAACCGGGCAGGTTGGGGTAGATCGCTACGCCCTGATAGGGCACGGCGATCAACCCGGCGATAGTGATGCGGGTCGTGCCGTCAGTGGCGATGTGATGATACGCACGGGCGGGAATGCAACCCTCAGCAATGCCTTCATTGGCCATCTCATCGATCCCGACGGCAGCTACGCCAGTGGCAATACTTTCATCGAAGTCGGAAGCATCGCAGGTCCCCAACTTCTCACCGCCGATTCCAACAGCGGCTTTTTCAGTGCGCCAACGGGTCAACTCCGTTTCTACATCCCTGGTGCTCCGGCCAACCAAATTGCTGCCGGGGCTTCCCTCAATGGAACCCCCGCCCCCGGGCCGGGCATCACGCCCAACGCGCAAGGGCTTTATACCTTTGGATTGGGGCCGTATAGTTTAGTGGATCCGGGCAATTTTGCTTTTTATACACTAGGTGTCGCTCCTGTAACACCCATTGCCAGCGCTGCTGGTGGAGACAACTTGCCTAGCATGGTGATCATGCCCACCTTTGGGGAGGGCTTAACAGCGGCCTCCTTCCTACAGGATATTCGTTTTATCAGGCCGGTGGTATTCGAAAGGGACTCGTGGTTGCAGTGGTATGACTACGGCATTGAGGGGTTCGTGGATTTTCTGCCTAATGCTTCGATGTATACTCTGGGTAGCTTCGAGGTGGAAGAGGATGAATGAGGATGGGAAATGATTGATGATTGGCGAATAGCGAGTGTTGATTGTTGAAGTGAAGAAAACCCCCTAACTATTCAAGTCTATGACCTTGTTATCCTTCGACCTTCTTTTTCCTTATTCCTAAAAACTCTCTTCCCATCCTGTTATCCGTGGTTATTTTTTTATGTTAAATAATATGAATCTGAAAACGCTCTGTGTGTTGCTCCTATTTGTTTTGTCCGGGCCGTTGGCATGGGGGCAAGATATCATGCGTATTGTGCCGAAGGTCGTTAAACGGCCTGATGGTGATGCGACGATCATGGTGCGAGAACTGCCTGCGACTGGGGAGAACTCCAGTGACGAAACGGTGGGGAAGATTTCAGGCATCGTATTGTGGGGGTCGATGGACGAGGTGCAGGAGGATTTGCCGCCGAAAATCAGCGAGGTGAAGGTCGGTAGTGAGGATCTCGAGGTGCCGGTTGAAGTGGTGGAAGCTTTGCAAACTTACTTGGACGGGCCTCTCAGTGTGGCGGCGATTGAAAACATCACCCGCGATGTGGTGCTCGCTTATCGCAAGGCGGACCTGCCAGTGGTCGATGTGGGTTTTCCGGAACAGGATGTCAGTGGCGGAGTATTACAGTTAGTGATCGTGGTGGGGCGAGTGGGTGAGGTTCGGGTGACTGGTGCTGAATATTTTGACCCGGAGGATTACATCAAATATCTGCGCCTCACGCAGGGAGATCTGATTTATCAATCGACCTTGCTTGAGGATCTGCGTTTCCTCAGTCGCAATCCTTTTCGAAGTCTCAATTTGGTTTATACGCCAGGCACCGATTTTGGCGATGCAGATTTGATTTTGGAAGTGGACGAACAACGTCCTCTGACTGCTTATGTGGGATATGACAATACCGGTAACGAGTTCATCGGAGTCGACCGTTTGAACTTCGGATTCGAGTGGGGCAACGTTTTCGGTCTGGGTCATATTGTCAGTTATCAGTATACTTCATCGGTAGACTTCGAAGGTCTGCAGGGACACTCGCTCTATTACCGCGCACCGATTGCCGTGACTCGCGGTGAGCTTCGTTTTCTAGGTGGTTATGTGGACACTGATGTTTCCATTCGAGCGGCAGGGCAGACATTTAACAGTGGCGGGGAGAGCGCACAGTTGACTGGAGTGTATGTGCATCCCTTGCCGATATGGTGGGGCATCGAGCAGGATCTGCATGTGGGTTTTGATTTTAAAACGACGGACAATAATTTGGAGTTCGGCGGCCTGCGGGTCAGTGACACTTACACCCAGATTTATCAATTCACCCTAGCGCAGATGGGACGCAAGCGCAGTCGCTTTGGGTTGACTCAGTTTTATAACCGCCTGGTGGTATCTCCTGGGAATTTTTCCGGTCAGAATACTGACGAGGTTTTCAATGAACTGCGTCTCGGAGCTAAGGCGTCTTACGTTTATTGGAATGGCAGCGTCACTCAGATGATCCCTTTGCCGAAGGACTTCCAGTTGCATCTCATGCTGGAAGGTCAGGCGAGCAGTAACAATCTTTTGCCAAGTGAAAGCCTGATCCTCGGCGGTGAAGGTTCGGTGCGCGGATTCGAACAGAACATCACCCGGGCGGACTATGGCACGGTGGCGAACATTGAGCTTTATACTCCGGCGTTTTCTCCCTTGTCGCGTTTGGGATTGGAAGCCAAGGATCCGGTGTATGAAGGAGAGGGCGGGAAACGGGCCTTGATAGAGCCTGGTCGGAAGTTGGAAGAAGGCTTGCGCTTTTTTGCTTTCCTCGACCTGGGTTGGGGAGGCAGTGTTGATAGGTTGCCGCGGGAGCCGTCTTCTCGTGAACTGGGAGGTGCCGGGGCAGGGCTGAATTATTTCATCAATCGCAATCTGGTCATACGAGCTGCCTATGGCTGGCAAGTGTGGGAGGAAGGATTCCTGGATGGTGAGAATGGGCGCTCCCATATTTCAGCGATGCTGCGGTGGTAAGGGTGTAACCCGGGGCCGTGGGCAAGCAGGAGCTTGCCCCTCCATGTAATGTGAAGGCTTCCCCGGTAAACTGACTGCCTTGGTCGGTATTGAAGATCTCAGGAACGTCCTCCCGTTCCAATGCTTCTTCCAGGCACTCCACACAAAAGGCGGTATCCAGACTGTTGCTCAGGCGCCAACTGATCACGTAGCGGCTTGACCAGTCCATTACAGCATTCAGATAAACGTGGGTATTCCCCAGTGGAATATAGGTTATGTCCGTGCACCAGACCTGGTTGCTCCGCTCGATGTTCAGTCCACGCAGCAGATAAGGATAGACCTTGTGCCCCTTACCTGGCACGCTCAGCCGCGGCTTCGGGTAGATCGGCTCGATGCCCATCTCCCGCATCAGGCGGCGCACCCGATCCCGCCCGACCTTGTGGCCAAGCTCTTCGAGTTCATCGACCATCCTCCGCGATCCGAAGACCGGCTCTTCCATGTAGATGCGGTCAAGCGTTTGCATCAGCAACTTGTCTCCCTGGTTGCGCACGGCAACCGGGCGGTGGTAGTAGCTCGATCGCGGCACGCCGAGCAACAGACATTGTTTTGTAATGCTCATTGGGAGTTCCTTTTTAACGAAGCTCGTCCTCAGGGATAACGACACCGAGTTTGTCACAACTGTCTTTTAAAAAATCCACTTGCACCTGCAAGTGGCCAATCTGTTTATAAAGCCGGTCTTCCTTCCGTTTCTGCTTAAGCCCCTCCTCGTGTTTTGTCCGGTCACTCTCAAACACGCTACAGGCATTTCCTTGTAGGGCTTTTTTCCACTCGGTGATCTGGTTTGGATGCACCTCGTAACGTTTTGCAATTTCGTGCAGCGGCTGCTGCACTTTGAGTGCCTCCAGGGCGACTTTACTTTTGAACTCGGCGGTGAATTTTCTTCTCTTTCTCATTGGTTGTTTGTACTTTATTTCAGTTAAGCAACCTGTCCAATTTCACCCGACCGGCTCACTGGAGAAAGATGCCAATGAACTGGTCAATCAATACAGCAAGCCGGAATACAAAACGACCATCAGCAGACTCGCGGGCAAATTGCAGGAGTATGCGAAGGATAATAATGATCATTTCATCAAAAATCCGAATATTAAAGCGGGTATCGATAAGGCAATGGGAAGTCTCTGACGAGGGTGTGTTCGAAAACTATAGTTCACCGTGTTCGTATGGACATAACCTTAGGATTACGTCGAGCATGGGATTTGA
>DAOUQC010000008.1 GCA_030625775.1 Verrucomicrobiota bacterium
AACTACAGTGACCTCGCTGAGTTCCTCGCCGATCCGGAACTCGAAATCGTCACTATCGCCACCCCGAGCGGAGCCCACCTCGAGCCCGCCATCGCTGCCGCCAAAGCCGGCAAACACATCATCTGCGAAAAACCCCTCGAAGTCACTCCCGAGCGCATCGACCAGATGATCGCCGCCTGTGACGAAGCCGGCGTGACCTTGGCCGGCATCTTTAATCGTCGCTTCCACCCCGCCATGGACGTTTTCAAAAAAGCGGTCGATGACGAACGTTTTGGCAAGCTCACCTTGTGTGATGCTTACACCAAATGGTATCGCGACCAGGCCTATTACGATTCCGGTGCCTGGCGCGGAACCTGGGAACTCGACGGCGGCGGCGCATTGATGAACCAGTCCATCCACCTCATCGACCAACTCATCTATCTTGCCGGCGACGTCAAATCAGTCTGTGCTTCGGTTGCCTGCCTCACCCACACCGGCATCGAAGTCGAAGACACTGCTGTGGCCATCCTCGAATTCAAAAACGGCGCCCGTGGAGTCATCCAGGGTTCGACCTCCTGCTGGTCATCGACCGGCCACCCCGCCGAAGTCGATATCTGTGGAGAAAAAGGTTCCGTCTTCCTCGCCGACGAACAATTCCGCTGTTGGGATTTTGCCGAGGAGAAACCCGAGGACGAAGAAATCAAAAAGACCATGATGCAAGGAGCTGAAACCGCCGGCCTCGGTGCCAACGATCCAAACGCCATCAACTTCACCGGTCACCAACTCAATTTCGAAGACGTCGTCAGCGCGATCAGCAATGGTCAACCACCCCGCATCGACGGCCACGAAGCCCGCAAAGCCGTCGCCCTCATCTGCGCGATCTACGAATCTGCAAGGAATGACGGCAAAAAGGTGATGCTGTAATTTAGCTCAAAAAAGCAAAACTATCAGCCCTATGATTCATGATGCACGAATCGCCTCCTGCTGTTTGACTAACGGAGTGAATGAACTGTGGACGATTGACCGGGATTTCAGCAGATTCCCAGAGCTGCGAACGAAAAACCCCTTATTATAAGCCCTCACCTGCCCGCACGTCTTTTCCCATCCGCATCGTACACATCACGCATGCGAATCGATTGACCATCCTCGGTCGCAATCCAATGGCTGTGACCACGCCGGAACTCCACCTGTGCGACACCCTTGTCATTCACCGGCCACGCTACTGCCTGCAGAATACGCCCGGAGCGCCCTGTCCACGAATAGCTCTGCCACACAAAAAACGTAAAAAATGTGATCAATATTATAACAGCCAAAGATGAAGCTCCGGCACCTTTACGATGGAACAAGGGTGCCAGCAAAGCGTGAAAACCAATCGCAATTGCAGCGATAATCAGTGGTAGAGAATAGCTGAGATACCAATAATAAAAATACAGTGAAGTAAAATGCTGGTGAAGCAAAGCAATCGCTGGCGATAGCAAAGCAAAGCCCAATACCATCGAAGCAGGTGACAGCCCCTGTTTGCGTGAGCACTGCCGCAGCCAAATCAGCCCACCAAAAATCAAAACTGGAATCACCAGCCATTGCAACGTCACAAGAACAGGCTCCGTTGGAGCAAAACGCTGCAACAGAACTTCCTGCAAAGTCGTCGCATCCGTGCGCAGATCGTAGATATCCTGCCCTGACGGGAAATTAGTGCCCGTGCTGTAGTGCGACCAAGCGTAGAATACCCAGAACGCTTCCAGGGGAATCATCTCAAAAACCTGTCGGAAGTGATAGCTCACCTGGGGCAAATGCGGGGAAATCAAAAACACATACAGCAAACCGGTCACCGTATTCACCACCAGCATGCGTGAGATCGGCCCCAACAAACCCGCATCGCAAGAGCGAAACCACCTCCACAGAAGAAATCCCAGTAAACCCACATTGAGAGCCAAAGCAAAATATACCGAGCCCGCATAGGACCAGATACAGAAAAAGATGCAAAAGGCAAAAGCAAACCAATGCCGCCAGCGATTGTCCCGCAAAGCCAGCCAGGCAAAAGCCACCGCCAGTGGCACAAACAACAACACCAAAGCATAACCACGGGCCTGCAGACTGTAATCGATATGCATCGGATGAATCGCCGCCAAAGCCGCCGCGATAAAGGCCCCTGTCCGCAAGCCCCACAACTGAAGTAGAAACCACAGACTGACAATCGAAGCCAAACCCGCCAACAATACCGGCATTCGCAGCGCCACCACACTGAAGCGCTGCCGGTCAGCACCTGTGACTGCCCGCCAGGTTCTCAAGCTGACCTGAGCCAACACACTGAGCATCACCGGATTATTACCCAATTTATTCTCCCACAGCGCATCACTCCAGTCCGCTCCCTTCCACACCTCTTCCCCATCGGGATGAACTTCAAGAAAACCATGGAAATTCCGCCTCAGATTATCCTGCTCGTCAAAATACAAAGAACGATCCAAGTGAGGAACTCGCAAAAAAGCTGCTAAAACCAGAATCACAACAAGAGCCATATACGCAAACCGTCCTGGTTTAAAACCCGCTTCGGACAAATCAACATTTGATCTCGACAAACTCCCTGACCGTGGTCGGCGACATGTCAAGGGTAGCCACCAGCGCACCGTCAAGGCACAACCGCCCAATACCAGCCCGACAAACACAGCCCCCTGCCATAGCCCAATCTGGCGATAGATATCAACCCCCAGACTCTGACCACCCAAGGTTTCAAAATCAAAAAACACCGCGCGCGGCACCTCGTCTTTGGCCACTTCCAATCGTTTGGCCACCTTCTTGAGAGCATCTCCCTTCCACGGAGCCGGAGCCTGCCAGGCAAAATACAAAAAAGCTGCTGCCACTAAAGCCAATACCGCTGAAACACGGTTGACGATCGGGTCCGATGATAAAGGGAAACGAAGCATGATAGATTAACTGCGCCCACTTTATAATTACCACGCTGAATTGCACCGCAATTTTACCTGTTATGGCATTTTTCTTAGAAAGTTATTTTGAGAGAATGTAAACTCTGTTTTATTCAAGACTAGCCCAATACCATGAAAAAACTCTTTATTATCCCCTTTCTGTCTCTCAATCTCACGAGCATCTTGCATTCCTCCGAACCTGCCGAATTCAAATGGCGTGAAGTCGAAATCGATCAAATCGAAATCGGCTATGGACTGCAATTGACTGACGTCGACGGAGACGGCAAAACCGATATCGTGCTGGCCGACAAAAAAACCATCCAGTGGTATCAAAACCCCTCTTGGAAAAAATACATCATCGCCAAAGATCTCACCAAACGAGACAATGTCTGCGTCACCGCCCGCGACATCGACGGAGATGGCAAATGCGAAATCGCTGTCGGCGGACAGTGGAACTTCCGTGAAACAAAAAAAGATGGTGCGGTGTTTTATCTCATCCCACCCGAAGACCGCCGCCAGCTGTGGACGCCAGTGAAACTCTATAACGAACCCAACACCCATCGCATGCATTGGATCAAGGGCGCCGACGGGCAATTCACTCTGGCAGTCAAGCCCTTGCGCGGACGTGGCAGCGTGGAAGGAGTCGGACCGGGTTTGAAAATGCTCGAATACTTCAAACCGGACAATGTCAAAGGTGAGTGGAAAACCAAAGTCATCGGCGATTTCACTCACCTCTCCCACAATTTCCACCCCGTAAACTGGGATGACGACCCCGAGGAGGAACTGATCACCGCCAGCAAAGAAGGCGTCTGGCATTTTGATCGCCACAACGGCCAATGGATTTCGCGTCAACTGAGTAAGGACTTCGCTGGGGAGATCCGTGACGGTCGTCTGCCCAATGGCAAGCGTTTCATCGTCACCGTCGAACCGATGCACGGTGTCAGCTCGTCGGTCTATGTCGAACCCGACGGCGGTGAGGGATTGTGGAAAAAACTTTCAGTCCTCGACGATGCTCTGATCGATGGTCACGCCATCGCCGTCGCCGACTACCTCGGCACCGGCTCCGACCAAATCGTCATCGGCTGGCGTGCCTTCCACCCCAAGGGAGCACCCGGGATCAAGCTCTTCACTCCGCTCGATCAAGATGGAAAAAAATGGCGTGAAACCAAAATCTCAGGAAAACAATTGGCCGTCGAAGACATCAAAGCCGCTGACCTCAATGGCGATGGCCGCGCTGACATCGTCGCTGCCGCCCGCCAAACCAAAAACCTCAAGATTTTCTTCAGCCAACCTTGATTCGCATCCGGTCTGAATCACACATCAAGATACGTGGGACAAAACTCCGATTTTGTCATCTTCGGCTTTTCTCTCACCGCTCCACATCCTTCACCGCAATTTTCAAATGCCGCGCTCGCGGAGATTTGCCCCAACCTCCACTGGCATCGATGAAGCCAATCCACAATTCGCCAGGCTGCTTTTCCAGAATAAAGGAATAAGTCGCGTATCCACGTGCAACAATTGTGGATTCCCCCCATGTCCGCCCCTCGTCACTGGAAAAAGCCAAATGCAATTCACTGCGGCGATCAGGATTCCAAGTGAGCGCCAAGCGGCCATCTGCCATCCGGATAACATGGCCCGGCGAGTGACTGCTTTTAATCTTACCCGGCTTCGCCTCCGACCAGGTGAGCCCGCCATCGCTTGAGAATGATTCCCAGAAAAACTTACGGGCCGTGCGAATCAGCATCCACAAACGTTTGTCTTTCAACTCGATCACACAGGGCTCTACTGCACCCGCATGATCCCCTGCTCCTCCGATATCAATTTCATTACTTAGCTTCCAGGTCTTGCCGCCATCACTCGATACTGTTGTGCGTGAGACCAGTCTTCCCGGTTTGGCCACATAATGCGAAAAAGGCACCACTAGATTCCCCTTACTTGTCTCGGCCGCACCATTGGTACTGCCCGTGTAACCCTTGAAAATCATCTGCGGCTTGGTCCAGGTTTTTCCCTCGTCCTGGCTTCTCACTGTCCACAGGTCACTGCGGGTATTTTCGGTAGGGCTCTCTGTTTTCCGATCCCAGGCATGCTGTTGATAACCAAGAAAAAATACATGCAAGCTGCCATCCCGGGCGTGAAATGCGGTAGGGTGTGCCGAACGCCCCTCTGGCAAGCGAGTGATTTCTTGCTCAGGCAGCCAGGTCTTGCCTCCATCCCGAGTGATACGAGCGGCAATAAAACACTCACCCGGCTTACCCGCATAACTCGTCGGCGTTGAATAAACCGACATCACCGATTCATCAGCAAGCTTAAGCAGTGCTGGCCCAAGCACAGCGAGGTGATCCGTATCGTGGGTAATATTGGTCGAACGTGGATGCATCGTCACTCGATCACCACTGCCGTGCCAAACGGTGAACGGCTTGCGGGCAAAATGTTCATCTCCGGATGACAGTTGTTTGATCAATAAATCTGCGATAATCCGATGCCCGGGGTTTCCCGGGTGCATGCCATCAGGAGTGAGTGAACCAGCTTTGTGTTTAGGATCCGCATCATGGGCCTCAAAAGCTGCAAAAACATCCACCAACTCCACGCTTTCCTTTTTGGCAATTTCCCTCACCGTAGCAACGTAATCACGCAGGATCACATTAAAGCCGTCAACATCATCTGGCTGGTAAGGAGGCTTGCCATATAGTTCACGCGTCTTGTCGGCCCAATGAATCGGATTCGAGGTCATCAATACCACTCTTACTCCCTGCTTTTTCAAGAGCTGGATCATCTCGGTAATATTCTTCCGGTAATCAGCCAAAGATACCCGTGCTTTGTCAGCAGGTACTTTCCTCCACACATCCACCGCTGCGTCATTGATTCCGAACATGACCACCACCACATCCGGTTTTGCATCGAGCACGTCTTTTTTTAAACGAGCTGCGCCGTTCTTCGTCGTGTGGCCACCAATGCCTGCATTGATGATTTTAACATCCTTGCCGTCGAAGGAGAGTTCATCAGCGAGCAAAGCCGAATACACGGTCGCGCTCCCGCGTTCGGCCGTAACGGAATCCCCGAAGGTAACGATGGTGACAGGCTCGACAGCAAATAACAGGGTGTTTTGGACACAGAAAAAAACGAGATAAAACAAAAAACGTATCATGAGGGGCTTGGGCTTGGGCTTGAGAATTTGGTTGCCCACAAGTTGGGAACACCTTCAAAAAAATATCGCTGTTTGAAATTTCCGCAAGCAATCTCATCTGGTAACTTTTTGATACCAGACAAAATTGATCAGCTGCAAAGACAGAACTACTTCCCCTGCTCAGGGGCGATGGGCCAACACATACCCAGCCTAGTGCTTCGACCCCCTTAAAATGATGGGGATCGTAGGACAAATTTCCATATTTGTCAGGAGTGGTTTACGCTGGCCTTAAATGACAGAATCGGAGCCGGAGTGTAACGCAGACAGCCGGAGGCAATTCTGTCCTACGATGAATCCACCATCTTAAGCCTGACAAGACACTAAGCCAAAGGCCTGGTCACCCCAAAAAACAAATCAGCGCCGTAGGTGCGAGACAAATCCCCGCCTACCGAGATGCCTCGCTATTTCTTCCCCTTCTTTTTATCCGCCAGAGACTCGATATAGAGAATGATCGACTCAATCTGGTAATCCTTCAGCACTCCCAAATACGGTGGCATGCCCTCCCCCTTCTCTCCGAAGCCCTTCACCACATGGCGACCCGGATCGAGAATAGACTCCTTGAGATAAGCTCCATCCACTTTTTTCAATACCGAGCCATCAGTAAACTCGCGCCGTATTCCCCACAGTCCTTTCCAAGTCGGCCCCACCGCCTGTCCTTCAGCCACTGCTTTCACCGCCGATCCGTCGACCGTGTGACAAGCCATGCAGCCGAACATTTGATAAACTTTTTTCCCTTCTTCGACTGAAGGATCTGGTTCTTTCATTGTCATGCCCGCTCCTTTTTTCAAAGTCATGTCAGGTTTCAAATCTCCAAAACCTTCTTTTTTTAAATCCATTTTTTTCAAACCATGAACCGTCAGGTAGGTGCTGTTAATGACAGGTAAATCCGTCTTCACCGCCATGCGATAAGTCACCCCCATCGACTGCACAACTTTCATATCCGGGATCGCCAAAAACACCGCTTTGCGATCCTCGGACAAATAAGCATTGGCCACTGGCAAACCTTCCTGACCGGGTTCGTCATCCAATTTGTAATTGCCTGACCCGTAATTTTTTGTCCGATGGTAATTCCAACGATCCACGGTGTAAGAGAACAGGCTGGTTGCGATGTCTTTCTCCAACTCGACTCCGAAACGCAACAACACGCCTTTGTCACACGATCTCACATCCAGCGGCACATAACTCGGTGCGCCCGTATAACGCACACGGTGCACACCGCTGATATCGCCTGCAACCGTTCCCCATATTTTAAATCCACAGACGAACATTTGCCCGTCTATAGGATCTATCGACCCTTTCATCGTTGCTGAATTGAATCCACTCAATACCGAACTCACCGCTCCCTGACGAGGTCCACCGGGTTGATCATCGATATAAACCTTGAACAATTCCGGGCGACTGTAACCAATATGAACCAGCGAATCATTCAGTGGGCCCATTTTTGCGTTGTGCGGCGTCACCTGGCTCGCCCCGGATTGATTGACAAAATGCGGGATCCACACCGCAGGCTCGGTGATCTTTTTCGGATGTACCGGATTTTTCAAAGCCACCGGCAAATAACCATAATGATTCGCTTTTTCGATCACCTGAATCGGTGTGGCGGGAACCCAGTTGCCCTGCTGATCACTGGCAGTCACTCTTCCCGTCAGCATGTCACAACCAATGTAAGGCTGGCGTAATCCCCGGCCAATCACTTTGAATGAACGACCGTCCTTGGAGACCTCGACCACCGAACCGTTATATTTCACATTGGTTGCAACCGCCTGGCCGCCTTTGGCCAGAATAAAACCGCCGCCCGTTTTTTTTGCCATGTCCATGGCAAACTCCCGGGTCTCTGCTGACTGCGCCACGACATTGGAAAAGTTCTCATAAAAATCCACCTGACCGTCTCCATCCTCGTCATGCAGCCGAACGATGCCGTTTCGATCAGCCACATAAATCACATCATCCACAATCTGCAGCCCCTTCGGCTCGTGCAAACCGGAAGCATGGCGTTTCCACTTCACCTCCTTCATATCCCCCGTCACCCCGGTCGCCAACCACACGTCCCCATCAAATCCAACCACTGCCAGACGGCCGTCGGAAAAAAAATCCAAAGCCCCGATACGCACATTCCGCTTCCAGGGATTCGGCACCGGTATGGGAATCCTGTCAATCACATAAGCGTCCTTGGAATCACTCATCACACCTTTGACCACGACCGCTTTCTGCCATGACGGGTCGCTCCATTTTTCAGCTTTGGGTAAGGATGACTTGATGGGAGTCCCCGAGCCAAATGCCTGCACATGAGTCGTCGTCACTTCTTTATCAGCTGGCTCAATTCGAAAAGAAATCGCCTTTCCTGCTTTAACACCCAGAACCCGGTTGAGCACTTCTGTATGCGGAGCCACCACCCATTCAGAAATCATGCCTTTTCCATCAGCGGTCGCCGCCACCCGTTCTTTCACTTTCACTCCGCCGATTTCATACTCCAGAATCACTCCTCCCTTGATCAAACGCACTCCGCCCCATCTTCCCATTTCCACCGGCAGAGGCCCCATTCCCAATTCCCGCTCAACTCCACTGCGATTTTTGTCGCCCTTATACAAAACCGGAGCCATGGCCCGGGGATCCTTCAAATTCAACTTCCCTGCTCCAATCGTCCAACCCGAATAAATGCCATTCGCCAGCAGTGGATCACCTATCGGTTGCGGCAGAGTCTTTATCCCCGGCGGAGCTTTTTTGCTCGGCACCCGGTAGGAGCCCGCTGACATGCTGTTCATCGTCAGCCATTCACCGTTTTTGTTTTCTTTCCACACCAGAGCGAATCGCAAAAGATCAGTATCAAAACAAGCATGCACTCCCTGACCAAGATCGAGGATAAGCCCACGCGGCGTCAGATTATTCGCCGGCCATTCCTTGCCCAGATCACGGGCATCAAACGTCGTTGAAAAGTAAGGGAAACCCGGCTCCACAAACTCGGCAAAGTCCGATGGCAAAGCCGTGTGTTTTTTATCAGGACCTGCCCAACTGTTCTGGCCCATCAAACAAAATCCCGTCAAGGAGACCGCGGTGATTAGATTGCAAAGTTTCATCCCCTCTACCTATGCCGCTGCCAGCCCTTTCAGCAAGCGCAAACCTCCCCCGGATCTCGCAAGCGCAAGATTTCCCTCACTTGCCAAACAAACCTTTGAGCAAGCTCTTGCCCACATCCTTGAGGCTTTCGATGGTCTGTTTGCCTTGATCAATCAACTCGGTCAAATTGCCAAATGGCGTGATTATATCGACCTTGGGTTTTCCCAGATCTCCCTTGGATACAAAATCAAAAGCGATGCGTCCATCTCTCATCGCCGGTTGAAGAACCAGATCCTTCAGGCTGTCCGAATAAAAACTCTTGGCCTTTTTCTTGAGATAGGCATCGACCTTTTTAGTCAGCTTTGCCGTCAGTTCATCCGAGGCCATCACCGATCCTTTCAGGTAATGCTGGTTGGCTCCGGAATCCAACCAACTGCCGCTGGCAAAAATAAAATCAGTATCGCGCAAAGGCAAAGCAAGATGCTTTTTTAGCTGAAATTTTCCCGCATGACCTGCGATCCGTGTATTGGCATCCCTGGTAAGTTCCCCACCCAACTGGAGATCCGAAAGATCAACTCCGGCCGTATCCACACCTGATAAAAGCTCCTTCAACTTTTCAACCATAGGAAAAGTGTTGATTGCAGAGCCCTTCTTAATCGTCAAATTGCTCACCCAACTGGGATCGACCCGACCGCTGCCAGGATCAAAAGGCCGCACTTCACCGTCCCCGGCCAAAGAAACACTGATTTGTTTCACCTTGGTATTCCCTTCCTCCACCGCCAAGTTCCCACTGAAGGAAAATGCGGCGTGGTTGTGCTTCAATAAATCACTTGGATCGACCTCGATCTGGCTCAATTTTAACTGCAGCTTTGACAATGTAACCAGGGAACTCCCGCTCTCCAGGATCGCATTAATCTGCCCATTCTGCATTTCGACACTGTCTGCAAAAGTTGACAAGCCCATGTCTTTTGCTGAGAACTCACCTTCATCTGTTCGAACCTGAACCACCACCCCGCCGGGGCTCGATGCACTTTTTTCAGTAAGAGGTTCTGAAGTTTTATTTTTTTCAACCGGTTTTGCCGCATCTTGTTTTGCCACCTCCTGATCAGCTTCACCCCCTTTGTCCGGATCCGGCGATTGAAACAAGTCTTCAACCGATGCTTTGCCGCTCTTGCGAACCTTGGTATTGACCGTCACATCCTTGATCAACAACTGCTTGATAGTGATACGCCTTTTCAATAAATCACCCAACTCCACCGCGACATGGGCCAGATCAACACTCACTTCAGACTTGTCCATCGGCGGACGTTCCGAGAGAGCTGTTCCCTTATTGACAAATTCATCGCGTGCCCCCAATCGCACCCCGGTCACTTCCAGGCCCGCTTCCCCCAGAATCCTTACTTTCAAGCCCTCCACTTCCGCACGGCAATTCCACTGCTGCTCAATTTTCTGAACCAGGAAATCCGGAGTCAAAAAACCAACCGCCAAGTGTCGGCCTACCAATAGTCCCACAATCAGCAGAACCATGCCCCCGGCAAAAATGATGGCTACTTTTTTCACAACAAGCGCAAAGCTAAAATTTCTCTTCAATCATTAGAACTGAAATCCAGCTCCCTCACCCACACATTCCGATAGCGCATCGGGTTGCCGTGATCCTGAAGCTTGAAACTCATTTTGGCAGGATGTTTTTTGTAAGTGGCCACCGATTTATGTCCGGTTTTTCCCAGATAAACCTGCCGATGCTGGGTCAGCACCCCGTTGTGGATAACAGTCACGTAAGCTTTTTTTGTTACTTTGCCGGCATCGTCAAACTTAGGCGCTTCAAAAATAATATCGTAAGTTTGCCATTCTCCGGGTTTGCGCGATGCATTCACCAGTGGTGGTTTCCAGCCATACAGAGCCGAAGCCTGACCATCTGCATAAGTCTTGTTGTCGTAAGAATCCAATACCTGAACCTCATACTGCCCCATTAACAGGATTCCGCTATTCCCCCGGCCTTGTGAATTGCCCACCACCTCCTCGGGCGTGCGCCATTCTATATGAAGCTGCATGTCACCGAATTCCTTTTTAGTGAAAAGATAACCACCTTTGCCGGATTTTTTCGGAGGAACCTCCATATACCCCTCTTTCACAATCCATGCGCCAGCCGATCCATCTTCTTTTTTCCACTGCGACAGGTCACTGCCGTCAAACAACACAATGGCATCGGAAGGCGCTTCGCCCGCCTTCTTGCCGGATGTCACCACTTTGGGCCGTGGACGTGTGTCATCATGCACCCGCCACTTATCACCAGGTAAAAAAGGAGTGTCGGTGTAACCGGTTGGATGGGCTTTGGGCGCTTTTTTCTTTTCCTTGTCAGCTGCATTCGAGGTCAAAACAAAAACTCCTGCAGTTAATAGGAGGGCCAGAGGTAAAATGGTGCTAATCCTGATTTTCATTGATAGATGGGGTTGGAAAAATATGATCCAGAACCAATCCATACACGCTCAAGGCTCAAAGATCAAACTCCGCTTAATCTGAAAAAGCACGGGCAATTTTTCTGTCAGTGGCAATGTCTTCATAGATGCAAATCCATGAGTCGCCTGCTCTCATCGGCTCAAACAGCCGATGCCTGTTGCCAAGTCTGATTAAAAATAAAAAACAAACCCAAAAATGACAACAGGACGTTACTGGAAAATCACAATAATAGCTAATAACGATTGGAGCATTGATCCTACCTATCGTTACGTGAGAGTGCTACCGATCCGCTACAGGCGGTGAGCTTTCATGTTCAGGTTGAGGGTTAAAGCTTTCATTTAGATTTTGACTGCAGAGCAGTAGCGGATTGACCAGCCACGTTTTGTTCGCTCGTTTCGCTCTCTGTGCACACAAGATTCAAAAATATTATCTCAGCAAGTGCACGGCTACGCTCCATGACCACGTTGCATTCGTCTTCTGTGGACGGCTCATGGATCGATACCCCCCATCCTCCAGGCAAGGCGGAGCCGGACGTAGTAAGACAGATGTTGCGTAGCAACACCCGCAGGGATGCAAAGCAGTCAACTTACTCCTCCATTAATCACATCGTCACCGTTTTTTGCAATCGATCCCGACTCCGATCTGATCCTCCTCCTCACTTCCGCTTCAACACCACGCGAAAACCGGAATCATAACGGTCGGTTTTTGACGGCTGCACCGCCAGTCGATAGCCTGTCGCCAGATCATAACCGGACGAACGGCTCCATGAACCGCCACGCAAGATCTTGCGCTCGGTCCCTACCCACAAAGAATTGCTCGGTGACTTGGCTTCTCTCGAACGTTTCAAAATTGTCTGGGAATACCAGTCATCACACCATTCCCAAACATTGCCGCGCACATCAAAAAGCCCGTATTCATTCGCCTGACTGGTACCCACATCAGCGGTGCCTTCCAGCTGTCCCAAACGACTGGTCACCGCATCTTCCAACTGCGCTCCCCCAACAAAAACACTCCACTCCCGGTCGGTCGGCAGATCATAAACAAAACCCTTTGGCAAAGTCCCCCGGCTGCGCTCATCAATACTTAGCTTTTCGCAAAAGCGCTTGGCATCATACCAGCTCACACTTTCCACCGGGCGATTCTCCCCCTTGAACGAACTCGGGTTTTTGCTAACTACAGCCTGATAAACTTTCTGTGTCACCTCGTGCGCAGCCACCCACTCTTTCAATGGTTCCACCCACTGCATTTTTTGACCATAGGAATTAATGAAGTCATGATTCAATACCGGAGTGGGGTCATATTTTAGACTCACATTGAAATCCAAAGACTGCCCCGGCTCAACTTCACCGGATACCGAAGCGCTGCGGTACTGCCCTTTTCTCAATTCATATTCATAATGCCCCGGTCTCACTACCCTCTGAGCAAAAGGCGTGCGCCCCATCGGCACCCCATTCAAAATTACGCTTACCCCCGAGGGTTCGCTGCCGATTTTGACACTGCCATATTCAAAATCAAAATTAACCTGATCAGCTGCCGAGGCATTGGTCTCCGTATTCACCACCACATCGAAAAGCCCCTCCCTGCGAGCGACAAACTGATACTCCCCTTCCGGCAGTTCCCACTGCAAAGGTGTTTTTTCTCCACCGCGGCCAATACGTTTGTCATTTAAAAACACCTCGGCCCCCGGAGGATCACTGACAAAATTCACTAAACTGCGTTTCCAGGCAAACTCGAGGGTGCGTTGCTGGCCTTCCTCGATCTCCACCACCCGGCGAATCTCCGGCCAATCCTGATAACGGATCACCAGTTCATGTTGGCCCACCGCCAAACCAGGCACACTCAGAGGTGTTGTTCCAGCTAGTCGTCCTCGCTGACCTTCCCCCGCCCCTCCTTCTTTCAACCAAACCTCGGCCCCGCTCGGGTCACTGGTCACCTGCAATCCCCCCTGGGCAAACACGTGAGAAACACTGGCCTGCCGGTTATTGGCAATGCGAACTTTTTCAGAAAATTTCGGCCAGCCTTCCATCTTTAGAGTCACGCTGTAATCGCCCGGAGGAAGTTTTTCCAAAGTCACCGGTGTTTTACCCGCCTGCACCACCAATGCTTTTTGTTGAGTATTCCCTTTTCCACCCGCTAGCACCAATTCAAACGGCACGCCCTTCGGTTCACTCGACACGGATAAACTGCCCGCCAGCGGACTCAATTCCAACGGTCCAAGCTCAGCGGTCGCATTTTCCCTGACTGCCACCTTTTGCTCGATTTTTTCGTAACCTTCCTTGCTCACCTCGACCACATAAGAACCAATTGGAACCCCCTCAAAAACAGCCGGGCTTTTTTTTGCTCCCTGCTTGCCCAATTTCACACTCGCTCCCTCCGGTTGGGTTCTCACCACCACCCGCCCTTGAGCCGCCTCAATATGACGATCAATCAGCGGTAAAGTTGTTTTGGCCTCCAACTGCTCCGGCTGTATCGCCAACACCGCTAGATACAAATTGCGCGCTTTAACCCAATTACCAGCGGCCATTTCCACCCGGGCTTCTGCCAAACGTATCACCACTTCCGGACTCGATTCCCTCTCCACCCCGGCTACGGCATCCTGCGAAACTGCCACTGCCTCACTCGCCTGGCGTCGCTCTCCTACCAGCACACCAATCAAGACCCCCAGCAACAGTGCTGCCACAACCCATCCCCACAAACCGGAAGTCCCTCTTCCGGAGTCAGTCGACCGCTTCGGTGGCGGCAGGATGATTTTGCTTTCTTCCATTTTTCCAGCGATTCAGCTCGCCTGCACATTTACGTCGTAAATAGTTCTTTCCCCGTGCCAATAAATATTCCACAGTTTTCCACCTCTATCATGCAAACCCTATTCCCTGTGAAACCCCTATCAATACACTTCCTACTCTTTGTTTTCGCCATTTGGCCAGGTGTGACACTTATTTCATCTGCAAATGCCCGTCCTGCTGATGATCGCCCCAACATCATCTACATCATCGCCGATGACCTCGGTTACAATGAACTCGGTTGTTATGGGCAAAAAACCATCAAAACCCCAAATATCGACCGTATTGCCAGCGATGGCATCAAATTCACCCAGCACTACTCCGGTCAGGCTGTCTGCGCGCCGGCGCGGTGCTCACTGATGACGGGATACCACATGGGTCATGCTTTTGTGCGTAACAATGGCAATCCCAAAGATCGCATGCCCGCCTACAAGAAGGACGGCATCTTCCCGGGACAAATTGCTATTCCCGACAGCACAGTCACCATTCCCGAACTGCTGAAAAAGAAAAACTACGCTACCGCCGCTTACGGCAAGTGGGGACTGGGATACGAAGAATCGACCGGTGATCCGCTCAAGCAAGGCTTCGATGATTTTGGTGGTTTCCTCTGCCAGATCCACGCTCACAATCACTACCCGAAGTATCTCTGGAAAAGCGGTAAAAAAATCCCCATGCCCGGCAACGACCGCACCCTGAAAGGTGAAAGTTACTCTCAGGATTATTTTGTCGACTGGGGCCTGGAGTTCATTCGCAAAAACAAAGAGAAACCCTTTTTCCTCTATCTTCCCTTCGCTGTTCCCCATCTCTCCATCCAAGTGCCCGACAGCGATGTGGAAAAATACCGCAAGATCATCCAAGAAGAAAAACACCAACACCGTGGATACCTTCCTCACCCTTATCCAAGAGCCGCTTACGCCGCCATGGTCACCCACATGGACAAAGGCGTCGGACAGATCATGAATCTGGTGAAAGAGCTCGGGCTGGACAACAATACCATCATCCTCTTCTCCAGTGACAACGGCCCTGCCTACAACCGGCTCGGCGGATCGGACTCAGTTTACTTTGACAGCGCCAACGGCTTTCGTGGTATGAAAGGATCTCTTTACGAAGGAGGTATCCGCATTCCGCTCATCGCAAGATGGCCGGGAAAAATCAAAGCGGGCAGTGTCACTGACCTTCAATCTGCTTTCTGGGACATCCTGCCGACTTTTTGCGATCTGGCTGAAGTCAAAACACCGGAAGGTATCGACGGCATTTCACTGGCTCCGACTTTGCTCGGCCAGACCGACAAGCAAAAACACCACGACCACCTCTACTGGGAATTCGCCGCCTACGGAGGCCAACAGGCAGTTCGCATGGGCAAATGGAAAGCCATTCGCCAGGACATGCTCAAAGGCAAAAATCCCATCATTAAAACCGAGCTTTATGATCTGGAAAGCGATCCCGCCGAGTCAGTCGATCTGGCCGACAAATATCCAGTCATACTGAAAAAACTCGAAGAAGTGATGAAAGACGCACGGGTGCCTTCAAAAACCTACCCCTTCCGAACCCTCGACTGACCTCATCACTTTTCACTTTTCACTTTTCACTTTTCACTTTTCACTCATCACTCATCACTCATCACTCATCACTCATCACTCATCACTCATCACTCATGAAACGCCTCCACCTTATTTGCACCGCCGCCCTCCTTTCCCTCTCCCCGCTCCTTCAAGCGACGGAAATCCCCTTCATTGATCTTGCCGACGACCACTATCGCCAGATTCTCGTTGATCATGAAGCCGGCCAGTATCTCGGCCATCCCACCATCTGCCTACTCGATGACGGCAAGACCATTCTCACCGTTTATCCCAAAGGCCACGGCAAAGGCGGCATTGTTTACAAGCGCTCAGCGGACGGTGGCCTCACCTGGTCTGATCGCCTACCAACCCCCAAATCCTGGCTGACCTCGAGGGAAGTTCCCACCCTCCACCGGGTCACTGATGCCTCCGGCAAAAAACGCATCATCATGTTTTCCGGACTCTATCCGATTCGCATGTCAGTCACCGAAGACGACGGCGCCAGCTGGTCAGAGCTGGAACCTATCGGTGACTTCGGCGGCATCGTCGCAATGGGATGTTACTTCCCTGTCAAAACCACACCCGGCAACTACATCTGCCTGTTCCATGACGACGGACGTTTCATCCGTAAGGACAGCAAAAAAGAAGATCCAACCGTCATGACCCTCTTCAAAACCCTGTCCACCGACGGCGGGCTCACCTGGGGACAACCTGAGAAAATTTTTGGTGCTGCCGACATCCATTTATGCGAACCCGGAGTCATTCGATCACCAGACGGCAAAACCCTGGCTGTGCTGCTACGTGAAAATCGCCGCAAGAAAAACTCACACATCATCTTCAGTCACGACGAAGGCCTTACCTGGACCACACCGAAGGAACTGCCCATCACTCTCACCGGTGATCGCCATACTGGAGCTTACGGTCCCGACGGTCGCCTGTTCATCTCATTCCGTGGAGTCACCCCTACTCAGAAATTCGCCTTCAAAGACAGCAGTAAGGATACGGGGAAAATGCCTACCAACGGAGACTGGGCCGGTTGGGTCGGCAGCTGGGATGATCTAGTCAATGGCACACCCGGCCAATACGTTGTCCGCCTGATGGATAACCAAAAGGGCTACGACACCACCTACCCCGGTGTGGAAGTCCTGCCCGACGGCACCTTCGTCCTCGTCACCTACGGTCACTGGACCAAAAATGAAGACCCCTACATCATGAGCGTTCGTTTCAAACTCGAAGAACTCGATCAAAAAGCAAAACTAGCTGAAAAAATCCAACTGAGTCCCGACTTCAAACAACTGGCTCAAACACCAAAAAAATAACTCCTCTTCTCTTCTTCATGAATTTCATGTATTGCCTTCGGACAGTAAGCTCCGGCTGTCTCGGCTCATGGTGAAAAAACGACTACCCTAACCACCATCAAAACCCCTCACCTGATCGATCACAAAATCCACCATCACCGGATCACCGCCCACTGGTTGCGCGCAGTAAACTTTGCGTAATCGAATTTCATAGGGCTGCTCAACAGCCCCCTTTTTCACTCCCAGTATTTTCGGTAAGTCCCGACTGAAGTGCAGTCCCTCGGCAATGAAATAGGGCAGCAATACCACATTCTGGAAATTGCTCAGCGCGCACCAATCTGACAAGTGCGGAGCTTCATCAAGATAGACCCCCAGAACCTCACCAAAACCATCTCCGCGGGCACAAATTTTCTCCACCTGTTGCTTCACCGCACCTGCGGAATCCTTGTTCCGCCCCGTGCCGTGTCCGACTATCAACAAACTCATCTCCGAACGCTCCACGCCAGGGGCGATTTCAGCGGCTCGCTTTAACAACAAATCCGTCATCCCCGGATGACTTCCCACCGGATCGCAGTAGTGAATGCAAAAGCCATCCCGTTCCGTCACCCTCCCCATCAGTCCCAATTCACGGGGAATCACCTCCTTGGTGAAGTAGCCTTCGCTGATAAAATGTGGCACCACATAAATGTTGGAACAGCCTACATCCTGAAAGGCATTACGATAATGGGGCTCTTCTTTCCAAAAAACAGCATGAACCTCGGCAAACAGCGCCTTCTCCCTGAGCTCCTCGGCCAGAGCCCGGGTAGCTTGACTGGATTGACTGTTTTCAGTCGACCCATGACCAGGAATGAGCACAGCAATCTCTCTCAGTGATATTTCCTTATCCATTAATGACAAAAATTAGCCCCTTATCCCGCCCAGTTCAAACGGCGACAATACTATTGAATAAAACTCTTCTTGCTTCCGTCTGAAAAACAAAATACTTTAGCTATGCTAATGACTTCCCCACACTTCAAAACCAGTATTTGCGTGTTGTTGCTACTTTTAAGTAGTGCCTTGCTAGTAAATGCCCAAACGAGTGCTTTCGATTCTCTGGAAGCTTTTGGAAAGAATCGCGGCCAGGGCAACCTGAAACAAATCGTAGCCATCACCGGTGCCCACGGCCAGGACCAGCCTCAGCAATGGATTGTTCTGGGAAAAGATGACATCACAAAAAACCTGATGCACGAATACGTATTGCAAAAGGGTAAAGTGGTAGCCGAACGGCACTTCACCAGTGAGCCCGACCCCGATAAACCCGATGAAAATCTCCCCTCCGCTCCCCTTCCCCTGGCTCGACTCAGCACCGATTCCTCCAAGGCCTTTCAAACGGCCAACCGGGCAGCCAACAATAGCAGTATTGGATTCGATTCGATCAATTATTTGCTTCGGATCCACAATACCAGTCCCTCCCCCATCTGGACCTTGACTCTGGTTGACCAGCAAAAAAACACCGTAGGTATTATATTTGTCTCGGCATCTACAGGGAAACTCATCAGCAAAAAATGGTTTCGCCCCGGCACAGTCGAATACAAGGAAGTGAATGAACGCAATGCAAGCGATGAAATCAAAAACATCTGGAACAAAGGTGTCAACTCGGTTTCCAAAGGCTTTCAAAAACTCGACAAAAAAATTGGGGATAAACTGAATCGCAACAAGTAGGCCAAGTGGAAAAAGGCAGCCTCGCCCTCCACTTCAATCAAAACTGATCGCTATTGGCTTGTCATAACAGAGCGAAGTGGCAAGTTATTGCGCAACTTGTCACTTACCTCCCACACCATGACCTTCCGATCGCTCAAACAACTCTGCGCCCTCATACTCACCCTCTTCCTGGTTTCCTCCGTTTCCAGTCTGGCACAATCAAAAGCAAAAAAAATCTTCCGTGCCGGAGCCGCCACTTCGAATATCACTCCACTGATGGGAGTTCCTCTCGATGGCACCATCATGCAGATCGGCCCAGCCAGGGATGTGCACGACGAATTGCACGCTCGCTGCCTGGTGCTCGATGACGGCAGCACCCGTCTGGCATTTGCTGTCATCGATAATACCATGGTCTCCCAGGAGGTTTACGATCACGCCAAAAAACTCATTCACGAACACACCGGCATTCCAGTGCAGAATATTTGCATTTCAGCCACCCACACTCACTCCACGCCCCGGGCCGTGGTTGGGCTCAAACCGAACAGTGCTGAACACAAAGACTATCTAAACTTTCTCGCCATCCGCATCAGTGATGGAGTTCGACGAGCCGTTAATCGTTTGGCCCCCGCAAAAATTGGCTGGGGCAGTTTTCAGGAACCTCGCTACGTCCACAACCGGCGCCGGTTTTTAAAAGAACAATTCCTCGCCGCCAATAAAAACCCTTTTGGTATTGGAGGAGAAATTGTCAGCATGAATGCTAACGCCAGCAAAGCCGAAAAAGAAGCCGGCCCGACCGACCCCGCAGTTTCAGTCATCTCCGTGCAACATGCTGACGGGCGACCACTGGCAGTCTTTGCGAACTACAGCCTCCACTACATCGGCGGCATACCCGGCGGCACTGTCAGCGCCGATTATTACGGCGTCTTTGCCGACCGGGTTCAGCAACTGTTGCAGGCTGATCGCCAGTCCCCGCCTTTTGTCAGCATCATGTCGAATGGCACCAGCGGGGACATCAATGCCAATGCCCTTGGCCAGCCACGAAAAAAATACGCTCGTTACGAAAGAATGACCCTGGTCGGCAATGATCTCGCCGAAGGAACCGTTGAGCTCATCAAGGAACTTGAACACCGTTCCGACATCACTTTGGCCGCCGCCGCAACCGAACTCGAACTGAAGGTCCGCAAGCCGAGCGGAAAACGCATCGCCTGGGCCAACAAAACCCAAGTGGCTGCCGATCACAAAGGCCGCCTCTCCCGTCCTCAGATTTACGCTCGTGAAAGTCTGATTCTCAAGGACTACCCCGACACCGTAAAAATCCCCCTGCAAGCTTTCCGTATCGGCGACCTCGCCATCACTCAAAGCCCCTGCGAAACCTTTGCCGAAACCGGTCTTGCTATCAAAAAAGAAAGCCCTTTTGCCGGCCAGACCTTCACCGTTGAACTCGCCAACGGCTATTCCGGCTACCTGCCCTCCCCGCAACAATTCGTCTGGGGTGGTTACGAAACCTGGCCCGCCCGCTCATCCTTTCTGGAAGAACAAGCCGAACCCAAAATCCGAGCCACCCTGCTCGACTTACTGAAACAACTCCACTCCAAAAAATAGCCTTTATTTCAACAGCCGAGCGAAGCGAGACAGACTGCCAAAGGTAGCCCGAAGGGGAGGCCGAAGGTTTATCAATCAAATATCGCCATTCTTCAGGCCCTTCGTGCTATTGCTCTTTGGGCAGTTGGACTCCGGCTGTCTCGGCTCATGGTAACCCTCTTCTTCTGAATCCCGAATTCCGCCTTTTTCCCGTGAACATTCTCTACCTCCACTGCCACGACCTTGGACGCTGGATCTCTCCTTACGGGCATCACATCGACACCCCTAATCTCGCCCAATTCGCCGCTGACTCCCTGCTGTTTTCCAAGGCCCACTGTGCCGCGCCAACCTGTTCACCCAGCCGGGCGGCCCTGCTCACCGGCGTAACCCCTCATGAATCCGGCATGCTCGGCCTCATGCACCGCGGCTTTCCACTAACTGCACATTCCAAACACCTGGCAGCATTTTTAAGCAAAAACCATCACTACGAAACGGCACTCTCCGGCGTCCAACACCTCTTCGCCAAAGACGATCCGAACTTCCCCTACGAACACCATTTCCGCGCACCGAAAGATCAAGGCTGGACCCATTATGATCATGAAACAGCAAAAAAGGCTGCTGACTTCATACAGCAAGACCTGCCCAAAAAAGCACGCCCTTTTTTTCTCGACTGCGGATTCTGGCTGCCTCACCGCCCCTTTCCAAAAGCCGATGCCAAGCTGAATCCTGACTCTCTGGAAGCCCCCTTGTACTTTCCCCGGGGAGCAGATAGCCAAAACGATCTGGCAGCCTTCCACACAGCAGTCGAGCAAATGGATCACTGTTGTGGCATCGTTCTCGATGCTCTCAAAAATTCCCCTCACGCCGATGATACGCTGGTCATTTTTACAACCGATCATGGCCCCGCCTTCCCACACCACAAATGCAATCTCACCGATGCTGGCACCGGAGTAGCCCTGATGATTCAATACCCGGGAAACCCAAAAGCCGGTCAGACATCTGATGCCCTCGTTTCCCAGTTGGATCTATTTCCCACCATCTGTGATTTGGCTGGACTTAAACCTCCAGATTGGCTTCAGGGACAAAGCCTACGCCCGCTATTTGAATCTGAGCAAGCCATCGAAATCCGCAACGAAACCTTTTCGGAAGTCACCTGGCATGCCAGTTACGAAGCCATGCGTTCCATCCGCACCCGGACTCACCTCTTGATCCAAATCTTCGACGAGAATCTCTCCCCTGTTCCCGCCAACATCGACGACTCACCAGCCAAACAAACACTGCTTGCAAACGGCTGGTTGGATCGCCCACGCCAGTCCCTGCGCCTCTACGATCTGACTAGCGATCCGGACGAGCAATACAATCTCGCCGATGATCCTGCCCACACAGAGCTTTGCGATCAACTGACCACACGACTACACTGCTGGATGGAAAAAACCAGGGACCCCTTGCTTAACGGACCCGTTTCACTACCCGAAGGAGCCGTCGCCAATCCCCGCTCCGACCTCAGTGCAGAAATCGAACCCAGATAAAACTCCTAATTCCTAATTCCTAATTCCCCCCGCACCGCTTGCGCCGCTTGGGCATAAGCCCCTCCCTCCCCCAGACTCCCAACCACTTCGGCCAGCTCGCTTTTCAGCGCATTCCGCTTTTCGACATCCTGCAGCAAAGCTTCTAATTCAGCAAAAATACAATCGGCGCCAGACTCTGATTGAAGCAATTCCTTGACCACTTCTTTGTCGGCCAGAACATTCACGATCCCCAGATAGTCTATCCTCATCAAAAGTTTGGCTGCCAGATAAGTTGGCCACGCGACCCGGTAGACCAAGCAATAAGGCAAGCCAAACACCGCCGCCTCCAGGGTTGCCGTGCCCGAGGTCACCACCCCCACCACTGCCTGCTGCATCAACTCATGGGCATTGCCCAAACCTATAGTCAAATCCTTCAATCCACCTGCATCCGCTATCTCACGCATGCGTGCCGCCAGTTTGTCCGATGGAGCTGCGGTCGCAAAACTCAACTCGCTGTCTCGCTCCGACAAGCGCCGGGCCGCTTCGACCATCGCTGGAAAAAGCTTTTCAATTTCACGTTCACGACTGCCCGGCAACAAAGCCAGCAAATGTTCATCCCGTAACTCTTCACCGCTCCCTGACTTGAGTTTATCTACCAGCGGATGCCCTGAAAAAATAGTTTTCAGGCCTGAATTTTCATAAAGTTTTTTCTCGAAAGGAAAAATACAAATCATCAAATCCAGTATCTCCGCCATGCGGGAAACCCTGCCTTTTTTCCAAGCCCACACCTGGGGGCTGATGTAATAAATCAGCGCCCCCTCATAACCACCCTTCCTCAGCCGGTCAGCCAAACGAAGATTAAAGCCCGGATAATCAATCAATATCACTGCATCCGGTTGAATTTGTGCAATCCTCTCAAGCGTCTCTTCCATCTTGTGCCGGAAATAGCCGTATTTCTGCAACACCTCCCACAAACCGAGAACCGCAGCTTGCTCCAACCAGTTTTCGATAGCACTCGAAAGAGCCGCCATCCCAGGGCCTCCCAGTCCTGAAATTTCAATCTTCTCCCCAGTCTTTGTGGATTTTGCAAGAACAGACATCAAACCCGCACCATGCGTATCTCCGCTGTGCTCGCCCGCTACAATGAACAGTTTCTTCATCCGGCCGAAACCTCCAGACCATCCATCCCCCCCTTGGCACCTATCTCGATCAAATGCGTGATCTCCATGGCGATGTCCAACGCCGCCGT
The DNA here is from genome assembly GCA_030625775.1 of Verrucomicrobiota bacterium. Taxonomy (GTDB): domain Bacteria; phylum Verrucomicrobiota; class Verrucomicrobiia; order Verrucomicrobiales; family DEV007; genus JAADHD01. The sequence goes on from DAOUQC010000008.1 coordinate 23,251, forward strand.
CCCATGCTGACCGGACACCTTTGGCTGCTCCCCCTTCTTCACACAATCAACAAAGGCCGACAATTCCAACTTCAAGGGTTCATCTTTTTCGACTTTGACTTCATCCCTCACAATCTCCATTCCATCCTTGCGATAAATCCAGCCGGACTGCTCCTGATAATCCAGGGACAAATAAGCATCGCTCTGAAACACCCGAATCTTACGTAAGCTCTCAGGGCTGATGCGGCTGGCGGTGACGTTTGCCACACAACCATTCTCAAAACGAATCCGTGCGTTGGCGATATCCTCCCGGTGAGTCAAAACCGATACTCCCACTGCATCTACATGCGCCACCGGTGAATCAACCAAATGAAGAATGATTTCCAGATCGTGGATCATCAAATCCAGTACCACCCCGATATCCAGACTTCTTTTTGGGAAAGGTGAAAGACGATGAGATTCGATGAACACCGGTTGGCTCATGCAGGCTTCCAGCTGTTCCATCACGGGGTTAAAGCGCTCGATGTGCCCGACCTGCAAAACCCGCCCCTTGCTTTGAGCCAGATCCACCAGCACCCCGGCTTTATCCAGTGAATCGGAGATGGGCTTTTCAACCAATACATCCTTGTCCGCTTCCAGCAATTTCCCCGCTACATCCAAATGGGTCACTGTGGGCGTCGACACGGATGCCGCATCCACTTTTTCAATCAGCTCTTCAAGCGATGCCACCGCCGTGGTGCCAAATTCCTTCGCCAGCTCAGCAGCCAAATCCGCATCCTGGTCATAAATCGCAACCAGGTCAGCTGATTCCAGCTCCGAATATACCCGGGCGTGATTGCGCCCAATCGCCCCGACTCCTACAACTCCTACTTTTACTTTTTCACTCATTTTTTTTTACAGTAGTCAGTATTCAGGAAACAGAAATCAGAATTTTCCAAGTCTCCGCAAAAGTCCCTGCTATTGGACCGCCACCAGTGTGACTCCTTTTTTCTCACACAGGGCAAATACCTCGTCCTTTCCCAATAACAAAGTCCGGCCTGCCTCCACCACAATTGTGCTGATCCCTGCCTCAATCGCCGTCTCGATCGTTATCGATCCAACCACCGGCACATCAAAACGCAGATCCTGATCCGGTTTGGATACTTTCACCATCGTCGCTTTGCCGCGACCCAGCTTGCCTCCTCGAAGAATCGCCTCATTGGTTCCTTCAAAAGCTTCCACTGCCAGCACGGTACCATTTTTCACCACCACCGTCTGCCCCACGTCCAATCGACTCATTTCCTTGGCGATGCGAAAACCAAATTGTGCATCCTGCAAAGCATTTTTCCCCAGCTCCGGCCCACAGACCTGCCCGGGCTCAGGCAACAAATCATCCAGAAAAGTCGTCGCCGGCAACAGCTCAATGCCCTCTGCACCCAATTCATCCGCAATCCCTCCAAAAATACTCTCCGCATTTTTTTCCTTGAGCCTCGCCAATAACTTCACCGTCCGCAGATCCGGACGCAAATCGAACAAATTTTTCGGGGCGATCTGCCCCACCATTACCGCCTGCTTCACCCCCTCCTTCTGGAAAAACCGAATCATTTTACCCAACTGCCCCACCCGCATCCACTCCATCACATCCACATCCTCCGCCAGCGAAGCTTCGGTCTCCCCTTTAAAAGCCGTCACAATCAAGCTACCCACCCCGGCCGCCCGGGCTGCGCGCGCAAAAGTTGCAGGATAAACCCCACTACCCGCAATCATTCCGATTTTATCCAGTTCCCCCATAGTGATAATTGTCTCCGGTTGCCTGCTCGTGCAAGCCACGGAATTCGGCCTTCAGTTTCCAACATCAAACCCGAAGTGCAAAGGGAAAAAACAAGAAGAGACACTCACAAAATTTGCGGGAAATCCCCATCTGATTGAAAAAAATGCCATTTCTCAGTAAAAACGATTTCCTTTCCGGCTCACCCTTATAAGGTGAATGACAGTGAGTTCATATCAGGTTTTTGCACGGAAATATCGCCCTCGGACATTTGACGATGTTCTGGGACAGGATCATGTCGTCCAGACATTGCGCAATGCGATCGAAAAGGACCGTCTCGCCCATGCTTACCTCTTTGTGGGTCCACGTGGCACGGGCAAAACATCGACAGCCCGCATCCTCGCCAAAGCACTCAACTGCACCGACGGTCCCAAAGTGGATTTCGATCCGGACGAGCCGGTTTGTCAGGAAATAGCGGAAGGTATCTCTCTGGATGTTCTGGAAATCGATGGAGCCAGTAACAACGGCGTCGAGCAAGTCCGCGAACTTCGCGAGACGGTAAAGTTCGCCCCTGCCAGCGGGCAATTCAAGATCTACTACATCGATGAGGTTCACATGCTCACCACGCAGGCTTTTAACGCTCTGCTAAAAACCCTGGAAGAACCTCCCGATCACGTAAAATTTATCTTTGCCACCACCGAACCGCAGAAAATCCTGCCCACGATCCTCAGCCGCTGCCAGCGTTTTGACCTGCGGCGCATCCCCACCTCGGTGATCGCCCAGCATTTGCTTCACATCGCCTCGGAGGAGAACCTCAATCTCAATGAAGGTGCTGCTTATACCATCGCCAAAGGAGCTGACGGTGGAATGCGTGACGCCCAGTCAATGCTCGATCAACTGGTTGCCTTTTGTGGGGAATCAATCGAAGAAAAAGATGTTCTGGATATTTTTGGTTTCAATTCTCAGGAATCCATCGCCGCTCTGGCCGGAGCCATTTTGCAACGAAATACCACCGCCGCTCTCGAAAGTGTACATACCCACAGCGAAGCCGGTAAGGATCTGGGCAAACTGCTGGCCGATCTGATCACCCACATGCGCAATTTGCTCATCTCCCAGGTGGATTCTTCCAACCGCAGTGAAGAAACTTCACCCGAACTCGAAAGTATCCTCGCCGGGCAAAAAACTCTGGCCAGCCCCGAGCGCTTGATTGCCCTGATCGATCTGTTTGCCGAAACAGACGCCCGGATGAAATGGGCCACCAATAAAAAACTACATCTCGAGATTGGTGTCATCAAGGCAATCGAATCCCTTGGTGAATCTTCAATCAGTGATGTCATTTCCCTGCTGAACGATGCAGCACAAGCTCTGCCCGACTCTCCAGAGCCTGCGAGTCGAGCAGCTCAAAACCCGAATCCAAGCTCCCCGCCAGTCTCAGCCCCCCAGCCAACACCGGCTCCTCAGCAAAGCCAGGCAACGGTTGCTGCAGCGACAAGTGAAACGTCAGTTGCTATGAACCCAGCATCGACACCGGTCGCCCAAGCAACTGCCCCCAGCCCTCCACCGACAGAGACCGGCACCCCCCTCAGTGGAGCCGCCCTCTGGCAAGCAGCCTTCCAGGAAATTTGTAAGATCCGCCCCTTGTATGAAACCTGGCTCGAAGCCGGCGTTTTCCTTGAACAAAAGGGCCGTGAAATCGTTCTCGGCTTTCACCCGTCTGATTCCATCTCGCTTGATTCGATCAATCGACACCGCAGCGGTATTGAAGAGATTCTCAGCAAGGTCGCTGGCAGCTCCCTGAAGATTGATCTTGTCACCCAGGAGAATATCACTCCCCAGGCACCGGTGACCTTTGAGGATGAAGCCCCGCCGTCCATGCCCCAGCTCATTCCCACCAATAACACCCCTCCCCCGGAAACTGAACCCTCTCCATTCGAAGTTGCTTCGAGCCAACCAGCCCCCCCTCCACTGGAAGATAATTTTTACGAAGACCCGCTGATCAAAGAGGCCGTTGCCGAATTTGAAGCCCAAATATTACCCCCACAAAACTAAGCACCTCCAAAAAAATTTAAATCTCAAATCATTCCCATGAATATCGCAAAAATGATGAAACAAGCCCAGCAAATGCAGTCCAAAATGCAGGACATGCAAGCTGACCTGGCTCAACAAACTGTTGAAGAAACCGTTGGCGGAGGAAAAGTCACGGTGAAAGCCAACGGAGCGGGAGAAGTGCTTCACATCCAGATTGACCCCTCCATCGTCGCCCCTGAAGACGTTGAATTTCTCGAAGACCTGGTACTTAGCGGAGTGCGCAAAGCCATCGACAGCGGAAAAGCCCTGGCGGCCGAAGAAATGAAAAATGCCACCGCAGGAATGGGACTTCCTCCGGGAATGGGATTTTAAGAGGTCATATTCAGGAATCAGAGCCGAGACAGCGGGATCTGACTCACCCCTCCTGACCATTAACTGCTGGCTTCTGCCCCCCTTCCTTCCCTATGCTCAGAATCGTCCCCAGCTTCATGGCCGTAGCCGCACCCGTAGCTCTTCTGGGGCTGCATTTTGTGGTCATGATGTGTTACATCAGCCGCTGGGATCAATTTGTCACCATCACCCTCATCCCTATTTGGATCTGGGCAATCATAGGCATCATCCTGTCTCTTTTTTCCTTGCTCATCCTGAAAGGAAAACTGGCCATCCTCAGCTTACTTACCTGGCTGGGAACCGGCTTAATCTGTGCAGATGAGACCCCGGCACTAGTGAGGGAAATCAAAGACTCCTACCTGCGCAGCCGCTCTCCCGTGAAACAGGAAAGAGGCGCCAAACCTATCGACCCCAACCATTTACGTGTGATTACGTTAAATTGCACGGATCGCAATATTGAAGCTGCTCAAGAACTCAAATCGCTTAAACCCGACATCATTTTCCTTCAAGAGTGCCCACCCAATCCCGAACTGCGCCAGCTCACCCGGCATTTTTTCGGAGAGGAAGGTTCTTACGTCAGTTCCTGGCATAACGCCATCATTGCTCGAGGGAAATTGAGCCAGGTCGATACCGAGCCGCTCAGTTCCAGTGTTTACGCCACATTGGAAACCCTGGATGGAAAAAAAATCGATCTCATCAATCTGCACCTGCAGGGTTCGATCCCTCGCCTGGATATCTGGAATCCCGAATGCTGGAAAACACATATCACCGCCCGTCAGCAAAACCGTTCCCAACTCAGAGCCATCATCAACATGCTTCCCAAGCGAGCCGTAAATTGGCCAAGAATTATAGGAGGAGATTTCGGCACACCTCCGGGAGACGCCATTTTCCGAGTGCTCGCCCCTAACTTCAATGACAGCTTCAAATCAGCCGGTCGCGGATGGGGCAATACCTACTCCAAGAGTTTTCCTGTCCTCAGGATCGACCAATTGTGGGCCTCTGAAGAACTTATCGCCGTTTCAGGCCTGGTTCTTCCCTCCAATCACTCAAGTCACCGCATCGTTGTATGTGATTACCGCATCGCCAAACCAAAAGGCGTCTTCACTCTGATTCCATCCAGCCCCCCCCAACTGCTCACTATGACAAAAACGGAACCCTCCCCATTGCCAACTACACTTTCCCATGCCCATTGATAAAATACTCACTCACCCCGGCAGCTCCCATAAGGACGAGTTCCTGGCCTGCTGTGTTTTGATCTACCAATACCAAGTTCCCGTGCTGCGACGAGAACCTGATGAAAAGGACATTCAGAATCCGCGTATTTGTGTTGTCGACGTGGGAGGAGAACACAATCCCGAACGGAAAAATTTTGATCACCACCAATTCCCTCGTGACCACCCGCCGCTCTGTGCCCTGTCGCTGGTCTTGCAAGACTTGAACCTCTACGAAAATGCACGGGCTTTTTGTGATTGGCTGGAGCCCGCCGAGTGGCTCGACACCCGCGGCCCGGTCGAAGCCTCCAAGTGGATGAATATTGAGCGCAAGGTTCTGAACCAGCTGATCTCTCCGATTGATATCACCCTGCTGCGCCGCTTTGCCCAGGCCAGCGAACTCACGGAAAAAGACGTGATGTGGCAAGTGATGTCCATGGTCGGCGAGGATTTGATCGAATACCTGAAAACACTAAACGAACGTCTGACCTACCTCGGAGAACACTGTGAGTGGTGGACGGTGGAGACTGAAGATCAATCCTTCGAAGTCGTGTTTCTTCCACGCACTGACCCGCTACCCAAAGAACCTTCCATGGCCCTACCTAGGTTCATCAGCCAGCAAGGCAAAGATCAAAATGTAATCGCCATGGTCTATCCCGACAGCCGCGGGGACGGCTACGGCCTTTCGCGTCACAACGACAATAAAAAAATGGACTTCACTGCCCTGAAATCCGAACCCGACGTACACTTTGCCCACGCCCGTGGTTTTGTCGCCAAAACCTCAGCCACCGATCCCACCCGACTGAAAGAGATGCTCGCTGCCGCTTACCGTTCCAGGAGATCTGAATAAATCCATAGCCACCATAGAACGGATGGCCTATCCGTTTTTATCGTCCCCGCTGCACACATTGGCATTGCATGCTACTCCGGCCAACAAGCCTACAACCCACCCGTTTCAACGCGCCAACAATTTCTTCACCGCCCCCATCAATACCCCCTCCACCTCCGGTGCCACATCCGAAGCCCGCTGACTGGTTTCATACCCACCCTGCCCGTAGGCGACCTCCGTCCCAATATAACCTGGCCCATAATCTCCATAGGCTGCCATCAACACTGAATTCCCCGGACGCAAGTTCTGGGCATTGAGCTGATACTCGACAAACAATTCTCCCGGCATGTGGAGCACATCAATCTCACCCAAACGCAAACGACCAATTGGCACCTGGTAGCCGGCCTTGCATCGTTGCAACCAGGACAAGGATCCCACCACTCCCAACCGGTCTTTTTCTTTAGCCTTCGAATCGTTAAGAATCGCCAACATCTTTTTCTCATCGAGATGCCTGGCTGGAGGCAAAGCCACCGGTACCGTCGCCCACTCCACATCCGCCGACGTCAGGGGATATTTTTTGGTCGCCTCCCAGGCCAATTCCATACCTTTCGCCAAACGGGCTGCCAAAATCGGACGACGCTCCGGTGAACCATCATTGTATTTGCCTGCTCCTATATTGCCCCCCGCTCCATCAAAATGAATATGCGCAACGCCCGGCAATGCTTCTTCCCTCAAACGGCGGGCGATGCCGGGAAAATCACAACTCACATCCCCTTTGCCATAGTGACTCTGCGGATGAGTTGCGTAGTAGGAAATAGAAACCACGGGGTTTTCCTTGTTCCAAAAACTCAATACCTGGACAAAAGGATCGATCGTTCCTTCCGGTGCAGCGATCGCTTTTGGATCTCTGCACGCTGTATAGCGGACGATCACCACCTTCTTCCCGTCCGGCCCGAGAATCCGTCGGTTGGAGGCCACCTTTTTCACTTTGGCTTTTCCTATTCCCACATGAGTCACCTCCTGCGCCTTCCCTTTGGCCTTAACAATCGCTTTAGACACCCGGGCAATCACATCCATGGTGAATTTTGTATCCATGCGCTTGCCGTCCAAACCGTGAGGCACCAGCAGATCCTCAGCAGAAAAATCGCAACGGCAGCCATCATGCTGGTGCAATACATGCACCGCCACCCGCTCAGGTGTTGTGCCTGCTGCCTCAGCCAGCTTTTCTTTCCACACATCCTGCCCGCCATTGCCAATCCCGATCCAATCCACCGCGCAGAGAACCACCGGCTTCTGGTCTCCCGCTAGAATAACAATGCCACGGGCACTGAGCGGATCAACGATCGAACGCGCCGGGGCATAAGCAACCGGACTGCCAATCGGCGGGGTGGCATCCACATTGAATGTCCCTATTTTCACAGAGTCTGCAGCCAAAGCAGACACGCCCACAAACACCATGGCCATCAGCCATCCAATTACAAAAAAACGGGGGGATCTTTTCTCCATGTGCCAAACATCATATGTTTTTCAACAAGCGCAAGAACGAAGGAATGGCTTGAGCCCAACAAAAAACCGGAACCCCTCATCGGAACCCCGGTTTTTAAATCTAACTTCTGAATCCTTCCCCTAGACGTCCAGCTTCCACCCATCGCGATAGGCCCGCTTGATCAAAGCATCAGCTTCGGGTGCATTGGTCACTTTCAGATTCGGCCCGTCCCAGTGGATTTTTTTACCCAGTTTCACTGCTAAGTTGCCCAATAACACCGTCTCCGTAAATGGACCGGAATAATCAAAATTTCCCAGAGCCTGTCCGTCATTTTTGATCGCATCGTAAAACTCCTTGTGTGGATCACTGTCCCGAGCTCTTTGCAAGGTAGGTTTCGGGAAATCAAATCCATCCAGTTTCGAGCTGGGTTTCACAAACCAGTTATCCTTTGCCCGGCTATAGAACAGTTTTCCTTCGCTTCCCACCATCACGGTTCCATAACCTCCACGCTCACTCGGGTTCTGGCCTTCCAGAATTTCCAGCGGAGGAGTATTGCGCACCGATGGTTTTTTGCTCGCATCATCCTTATTCACCAAGGCCCATTTTTCCGTATTAAAAACAGCGTCCTTGTAACCGTCATACCAGACATATTTCACTGGAGGCTTTTGCCCTCGAGCGGGAAACTCATAGGTAATCGTAGACCAAATTGGCGGAGAAGCTTCGGTCGGACCGGAAGTCACCGCCTCAACACTTGTGGGTGAACCCAGGCCCAATGACCAGTAGGACATGTCCATGATGTGACAAGCCATATCACCAAGCGCTCCCGTGCCATAGTCCCAATACCCGCGCCAGTTGAAGGGTAGTATCTTAGAACTGTAATCATGAAACGGTGCAGGACCTACCCACAGGTCCCAGTTAATGTGATCCGGCACAGGCTCTTTTTCAGGAAACTTAGGCACTGCCTGAGGCCAGATGGGACGATTGGTCCAAGTATGCACTTCCTTCACATCACCAATGATTCCTGCCTGCACCAGTTCCACCATCCGACGCATGGTATCATGCGCATGCGCCTGATTGCCCATCTGCGTTTTCACCCCGGTTTCCTTGGCCACCTGGGTCATCATCCGCGCTTCCCATACATCGTGGGACAAGGGTTTCTGACAATACACATGAATTCCCTTCTTCATCGCTGCAATCGAGGCCATCGCATGAACGTGATCTGGTGTGGAAACCGTCACCGCATTGATGTCCGGTTCTTTCTCCAACATTTCCCTCCAGTCAGCATAAAATTTTGCATCCGGATATTTCCGACGCGTACCGGATATCGCTCCGCTTCTTCCTGACAAGCGACCTTTGGAGGCATCGACCACATCACAAAGTGCGATGATATTGAACCCCGCCCCGTCAGAGCCAGCTATATCACTGGCACCTTTTCCTCCGGTTCCGATGCCGGCAAGGTTAATCCGCTCATTGGCACCGAACACGCGGCTCGGAACGACTTGGAATCCAAAAGCTGCCGCTGCAGCGCCTTTGGCAAATTTACGTCTGGTGATTTTATCCATGGAATCTTTATAGGGTTAATGGGAAATTACCCCAGAATTAAATGCAAATCCATCAGCTAATCAAACAAATTTGCTGAGCTGGCGCAATTGCGTGAAGCCCTGCTCAAAATCAGTCCGCTGCATCCACCACCTGCAGGGCAGGATCCCCTATCAGCACCCACAGCAGAGCATTGCGCTTCTGCTGTGCCCGACGATTGTTCTGGTCTTTTTCTGCCAGGCAAAATTGACCTCTTTGCAAAGCCACCCGCAATATCGTCGCATTGAGCAAACGCTGCACACTTTCTCCCGCACTCAGCCCTTGCATCATCGATTCAAAAACCGGAAACACACTTGGAAAACCATCACTCAATCGCATGTGGGCAAGCACCCCGATAGCCCCCTGGGACACAACTCGCTCAACAAATCTTTCACGGTGATTCTGAATCGGGGCTCCATCCGGTCCCCGCTGCAGAATAGAAAAATCGGACTGTGCAGGCATGGCGGAAAAACACGCTCCGCATAACACCATTTTTCCAGAAAAATCAATCTCCTCAAAGGCATGGAGGGACAAAGCACAGATCCTTCCCGGGGCCCCATGCCCATAAACCATTAACAAGGAGGCCTGCCCCAGCGCCTCTTTCGATAGACTCGGAACACCCGAAAGCAGGCGCCCATCGCCTAAAGCGCCAATCACCCGGTCATCCTTATCACCCACTGCCGAACGCAATTCCCTGGTAATCCCCGGCGCCTTGATACGCACACTGAGACTAGGCATGGCAATACCCATCCCATCAAAATAGTCATCCATGATACAAGCCTTTTGCTGCGAACGGATCTCCTGTGCCGATACCTGGCAAAGGGTGAAGGGCTTGATTTCGTTCCGCTTGGCCGCCTTGAAAGAAATCGTCTGATCAATCAAGCGTTCGAAACTCTTCCCATCCGCCGCCACCAACCATCCAGGAAAAGCATCCAGTTGCGGATCGACATCGATGGCTGAGATCACATCCAGAAAGGCTAGCACCACATTCTCATGAAAGCTGCTTTTGCGCGGGGCAATAGCGACAAAACGTGGGTGCAACGACTTCAGATCACTCAGCAACTTTTTCCGCTCAGCTGGCTTTTCAGCCAATTCACCCAGATCTTTTAATCTCAGCAGCTCACCCTCACGAAATTCGACCAGACGCTTCAAGGCATCCAGAAATACGCCGTCAACATGATCCGTCACCACCACATAAGCGTCTCCATCGACCGGATGCACTTCTGTTTTGAATGCATAGAGCGATTGGCTGGCCAACTTTGCTCCGGGCCACCCTCGTCCCTTGGCATCAACTCTGGCAATTTTATCTATCGACGGCACTTCATAAGAACGCTTCGGCCCCTTGTCCGCTGCCCAGGCCGTAACTAAAAATCCGGCAACCAGGCCCATCAGGCTCAGCACTCTTATTTGAGCGAGTGATCTAACGCGCAGATTCATTTTCCTCCTTCATTTCCTCAGAATACATCTCCTCCTGATAATCTGCACAATAATCTTGCAAAAGGGATACCGCCCGTTCATCTCCCCGACGCTGGGCCTCTTCGATCAAGGATCGGCCATCCACCTGCCGGGGATTAGGATCCGCCCCATGCACTAACAAGGTTTCTGCAGAGTCATAACGCTGCTGTCTCAATGCCAGGGACAAGGGTGATCCAACACCGGCCACCAAAGCTTCATTGGCATCCGCCCCACTCTCCAGCAGTTTTTCCAAAATCACCTGGCTGCCACCCGCCAAAGCATCCCAAACTTCCCCCTCTGCATCCGCTCCGAAAGACAGCAGCATATCCACCGATCCCTCATCTTTTTTTAATACCGCCCGCTTGAGCAAACGCCCCCCCTTCTCTACCCGGGCTTCTACATTACCTCCTTTATTAAGCAATTTTTTTAATAATTCAGTTTTTCCAGCATCGAATACCTTGACCATCCATGCATCCGTAATTCCTCCATCCGTCTTGAATGCAAAAAACTCCACCATGCTGGCATCCCCTTCTGCAATCAGGCGATCGGTTATTGAGTGTCCTTTGGCATCCAGCACATCGCTTGCCGCCCCTGCTTCCAATAGCAAATTTATCACTACCCGGTCTTTTTTCTCCACCACCATCATCAAAGGACTTTCCCCGCTTTTGCTTTTCACATCCACCACCGCTCCATGATCAATCAGCGTCTTTAACAAACTCTTCTGGCCACTCTGGACCGCTTCCACCAACAGAGCCTCACCGCTATTGCCCCTTTGATTTGCATCCGCCCCCGCCTCCAATAATCTGGACACCCATTCAGATTTTTTTCCATTCAAGGCTGTGGCCAATGCGGTGTTTCCCGCCTCATCCTGCCCATCGACAGCCACGCCATGATTGATCAGGAAATCAAACAACTCGACATCATCATTTTTTACTGCAGCCAGCATCAGAGGCAGGCCATCCTGCTTGAAGTTTTTCATCACCGCACCCGACTCCAACAGCTTTTCTGCCATTGAAAACTCTCGACCTTTCAAAGCCCAGCCCAATGCCGTCTGCCCACTATCCCCCGAATGGAAACCCATGGTCCAGATCACACTTTGTTTGCCGAGCAGAAAATCCACCACCCTGGCGTCGCCCCCCTTTACTGCTGCTAACAAAGGCGTCTCAGCCGAGCCCCCCGCCGCACCCAAATCAACTCCCACGCTCTCCAGAGCCACCAGCAAGTCCAAATCACTATTTACCGCAGCCCGAACCGCGGCATCTGCATTCAAGGTGACCCCTTGCTCTTTCAATTCACGCCTCGTCCTACCCTTTACCTCTTGCCTCAGAAAATAATCCGCCATCGCCAAACCACTGAACGCAGTCAAGACCACCACCAATAATACAATATTCCTTACATAGGGCATCTAGCAGGTAACACTTATCACTTCTCCTCAGCACAGCCTAAACCGCTATAGCCCGAATAGCTAATCCCTGCCTTCCAGCAAGCTCAACTTCCTTTCAACTTCTCCCCCAAACCTCCAAACATCATCCGTGCCTCAAAAGCCATGCCCAGAGCAGCTGCCGCATCCCCCCCCATTGCCCATTGAAAATCCGTTGTCACCTGCTCCGGATCAATCGGGCTTTTCAGATAAATCGGCCAGGCACGACTTTTAAAACCTTCCATGATCCATACCAGATACTGATCCCGAAAAGAAGATTCTGCCAGCCCCCCGCCAATCACAATCAACCCCGGATCAAACAATCTCGCTAAATCTGCCAAGGCATGACCAAAAATAAACCCCTGTTGTTTGAATATCTCGATCGACAGCTCATCACCCTCCTGGGCCAGATCGCGCAAACGGAAGGCTTTTTCGCCAATCGGCGCATCATCTTTATTCAACACATGCCCCGCCCATTTTTCCTTCTCCAACTCCAGCCCCAAACGTCGGCGCAAAGCCATCAGCGAAACCCAGGCTTCCACACAGCCTTCCTGCCCACAAGTGCATTTCGGCAGCGAACCGTCATCTTCACGAAAAGGAACCGAATTATGCCCCACCTCCAAAGACAATCCATTCGCTCCTTCGTAAATTCTTCCTCCCGGCAATACCAAACCTCCCGCCAAACCCGTTCCCGGTGCGGCTAATAACAAACTGCCCTCGTAATCCGGCCTCACCGCATACTCACCCGCTGCCGCCGCATTGCCATCATTGGTCATATACAAGGGCACACCAATCACCGCTTCAAACTCCTGGGCAATGTTCACCCCAACCCAGTCCTGGGCCAAATTCGCCTTACTCCAAATCACACCTTCACAACAGGGCGCCGGCACATCCAGGCCAACCCCGGCCAGTTGTTCGCGGCCCACCCCGTTTGCTTCACACAAACCGTCCACTGCTGCAATCAATTGCTCAAAGGTGCGCCGAAAGCCTTCATCCACATGGCTGCGAACCTCAAGCATTTCGCCCACCGCGTCACCGCTGTTGTCGACCAACATCGATTTAACCGTCGTTCCCCCGATATCCAATCCTGCAAAGTATTTATCTGTTTCAGCCATGTGATTTTTTTTCTCCTTCAATTTCCAGCAATTCAGCATTTGCGTTTACGGTCGAAAACGCCTCAGGTCAACGTGAAAACGTCGACTCCCCAGTTGCCGACCGTCCTACTTTCTTCTACAATCCCCCTGCATCCTTATTTTCCATCACTTTCCAGCTTCATAACACCAGCCCTATAACGATGAAATTCCACCTGCTCATTCCATCACTGATGATGCTTCTCGCTATTTTCTCCTCCAGCTGCGATCAGAAGAAAAAAGCCCCCCCGGTCATAGACCAAAGCACCACTGCCAGTCAGGCAACCCACACCGCAAAAAGCGGGCAAGCTCAAAAAGCCGGACAAAACCCACCACTCAACCAAATCATCGATGCGATGAAAAAGAAACAAGCCGGCGGACTCGGCAGCGGCTCGGTCAAAGTCAATAAGGCCTGGACCTACAACGGTTACAGCGTTCTCGATGCGGTGCCCGGAGCCCGGCTCGTTGCCGTGGATGCCACCGTCACAGGTCACACCCCCGCTTTTGATTTCGACGACATCGAGATCATCGATGGTGCCAGCCGGATGAGCTATGGCAGCGATCCCCATATCACCGTTTTAACCTCCCAAGGCAAAATCCTGACTGATAACAAACAAGCCCCCAAACCCGGCGACCCTATCCGTGTGCTGCTCATTTATGGCTTCCCAAAAAAAACCCAGAACTTCACTCTTTATTACTGGGGAAAAAACCTGCTGCTTAAAAACCAAACTATCGAAGCCAACGGTTGGGAGCTTCCCTTTCCCAAAAACAAATAACAACATTCATTACCCATGGCATTCAGCAGCTAACATTTATCATTTCACTTTCCTCAGCTCTTTTCCTTCAAGCCTGTATGGGCACTCAATTACCATGAAAAACACCCTCATCTTCGTCGGCCTCCTCACCCTGATCAGCTCGACCAATCTCCCTGCTGCCGACTGGCCGCAATGGCGCGGCCCCACCCGCAACGGCATCGCCAATGGCTCGGCCAAACTACCCGAAAATTTCAGTAAAGAAAATCCCCCTGCCAAAATCTGGCAAAGCTCTGAAGTCCCCAGTGATCACTACGGCGGTCACGGCAGTGTGGTGGTCTCCAAAGGCAAAGCCCTGCTCTCCGTCGTCTGGCACCGCGATGTGCCCACTGACACCCGCACCATCGATGGCAATGTCATGGGAGCCCTTGGTTACCGCGGCACCAAATTTTCCGATGAACTGATCGCCAAAATGGAAGATGCCCGTCTCAACCTGAACCCCCGTCTGCGCGGCGGCAAACTCGACGAATGGGCCGAAAATTGGGTGAACGAACATCTCGATGAAAAACAACGAATCCCCCTTGGCTCCTGGGTCATCAGTCGTTTCAAAAAAGGCAAGACGGCTTTTTCCATGGCTGACTTCAAAAAACTGGAAGCAATCAGAAATAAAACTTTCGACAATCAGGCCGCACTCGAAACCTGGGTCAATTCCCAGGGTTTTGATGAAACCACTGCCCAGCGCATCCTCGATGCTGTACCCGATACCAAAAAAACCGCCCAGGATGTCATTTTGTGTCTCGATGAAAAAACCGGCGAGACCTTGTGGAAATTCGAAGCCGATGGAAAACCCACCGGTCGAGGATCATCCAGCACTCCGGCGGCTGCCGGAAATCGGGTTTATGCGGCTCTCAGCACCGCCCTTTATTGTGTCAACCTGGACGATGGAAAGCAAATCTGGAAAGCCCCTCTTACCGGCCGGGGAGGCCCAGCCTCGTCCCCACTCGTCCTCGACGGCAGGGTTTACCTCCAGCAAAACTTCCTCACAGCATTCGATACCGAAAGCGGGAAGGTTTTATGGACTAATAAAGAAGTTAGCGGATCAAACCCTTCACCTGCCTCCTGGCAATCGGGCGAGCAAACCGTCATCATCTGCAATACCAGCAAGAACGTCATTGGCGTAGATGCCGCAAGCGGCAAGACCCTGTGGAAACAGCCCGGAGGAGGTGACGCCTCCCCCACCATTGCGGAAGACTATTTGCTGGTGCCCAGCCGTCTGGACGGACGCAGCCTTGCTGCGTTCAAATTATCACCCGGCTCTGCCACAGAGTTGTGGGTAAAGGATTTCAGAACCCTTCGCTACCACTCCAGCCCGATCATCCACAAGGGGCACGCCTATTACCTCGGTAGCAAACGCCATCTTTGCATCGAAATCGAATCCGGAAAAATTGCCTGGGAAAGAGATGCCAGCAACACCATTTCTTCTCCCCTCCTCTCCGACGGCAAATTGATCGTCTATGACAAAAACGGGGGCATGCTCACCATGATCAAAGCCGATCCGGAGGACTACACCTCCCTCGGCAGTGCTAAAATCGGCGCGTTGCGCTGCGCCTCCCCCGCCCTCGTCGGCACCCGCCTCTACTTCCGGACCAAAGACAGCATCGCCTGTTATGATTTGGGTGGTGAAAAATGACCCAGGGGTAATAAAACCACCCACTCCGGAGCTTGAGTTTTGAACACGTGAGCTCATCGAGGAACAAAACGTGGAACAAAACGTGGAACAAAACGTGGAACAAAACGTGGAACAAAACGTGGAACAGAACTCCGATTCTGTTAGGAAATAGTGTACGCTTCACAAGGCAAATATAAAAGCGAATCGGAGTGTGGCTAGCTGGAAACAAATCGACCCACCTTTCCCAACATCCAAACTTGCCAACCGACCGTTTAGCTCTCACTATCCAAAATCATGTCCCTAAACGGCAATGATCTCATCGAAGCTGGATGGCAGCCTTCCTCCCTATTCCCAGAAATGCTGGCAGCGGCGCGAACCCTCGAAGATCGCGGTATCAAGGATCCCACTTACATCCTCAAACTGCTGGCTCGCGACTTTCCCAAACCCCCTCCCAAATTAAGCCGTCGGGACGAAGCTTTGCCTCTCGCCGAAGCCATCAGTGCCACTAGTGAGGCAGACGAAAAAAACATCGTCAATGTTCGGCGCTTGATGAATCAACTGCTGCGTATCCCCATCGTCGAATCCGGAGCCATCATGCCCGATGCCTGTCCCGCCGGCATGGCCGAGGCAACCATTCCTGTTGGGGGTGCGATCTCCGTGCGCAACGCCATTCTACCTGCCGCCCACAGTGCGGATATTTGCTGCTCCATGCATGCGACCTTTTTCCACTGCAAAAAAGACACCGGTGAAATGCTCGACCACCTCATCGACTCCACCCGCTTTGGTTTCGGCGGACGCAAGGCCGGAGACATCGTGCACCACCCCGTGCTCGACGAGCCGGTATGGGACAACATCTTCCTCAAAGGTCTGGAAGGGCATGCCGCCATGCACATGGCGGACCAGGGGGACGGCAATCACTTTGCCTATATCGGAAAAGTCTCATGGAGCGACGAAGCTCTCGAAGCCCTGCGTCAAAACGGTCACGCAGAAATCGCCCAGGCCTTCACCGCAGACAAATCATCCATCAACAAATTTTACGCTCTGGTCACTCATCACGGATCACGTGGTCTCGGTGCCCATGTTTACAAACGCGGACACAAAGCGGCGATCAAGGAAACCTCCCGCATTGCCGAAGGCATCCCCAAGGCCGCCGCCTGGCTAGACACTCGAACGGATATCGGCAGCGAATATTGGGACGCCTTGCAATACGTCTCGCGCTGGACCAAGGCTAACCATGAATCTATCCACGAACGCTTCCTCAACCGCGTCGAAGCCAAAACCCTGACGGCTTTTGGCAATGAGCACAACTTCGTTTGGAAACGCGGCGAGAATACCTTCCTGCACGGCAAAGGTGCAACCCCGGCCTGGAAAGACGAAAAAACCGGCCACCCCCTGCTCGGGCTTATTCCACTCAATATGTCCGAGCCAATCCTCATCACTCTGGGATGCGATAACAGCGACTACCTGTCCTTTGCTCCCCACGGAGCCGGGCGCAATCAAAGTCGTACGGCCACACTCAAGGATTTCCGCAAAAACAATGGCGATCTTGATCCGAAAAAGGTAGATCGAGTCATTGCCAAAGCCACCGAGGGACTCGACATCCGCTGGTTTTACGGCAAAGCCGACCTCACCGAAAGCCCGGTCGGCTACAAATCCGCTGCTCAGGTTCGTGAGCAAATCGAATATTTTGGCCTAGCGGACATCATCGCCCAAATCGAACCCCTCGGCTGCATCATGGCCGGCGACTCAGGCCCCCGGCCGTGGGAGCGCAAACGCGAAGATTACCTCAGCCCCAAGCAAAAACGCCAGATCCAGCATCGCTCCACCCGGCGCAAAAACCGGCAGACCCTGTCCCATTGGGATGGGGATGGGGAAGAGGACTGACTAGCACACCGTCAATCCAATTCCCAACATCCAATTCCCCTATTCACGCCTTCTATGAAATCCGTGCTTCAATCCAACTTCACCTCAACACGGCCCTTCTCATCCACCTTCACTCCGCTCAACTTCTTCGTCTTCCCTGCTGACGGCTCTCCGACAATCACCGTAAACGGCCCCTCTGAAAACACCTTGGGACGAAAACTCGAACCCTTGATTCGCAAAGTGTAAACTACTTCTTGATTTGCCCCTTCATCGATCACCTGCACCACTGCATTTTTCATCCCACTGATCTTCAAAGTCGGCAAATACCCCGTCGCTTTACGCCCGTAGTTTTCCTCCATGCTGATCGTCTTCGGCCAGCCCGGAAATTGATCCCCCGCTTTGGGATTTGCTGCGTCGGTCAGCAATTTGTAACACTCCATCGTTATTTCCCGGGTTTTTTTATTCAGACGCACAATGCCGTAACCCGATGCCTTGTCATGACCAATCATCTCAGGCGAATCCTTGCGATTTTCATCCTCGGGATTTCCCACCGCATGTACCGTGATTCGATTGCCAAAGCCCTCTTTGAACTCCCCGGTGTAATCCGCTGCTCCCTCTACATGATTCGGCCAGGGTTTTTCAGGGTGCCAGGAACGTGGGTACCCGGCTGAGATCGACGGCACACAAAATGACCAGCCCGAATCCCCATGGGCATCAATGCCATGATGAACAATCGAAGCCAAATGCTGGTCCCCTGCGTAGTTGAAAGCAAAACCCCGACGAATCGTTGCTAAGGCCTTGTTGCGCCCCGTTTGCGGCCAACCATTCGAATCCAGGTCAGCGATAAGATACTCTCTGTTTGCCCCATGATAATTTGCCACATTGGCAAAAATTGTCTGGGAAAGCAGCACCTTGAAATCGGCCTTTGACCAATCTGCCGCCCAGTGATCCAAAAACTTCAGCTGCCGGTCACCGAGTAACTTTGCCACCGGCACATCGATCGTTTTTGGATCCCATGTTTTTTCATCCACATCCTGTGGCCGAACATGATCGGAACGCCCTTTTTTATTAGGCAAAGCGGTCGCCGGTCCGGTTTTGAATTTACGATCCTCGATCACTGCAAAACTGACATGCCCATAATTCATCTCGCCGTAATAAACCTCAATTCCCTGTTCGATCGGGGTAGGATCAAAGGGGTCCGGATGATGACTGGTCTGAGTGCGCTGGATCACATTCACCCACTTGGCGTCCATACCGTAACCACCATCATCAAAACCCGGTCGTCGAGTTGATTTGCGCCCACCCGCTCCCCATATATTCCCCTGATACACATCGTGATCGTCAGGCAGATAAACTGACGGACGATCCTTCATCAGATCTGCCCAGGCCCAGCCCACCAACCACCATTTGCGCAGATAGTCCAGCGAGGCAACCTCCACCGAAACCTGGTCTGTGCGTTGAATTCCATAACCTGCCACCGATTCATAAATCTGATCTCCACTGAAAAACAGCAAGTCTGGATTCTGCACCGCCACATTGTTTGCTATCCTGGTATCCGGAAAAATATAATCGGTATTGCCCGTAAAACCCGCCACCACAATCGTTTCCTTGTCCACCGGATCTTTCCGGATCGTGCCATCAAAATGAGTCTCCGAACCATCGGCATTACGGTAAGTCAAGCGATAGGGGGTGTCTTTGCCATCATCCCATTTTTCCTGTCGAAACCGTGCGGTGCGCGCCAGGGGGTCGATCTTCGCTTCACCCAAGGATTTCCACTCTCCCTGCCCCCCGGGTTTCACACTCAAGCGCACCACCTGCGATTCTTTTTTGCCCACCGGCGGCATCTGTGCAGTCAATTTCATCACCCCACGTGACAGCGTGTACTGCGCATGCAAAATCGGACCGAAAGCATGATCTTCATTGGCTTCAATTTTTGAGCCCTCGACTTTCCAATTCGCAAACCAAAAACGCACATCCCCTCCACGAGCGGTGGGATTAAAACGCGGTGCCTTCCTGCCCTTCTTTTTTGCAGGTTTTGGCTTACTCCAGTCAGAGACCAGGGCAAAGTGCCCCTCCACCCTTTCTGCTTTCACAATCGCTTCGGCCTGCACTGATTTCCCGCTTGCATCCGTGGCTATCAAAATCACCGCATAAGGTTCTTTGCGTGTCGGACTGACTGAAAGTTTCAAAGTCACTGTTCCACTCATGTCGACTTTTTGTGGTGCCGTCACTGAATCCACAAACACCGACCCATCGGTGCGCACTCCGACTTCCAAACCTTTGCCAAACAAAGCTGCATTGCGGTAGTCCGGCAGCGTGCCCTTGATTCCAATACGGAAGCCTCCCCATCCACTTTTGGCAACAGGTCCTTTTTTGCCCTCGGCATCAAGACGCCCCAGCGTCACCGACATTTCATAGGACTTCTTTTTCTCAGTCCCGGCATGGTGAGTCAGCAAAAAAACGTTGCGATTGCCTCCCGAAACCGAGCATTCCAGCCGATCATTTTTCACCCTCCAATCCTGCAACGGATTCGCCCAATATTCCGCCCCCACCCACACGCGGTCGAGTTTTTCAAATTTCGAAGAGAAGTCAGCAGCTTCGGCAAAGCTCGCCGAGACAACAAAGGCACACAGTAAGATGGAAAAAAATCGAGTTGTAGTCATTTTTGTAAACATTCGTTCATCCCACGGTTCATTCGTGGTTTCGGAAGTTTAACGAGCCTGCCTGATTTTGCACTCGGAAAATCAAACGCAATTACGTTACAAGTTTGATCTGACTGACCAGCTCTTGTGTGACAGATTCCCATATCTGTCTCGCACCCACTCAATACCTCTAAAAACAGATACGCAAATCTGTTCTACAGCTTATCCAAATGTTCGAGAATGACTCCCGTCGTCAGGTTCTGCGGCAGGATAATCGGCTCCTTATCCGGGTCCGCTGGAAATAGCGGATAAAACGGCACACTGGCCCGGCCGTATTTTTCCAGAAACGCTGTTATACTCGGATCCGAATTGGTCCAGTCAGCAATCACAAAGGCCACGTTCTTTTCCTTCAAAGCCTCCTGCACCTTCTCCGAGTGCATCGCCGGCTTGTTCGCCTGACACACCAGACACCACTTGGCGGTAAAATCGACAAATACCGCCCGCCCCTCTTTGCGATGCGCAGCGATTACCTCTGCTATGGGACCACTCGAGGTGATGGTTTCCGCCCTTTCCCCCCCTGCAGATATAGACAAATACGTAGCCCCAATCACTAATCCGGCAACAATCACCCAGATCACCAGACGTTTTCCAGCCACCGTTCCGGGGGCCAGATATTTGCCATACAACCAAACCGCAGCAGCCAACACGGTCAGTGCCCCCAGGAACAAAGCCAAACCATCAATTCCAATTTGTGCTCCCAGCACCCACAACAGCCACACCACCACAATCAGCATCGGAAAACCCATCAAATTGCGAAAGGTCTCCATCCAAGCTCCCGGTCGGGGAACGTAGTCGAGCAATTTGGGTACGGCTGATAACAAGATGTACGGAGATGCCATGCCCAGACCAATGACCGTGAATACCAGCAAGGACATCAGTGGCGGCTGGGAAACCGCATATCCAAGCGCTGGCCCGAGGAAAGGCCCGGTGCAAGGTGTCGCCAACAGAACTGCCAGCGCCCCACTCCAAAAACTGCCACTATAACCCTTGCCGGTAGAAAGCTTGCCGCCAACTCCTGTCATGCCCGCTCCGAATTCAAACACCCCAAACAAGCTGAGCGACAAGATAAACATCACCACAATCATGCTCATCACAAAAACCGGCGATTGAAGCTGAAAACCCCACCCCAATTGCTGCCCTCCCGCACGGAGAAGCAATAAAGCCGCCACCAGGGCCCAGAAAAATACCAGAATCCCAAGAGTGAATACCAAACCGTGCGCCAAAACCCGCTGACGGCTCTCTCCCGCCTGTCCAACAAAGCTCATAATTTTCAACGAAATAACCGGAAAAACGCAGGGCATCACATTGAGTATCAATCCTCCAAAAAAGGCAGCTAATAACAAGGATCCAAATCCTAATGGCTCTGAAGACTCCAATGGCTCTGAAGCAGCTGAAGTTTTGTCTCCCCTTGTAAGCGATTCCCCTGCTGCGGATGGTGCCGAATCAATGACTGCCTTAAATTCAGGCTCCACCCCCTGTTCTGCTATAATCAGAACCGATTGCCGCTCACCAAATCCCTTTTCCGAATGCAACACCGCCCGAAAAGTCCCGGGCAAAGATTCCACCTCAGGATCGTGAGCCGCCACCGTAACCGTCAGCTTTCCATCACTCAGATCAAAAACAGGTTTCTCCCCCAGTTTGATAATTCTTTTTGTCTCTGGATACAAAACCAGGTCATCCGGCAAAGACGTAAAAACATCCCCTATGGCAATAGTAATCACAATATTGCCACCTTTCGACTGATATCCGGATTGCCAGCCTTCAGGAGCCTTGGGCACCTCCTGTCGTGCGGCAGCTATCGTTTCGGCATTACTGGTTTCAGCCCCCTTGTCTGCACCGACTTTCAGATTCAGCGACAAATCCGCCTTGCCCGGCACACATTGTTTCGGATCACAAACCAGCCACTTTACCTTTGCCTTGAGAGCCACCTCTTGTCCGGCCTTCAACCCTTTTGGCGCCTTCATCGTGACCAGGTGAGTTACTTCTTTCTCATAGCCAAATCCCACCATGCCAAAAGCCATGAATTCATGAGGAAAGGGAAATTCCAAGGCCCCGGCTTCGAAGCCTTCAGGCAGCTCCCACTTGATCGTTGTCGGCATGCCTGCCGCTCCAGGATTGATCCAATAGGTATGCCAGCTCGGATCAATCTTGAATTTCACCCCCACCACAAAATCCTGCCCCGCTTGAATCGCCTCGTATTCAGTGATCAACTCCGCCTCGACAAAACCAGCTCTCACCGGTGCCGCACTGGCCCGCTGAGCCAACATTGGAAACATCAATACGGCGAGAACAAATAAACGGATTTGGGGAGCAAACATCGACATAAGAGCAACTATAGACCTATTCAGGTAATCTGACGTTGGAAAAAGCGTCGTCTTACAACTCGATTAGTCTAAAATATCCCAGCCGTGCGTTATGCCACTACGATCACCCCTGCTTACTCCGCCTGGGTTCACTCCCCCAGCAGTTTGCCCGCAGCCAAGTAATTCTGTACGTAATCTGCCACCGCATCCTTGAGCGACAGCACCTCCTCGGTATAACCAGCCGCCCTCAGCTTGCCAATATCCGCCTGGGTGAAGTATTGATACTTCTCCTTCAAGGTTTCCGGCATATCGATGAACTCAATCTTCGCTTCCTGCCCCAGAGCCGCATAAATCGCTTCCACCAAATCCACCCAGGTGTGCGCTACGCCGGAGCCAATGTTAAACAAACCGTTGACCTCATTCTGATCAGCAAGAAATAGCGTCATCTTCACCGCATCTTTCACATAGTGGAAATCCCGCATCTGCTTGCCATCCTCATAATCCGGCCGGTAACTCTTGAACAACTTCACCCCACCCGTTTCCTGGATTTGTCCAAAGGCCTTGTCCACCACCGAGCGCATGTCTTCCTTGTGCCCCTCGTTGGGACCATAAACATTAAAATATTTCAGCCCCACAATCTGGTCCAAAATCCCCGCCCGTTGGGCATAGAGATCAAAGAGATGCTTGGAATAACCATACATATTCAGCGGGCGCAAACGATCCAAATCCTCATCCACATCATCCATCCCCTGCTCCCCGTCGCCATAAGTCGCTGCCGACGAAGCGTAAACAAAACGCGCGCCATTCTGCAAAGACCAATGCGCCAGACGTTTGGTGTATTCGAAATTATTACGCATCAAATAAGCTGCATCCGTCTCCGTAGTCGCCGAGCAAGCCCCCAGATGAAACACTTTAGTCACTCCTCCCAAATCCTCATTCAGATCCACCGCATCCAACAAATCATCCGCATCGATGTAATCCGCATACCTCAGCGGCACCAGATTTTTCCACTTCTCATCACAAGCCAGTGAATCGCAAAGCAAAATATTATCCACTCCCTGCTCATTCAAAGCCCATACCAAGGCGCTGCCAATAAAACCAGCCCCCCCCGTCACCAAAATTCTCTCTTTTCCCTCAGCCATCTTTCAATTCATTGTCCATTATCAATTGTCCACTGTCCATTGACTAAACCTCCAGACCAAAAAACTTCTCCGCATTGCCATAACAAATCCGCTTCACCATGTCGCCGATCAGTTCTGCATCACGAGGCAGATCCCCACTCTCCATGTCCGCCCCCAGCCGATTGCACAGAATACGCCGGAAATACTCATGCCGCGTAAAAGAAAGAAAACTCCTCGAATCCGTCAGCATACCCACAAAATGGGAAAACAGGCTGGTATTGGCAAATACCTTCATCTGCTCTTCCATCCCGTCCTTGCAGTCCATGAACCACCAGCTCGTTCCCAACTGCAAACGGCATGGAGCTTCACCCTCACAAGCCACTCCACCCTGGAAGTTTCCCAACATGGTCGCCAGAGAATAATTATTCACCGGATTGAGCGGGTAAATGATCATCTTCGGCAAAGCCCCACGTTGCTGCAAGGCGTCCAGATAGTGTCGCAGGGCCTGGGCATGATTCACATCCGCCATCGAATCACAGCCCACATCACGGCCCAGCTTTTGAAACATCGTCGTACTGTTGTTGCGTTCGCATCCGATATGCAACTGCTTCGTCCAGCCCGCCGCCGCATCCAACTCTCCAAAAAACAACATCAGGTAATTACCAAATTTTTCCGTCTCGATCTCACCTGCTGATTGGCCACTGCGCGTAGCCGCAAAAATTTTGTCTGCATCAGATTCCGAACATTCCGCATCAAAAATACGATACAAACCGTGATCCGAAATCCGCCCACCCATCTGATGAAAAAAATTATGGCGGCTACGGATAGCAGCTTTGAAACCCCTCAAGCTCGAGCAATCCACTCCACTCACCTCTGACAAGCTATCCGCCCAGTCATTAAATATACCGGCATCATCGACCCTCAGAGCTACGTCCGGACGAAAGGTCGGATAAACCTTCACTTCACAACTCACATCATCGCGAATCGCCGCATGGTGCTCCAGCGAATCCACCGGATCATCTGTCGTGCACAAAGCACGCACCTTCATCTTTTTCAGCAAACCGCGTGTCGAGAACTCCGGTTCCGCCAACTTCGCATTGCCCACTTCCCAAACCTTGTCCGCCGTAGCTGGGGAAAATAAATCATCGATTCCAAAATAACGGCTCAACTCCAAATGAGTCCAGTGATACAAGGGATTGCCCATTGCATGCGGCACCGTCGCCGCCCAGGCATCAAACTTCTCCCGGGCTGAAGCATCGCCCGTACAAAAACGCTCAGGCGTCCCATTGGCCCGCATCGCCCGCCACTTGTAATGATCCCCCGCCAACCAGATCTCCTGCAAATCTGCGAAACGTCGGTCACTGGCAATTTCATCCGGCGGCAGATGGTTGTGAAAATCCAAAATCGGCTCGTCTTCAGCAAAATCGTGATACAACTCACGAGCCGCACCACTCTGCAAAATAAAATCGTCGTGAATCAATGTGTTCATCTTTTCCGAATTCAAAACTCCTAATTCTTAATTCCTAATTCCTAATTCCTAATTCTTACAATCCCTGCACCCGGTCGAACCACAAATACACCGTATAGCCCAGATAAATCAACAACAGCAGTGCTCCCTCTGGTCGAGCCAAACGCCTCCGGGTCCACATCAGCGGTACCACCAGCACCACCATGCCCATCATCACCGCGAGGTCAACCGGTTCGATGGCGGTGATCACCATTCGTTTCACCATAGCCGTTGCCCCTAGAACCAGCAGCAGATTAAAAATACATGAACCGATGGCATTGCCCGAAATGATATCCCCCTGACGGCGAATGACCGCAACAATGGAAGTCGCCAGTTCAGGCAGGGAGGTGCCAAAAGCTATTACCGTGAGCGATATAAAAGCCGAAGGAACATTCATCCGCTCGGCAATGCCCACCGCTCCCTCCACCAACCATTCCGCACCAAAATACAAACCCACCAGTCCCACTAGAATCAAACCCACCATCCCTATCCAACCCTCGTTTTTTTTCCCCGAGGCCTCCCCATACTCATCTTCAAATTCCTCCAGTACTTCCGGGTTACTCTCCTTCTTCGAAGCACGAAAACTATACACTGTATAAACAATCACCCCCAATACCAGCACGCCCCCCTCCCACACCTCCACAGCCCCGTCCCACAACATGGCAATCACCCCCGCCGATACCACCAACAGGATAGGCATGTCGCGTATCAGTAGCTGCGCTTTGATATCAAGCGGTCGGATCAAAGCACTGATACCCAGGATCAATCCTATATTACAGATATTCGATCCCACCAGATTACCAAGAGCTGCATTGGCATCACCTGCGAGATTAAAATTCAAACATACAAACAGCTCCGGACTGCTGGTGCCAAAAGCCACAATCGTCAGTCCCACCACCAAGGGTGACACCCCAAGCCGCACTGCCAGCCTGGCACTGCCGCGCACCAACCACTCCGCACCAACCACCAGCGCCACCAGCCCCGCCACCAGCAGAAATATATCCCACCAGAGACCGCTCATTTACCCTCCTTTTTTTCATCTGTCGAATCATCGCTGCCAAGATGGGGGGCAATCAACGAGCCCAACCACGACAAAGCCGTAAAAAAACCTTCAATATAAGCCGATGGCGCCACCCGCATCATTTTCTCCACCCCCACCCTCTCATCGTAGTTCGCAAACGGCTTAATCTTACGCAGCACTTTTTTGGACCGCTCACTGGCATCCAATTCGATCGGCATGGTACCCAGATTATAGCCAGACAACAGAGTCCACGACAGAACCAGGAAAAACACTCCCGATTTGCCCATCGCCGGCATCACCATCATCACCCCGCCCGCAATGACCAGAGGTAACGTCAAAAACATCGAAGCTTTCACCGCCGATATCCGCCACCGCAGTGGATGATAACCCTCGCGTTGCTGAATCGCATGCCCGGCTTCATGTGCGGCAATGCCCAGCGCCGAAAAAGTCGAGCCCGCAAAATGCTGTGGAGCGAGGGACAGCCGTTTGCGATCAGGATCATAAAAGTCGGCAAACAGTCCCCCTAACAGGCCACTGCTCCGTACCACTTCAACATCGTGAATTCCCGATGCTTCCAGAATTTGTCGCGCCAGTCCCTCACCCGTCAGACCGGTGGGAGACAAATTTTTCATCTCCTCATCATAAATCGTCCGGTACTTGCCGCGACCATAAAGAGTCACCGCCAGAGTCAGAGCAAACAACAAAAGAAAAATCAACATAACTGCCTGTCAATCTGCCAAAGCTTAAGCCAAAAACGTAGGACAAAATGCCATTCCTCCCACACCTACAGCGTCCAAATCAAGGGATTGGCAATCTGTTCTACCTCCTGCGCACAGGATTGGTGTCCATATTCGAAGCTTCTCCATCAGTTTTGTCTTTCCTGCTTATTATTTCACTTCGGCTTTCACAGTGATCTCCGGGTGTTTTCCGGGAGCAAGCACTGCATTCCAGACCTTGAACTTTAAATCGAACGTTGTCAGGGATTTCAAAGTCATCACTCTGATCTCGGTCGAACTGTGGGGAGCAAAGTGCAACAAATCTGCATTCCCATGCAAAGCAAAATCACTTTTATTCT
This sequence comes from Verrucomicrobiota bacterium, assembly GCA_030625775.1. Taxonomy (GTDB): domain Bacteria; phylum Verrucomicrobiota; class Verrucomicrobiia; order Verrucomicrobiales; family DEV007; genus JAADHD01. The sequence goes on from DAOUQC010000008.1 coordinate 50,517, forward strand.
CCATCACATAATTTGCATCACTGTTATTCTCGATCTCCACAACAGCAATGAAACTGTCCTTGAGATAGCTCACCTTCTTCACCGCCAGCGAAGCCTGGATCAAGGGTTTTAAAAATTCTTCCCGCCCGATCAGGGTATTTTTAAACCAAACGACCGTCCTCCGGTTCATCAAAGCATCCTTCAATGCCGCCTCCGTTTTTTCCTTGGCAAACACCAGGGTCACAGGACGATGCCCGCCCTCAGCCACCTTATACTGCCAGTCGATCAGTCCATGAATATCCGACGTTCCCATCATAGTAAGATTATGATCCAATGCAATCTGGATCGCATCGTCAGAATAGGTCGAATCATTCACCACCTCAATGCCGTGAATCAAACCGTCAGCAATGAGCTTCTTGTGCATGTCCGTCAACTTCACTGTTCCCGCCTTGGATTGTCGAACCCAGTTGGGATGATTCCAGAAAATGTAAGCACCTTGCTTTCCCGCCTCTTTGTAAGCGTCCACCGGATCATCTGTCACCAGCTTGGTGGCGTCTTTCAGAAAAATCGCATTAGCGTGTCCGGGAGGCATGTCCCGTGTAATCTCCGATCCATTGACCACGATCACCGCATTCTTTTTACCGATAGGCTTCGCAATTTGATAAGCCCGGTTGCGATCGGGATGAGGGATGTCTTTTTTGTGCGGCTGGTACTCAAGATGCTCGGTCAGGGAAATTGCATCCAAGCCATCACGGGCCGCTTCTGCAACCCGGATCGGTGGCCATACATTGCCATCCGACAAAGCCGTATGCTGATGAAAATCTGTTTTCAAGGTTCGATAGCCCGGAATATCGGGAAACTCGATCTTGCGTCCATCTTCGTGCGAGTGCGGGGGGTGCGCCCAGCCATTCATCACAAAAAGAGCTCCTGCAGCGAGCAGCAGGAACCCGCCTTTCAAACATTGACCTGTCTTCATATTTTTTATCATAAAAACCATCTAGCAAGGGCTACAAAAAAGGTTTAGCCACCATATAGACCCCTACCGCTATAATCGCTGCTGCACTCAAGAACAAGGCGATGTCGTAAAAACGTGAGGGTTTCAAATCTTCTCCCAAACGGCGAAAACGAAAATACAAAGCCGCATACACCACAATCAACAGAATGACCGAGGTAGCCGCCCCCCCGATCAATACCATCACCCCCGGTGCCTTGAACCACAAAAAAAGCACCAGCCAGAAAAACGGAAAGATCCAGGAGAAAATTGCGATCAAGCGCGAGCGGGTTTTGGTATCGGTAAAGGATGTCTCGGTGATCTGGGTGTAAGCATCCGAAAACAAGCGGGTCCACCCGGCCAGAGCTGATAACAAAGTTGAAAACAGCACCACAAAAGCCCCTGTCAAAAAGACGTTTTTTGCCCCCAATCCAAGGGTATCGGTGTACATTCTCGAAAGCGTCTCCACTATTTTTGTGCTCTCGGGAACCAAACCCTGCCCGTGCAGGATCGCCGCCCCCAACAGGTAAAAAGCCACTGTCACAATCGTATAAGCCACCATCGCCAGCAGTGCATCCACATACATAATTTTGATCCACCCTTTCGCCCGTCTCACCCAGGCCTGCGAACCATCACGTGGACCGGTTTTGGCAGCGTAACCCTTCTCCAGCAACCAGTAATTGTACATCATGATTTCGTCCCCACCCACTCCCGTTATCCCGAATGCCGCAAGCGCTGTGATCACCACCGCTGAAGGCAATTTGAATTCCAAGCCGCTCGACACCGCCTGCCAGGTCAAAGCAAATTCCGTTTTCTGCAGCATCACCAGTGAAATCAAAGTAAGCACGGTGAACAGACCAATCATGACAATGGACAGTTTTTCGATCAGGCCGTATTTGCCTCGAAATACCAGCAAAGCCACGACGACTGCTGCAATCACGGCCCACATCGAAATGGAAACTGCGGGAATGGCCATATTCAAAATGATCGCCACTCCTCCGACAATCCCCCCCACTTGAAAAAATTTGAAAATCATCAGCGCCAACCACACCCAGATCGACCAGTTGGCTCGCCCGAATCTGGGGCCGGGCAACTTGTTGAACGCCGCCAGGGATGTCTCACCGGTATTGATCGCATGTTTGCCGAACTCCAGTTGCACCGCCACCTTCACCAGGCAACTCACCAGCACCACCCACAAAGTCACAAAACCCGCTTTGGCTCCCAACTGGGTTGTCATGATCAACTCCCCCGAACCTACAATCGAAGCCGACAATATAAACCCCGGCCCAAGGAATTTCAGCATCCCAAAAAAGTTCTTCGGTGGCTCTTCAACTTTGGCCTCAGTCAATACGTAGGGGTTTTCCTCATCCATAAGCTGTCAACATGGCTACGCTGAGCACTCCTGACAAGCTTCAAAGTGCTTCAGGGTGTGAATGAAAGTGATGGTTCTCTCCTGGGGGCATAGTTGACATCTTCGTGGTGCAGATTTGACTCCGTCTATCTTCGGTTCCATATCTGCGGGGAAAGCTTAAGTTGCTAAGGCCGATATGAAATTGCCTGCGGCTGTCTACGCATGGCTTCGGCTCTGCCCCACATTAGTAGAAGTCATCCAACTCTGAATATTGATAATTATTCTCCGCTTTCATTCACACCCAGCCCCTTCTACCGGCTGTTCCACTCTTGGCTCTATTTTATCCAGTAACTTCTGAAATGCGATGGGGGTTCGCGCAGACATTGTTACCCCAACCATCAGGATTATGCAGGCAATCAAGACTGAAACCCATTTGCGCAAAGCAAATTCCTTGCGCTGCTTTAAAATGTGCACTGTCGTACAAACGAGTCCCAGAAGGGCGATCATGCCCAGGTAAAATGAACAAGCAGGCAGGAAATACTCAAACCCATAGTTGAATATCTGTTCCCCGCTATCCCACGATGTAGCCAGCAAAAAGGCCCACCAAACAATCTGATTTATCACCAGATATGCCGAACTGAAAACGATCACCGTGCCCACTGCGATTCCTCGCTTGGCAATGCCCGAGTAAAAATAAAACAGGATGACCAGAAACAAAAGATTGGCCGTCTGGAATGGGGTCCACGAAACACCAAATGAAAAAGCTTCCACGTAATAATCAAAAAGTGTTTTTGGCTCGTTCATTATCCAGGCAGTTTTTTTTGCCTCATAGTTTCGATGCAGAGAACATCCTTAGCGATTACAAATCGAACCTTCGTTTATAACGAGCTCACTCCCCCCTGACCATGTCCGGCGTGATCACGATGGCCCAGGTTGACCAAACTCCCTGCCCTTCAGGGCGGACAAATTGGCTGTAGGGAATGCCGTGTTTCATCCAATACCTGTTCATGTTGGGATCGGGATTCATCTTGGAAGCACGTGGATTCGAATCCTGGAGAAGGGTCTGGGCATCCAGTTTTCCCACACTGATTTTTTTTTCCTCACTCAACAATCGATACGCATTTTTAGAAAAGGGAATCGTGCGATTGCCCTCTTCTTCCTTGAAGGCAAATATCACGCCCCTGAATCCTGCCTCACTTTTCACTCGAATCACAATGATATCATTCTCACCAAGATCCTGAGGACTGCTGGTGGCATCGATATATTCGGGGTCATCCGAGATATCTTTATAGCGAAGTTTTTTGCCATTGATAAATATATCGATCTCCCCTTTCACCACAAAGTGAGCACACGCCCGCATCAGCTTTTGACCAGCAGGTTCCGGAGAAAGAATAATAGGCTTCATCTCCGCCGACCCTGTACCAACCACCGCAGGATTACTGGAGAGTAACGATTGACGGTAAGCATAGACAATCTTGGCATTCTCCAGCTTTCGTTCCCTGGTCAAATCTGATTCAAGTTTTTTGAGAGATTGCTGCAAGGCCGGATCGAGCTTATTCCTGATTTTTTGCCATTCGCTCGTCCAGATTTCACGCAAACCAATCAATGCTTCAGGTGTGTCTTGTGGAAGGTCTGGAAAAGTTGCATTCTTCCTGACCGCGGAAACCGAATCTACTGGCAGCACAGCCAGGGTTTTTTTGATACTTGCAAGCTTGTCTTTTTCCTGCTGGAAAGCATCGGTGGTTTTCAAATCCCCGGCATCGGCAGCCTTATTGAGACGGACATCCAATACCCGCCCATACTTTGTCGCCAGCTCATTCACCTGTGATTGCCGGGCTTTCAAGTAGGCATCCAGCCGGGGTTTCAAGTCAATCAACACCACCAGAGGCACCTCTTTTGATGTATTTCCTGCCCCCTGGCCTTGTGAAAGCGTATTACCAAAAAAAAGGACGATCAAACAACCATATCTTATCAGTCTCCCTTGATTCATTTTTTGGAATAGATTGGGTGGAAATTTTGTGCAAAGTGCACGCTCGTCAGTTTACACGATTTCGACAAACTTGCCAAACAACCGGAAAAGCTATCTCAATTCCCAAACATCTTGTTTTTCAACCGCCACGTTCATCCCCTGGGAGCGCATGTTGAGGTCTATTTTTTTAGAGGGGTGCGGATTGGTGGGAAGATGCAGGTAGCAAATTCCATCGATGAAAATCCCGATTTCGTTGTGATATCGGATCATGTCTATCTCCATGGTTTTAGGTTCAGCGGCCAGTATATCCTTGCTCTCTTCAAATCTTTCCACCAGAAATTCCGGCAATATCGGGTACTTAACAAAAGGAATAAACAAAGGGGTTTCGTGCGTTAATGTATAGCCTGGCAAACTAAGCGCAGAGACTTCCAATACACTGTTGCTGTAGACTTTTCCCAGCGAGAGATGCAAAAAACGGCGTGCAGGAGTCCAATACATAGTGCTGGGAAAACGTGGATTGACAGGCAGCTTTTTGCCATCGGGATACAAATAAGCCCAATCGATTCTGAACTTGGTTTGCCATTTGCGATCAATGCCGGTCGCCTTCAGTTTGAGGGTGGTGTGGAAATGGATATTATGGGGCATCTTGTCAGAGACAAATTCAATATGAAAACTGGATCCAGGTGGAGTGCTGTATCTCAGAGCGCCGTCGACCGGGTCGGCTGGATACAACTTACTTCCCTCTCTCCTGCTGGAAGTGAATATATCAGCGATCGAATCCCCTCTCTTAGCTACAGCTCGGTCCAGCAGCGACTCTTCAGGCCACTTTGTCTGCCCTTCTGTCCATTGCCGGAATTTTTCCAATACAGGAGCATCAAACGCACAGTTATCCCCTGCTTGCTCGGCAATCCGTTGCATGAAATCAATCCTGCCGGTGACCAGCAGAACCCGTTGCAGCGGAGGAACATATACCCACGGTATTTCCTTCCCTTCAAAATGGGAAAGGAATTTTTCCATCTCTTTTACCGGCCCTTCCCGGCTGAAGGTTTTAAATAACACCTGGAAAAAATCAGTAAGCGCATCTTGCCGGTATCCGGCCTCGATAGCATGATGAAGTGCTGTTTCGGTCAACTTGGCATTGCTCGAATAAGACGCACCGGCAATGATCAAATAACGATCCCATTTAGGATCACGTTTCCCTATCTCATTGCGGAGATAGGCAATGTCGGGACGATACACTCTGCTAATACGGGCTCCAAACAGCCCGGGCTCCAGATCCACCGGCTGCTCGTTCCCATCGGGACCGTAGAAGTGCGCGTTATACAGGCCTGGCATCGCAACTCTATAGGGGAGATAACGCGCCCAGGATTTCCGGTCTCCTCGCTGATAGAGGATGCTCCCTTTTTGGACTCCGGCTTTGTCAATGTTCGCTCCCTCGACAATACTGGTGAACTTCAATCCTGTAGTCGGATAATTGGTTTCGGCAGCCAGACGAATGGCTTCATCTGCGAATTTGTCAGCAGCTTCAGTTCTTTTGTCATACTCCTCCCGGCTGTAAAGTTCACGGAAAGGATTGTTAGGTGATACGCTATCGTTTGCTTTTTGCGCATAGAGTTCAATGCCGCTAGCCAGTGAAATAAACACTGCAAACATAAAGACCAAACAGCTGTTTTTGTTTGAGGTTCTGGTAGTCATTGCAATTTTGATTCTGCCCGGACAAACCGGGAAGTCGAGTAGAAATGCCAACTTTGAGAATGAGTATTTTCTCTTACCGCAATCACCAACTAATTTTCGCCCCACACCACCGATCAGTTTTTTCCTATCCTTGCATTTGATATGACACGCTCATATTAGAAAACTTTGAACAAAAAACCACTGTCTTGTGATTACAAAACCTACCCATATTTATAAGCACCCCTCTCCACTTGCTCCAGCAAGATTACAGTTTTTTGCGCAACTCTATGATTTTCTCCTCCAAGGCGTTGATCTGACCAATCAGAGCGCTCCCCTCCGGAGTCGTTGCAAGCAGCTCTTTCTTTTTTTCCTGCACGGCCTCATTCGCCTCAATCGCTTTAGTCTTAACTTCTGTCAGCTCTGGTATTTTTTTTGCAGAACTTTCAAGTTCCATACGAGCCGTAGTGTAGTCATCCATCGCTATTTTTTTAGCCTCTTTATCCCGTGCAAGTGAAGCCTTGACCATCCGACTCTGCGCCGCATCACTCTTTGCATAGGCTTCCTTCAAAGCAGGATGCGCCTTGCGGGTCTTGGTGAAAAGTTGACTGGCTTCAAAAGCATTCTTTTCAAGGGCCGCATATCCTTCATTTTCATTGAGTTTCAGCTCTCTGAACAGCTTCCCTACCTGCCTGGAAAGCTTCGATTTTTCTCTCGCCACCTCCCTTACCTCATCTTTGACCCCAGAGACGGCCGCTGAAATAAAAAAACTGCCTAAAAAAACCGTAAGAATAAGTCGTGTTATCATCATTGCGTATTCACTAATTGCCGCCCATACAAGTGTCAAGCCACTGCTATTCTGCCAGAAAAATGGGTGCCCATTCTGATGACAGCCAGAACAAGATAACACTACGACAAGATACTAGCCGGATCCTTCTGCATTGGGGTTCTCTGTGTCAGTCGAATTGGGACTTTCCCACAACAAGCTGCCATCATCATCAATTACCTGTAGCTGATAAAAATCTCATAGCTACATAATCCTGTTTAGAATCTACCTCTTCCCTTCCTTAAGAATCGCGTGGGCGTGCTGGGCGAACAATCCACGCAAGTCATTTTCGTACTGGCGCAGAATTTTCTCGCCGAGGCCTTCGTGATCACCGCAGCGGTACAAAGCCCGGGCAAGAATGATTTCGCGTAACGGTTCGGAACGCTGTTCCTGACGCTCACTTTCGCCAATATTCGTGATGGCATAACCGCTCATCCCTTCTTGTGAGAGCAGCTCGGCCAAGGGTTGGGCACTTGACGGGTCCCGCTGGGCTTCCAGTGCCATTGCCACGGCACGGTGATGGGAAAACTCTTTTGTCTCATCGAGGCTTTTTACTTTCTCAATAATCTTGGGCAGACCTTCCGCGGCACCCGACAAACCGAGCGCAATGATGTGTGAATCCAGTTGGGAAATGCTGCCGCCAAACTGACCCATACCACGAAAATTCCAACCTTCATCCCAGTCCTGGGTTCCCACCATTTCCATTAATACAGAAGCCCCACCTGAATCTCCTAACATCCCTAGAATATTGGCATAGATGGCTTGTTGCTCCGGCTGATCTGATTTTTTGAAAGCCTCACGCAGAAGCGGCAGAGCCTTTTCCTTTTCTTCGAGCAGTATGGCAAGACCTCGATACCCCTGGATCACCGAGGTCACAGCCTGGGCAATCAAATCATCGTTCGCCGGACCCGAATCACTGGCCTTGAGCATTGATTCCGGCAGGGAACCGATCTCAACCAGGTGCTCCTGCAAGGTTTTGATATCAAGCGAACGAGTGGGAATTCCCTTTTTGGAAATCGTGGCGGCAGCCACCCCGGCGGCATAACCCTGGTTCTGGATGCAGGGCTGCATCCGCAGAATCGGCATTGAATCCCGGTGGGCACTGATTCCCAAACCTGTCACCAGGATGCCGTCAATGCCCTTGGGCAGCAAAGCCCGGTAAGGGACAGGTGCGGTCATGCTTTTTTTGTCAGGGAAATCAATCAGGAAAATCGGATGAACGGTATAACCATGCGTATCAAAATTACTCTGATGGAGGGAAATGGTGTCATGCCAACTGCGTTGATTGATGATGTCGAGTGGGCTGATATAGGCATCCCCGACAATGCGCCGCCGCTCCCGGGTATCGATGAAGGAAGAGAGGTCATAGCTGTCGCGGTATTTTTTCCGTGCAGCGACAATCATGCGCCATTGATCAACCGGGTCGGATTCATCGGCAAAGGAATAGTCCGTGTTGCGATAGCCCGTGCCCAGTCTCCTTGGAGAAAGTCCGGTTCCCTGCATCGCCACGTGATCCGCCGAGGTGGAAATAAAATCTGCTCCGGCAGCAATGGCGATATCCGAATTCCCAGTGGAATCCACTACCGTTCCAGCCAACACCACTCCCCTGCCCTGAGGAGTGGCAACAATCACTCCAGTGACTTTACCATCCTTGACCACGGCACCACAGGCCAGGGTGGAAAACCAGATCTCACCTCCGGCGGCGACGATTTCTCGACGCCATAATTCCCGTTTGGCGACCGGGTTCCAGCCGCCTTTCCGCTTCGGCCCGCCCATCTCCTTGATGCTGGTATCAACCTCGACTGTGAAACCTTTTCGATAACCATGGTAATAAGTAGAAATCAAACCCTGGGTTCCAACTCCACCAAGATGATCCTGATATTCCAAAACAAGGGTGCGGGCACCTTTTCTAGCTGCCCCGATCCCGGCAGGAGCCCCTCCTGTTCCACCTCCCGCAACCACAACATCATAACTCCCCAGAATCGGTAGCGACCTCTCGGGTGATGCCACTACAGGTAGCCCCTGATAGGTAGGCCGCGTGCCATTGAGCGATTCGCGAAGCTCCCCAGGCGACTGTGATCCCTCTTCCATTTGGCTGAAAACCCTGACTTCTCCGGATGCTTGCCTGGACTTCGCCAGTTTGGCAGCCGCAGCTCCCACTCTTTTCCCAAGGCGCATCAGATTTAATGGCCTTAATAATTTGGCTGCGGACTCGCGCGAGATGTCGGCGCATCCCCCCAGAACAAACAAACCTTCCTTTTTGGCGGCCTGGAAAACCGCAAGGTCAAGCTTCTCCACATCCATATCCGAACCCTGATGCTTCGCTTTGGCCTTCATTGGATCCGGAGGCACTTGGAATAACACATCCGATTCATCGACCAGAGCGACATCGAATGTTTGTTCTCGTGCGATCACTTCAGCCCGGGCAAATGAGGCCGCACTGCTGTCGGGCATGTCAATTTTCAGCTGATAGACAAAAACGTCGTGAGTCCCCTCTTGCGAATAAAACTTCACCTCTGCCTTCTCTGCCGAAATCCCCTTTCCCTGGCGGACAACTCCCCCGGCAACAATACGCTGGAAAATCCGGGGCCCGGATGGGTAAACTTGGAATTCCACTCCGGCAGCACGCGCTGCAGTCGCCCGCTGGGTAGCATCAATGATCACTTTGGCCCGCACAGCCTGGCGCCCGGCACGGTTGCTCATCACCACTCCGGCGACCTGGCCCTTGCCATCCACCAGCGCATCCGTCACCATCGAACCATAGAGATAGGTGACGCCCGCTTCCAGCAGCGCCTCGTCCAATGCGATCTTCACCTGCATGGGTGTGGCTGGCGGTTTCACTGCATTCGGATCCACCGTCACTTCCCGGTCTTCAACCAGAACCAGTTCTCCCAGCAGCATCCGCTCGGCTTCGGGTGACTTTTTCACCTTCACTTTGACAAAACGACAGGGTTGCTTCACCGGCAGGGACCACTGCACCAGGGCGTCGCCGCCATCTGTCTTTTTAACGGTTTCAATTTTTCCAAGGTCCCGCCAGAGTTTTCCGTTTGGAGACGTCCACACTTCGACCTCATCGACGACAAACTCCCCGGCGCGTTCGAAAGAAAACAGATGCAGCTCCTTGACCCGAGCCATTTTACCAAGATCGGCGATCACGGTGGTGTCCACATCGTATTGAACCGAATCAGAAGCAGCCTTTTGCCACAGGGAATTGTTCAGAATCGCATTCTTGGAATCTGCATGTACTTTGTTGGCTTCTTGATCTGCTTCATAACTGTAATCCAGCCGATTGGGAAATCCCTGCACCGGTGTAGCTCGTTCAAAAATTGCCTTCTCCAACTGACTGACCGGTGTCTCCGACTCGTCCAACCATAATCGCAGGGTTCCCGCCACATCTTCTCCCAGATAGGGACGCGGCGCAGCAAGGAATACCGAAGCGCCCCCCTTGGCCGCTTCCACAGCAGCAGTGACCGCGCCGGTCGAGCCGCCCACCACTACAACATCGACATCGTAGGCGATGGGAATGTCCCGCGCAGATTCAATCACACTTTCGGCAGCGTTGACCGATGGGAGATAAAGTCCGGCAATAGCCAGAATGAGGGTTTGAACACTCTTTTTGAGGAGAGAGGAAAGTGATGAGGGCTTCATAATTCTTAGATCAGGTGATGAAAGTTTAAATTGAGTTCCGCCCATTGCAAAGAATACTACAGGGTCAATTTGCGGTTCCCCACAAAATGCCCACCGCCAAAACCAAGATCCGTCGCTATCTCGTCCATTCCTATCGGATCGGATTGTTCGTATTGTTGATTTTCATGATCCACCAGCAGCACCGCTGGTTCATGGCTCAGAAACAAGGAGCGATGAAGCAGTTGGTCAGCGTCGAAAAAGTCGCCGCCTTTTTCCCGCAAGCCAGCAGCCTGGGTGACTGGGATCCCGGCCACAGGGGGCAAAATGTTTTTGATGCTAAAGGAAACAAACTGGGACATGTCATTCAGACTTCCCCCGAAGCTGATAATATTTATGGGTTTTCCGGCCCGAGCAATACAATGATTGCCTTTTCAAAGGAGCTAAAAATTCTTGGCATTTCTGTCATACGCAGTGACGACACCCGTGAACATCTCGCCGCCCTGCTGAAGGATGAGCTCTTCCTGACTCAATGGAATGCGTTGAACGCTATGGAAGCCGCCGCCATGCACGAGGTTTATGCCGTTTCCGGAGCCACCCTAACCAGCAGTTCCATCGCCGACGGAATAGCCCGGCGACTGGGAGGTCGTGCGAAAAAATCCCGTTTCCCCGAAGCGATCACCCTTGAGGAAATCCAGCCCTTTCTGGAAGGTGCTGCAGCCCTCGAAAGCAGCTCCGGACAACCCTATCTGAAGCGTATTCTCGATGCCACCGGCACTCTCATCGGCTACGCCTGCCGCACTTCACCGCACGCCGATCACATGATCGGGTATCAGGGCCCCACCGATGTACTGTTCATTCTCGACGCGAAAGAACGTGTCAGCGAACTAGTGATTCGCAGCAGCTACGACAACGAACCCTTTGTCAGCTATCTCATTGAGGACGAATATTTTTTTAATAACTTCAAAGGTTTTCGCCTCGATGAAATCAGCCAGATCGAGATCGGTGAAGAAGAAATCTATGCGATTTCCAGTGCTACCAAAACCAGTATAACCGTCGCTGAAGGACTCGTCGAAAGTGCCACTGAAATCATCAAGGTTCACGAAGAGCTTGCTCCCCAAGCGCTGCTCAATCTACGGATGCGTGACTACGGCACCATCGTCATGGTGCTGTTTGCTCTGGTGATCGCCCACAGTCGTTTACGTGGCAAGCGGTGGCTGAGAACCGCCTTCCAACTTACACTGGTGATCTATCTTGGTTTCATCAATGCGGATATGGTTTCGCAGGCCCAACTGGTTGGCTGGGCAAAATCCGGCATCCCCTGGCAGGTGGCCCCTGGTTTGATTTTCCTGACCGCCGCTGCCTTTATTACTCCGGTTTTTTCCGGCAGGCAGGTTTATTGTACCCATCTCTGTCCCTTCGGCGCCTGCCAGGACCTGGTGGCCGGACGACTTCCCTATCAATTCAGTATCAAAGGCAAATGGGAAAAAATCCTGGTCTGCATTCCCGTTTTCCTACTGGCCTGGAGCCTGATCGTGACCTTGGGCCACCTGCCATTCAGCCTGATTGCCATCGAACCTTTCGACGCTTTTGTATTTCGCATCGCCGCTTGGACCACCCTCACCCTTGCTATCACCGGTTTGATCGCTTCGCTGTTCGTCAAGCGGGCCTATTGCCGCTATGCCTGCCCGAGCGGGGCGCTGCTTAAATACCTCCGCTTTGGCGGCACGGCGAGCGAACGCTTCGGGCTGCGGGATGTTATCGCCACCGCTTTTGTCCTGCTGGCCATGGCAATGCTTGTCTGGAGATAGGCAATCGTTGCTAACAACGATTATTGGGTAAGCGGCATTATTTCACCCAATGATCTTAGCAGCTATGGCTTTATCCGGTCAATCGAAGAACCCAATAAGGAAGGTGAATGAAAATCATTGATGCGAGTATCAGAACAGCAAAAGTTATGAAAATTTCATCGAAAGTTTTGGTATTATTGTTGGGGATTTACTTTTCCCTCTTATCATAGCCGTGGGAATAAAAACCCTTACACTTTTTCCCAATAATCACAGTGCTTGCCCTTCGATATCCCATAGTAAATTAACAGGAATCCATCTCCTGTTGTAAAAACATGAAAAATAAATCGTCATTTATGAGCAAGCTGATCATTGGGCTCATTGCTCTGGCTCTCTATCTTGTTCTCAAATACCATGACACTTCAGGTTTCCAATCGGCCATGAAATTTCTTTTCAATCCGGACAGCCGTCTGGCCCTGCCCCAGTATTGGCAGGACAAACGAATGATGATGATTGCCGGGCTTCTGCTACTGCTGCTGCTTTATTACAAGCGGACATGGTGCAACTATTTCAAGCTGTCGCAGATTTATCGAGGCTCTGAACCAAAGGTGGAAAAACCACCCCTGTCGGCTTTGCAGGCCAGTTATTTTTTCCACCAGGATAAAGTCCGTTATTTGCTCACTTGGTTGATTGACTCATGCAAGCGTGGCCTCATTTCCCTTCACTACAGCAAGGGCCCCGCCCCCTGGTCCATTGAACTTGAAGCAGACACGCATTCCAGCCAAATTGATCGCCAGCAACTTAATGCTGTGTTCAAAAAAGACGCTATCGTTCCCCTGAAAGCCTGGATGTCCGACCCTGACGATAAGCTTCAATCACTTGCTGATGATCTCTACGCAGAGGCCAAACAGAAAGCCGAAGGACAAAGCCAGCATCGCCAAAGCAGCTTGCCCGCCTGGCTGGCTCTGGCTGCTTTGATCGCAGAAATCCCGTTTTACAATGCCAGCCTGGCTGGAGAGAATCCGGGAATATTGGCCATTGTCGTATTTGCCTCCCTCCTGTCGGCCGTCCCTGCATATGCCTTCACCTATAACTTTCCGTTATTTTTTACCGAATCAAAAACCCTGGCGCTCGCCATGCTCATTGCGGCATGCTTGTTCACCTTGCTGGGGCTTTGGATGATTTTTTCTTCCTCACATTTTTCCGGCATTTATACAGCTGCGGCGCTCTATCCAGGCCTAATGATTTCCATGATCCTGCTAATCATGAAGCAACCCGTCTTACCCGAAAACGATCTTCTGCTTTCACAAATTATCGGCTACAGAAAATACCTGGCGAGGGACAGCTACTCAATCAGTGAAAAGGACTTGCCCTGGACTCTGGCTATGGGGATTCATTCTGACATCGGAGACAAGGATTTTCACTATGGTGGACAAGAGCTCCCTCCATGGTTGAAGACCAAAGAGAGTGACGTCCAGACGGTGATGAAGACCCTCCACCTATCGCTGTATCGATCAATCAATGAAGCCGTGCATGGCAGAGTAGAACCAAAAAACCGCCTTTCAGTTGGACGCAATAGAGACCGTCGTCTCTGATTGCTTTTGGATGAAGGTGGTGGAGACCGGTCGGGTCTAGTTGTACGGGCCGGCTGGAATTGAATTACCCCTTCTCAGCCCTCGGACGTGGAAGTGGGCAAGCCCATCCTTTTGGTCTTCATATTTCCCTCGTATTTCCCGGCAAAGCCTTAGCGCATAAGGCAAAAATCATTGAACACTTGCCCTGAATCAATTGTCTCTACATCAACTGCCATGTTTTGCCTCCGTCTGCTAGCCTGCCTTACCCTGTGTTGCCTCGGCACTGCTGTCCTGCAGCCTCTCCGTGCTGCCTCCCCTGCAGCCAAAGTCCCGCAAGCTCCCTTAAAAGAAGCCGCGAAGGAAGCTGCTACGAAAAAAGAACGTGCCCTCTCTTTTCGCAACGATATCCTCCCTATTCTCAGCCGATCCGGTTGCAACACAGGCTCGTGTCATGCCAAAGCAGATGGGCGCAAAGGGTTCAAGCTCTCGGTCTTCGCCTTCGACCCCGCCTCTGACTATAAAGAAATCGTTAAAGATGCACGTGGCCGACGCATTTTCCCCGCCTCTCCCGAGCACAGCCTACTGATGCTGAAAGCCACTCAGAGTATCGAACACGAGGGCGGCGAGCGTTTCCCCAAAGACTCGGCGCATTACCGGACCTTGCTCACATGGATCCAGCAAGGCATGCCTTATGAAATAGCCAACGAACCGGAATTGACCCGCATTCTCGTCACCCCGCCGGACGGCAAATACAAAAAAGAATCCTCCCTGAAGATTAAAGTCACTGCTCATTACTCTGACAACAGCACCCGTGACGTCACCGCCCTCTCCCACTTCCAGTCGAATGACAAAGGTATGGTTCAAGTCGACGAACACGGTCGGGCCAAAGTTGGCAAAGTCTCCGGAGAAGGTGTGATTGTGGTTCGCTACCTGGAACAGGTTGATGTGGCCAGAGTAACGATCCCCCCGGAAAAAACACTGCCTGCGGCCACTTACGCCAAACTTCAGACAAACAACGAAATCGACAGCTATGCATACGAGCGTCACAAAAAACTCGGCCTATTGGTTTCCCCACCCTGTTCTGACAACGAGTTCATTCGCCGAGCTACACTGGACACTTTAGGGAAATTACCCAGCCCTGAACAAGTTGGAATCTTCCTAAAAGACAAGGATCCAAAAAAACGCTCAAAACTGATCGACGGACTTTTGTCCGACAGAAATGCCACTGCCTGGGGCGACTACTGGGCAACAAAATTCAATGATCTGCTACGCCCCAACACCCAGCGTGTCGGCATCAAGCCAGTCTACTTGTTTGACCAGTGGATCCGGGATCGCCTGCGGGCAAACACACCCTACGACCAGTTTGTCCGGGAACTGCTCACCGCCAGTGGCTCGACCCACGAATACGGCCCCACCGCCCTGTTCCGCGACAAGCGCGAAGCGGCTGACATGGGAGCTTTTGTCAGTCGGATTTTTCTCGGCATCCGGATGGACTGTGCCAAATGCCATCATCATCCCAATGAAAAATGGGGGCAGGACGATTACTACTCGCTGGCGGCATTTTTTGGCTCTGTCAAACACAAGGGCCAAGGCATTTCGCCACCTATCTCAGGTGAACCCGAGTACATTTATTTCAAACCCGGCGGACAAGTAAAGCATCCTGTCACTCAGGCTGTGATGAAACCCAAGGCCCCTGACAGTCCGGCTGTTGAAATCAAAGACGGACAGGATCCCCGGGAAGTTCTGGTGGACTGGATCACCAACCCGGAAAACCCCTTTTTTGCTCGAACCATCGTCAACCGCATCTGGGGTGAATATTTCGGCAAAGGAATCGTCCATCCGGTGGATGATTTTCGTGCCTCGAACCCCTCCACCAACGACGCCTTGCTCGATTGGCTGGCTGCCGACTTTGTCGCCCACAAATTTGACCTGAAACACCTGATGGGAAACATCATGCGATCCCAAACCTATCAGATCAGCTCTCTGCCCAACGAACACAACCTTGCCGATACCGACAACTTTTCCCGATCCTACCGCCGCCGCCTTCCCGCCGAAGTCATGCTCGATGCGCTATCCGGTCTGGCTGGTAATCCTCCTCGTTTCAGTGGTTTGCCCAAAGGCTCTCCGGCCGTCCGCACTTGGAATAATCTGCTCAAATCCGACTTCCTCGATACTTTCGGCCGCCCTGATTCCAGTGCCGCCTGCCCCTGTGAACGAGATGCTCAACCCAGTGCCGTCCAGGCACTTCACCTGATGAACTCCAAAGAGCTCAATGAGCGTCTGGGCAAAGCTGACAGCCTGCCCTCCCAACTGGTGGCCGCTAAAAAGACTCCCGGACAAATCACCGACGCCATCTATCTGGCAACCTACTCTCGTTTACCCAACACAGAGGAACGCAAAGCCAGCCTGGCCTACTTCCAGAAAAAAGACATGACCCCCCAACTCGCAGCCGAAGACATCCTCTGGTCACTACTGAATTCTGCCGAGTTTGTTTTCAATCACTGACCCCGTTTTTTATGCCTCAATTTCACTCCAACAAAAACTCGTTCAAACGACGCGACTTTATCCAGGTCGGACTGGGAGCCCTTGGAGGCATCGGTCTGAGCGACATCTTAAAACTCCGCTCCCAGGCAGCCGCCGCCAAAGGTAAAAGTGCCAATGATATCCGCTGCATCCTCGTCTGGCTCGACGGTGGCCCCAGTCACTTCGAAACTTTTGACCCCAAGCCCGATGCCCCCAAGGAAATTCGTGGAGAATTCAAGAGCATCAAAACCAAAACCCCGGGAGTTCACTTTTCAGAAGTTATGCCAAAACTGGCACAAGCTTCCGACAAACTTACCATCGTCCGCTCAATCGCCCACAAGCAAAACAACCACGGTGCCGGCAATCATTACATGATGACCGGACGCCCTACTCCGGTACCGGTGGGATGTGGTGCCTACGTGACCTTTCACCCCTCCTTCGGTTCGGTGGTGAGTTCCCACCGCGGAATGGCCCAGGGTCTGCCACCCTATATTTCAACCCCGCGCATCACCCGCTCCGGTGGCCCTAATTTTCTGGGAGCACAACACGCCCCCTTCATCATATCCAGCAACCCCAACAGCAAAGGTTTCAAAGTACGCGATGTTTCCATTCCTTCTGTCGTCACTGACGGTCGAGCCAGCTCCAGAAAAGAACTACGAAAATCACTCGATCAACTCAAGCGCATCAATGAGGCCGTCGCCGAGGATCCTGCCGTCAGCTTTGATGAATTTTACTCCCAGGGTTTTGACCTGATCACTTCTCAAAAAGCCCAGGCTGCATTTGATATTGAAAAAGAACCTGAAAAAATTCGCGAGACTTATGGCCGCAATGATTTTGGCCAACGCCTGCTGCTGGCACGACGGCTCACTGAAGTCGGTGTTCCATTCATTACGGTTTCTTACGGCGGCTGGGATGACCATCGCAAATTATTCGAAAACTTTAAGAAGAAAAAAGCCGGACAATTGGATCAAGGTTTGTCTGCTTTGATCAACGATCTGCATCAGCGTGGCACTCTGGACAATACTCTCGTTATCGCACTGGGAGAATTTGGCCGTACGCCTAAAGTCAATAAGGATGCCGGACGCGACCACTGGTCTTTCGCCATGTCCGTTCTCATGGCTGGTGCGGGCATCCCCGGTGGCCAAATCGTAGGCGCCACCGATGCCAAAGGATACTACGCCAGCGAAAATATTTACAGCCCGGAAGATTTTGCCGCCTCCATTTATACCAAAATGGGAATCAACCCGTCCGAAGTGCTCCATGATACGGCCAACCGCCCGGTTCAGCTTGTCGATCATGGCCACCCCATCAAGGAACTGTTTGCCTGATCACCTGATCACTCCCAGTGCCAGGCACGCAACACATCACACTTCCTCCCCGGTTTTCAACACTCCCCTAAACTTCTTGTGCCCAGTCGTTCGCTCCCCATCACAATTCTGGTCTGCCTGCTGATTTTTGGATGTCTGGCAAGCGGACTGAAAGCCGCTGCACCAACGCTCGACGCCTTTTATCCCCCGGGAATCCGCATTGGAACGACAACTGAAGTCACCGCTGTAGGCAAAACCGATCCCTGGCCTGCCCAGGTTTTTTGTTCCAACCCCCATGTCACCTTCAAGGCGGATCCCAAAAAAAAGGGCCACTACTCCGTCACCGCATCCAAGGAAGTTAAAACAGGTCCTTGTTTTGTTCGCCTGCACAACAAAGACGGCGCCTCCAAGCCGATGCTATTCATGATGGGCAAGCTCCCGGAAATCCCAGAAACCCTGGACAAAAAGGGCAATGAAGACAATGACTCCAATGCCACTGCCCAAGCGGTAAAAAGCCTCCCCCTCACCATCAATGGCCGTTTGATCAAATCAGAAGACATTGACATCTACCGGGTGACTTTGAAAAAAGGGCAGACTCTCATCGCCAATCTCGACGCTTATGGTTTGCGTGCCCCGATGGATCCTTACCTGCATCTCTATGATCCTGATGGCACACTGATTATTCTAGGCAATGACAATGGCACAAACATCGACCCCCTGATGATTCACAAGGTTCTCCGCGACGGTGAATACACTATTGCGGTTATGGCCTACATCCACCCTCCGGGTTCAGACATCCGCTTCACCGGCAAGACCAGTGCGGTTTACCGACTGACCCTCACTACCGGCCCCTGGCTTTCCTACGCCCTCCCGCTGGCTGTCAAAAAAGCCGGCAATACTTCTCTTAAACTGTTTGGACACAACCTCCCCGGCGGCAAAGCACACATCCCCCTCACCTTCAGCCATGCAAACCCGGAAGCTGAAAATGCGATTATTCGCCACCCTTCTTTTCCCAACAGCCTGACCCTGCCCACCACACCGGCCGCCCCTCTGACATTGGGCAAGAATTCCGAAATCAAGCTTCCCACCTCGGCAACAGGACAGTTGAGCAAAGCCGGGGAAAGCGACCCGATCACCTTACTTGCCAAAAAAGGACAACAACTCGATATCCGCATTTCGAGCCAACGTTTCGGCTTCCCCCTCGACCCTGTGCTGGTCATTCAAAATGACAAAGACAAGGAACTCAAACGTGCAGACGACACAGGTGTGAAAACAGACCGTGATGCCAAAATCATCTGGAAGGCTCCAGCCGACGGAAAATACAAACTACTGGTTTCGGATCTCTTCCGCAAAGGCGGTGATCTTTACCACTATCTTTTGAGTGTAACTGAAGCCAAACCCGGCTTCACTGCCACCTTTGATAAAAGTGCTTATTTTCTGGAAGCAGGAAAAACCGTGGATATGAAAATCAAGCTTGTCCGCATCAACGGTCACAAAGTTCCCTTACAGATCGAAGTCAAAAACCTACCACCGGGAGTCAGTATCATCCCCCCGAAAGACATCCCCAACAAAAATACTGACATCACCGTCAAAATCAAATCCGAGGCAAGTGCCCCCGATGCCAATCTCGCTCTTCGTTTCACTTTGAAAGAAAAAACGGGCGATGCCCCCATCAACCAGACCGTCCACTTTTCTTTCCTCCCTACCATTCCAGGAGGCCCCTACCTTCTCAATGAGCTTGATCATGCCTGGCTCACGGTGAAAGGGAAAGCCAAGACCAAAGCCAAAGCCAAACCAGCAGCGAAGCCCAAAGCAACAAAACCTGTCCCGAAAAAAGCAAAACCGGCACCCAAACCAAAGGCCTCGCCAAAAAACAAAGTTGCCAAGAAAAAGCGGTCTTGATAGTTATGCCTGCAAGCCCGCCCCGCCCCGGCTGCAATCTTCCTCCAGCTCCTAATTTTTCACTCCCGCCGCCTTGAGCACTTTTTGCACCCCGTCATCTGCGCGGTCAAAAGTCTTCTGCTCGATCACTCGATTGTCTTTCAAAATGACATTCTTCTCTGCAGTGCCGTTATAACGAACCGTTGGCACATCTTCTTCTTTCACCAAAATATTAGACTTAACCTGATTGATCCCCGCCCGATGGAATCTCAATGGAGATTTCCCAATATTGTAAATCAAATTCCCCTCGATCACAATATCCGTCGTACCTTCATCCAGAAACATACCATTGGAGCCTGCTCGTCCGGCATTGACTGGAATATCGTGAATCACATTCCCCTTAAGAATCGTTCCCGGCTGCTTTCCCAAAGTATAAATTCCGCCGCCGTCCGACAGTTTCTGCATCACATGATGAATGTGATTGCCCTCCACCCGGTTGGCAAAACAAGGCGTATCGCTGGGATTCCACATCCACCCCACTGAAACACCCGTATAGGGCATGTGCCTGATCTCATTGCGAATGATCTCCGTGTGATTTGCCATGCCCACCCAAAGCCCAATACTGCCAAAATAACGAATCCCACAACGCTCAATAAGATTCCCTTTCAGCCGCACCTTCTCCGCCGCCAAGCCTGCTTTGGAGCTGGTCACCCCCACCATCACCCCATTGCCCGCCACATCGCTCACCGTCACTCCTTCCAGACTGACATCCTTGCAGCCTTCTCCGATCCATAAACCTGACCCCTCAAGGTGCGCAAGCCGACCACCAATCATCCCTCCCCCCTGCAGATACTCAAATTTGACTGCTGGCTCGATCGGGGTCCGGGCCCAGTTTTTTTCCTTTGCATCAGGCTCTTCATGAAAACCCGCCTGGCCCGCCGCATAAGGTCGAACCGCCCCCTGCCAGCCGCTGTGTTCAAAGTCCAGGTTATGAAACCAAAGATTCTTAACCGGTTTTTCAGCACTCCCTTTCACCAGGATCAGACCTTGCGCAAAAGGTACCACCACCTGAACGAGTTCCATTTTTTCCCCAGGCATCGGAATGTAACTCAGCTCGCCGCTTTTTTTATCCAGATACCACTCACCGGGTTGATCGAGAAAGGACACCGAATTCTCAAGATGAAATCTCGGGTGTTGTTCATAATGATCCATTTTGTAATGTTTGGCTCCAGGGCCCACTGGATATGCCATGGTGACGACTTGGGATTTTTTATCGTAGGAGGCAATCGGAATTCTGGAGATGGACCAGTCATGCAAAAATACCAACTCCGACCCAGCTATCACCATGCCGGCTGGAAAATCCCCGGCCTTCGCGGTAAACGAAGTGCGCTTGTCTTCCCCTACCTTGAGCACACGCAGGTATTCTTTATTGGGATACCTCGCCACTTGCCGCCTTTGTCCGTTTACATACAAAGCACGGAAATCCCATTTCCCCGCTTTCACATCAGGCAATACCACACGCCAAATCCCGTCTTTGCCAACTTCCCAACCAGAGACCACACGGCCCCCACTCAGGGTCACCTTCTCCTTTTGATAAGCAGAATAGCTGACTTCGATTTCTCCGCTGGCAGTAAACAGCAAAGGACGCTCTTGCCTGAAAACCCCTGCTCTCAGCCAGACCTGCACCGGTCCTTTTACTCCGGCCGCCACTTGCCCGGCGATCTCCTTTTGCACCCGCACTATCGACTTGAAAGGTTGTTTGATGGTTCCCGGATTCCCATCATCCCCTTGTAGACTGACAAAGTATTCTTTCTTTTTTCCCGCACCCTCGGCAACCGGATGACCGCCATTAAAAACTGCAAATAATACCAATAGCTGCAAAAAACCAAACGGAATAGGAAAGCACTTCATCATACAAATGGGGAGGGGAAAAATGGGGGAAAAGTGAGAGGGTGAAATAGCGATTCTACATAGGGTAGCTGGCCCTGTCTTTCAACACATTGCCAAAGAACGCCCTGACAATGCCAAGATCCCCCTAGATCCCCCTAGATCCCCCTAGATCCCCAATCCGGAAGTATTATGAACAGGCTGATAACAATCTCAGTTCTTTGGATTCAAAGTCATCCGGTCTTCTTCGAATTGAATATCTCCCATTTTATTAAAAATCTCCAATTCATCTTCACAGGTCATTGCCAATCGCTTAAACGCCTTTAAGACAGGCTGTAATTGCCGACCGGGAATATCAACACGGCCAATACTGCCTCCCGCAACACTCCAAACGGTCTTGCGTTTAAATTTTTCCATCTTCACACGGCAACTCATTGTGAAAGAGTAGTCATAAATACTCCTCTCCACATAAACGTCAGCATAACCTTTTTTAAAATCGACAAATACTCCCTTGAATTTCACAAGGTTTCCCAAAATTCCACCCTGCTTGCCCACCACACGTTTCTGCAAATAGCGATTCATATCCTCCTCGGACAAAACCAGATTCTTGTCATGGGCCACCAGGGTATCCAGTGATTCCCGCAGAATATTCCGCACCGGAGCTTTATTCTCTTTATCCGCCGGGTATCCAGCAATTGATGACAAGTCCCGGGGAAGCATCACCATGGTCATGGCTGCCCCCATTGCCAATGCAATTAACAGCAGCAACACGGTGAAAATCGATACTCCCGATGAAGATTTGGGCGGAGGACGGTAGCCCGCTCGAATCGAGCTGGCTGCCGCTGACGGTTTGGCTACCGGTTTCTTCCGGCGAGGTGCTTTTTTGCGTCGTCTTGGTGATCCTGCTGATTGCGGTCTCATAAAACTTAAAGGGTGAAAATTTCGCCAACTATTCCTCAGCTGCTCTTTGCGCCTCCTGTAGCTTTTTTCGCAGATCCCCCCGCTCCTCCACTGTCCTTTGTTTTTGTCCCTCCCTCCGGTTTGGATGAAGATCCGGAAGAGGATGCTGCCGAATCCTTCTTGGCAGCTTTTTTGTATGATTCACTACGGTAATCAGTGATGTAAAAGCCCGACCCCTTAAAAATGAGCCCTGCTCCCGCTCCAATCAAACGCTTCAAGGCCCCATCACAGTCCTTCTCAGGGCAATCGGTAAGACGATCATCCTTCATAGACTGAAAAGCATCAAAACGATGACTACATTCCTGACATTCGTACTCGTAGGTCGGCATATTCTAAATTACATTTATTCCCAGCATATTCAAGCCCTTCAGCCTTCCTCTGTCAAAGCACAAAACACCTCAAATACGCATCTTGCGGTTGAACAGGGTGGCAACGACATTACGCACATACTGCTCATCAGAGAGTCCATGCGTCACCTCCTCGGGAAATTCAACTTTACCACGAAAAAAATCCGCCAGTTCTCTGAACACTTTCAAGCGGTCCTTCAGGGCCAGCTCATTCCGGCGTAGAACGGCATCCAGGGCAAGCCTGACTTCATCCGGTGACACCTTCTGCCTCAATCGAGTCTCCAGGCGAGGGTACTGCTGAAACGAATTTTCATCCCCCTCCAGCAATTCGTCAATTTCCGGTTCAAGGATCACCTGGCGCCTGACCACCAAGGTTCCAGCTGCCAGATCCCCCAGTCTCTGGGCCCGGGCACTGAACAAACAGGCCAGTCCCCCCACCATGTAAAACATCGGCAGAGAATCCAGAACCCGAAATAGATTTCTCAAAACGATCTGGTTTAATTTAAGAGTCAACCCTCTTTCATCAATCACCTGCAACTTCATAATGCGTTTACCAAGCGTCTGCCCCCGCCAAAACCATTCAAAGAATATCCCGTAGCCCACCAGCGTCACAAACTGGAGAGCCACCATCAGAGCCATCGACATGTCTCCAGCCACCAGGGAAAGCAAATTTAAGACCTGGCTAATCAATTGGAATATGGCAACGATCACAAACAAATCGAAAGCCCACGCCACGCAGCGAGTCACCGGGCCGGCCAAAGGCAAAGCAAACTCCACCCCCTCCGGGGTCTGTATTTTCAATTCTGTCGTTTTCCCGAGAGCCATTGCTTCCCTAATTTTTACGGTTTTCCTTGCCTGACTTACGACCGCTGAATGACAAAAATAAGATCAAGCCCAGCAATTCAAACACCCCGAATATAATTTTTCCCGGATACAAAGCCGGGCCATGATATTGAGATAAAAAGGACTCAATGATGCCCGCCCACACCATCATCAAGGAGGCACCAATGATCAAGGTGATCAAATCTGCACGGATCAGTCTCAGCCGTTGACGCAACCGCAAATTGGTTCCCCAACCAAACATCGCCCGGCCCAATACGATCCCCGCCTGCCCGCCAATAAAAATAGCCGGCAGCTCAATCGATCCATGTGGCAACAACCAGGCCACCAAAAAAACGGCTTGCCCGTCCGCCACATAATCAAAGGCGATGGCACCAAGCATAGCCCCGTTAAAAAACATCATGATCACCGTGAATACGCCGTAAGTGAAACCCATGACCATCGCCATGTAACTCACCTTGATATTATTAGCCATCAAACTGGCAGAAAAAGTCTGGCGAGATTCAAAAAAATCAAATTCCTGATTCTCCTCTTTTTTTACCCGGTCGGACGGCTTGCCCGACAGATGGCCAAACTGGCTCGGAATGATATCAGTCTTTATATCGTAATCAGTCGCAAGCATGCCCGCCCCGAAACCCGCCCCTACAAAGAAGGTGCCTATTGATAAAGCAAAAGCCCGCCAATGACGCCTGAAGGTCTGGGGAAAGGTTCCCAATAACCAGCGAACCGGCGAAATGCGCGTACGCCGGCCACTTTCCTCGTGCAATTGACTGTAAGCTCTGGCGACCAGACTCTCCAGATAGGTTTTGATTTCCACATCACCGGCAAACGTTTTGATTTTAACCAGATCTGAAGAGGTTCTCTGGTAAAGATACTGGAAACGCCTTACCTCTTTGATCGACATTCGACGATCCGGCTGATCCCGTTGTCTTTTCAACAAGATATTCAGTTCATCCCAGAACGGCCGCTCTCTTTCGATAAAAATATCCAGATCCAAAATCATATCAACTGCCTGCGTTTCACATTCAGATATTGCGTCACCGCTTCCGCACTCAAAGCTTCATGATCCGGCATCGCAAGCTCCACCCCCAGATGCCCCAGGCGTTTTTTGATCTCCCTGAGATCACGCCACTGAAAGTGTCCGCTCAAACATTCGTAAACTTCCATATCATCCGAGGGGATTTTTTTTGGAGAAAAAAGCGGGTGGGCGTGTTCTGGGCGCACCATGTTCACCAGAACCAGATGCTGGCGACTGATCAACTGAATGCTCTCGTAGAAACTTTCTGCGGTTAAAGGATCACTGAGATCGACCAGCATCACCAACAAGGCCCTCCGAGTCAGACGTTGGCGCAGGGAAATCATCAACTGCTCAAAATCAGGGGCTACTTTTTTGGGCTCCAGGGTATAAAGAGCATCACGCACCACATTGTAGTGATCGCGCCCATTGCGACTGCGGATAAAACGATCGACGCCATCGGCAAATCCCACAAAACCAAACAGATCCCCCTGCCGCTGCGCCACTGAAGCAAGAATCAACGAGCAATGCAAAAAGCGCTCAAGCTGGGTGGTCACCACCACATCACCTCCACTTCCATGTTCGATATTTTCAGGAATCACCAATTCATCCGCCTCGTCCAAAGGGGTGCGGATTTCCCGTGCACTCATTCTTGAATGATCCACCACCACATACACCTCCTGGGTTCTCTCGATTTGATAAGTTCGCGTGACCGGCTCGCCGCGACGAGCCATGGCCTTCCAGTCGATGTCAGTATAGTCGTCCCCAGGCAGATACTCCCTGAGTTGCTCGAACTCACGCCCCTTCCCCACTTGCCTTCTTGTATGAATCCCATTCGCCCCACGATTCAAAAACAGTCCGGACAAACGGCGCCGCTCACTACTCAAATCCGGGTAGGTGCGCACCTCCAAATTCATCGGTATTTGCCCGCGCATCAGCCACAAACCCAAACGTGAGGGAGTTTCCACGTAACAATTTTCAAAAAAATACTGCCCCCGGCGCAATGGCAGCAAACGATACTCGACACCAAACACACTATCGACCGGAACCTGGTCTATTGTCATGACCGGCAGATCCAATGCCCTGAATTCCTCCGGCAGCTTCAAGCCAAATCTCAAGCAACTCAAAAAAGCTCCCTTGCAGGAAAATCGCAGCGGCACGACAAATTCCTTCCCTTTGGTGCAACGCAAAAGATCCTTGGTTTCAAGACTGACACCATCGAGTAAATGAGTCGAAGTCAACACATCTATGGCAGCGCCTATCAAGATAAATACAGGAACAAACATCGCGATCCCGGCGGCAGGGCCACCAAAAACCACTAGGGTCGTGCTTGGGATCACTGCCAGCACAGTGATCCACAGCAATAATCTGTTAGGTGCAAATTTCACCGTGGGACTGCTATTTTTTCCATCAGTTTTCCGATGGCCTCAGACACCGTTATTCCTTCGATCTCATACTCTGGGCGCAAGACCAGGCGATGAGCCAATACCGGATAAGCCATCGTGCGAATGTCATCGGGTGTGACAAAGTCCCTTCCTTCCAGCGCAGCCATGGCGCGACTGGATAACAAGAGGGCTTGAGTTGCACGAGGCCCCGCTCCCACCTCGATGCTGTCTATCGATCTCGATTCACGAATCAGATCAACCACGTAAGCGGTCAGCTCATCCTTGATCGTGATCCCTCTTAATGCCTGCCTCACCTTCTCCAACTCCCCTGCCTGCAACACCGGTTCCACCACATCCCTGGCCAACATCGCCTCGGGTGAATCCGTGCCCAGGGATCTGGAGGCAAGTTCCAACTCATCCTCTCGCTGCGGGTAATCCATTTCCACCTTCAACAAAAACCGGTCTTTTTGTGCTTCAGGCAAAGGATAAGTCCCTTCGTATTCGATTGGGTTTTGAGTCGCAAACACAGTGAACTCCGGCGGTAGAATATGATTGACCCCATCGATCGTAACCACCCTTTCCTGCATCGCCTGCAGTAAGGCCGATTGTGTTTTAGCGGGTGCCCGGTTGATCTCATCAGCAAGCAAAAATGAAGTAAAAATCGCTCCCTTCACCAAATGAAAAGCCCCTTCTTTCATGTTGAAAACATTGGTTCCAGTAATATCCGAGGGCATCAGGTCGGGCGTGAACTGAATCCGTGCAAAGTCACAACCCAGCACTCTGGCCAAAGTTCGCACCAGCAGGGTTTTTGCCACTCCCGGCACCCCTTCGATCAAAACATGATTACCGGTAAAAATCGCAATCAAACAATGATCCAACACCTTTTGCTGGCCGATAATCACCTTCCCGACTTCAACCCGCGCCCTGTCCAGGACGTCTTTAACGACCTGAACCTCTTCTCCGATTTTTTTAGTTTCTTCTTCCATAAAATTTCATCTCCTGACTCTTAATTCCCTACTTATTGCGCAAAATCTTTACCAATTTCCCATAGGCATCACTAAGCGGCAATTCCTTCGGTCTATCCCGCCGGGTTTGCAGCAAGCTATCCATCTCGCTCTGCTGCGATGAGTTCAAGGCCGCACCTCTCCCCGCCGTTCTACCTTCATCTTCCTGCCATACCTCCACGCACTGATCCAACAATTCGCCCGGCCGGATACTTCTGCGTAACAAACGAATCATCCCTGACGAGGCATCTTCTCCTGTAACCGTTCCCCCACTCGCCGCCAAACCTCGCTCCATCTCTTCGCTACCCGGCACCAGAGACGATCCACTCGACCAGGCCAGCAAAGCAAGGAAGACAAACAAGCCGACAAAAAATCCGTGCAACCGGTAACGACGAATCAACTTCATGATGCCACCACTTTCCTTACTTCCGTGAATGGTCTCATCAAATACCACCTTTCTTTTACCTCCGATCAACCACCAGAGAAGAGCCGTATCCTCCCCCTTCCACAAAGCTTCATTACTGGCAAAGTAGGAATCACTGGTCAGCACGATCCTCCCCCTTCCATAAGAGCGCTCCACCACCACCGGCAAGTCATCAATCAAGGCGACTTCTCTCCAATTTTCACCCAGTTCCTCAAAACGAAACTGGCTGTACCAATTGGGAAATACTTCCGGAAAACCGGAAACGGTCTTATCAGATGTCTTCTCATTACCGGGAGCCGCACGCACTACTTTCCAACCCTCATCAGGACGCTTGAACTCTTCGGGCACCATCAAATCTATCTGCACATGTTTCAAAAAAGGCTCATCTCGTTTTTCATCTTTTTCTTTTTCGTCATCATCACCCCCTTCTTCCCCATCCTCTTCAGATTTTCTTTTTATAGCATTTTTATCGTGCTTTTTTTTGATCTCTTCTCTTCTCTTGAACCAGTCTTTGTCATCTTCCTTTTCTTCACGAACGATCGGAACAAAACCCGGATTCACCACAATCACCAGGCGGGTTCCCTTGCGCACAGCTTCCAACACAGGCGAATCGTCTCTTGCCCGCAACCACTTCAACTCTGTTCTAGGCAATCCCAAAAGAAGCAAAGTGGTGTCCTTATCCAATCCCTTGATTGTTTGCAATGACATCAAGTTACGGGAAACATCGATTCCCGGAAGCCTTTCCAAAGACTCGTAAAAAGCCCGTGCTCCAAGCGGGTCACTACGCTTGGTCGAATAATGCGGGTAAATATCTCCCGGGCTGAAGCGCATCTCCATGATCGAAGCAAAGGCTGCAACCATGAAAACGAATAATACCACCAGGATCACCCAGGTTCCCTGACTCCTACGACGCATGCCCCTCCTTTCCTGACCGAGAAGTCATGCAGGTGATTTTTTCATAATTTTCAGTGAAGTGCTCGACCGCCTCTTCACCAATGTCATGCAAGCCATACCAAACCCATTCAAACAGGCCAACATTCTCACCGAAAGCCTCAATCACTGCCGGCATCGACCGGGCCTTCAATGACAATTCACCACGATAGTCCCGGTTTGACTTGAATCTCGCCACTTTCAACAAACCCTGTTCTCCCAAATGTGCCAAACTGGCGAGAAACAAAGCCCTCACAGCCAGTCGGTACTCCCCTTTCTCGATCTTCTCCCTGGCCATCCGCATCCACTCGTCTTCAGGCAACTGGGTGGCCAGAACCGCTTCACTTTCCAAATCAATCGGCCCCAACACCTCTACTTCTCCCTGCTGGGTTCCCGCCTGTTTTCGGCGACTGAGGATAATCTGGATCACCACCACGATGAGAATCACCAGTAACACCACCATCACAATTGAAGCCATTTTCCCAATCCCTCCAAAACCTTTAAGATCACCCGCATCCTTCCTTTCCTTGCCACCCGCAAAAAGCCGCTCCAGTAGTTTTTCAATTGCCTCGAAACTCTCTTTTACCGTTGCGACCAGGGACTGCAACAAATCCCTGACAAAGCCCCGTGCTCCCTCCGCTTCTTCCTCCTCCATTTGCTCCCGCGACAAACGCCACTGAAAATGTTTTTCCTGCAAAGTTTCCTGCACCGCTGAATCAAATTCAGTCTCCGATGCCTTGCCTCCTGCCTGTAAAACCGCAATCCCTGCTTTTTTCCCATCATCCCGGGCCATGCCACTTGCGGCAAAACTCATCAACAATGCAAACAAAGTCGCTTTTCCAAAACGGCCTCCCCTCAATCTGGTTTCAGAACCCTGCTGGTCCACCCCGGCTTTCAGAGCCGCCAGACGACTCAGAAGATCGGCCCCGCTCGTTCTTGACTGACCATAAAAACAACGGATGACGTAGAGTGTTTTTGTCAAAGGACTCACACAAAGGAATACGATCAGCAGGGTGCCAAAGATGAAAGTCGAGTTCATCAAAGTGGCTATGGGGTTCAAGGTGAAAACACTTTCGACGCCTAACAACATTTTTGCCAGCATTGGCAGATAGGTCGCTGCCATCATCACACTCATCCACACAAATAAGGAAAATATAGTAATAATCGCTAGCAACAAATGGTTGACTCCCCACGCCCAATGCGACTGACGGGCGGCATCTGCCACCAGACTTCTCAAAGGTTTGTTACTGTAATCCTGGGTCAAACCCAGGGCGCTGACATTCTGGTAAAAAGCATAAACCCAGGCCAGGGGCATCAAGCATATCAAAGCCAGTGCCAATGCAGGAATGGCCGTTGATTGAATCAGCACCTGGGCGGCCAGATACCTCAGGGATCTCCCTCCCGATTTCTCAAAAGTCTCACCTCCGGCATTCAACTGAACCCACATCCGCCGACAGAATACCGTCTGACAGATTTTCATCCAAAAATAAGCCACGCCTACCAATAATGAGGCTAAACCCGCATCCTGAAGGGCGAAGCTGCTGCGACTCATATCTGCCCAGAAATAGAACAAGCTAACCACAAAAGGCACCGCTCCAAGATAGTAGACAGCCAGGTTTGAGGTCGGCGAAACCCGCAAGGCATGAAATGCTTCCTCCAGCAAATCAAAGGCTCCTTTCTCACGGTATTTTTTTCGCCTGCTTCTCGCTCCTGCCATATCAAATAATTCGGTTCTCTCGTGCCTGGTGCTTTGTAACAGCTTCTTTTATTCCCACACGGTGCCATCATGGAAGGTGGCCGGCACCAACATCAAGAACCTTGCTATAAAATAAAATAACATCCATACCAGCACGATCCCTACTCCGAATTGCAGCACTGGAGCAATGATCCTCGCCAGGCGGCTCTGCCCTTTGTCCCCGCTCTTCCCACTTTCCTCATCCCTCAGGCATTGGGCACAAGTCAAACGACCGTCATGTTCGGTGATGCATTCGCCGCAAAAAAAACGTCGGCACTCCGGGCAGCGGGCGGCCGCCGCCCGATTGGGATGAATCAAACAAATGGTCTTGGAGATTGCTTCCGACATGACTACACCTTGTTCACTCCCTTCCTCAGTATGACATTCAACAGGCCGACCGCTCCCAGTGTCAGGATAAATAAAGCCACCACCAGAAAATACAGATAGAAACCCAGTGAACTGTCACTATTCACTTTGGCAAAAGCTTCGATATAGGAAAAGGGCGAAACGGTGATGGCAGGATCCACTATTGCGGCATTCACTAAAAAAATAAAGCCGCCTCCCCCCACTGCCATCAAGCTGGCCAGCAAACCCCAAAGCGCAAAACGTATCCCGTCAGCGGTCAATCGTCGCACCGAGGCAGCGATGGCAAAAAGCATCAAGGGCACGAGCAGCAAACCCAACAACTGGGTCGTCCAGGCAATCATCACACTTTCGACATGCAATTGTACCAGCATCAACCCACCCATAATCAATGAAGCCGCAAACCCAGGGGCTGCTGCCATTGGAATCGACAGCCCTCCTGATTGATTGAGCTCTCGTATTCCGGCACCTGCTCTTGCACTTCCCTGAAGTTCGTCACTCCCCTCCTCAAGCAAAGCCTGCTGCGCCTGTCGGATGAGCTCATCGGTCGCCTCCGTCACCCTGCGAGCCAGGGGCAGGCGTGTGAGCATACGAAACCTCTCCTTTTTCAATGAAGTCTGCACTTCAACAATGCACCTTTGCCCAAGAATCAGAGTCCTCACAAACAAGAGCAAGAACAGCATCGCCAGTGGAAAGGGAAACAACAAGGTCACAACCAGAGGAGCAAACTCCCCCGCTTTCATCAAACTCAATATCAAGACGCTCAAAGCTCCAAACAATAACAAGCCGATGGCGTAGAGGATTGCCGACACCCAACGTCCCGAGGTTCCCACAATCACCAGCGCCTGAATATCTCTGTAACGAAAGCGCAAATACTCTTCGCTGAATGGGATCAAAAAACCGCTGCCTCTCACATACAACAAGTGATCCCCTCCCTGCCACAAGCTGGAACAGCCGAACGCCCCCCGGGCCAAACGTTGATACTCACCAAACTGTTTTTTCATAGCCAGCCCAACTATTTAGAATAGGTTGCCATGACAGCTAACATTTCGCTAACCCTATTCCGCAGCCCGACAAACACACTTTGTGATACCAGGTGATGACCGACATTCAGTTCCGCCAAATGAGGCACTTGCAATACCTTCTCAATGTTTTTCATGGTGATGCCATGTCCGGCATTGACCTGCAGGTTCAACTCATTGGCTAATTCTGAAGCCATGAGCAATGCCTGCAGTTCCTCATCACCTCCGTTGACATCAGCATTGGCAAAAGCTCCTGTATGCAGCTCAATCATATCCGCCCCCACCTCGGCCGCCGCCTCGATCTGTTCCCGGTCGGGATCGATGAACAAACTCACCAGAATTCCCGCATCTTGAAAACCGGAAGTCGTCTTTTTTAAACTCTCCATGCCTGAGATCACGTCCAAGCCGCCTTCGGTAGTGATTTCCTCCCGAGTTTCCGGAACCAGACAGACAAAGTCAGGTTTGGCCTGTAGCGCAATATCGACAATTTCGGCAGTATCCCCCAATTCCAAATTCAACTTTGTCCCGATTTTTTCCCGCAGCTCAAACACATCGCCGTCCTGGATATGACGGCGATCAGCACGTAAATGGATTGTTATTGAATCCGCTCCCGCCTTCTCACATTCATCAGCAGCATGCAAAAGGGAGGGCTCAGCATTGGGAGAATTCAACATCGTCGAATATCGGGCTTGTCGCAGAGTGGCGACATGGTCGATATTCACTCCGAGTTTTAAGGGGCGGCTCATAATCATTAAACAGCAAAATACTGTTGAATGCATACGATATTCTCTACCGAAAACCAACCCCTAAAGCACTGTTTGCCCACTTAGTTTTAACAATCCCCCGCATCCTTGCTTGCTTCTTCTGGCAAGCCCTCTTCAATCCTCCCCCGTCCCCCAGGCAATCCACTTGTCCCCTGAAAAATGTGATCACTCCCGGATATCACTCATGTCGCAAGGCATCAACGGGACTCATACTGGCCGCCCGCATAGCTGGATAAATACCAAATACCACTCCGGTCAGAACCGATATGGTAAACGCCAGTACCGGAGCCCAAATCTGCACCACCGTCAACATCCCTGCAAAATGGGTAATCACCAAGGGAATCAATAAACCCAAGACCACACCGATCACTCCACCCACCCCGGACAACAACACGGTTTCGATCAAAAACTGCAATACAATATCCCTTTGTTTTGCTCCCAGGGCACGGCGGATGCCAATCTCCCGGGTACGTTCGGTGACAGTTGCCAACATGATATTCATAATCCCAATTCCACCTACCAGCAGGGAAATCGCAGCGATCGATCCCAATACAATATTAAAAATCTGCTTGGTGCGCTCTGCCTGGCGAAGCAACTCCAACGGTACTACCATCTTGTAATCCATATTTTTGTGATTGCGGCTGAGCAGATGTTTGATTGCATCAGCCGCCGCCACCACTTTATCGGCATCCTCGATCTTCACCGTGACTTCATGCAGCTCCACCTTTTCCGCTTCAAAGCTTCCCGAACGAAACTTGACCAATACTTCACCAAAACGCTCCAGCAAAGTGCTGAGCGGAAGCAACATTTCCATCGAAGCATCTCCGTCATCCTTGCTGCCGCCCGCAGCACCACCCAGCCCCCCTCCCGAACCCGCATCAGTCTGGCGGCTTTCGATAATACCAACCACCGTGTAATAACTCGACCGCAAACGCACTTCCTCTCCAATTGCCTCGCTGAGGGGGAAAAGTTTTCCCGCCAAATCTGCATTCAGTACACACACATTGGATCGGTCTTTCATTTCGATCTCGGTGAAAAAACGCCCTCTCAAAAGCTTGCGGTTTCGCATTTCAGGATACCACGGAACCGTCCCCATGATAATCGTGTCCACATTACGCTCTACGCGCCAGACAAAATCCTGTAACTTCCTGCCGGGCACCACCACACTCACCCCCGGCACCGTTGCCCGGATTTGCTCGATATCCCGAAAAGTCAATCCATACTCAAGCACAAAACTGCGTTCCTCTTTCCCCGCACCGGCATTGTTGGTCGCTTTGACGCTCTGCAAAATAATATTCTGGCTACCCAGATTCTTAATCTGCTCCTGGGCCTCGTGACTGGCACCCTCCCCGATCGCTAACATTGC
>DAOUQC010000059.1 GCA_030625775.1 Verrucomicrobiota bacterium
CGACCCCTTTGAAATTGTCATTGGCACAAGCAAAGACCACGCCATCATGAAGGGAGTCAATCTCACCAAATCTGCCCGTCTCTATCGATCCGGTCCGTTGAAATCAGGAACCACCACATTACTTGTAAGCGTAGCGAAAAAAGATCAGCCTTCCGAACCCCTGGCATGGACTCATCATTACGGCAAAAACAAAGCCAAGGTTTTTTATACCTCTCTCGGCATCGTCGAGGATTTTAAAAATCCCGCTTTCCGTAAATTGCTAATCAACGCCGTAGCATGGGCCAGTAAGCCCTAGTTCAATGTGGAGAGCTTTGTAAGCTGTTCCCTTGCCGCCCTTCACGGCGAGAGTCGCTCTATCTCCCAGCCCCCCTCTTCACCCCGGCTATACAAAAAGCGGTCGTGAATCCGACTCTCTCCCCCTTGCCAGAATTCGAATGATTTCGGTTCGATGCGATAGCCGCCCCAGAACGGCGGCAGCGAAACATCGCCCTTGGTGAAACGCGCTTTAATCTCAGCCAGCTTGCTCTCCAGAACTTGACGCGATGAGATCACCGAGCTTTGCCGGGATATCCATGCCCCCAACTGGCTGTCCTTCGGACGTTTGAGAAAATACTTCAAGGACTCTGTCGCCGACACCTTGACCGCACAACCTTTCACAATCACCTGGCGCTGCATGGTCAACCAGGGAAACAGCATACTCACCTGGTTATTGCCCTCGATTTCCATCGCCTTGTGGCTTTCGTAATTGGTGAAAAATACCAGCCCATCCTTATCAAAGTATTTCAACAAGACGGTGCGTAAGGAAGGTTGCCCATCCTCATTCACTGTCGCCAGACTGAATGCATTTGGTTCATGCACCTCCGATTCACAAGCTTGCTCGAACCAGCTGGAAAACTGTTCAAAAGCATCACCTTTCAAAGAAGAGCGCCGTAGTTCCTCTTCGGAATAATCCAACCGCATGTCTGATAAATCCATCATTTTTTCCCAATACAATACAAGTGCTTGTCTCCACGCAGGTAAAACCTGCCGTCATAAACTGCGGGTGAAGCATTCATTTTCTCCCCCAATTGGTTTTGCACAACTAAATCAAATGTTGGCCCGGGTTTCACCACCGTCATGATCCCCTTGTCAGATATAAAATACGCCAGCCCATTCGCTGATATCAATGAAGCACTGTGACGTTTTGGTAATTTTTCTTTCCACAGTTTCTCCCCGGTCTCGGCAATAAAACAACTGGCCACTCCCTTGTCGGATACCATCAGCAAATAGTCCCCGACCAAAACAGGACTCGGCACGTAAGAGCAGTCGTCAGTCGTCCTCCAACCCACATGGGTCTCGGTGACATTGCCGCTCCCGCGTGGATCGATAGCCAGGAGATGGCGCTCGGGAAAACCACAGGTCATGAAAAGATTTTTCCCATTATAGACAATCGAAGCCACATACTGCTCCGTCGGGCCATCGATCACCCAATGCTGCTTGCCGCTATCCGGATCATAACTGGCAACGGATTTACTGCCCGACAAAATCATTTGATTGCGCCCATCGATTTTGCGAATAATCGGCGTGCAATAACTGCGGGTTTTGTTGGGGCGACTGGTTTTCCAAATCGTCTCACCCGTCTTCCGGTCAAGAGCGACAATATAAGCCTCGCCATCGTGATCCCCGTTGATAATCACTTTATCCTTCCACAAAACCGGGCTGGCACAGTAACCGTGTACACTGGAAAAAACACCGGGATGTTTTTTCCAGATCTCCTTGCCCGCAAAATCATAAGCCGCCACGAACATCTCTTTGTCATCCAGAAAACTCACATACACCAAGTCCCCATCCGTCGCCGGAGTGCTCGAGGCATAACTATTGAGCGGATGAATATGCTCGATGGGAGCCTTCACCACCGTTTTCTGCCATAGGATTTTCCCGTCCTCGCGATCAAGACTGATCAATATGCGCTCCTGGCTGTCCTTCACAGCCTCAACCGCAAAAATCCGATCCTGCCAGATGATGGGCGAAGCATGCCCCTTGCCCGGCAGTGCCGTTTTCCAGATCACATTACCCGGCACACTCCATTTGACCGGAAGATCAGTGTTCTCTTCAACCGTGCCGTCACCGCGCGGTCCACGCCAGCCTGGCCAGTTCTCTGCGGCTCCGGCAGAGATCGACATCGCAGACAAACAAATGATTTGAATAGTCAAAAACAAATAGTGCTTCATGATGAATGAAAAAACATCATTCCCCAAGGGAATCAACCACAAAGCATCCTCCGCTTGTTTTTCCACTGGACCCGCTCTATTTTCCAAAGCATGAAGCATCAATCCCCCCTTCAATGTTTGCTGTTGTCCACGACTCTGGTCATATTCTCAACCCTGAACCTCTCCGCCGGAAACTGGCCCTCGTGGCGTGGTGACAATGCTGGTTCTGGAATTACACCGGAAACAGACCTGCCCCTTGAATGGGATCAAAAAAAGAATGTCATCTGGCGCATTGATCTTCCCGATCGAGGCAATTCCACTCCGGTGATCTGGAAAGACCGGATTTTCATCAATCAAGCAGTGGAGGATGACGATTTCAGAGGGGTCATGTGCTTCAACAAAAAGAATGGAAGCCTGCTGTGGAAAAAAGGAGTCACTTATACCCGGAAAGAAAAAACCCACCCCTCCAATCCCTACTGCTCGGCATCACCGGCAACGGATGGTGAACGAGTGATCATCTCATACGGATCGGCGGGTATTTACTGCTACGATCTGGATGGCAAGGAACTGTGGAAACGAGATTTTGGCCCCATCAGCCACACATGGGGAAACGCTGCCTCACCCGTCATTTATGGTGACTTGTGCATCTATTACCATGGCCCGGACAAGGCCAATGGCCTGCTCACGGCTCTCGACAAAAAAACCGGAAAAACGGTTTGGGAATTCAAGGAACCTGAATGGAAACCAATCAAAAGAACCGACGGCTTCAAAGGCCGTGACGAAGGCGGAGTCATCGGCTCATGGAGCACACCGATCATCGTGCCTGGGAAATCAGGAGATCAG
Organism: Verrucomicrobiota bacterium; assembly: GCA_030625775.1. Taxonomy (GTDB): domain Bacteria; phylum Verrucomicrobiota; class Verrucomicrobiia; order Verrucomicrobiales; family DEV007; genus JAADHD01. Next base: position 3,033 of record DAOUQC010000059.1, read on the forward strand.
TTGGTGATGAGTTTCCCTATGCAGGTCAAAGCCTTTGATCCAAAATCAGGCAAAAAACTCTGGACCAGTGACGGCTTGAACCCACTGGTTTATACCTCCCCGATGTTTGGCAATAACACCGTTGTGGCGATGGGCGGATATTACGGCAATACCGTTACCGTAAAAACCAGCGGCGAAGGTGACGTCACCCAAACTGAACGAATCTGGCATAAAGTTCGCGATCAGGGAGGCATCGGAACTGGCGTGATCAAAGGGGATCAGATCTATTTCCAGGATAGCAGCGGCCAACTTTATTGCGCAGAGCTGCAAAGTGGCAAGGTCCTGTGGAAACAAAAACTTCCAGGCAAAGCACGGACCTGGGGCTCGCTACTGCTATCAGGCGATCAGATCTACACTCTCAGTCAGTCAGGCGAAACGGTGATTTTTAAAACCAATACAAAAAGCTACGAACAAATTGCCCACAACCAGATCGACGAAAAAACCAACTCATCGATTGCTGTGTCCGACGGTCAACTTTTCATCCGAACCTGGAAAGGCTTGTGGTGTATTGGGAAATAACCCCTCTACTTTTTCGATGAAATTCTCGTTCAACATGCTGCTGCTCACTGCCGTCCTCGTTTGCAGCGCATTCCACAATTCAGCAACAGGCGCCGAGCACCTCAACCTGATTGCCATCTGCACCGATGACCAGGCCCGCTGGGCGATGTCCGCCTATGGCAACAAAGAGGTCCAAACTCCGAATATGGACCGCATCGCTTCCGAGGGAGCGCTATTCCTCAATGCATTCTGCAACACTCCCGTCTGCTCTCCCTCCCGTGCGACTTACCTCACCGGTCGTTATTCTACCGAACTAGGAATCACCGATTACATCAATTCCCAGGAGGGAAGATCCGGAATCGGTCTCAAGGCTGCGACTTGGCCCGCAGCGCTGCAAAAGGCCGGTTACGCCACTGCCCTGATCGGCAAATGGCACCTCGGCGAGCAAGCACACTTTCATCCCACCCAGTTGGGCTTCGATTATTTCATGGGAAACCTGCACGGTGGCACCCGGCCAATGAACCCCACTCTGGAAATAAACGGCAAAAACAAAACACTCAAGGTTTCGCTGCCTGACTTTATGACCGATGACGCCATGCGCTGGATTGGCGAACAACAGTCTGCTAACAAGCCATTCTCCCTCAACCTTCACTTCCGGGCACCTCACAGCCCTTATTTGCCGGTTCCGCCGGAAGACTCAGCTCACTACAAGCAACTCGACCCCCAAAACATCCCCAACCTTAAAAACCTAGATGTCGAACACACAAAAAAACAGCATCGCGATTATTATTCATCGATCTCATCCGTTGATCGCAACATCGGCCGCCTGCTCGACTTCCTCGACACCAAGGGGCTCAGTAAAAACACTGTTGTGCTTTTCACCTCGGATCATGGATACAACCTTGGCCGTCACTACATCTCCACCAAGGGCAATGGCATCTGGTTAGCCGGAGGCCCCACTCCCGGAGCGCCCGGTCGCCCCAATATGTGGGACACTTCGGTGAGAGTGCCCCTGGCCATTCGCTGGCCCGGCGTGGTGAAACCCGGAACCCAAATCGAACAAGCCGTTTCCTTTGTCGACTTCTACAAGACGATGCTCGGCATTCTAGATGTTCCGCTGCCAAAAGACCTGTCACTGCGTGGAAATGATTTCTCCCCTCTGCTGCGAGGCAAAACCCTCCCCAATCCAGAATACGTGTTTGCCCAATACGATCACCACAATGTTGGGCTCGCATACCTGAGGATGATTCGCTCTCACCAATACAAACTGGTTCGCCACTTCCACAGCAACGGCAAAGATGAATTTTATGACCTGGAGAATGACCCTGGGGAAACGAAGAACCTGTTTCGTAGAGTCAACAAAGATCCCGAGCTCAAAAGCATTCGCGATCAAATGAATTCCGCTTTGCAGCAATGGATGATATCAATCAATGATCCGCTGTTGAAAGATCCATACTAAAAATACGAACTCGCAAAAGTAGCCTGATGAGTTACCTTGATGCCATGACAGCAGAAGCTCTCTTGGAAGAAAATGTTCGCTATGACCGTGGTGGAAATCCTGTCGAAGTTGTCATTCCCTACGCAGACTTTATCGACTTTATCGAATCCTATGGGCTGGATTTGAGCGATACTGAAAAATCAAATATTCGCGAGGCACGGACAGATATTAAAAGCAAGCATTTTGAAAACTTTGTAAGTGCAGAGGAAGCCAAACGCCAGCTAGGGATTTGATGCACCGTTACATCCTCTCGCGTAGTGCATTAAAATCCATACGACCTATCCCGAAACCGAGAGCAAAACAGATTATTGCCGCCTTTGACGAACCGGTTTCTACAGAAAAACCAGCTGAACACCGTAATGTCAAAGCAATGAAAGGCACTTGGAGCGGTATGTATAGAATTAGAATTGGCGAATACCGTGCCCTATTTGAGATAATCCCTGATCCGGACTCCAAACCCGAACACAAGCTGCTGCTGTTGAGCATTGAAGCTATAAGAACCCGGAGTGGGATTTACGGCTAAAAGGGATTCGTATTGTAGGATTCATTAACGGAGAAGTTGTGAGGCTTACGGATGAAGAATATATCAACATGTTGATATCTCTAAACTCAAAAAAGGCGAGCCCTCCTACACCAACTTCCCGTCATCCAGGAAAAACTCCTTATCCGCAATCAAATCAGCTTCCCGCCGACTGTGAGTGATATGCAAGGCTGTAATCCCGTGCTCCTTCACCACTGAGCGAATCAATTCCACCATGCCTTCGTGTGTCTCTTCATCGAGCGCACTCAAAGGTTCATCCAGACACAAAACCTTCGGCCTGACTGCCAAAGCACGGCCCAGCGCCACCCGTTGGCGTTCTCCTCCGCTCAAACCAAAGGGCTTGCGTTCCAGAATACTCTCGATACCCAATTCCTCGGCCAATTCCGGCACCCTCTTATCAATCTCTTTTTTCGCCCAGCCCTGAACCTTCGGCCCGAAGGCCAATTGCTGGCGCACGCTCATCGTCGCAAACAAGGCCCCATCCTGTGGCACAAAACCAATCCCCCGCTCTCCCGCCCGCAAATGGGTCACATCCCTACCCATCAAAGTAATCTTCCCGCTTAGCACTTCTTTCAAACCGCAGATCGCTTCCAAAATCGTCGTCTTGCCACAACCCGTTTTCCCCATCAACACCCCGTGTTCACCAGTAGGCACCTCGAAGGAAATACCTTCAATGCAAAAGTCCCCGGCCCTGACTGAAAGTTGTTCAACCGAAATCATTTTTACAGCACATACTTTTTACGACTCCCTCGATCCCACATTCTGACGGCGATCAAAACCACCACCGCAATCGTCACCATCATCAGCGATACGATCACCGCCCCTTCCAGATTACCTATACTGATCTCCAAAAATACCGAAGAAGACAACACTTCGGTGCGTCCACGTATTGTTCCGGCAAAGACCAGAATGGGGCCAAATTCCCCCATCGCCCGGGTCCACGCCAGAGTCCCTGCGGTTGAAATTCCCCGCCAGGCCTCGGGCACCACCACCCGAAAAAATGCCTGTGATCGATTACAACCCAAAGTCAGAGCCACCTGCTCGGCCCGTGGACTGATCTGGTCAAACGTATTGCGCATGGTGCGAACCGCAAAGGCCGCCGCCACGGTGAACTGGGCAAGAATCACCGCCGGCACTTTGTATGTGATGCCTGCCTCCATACCTTCTGGCATGAAGGGGCCAAAAATCTTACCGAACATTTCTTCAAAACTCGGACCATCTATGCCAAACCACTCCCAGGGCGGCATCTTATTAAACAAAATCAACAGACTCAAACCCACCACCAGTGGTGGCAATACAATTGGAATATCCAATGCCGCATCGATTACCGTTTTGCCGCGAAAATCATAACGGGACAACAGATAGCCAATCGGCAGGGCCACAATCACCGACATGATCGCTGTCACCGTGCAAGTGAACAAAGTCAGCTTCACCGATTTCTGAATATATTCATCCCCCAGTATCCCCTTGAATTCCTCCCACCCCACATTGCTCACTGAATAGAACACATCGGCCATCAGCATCCCACCAATCAACAGCAGATACATCACGGCAATGCCTATCATTGCCGAAAAAAACGGAATGTCCGAGCGAACTCTAATTGGTGAAGGGTTCGCCACAGTCTCAGTTCTCTTTTTTGTCCTCGCCTTTGCCCAGTTCCCAGCGGAAACCATGTTTCATGAACTGTCCCTTGCCTTGGGCAGACACGGCAGCATCAAAAAATCGATCCAGTAAATAACGATGCTGCGAGTTTTTGGCGACCGCATATGGCTGGTGGGCGACTGCATTGGGTCGCCCGATTCCAACAATCTCATAATCATCCACCGTCGACTGGCTGGCCATGGCATTGCTTTTATAAACGATCACCGCATCCAGCGATCCCGTCTTGACCTGGTTGACCAGAAAATCACCAGTCGGGGAATCCATCTTGATATTCCCCGAGTCCACCACCTTCTGATACAGTCCCTCATCCTCCAGCAGAAACTTGGTCAAAAATCCCAGCGCTGATTTTTGTGGATGGGCGAACCCCAGTTTGAGTCCGTCTTTTGGCAAATCCGTCAGTTTGTAAATCCCCTTTGGATTTCCTTTTTCGGTGAGAATCACCATTTCATTAGCGGATACCAGAGTTGATTCGAGGAAACGTTCCTCAACCATTTTCATGAATTTTACATCACAGGAAAAATACGCATCGGGTTTTTCCCCGGCTTTCATCTGCGATACCAACACCCCGCAACCATTATACACCGGCGTGATCGTCACCCCCTCGCGTTTTTCAAAAGCCTTAATCGTATCCTGAATCGCCGGTCTCAACATCGCCCCACTGAATAACAAAATATCAGGCACCTTTGCCCAGACATCCCCATCGATGATTTCATAACCCTCTGCCTTGAATACTGGCAAGCCCTTGTCTTTTGCCGTGAGATAACGACAAAACCTCAAAGCCTCGGTCGGCTGCTTGGAAGCCTTCAAAACCCCCACCGTGATATTTTTTTTCTCTGCCTCAAATTCCGGCAAGCTGATAAAATCAATTTCCTCGTACTGATGAGCCAGGGCATCCCAACAAACCACCACATCCACTGTCCCCAACTTCAAAGCATTTGCCAACTCGTTGACCGTCGGCAATAACACCGTGGGTTTCACATTCTTCCAGATGCCATGTTTGCTGAGAACCTTCTTGGTGAACTTACCCACCGAAGCGGCATCGGGGTTGGCAATGCCTACTTTCAAATCATCACGAGCCAAATCCTCCAACTTGCTCAAACCCTTGGGATTCCCCTTAGGCACCCCGAAACCCGCGCGCATGAATGCCACCGGCATGGTTTCAGCCACCAGTTTTTTACCTTTGGCAATATCAGTATAACCCGAATCAGCGGCTAAATAGATATCACCCGGTGCAATCTCCAAACTGCTCAACAAGGTACCCGAACCACCATATTGCAGTTGAACCTTGACCCCGTATTCTTCTTCATACTTCTTGGCAATCGCAGCAACCGGCGCCTTTATTCCCGCTGCGCAAAACATCACCACCGCCTTGCTCGAACTCTCGCCTGCTCCTCCACAAGCCACCAGAAGCAATGCAGGCAAAAACAGAGCCACTGCCAATCTCAGTGCGAGACCAGCCTGCAAACGAATTTTTCTAAAAAAATAAAACATCACAATTTTCCACAAACTTTACAATCGGGGTTTCGAACAATTGCCACTTTCTGCAACTTCATCGCCACAGTGTCAAAGTGAATCAATCGACTCAAGTTTACGCCAGACATTCCCGTGATCAATTTTATTCCTTCTATCGCTCCTATGTTGGCGATCAGAGCCGAGACCGCTCCAACCACCGGGAAACGACGTTTCCAATGAGGCGGCAACTCTGGATACAGGCAGGCCAGACAGGCTGTTTCACCCGGCACAATGGGGATCACCTGCCCTTCCATATTGAACATCGCACAATCAATCAGTGGTTTCCGCTGGTTCACACACTCCCTATTCATCAAAAAACGCTCTTCGAACAATGGTGCCGCATCAAAAACAATATCTGCGCGTGCCACCAAACCCGCTGCATTGTCCTCAGTGATATTTTCCGCCACTGTCTCAACTTCAACATGGGGATTGAAAGCGCTTAAAGTTGCCGCAGCGGCATCCACTCGGGTTTTCCCCAGATAGTCGTGCTGCATCAGAGTCTGCCGATTCAAATCATCCGGCTTCAAATTTCCACCATGAACCAGAATCAGCTTGCCGATCCCTGCCGCCGCCAGTGACATGGCCAGCGGCCCACCCAAACCACCTATCCGCGAAACCAGCGCGGTGGTATTGCGCAACTTCACTTGTCCCTGCTCACCCAATCCGGGCACGTCCAATTGCCATTCATAGATCTGCCGATCACGATCCGACAGTTCAAATCCGCTCCCAGTATCTTCCATTGTGATGCACAAAAAAACTCAACTATTCAGACCTTCAATTTCCACCATGAATGGCTTGAAGGGCATGAAGATAACTGAACAAAAAACATCTGCCTTTCTTCATGCTCTTAAATCCTTCATGGTAATTTTTCATATCCTGGATTCTTTACCCACTTCTCTACCCGCCGGCGATAGGCGTCATCAGCATCAAGACCTTCACTGCTGACAAGTCCAGATTATCCTTGTCTCCTGCCGCCTGCTCACCATCCAGCGCAGCTAATAATGTTGAGCGGATCCGGCCATTATCATCAAACACCAATTCCCTGAATTTTTCGCCGTAGTTCTCTGCCAACCCTTTCAAAATCGAGCCAAGAGTTTCACCACCTCTCAATTCCACTTGCTCCTCGGATACGCCCGTCACCGAAGCCAACTGACCGGTATAATCGATGGTTAACTTCATGAGTCGCCTTCCTCCTTGTCTGACTCCCCCTGATCGGATTCGAGCAAACGCCCGGCATCAAGGTGCATCGAAGATTTTGCCGCCGCACGAGCACGGTCATCGTGTGTCACCATGATCACCGCCCCTCCCTCATCGGCAAAATCCGCCAAATGCTGCAAAATAATTTCGGAATTCTCCGGATCGAGATTCCCGGTCGGCTCATCGGCCAAAACCAATTCCGGCGCACGCAGCAAAGCACGTGCCAGCGCCACCCGTTGCTGCTCACCGATACTAAGCTTTGACGGCACATGGTGCAGACGATGACCGATGTTGAACTTTTCCAACAAGTCATGTGCCCGCTCCCGCATCGAAACATCGTCCACTGATTGGCTCACCAGATCCCCGACCAATACATTATCCAACACATCGAGGTAGGGAATCAGATGAAATTGCTGAAAAACAAAACCCACATGAGCGGCGCGAAAAGTCGCTCGCCCCTCGGCATTCAACTCATAGGGATTTTTACCCGCTATTTCGATAATCCCTTCACCCGGTGAAAGCAAAGCTCCAGTCATCAATAACAAAGTCGACTTCCCGCAGCCACTCGGACCGTGCAAGGCAACAAAATCGCCCGCTTGCACCTCGAATGAAACATCGTTCACCGCATGAACCTCCCCCTCGGCAGTCACAAATCGTTTGTGCAGACCTCTTGCTTTCACTGCTGGATGGCGGGCTTCAGTCATGGCGTAATACATCTGCTGGATCTTTCTGGGCAGCCATCAAAGAGGGCAACCAGGCGGACACCGCCGCCAAAACCGGTGCTGCTACCAAGGCCACCAACCAATCACTGCCAGCAAGCACATCCCCCATCGCAACGCCTTGAAAAAAGCGCTCCTTGAGCAAAGGGTAAGTGATAACAAAAGCGGTCACCCCGGCGATGGCCCCTAACAAGCCTGCCAACACGGCCCGTGAAAGAAAAGCCGACAGGATAATCTTCGAACCCACCCCGATCGCCCGCAAAACCCCGATCTCCATCACCCGCTCCCGCACATTCATCAGGGACAGCATCGCAATCCATACCATCGCAAACAACAATACGATCGGCAGCAGAATGCCCGCAAATTTTTCCCGCTCTGCACTCGATTGCGTCCGATGTGATTTGGCGGCAGCGATTTGTTTCTCAGCCGTCGCCTTGGCCTTGGTTCGTGATTCCGCACGGGCCAGTGCCGTGCTCCCGGTCTCAGTGATCTGGGTATCGGGCAAAATCTGCATCAACTCCGCACGAATTTCTCCCAGACGATCCAAAGTCGCACAATTACACTCGAGCGCTTGAATCGCGTTGATCTGCCCTTGTTTGCCCAACAGTTCCTGACACTCGCTCAAATTCATCCACATGGTGATGTCATCCTTGGTGCCTCTCTCCGGGTAGGCCTTGCCCAGCTTGAACTTCTTACCCTTGAATACCAACTCATCCCCTTCTTTAAGATCCAAACTGCGGTGCAGCTCATAACCGAGAACCAAGTCGCCCTTTTTCACCGGATCAATCAAGGGTGATTTCGGATCGCGATGCGCCAGGGGCACCTCACCTCGAACCCCTATCAAAATCACCGTGCGTTTTTTCTCCGGCCACTCCAGCTTCTGGGTCAGACTCGGCAACAAATGATTCACCGTCACAATTTTCGAATTTGCCAAAGTCGTTGCATACTCTTCGGGCATGGTTTTTGAAGCATAACCCTGATCATAGACCTCACTCATGTCCTGGTCCTTGGGAAAAATGTAGATATTGAAACCCAGCCCCTTCATTGTTTTGCGAATATCATCCTCCAACTGCTTCATCTCCTGCTGGGTATCCGCTTCCATCTTTGCAATGATTCGATCTGAATTCAGATCGTAAGATCGCATCGCCGCCAGTGTAGCCAGAACACAAGTGACGGCTAAAGCCACTCCTGCAAGAGTGAGAAAAAAGTTTGTCTTGCGGTGAGAAATTTCCCGCGTCACCAGCCTACTCAAGTTCATATCAGTCGGCGTTTTTCTTGAGCAGCACTGTTCCGGCAACTATAACAATGACCACCGCCCCGATAATCAGGAGCATGGGCGATACAGGCATTCCCCCACCTTTGGAATCGGAAGCTATGTCTGTAACAACGGGCGCCTCCCCCTCCTCAGCACTGGACGATGGCGCCGCGCTTGTCGTTGCTCCGCCCTCTGGCGGGCCTGCGGCATGACTGCCTTTCATCGACTGGCCGCCGTCCTTGTTTTTTGCCATCAAAGCCGCCGTGCCTTCCAGCGGAGGCAACATCTTGTCGATAATCACCTGGCTGCCTTCCATCGCGGCATCCCAATCCATCGCCACCAGCAAATCCATTCCAGGGTTCTGATCCTTCACCTCACAGGAACAAGCTCCGGTCAGGTAGGCTGAATGCTCAATAACATTGTCATAGTTAAGCCCCAACCCAATCAGCGGCTCCAGAATCCTCCCCCGGCCGAAAACCGGAAATGCCATCGGCTCATTGGCATACTCCCCAAGATCATCTTCCAGATTCAACAACATCTGTAAAAACACTTCCTCGGCCAAATCCTGCCGTGAAATCCTCATCACTGAAAAGCCGATTTTCAAGGGAACATCCGAGCGCAATACATTCTCTTCATCTCCCGGGCGGATCTGTTTCAGCTTCTCCGTATCATTTTTCCCAATGACACCATCCGGCAGCTCCAGTTTCTTGGCGACTTTTTTAGCATTTTCAATCAAGGACTTTTCCGCCGCATCATCTTTCTCCGCATCGCCACTTTCCACCAGCAGCCATGCTGCTGATTCGCCGGTCAAAATCCGCTTCACTAATTCCTTGCGCACCGGCGACTGCACGATCTTGTGGGCATTCTCAATCGTCGCATCCCCACTCCAGATAGGTTTGGTCAAAAATCCACGCATCTTGCCCGGATAAAAAAGATCCATGCGTGCCACACTGCTGTCGTTTTCACCATCAGCATTCACTTTGACCGTGATATTTGCGGGAAAATCCTCATCATTTGCCGCATCCCGCAAAGCCTTCAACGCCTCCTCTTCCGCAGGCTTCAGTCCTCCCTTCGCCGGCACGCAGACCAATTCATAGGAATCCGAAGCCCATCTCTCAAGTGCATAACGAAAGACCGGCACCTGGCAGGCAAGCAGAATACCTGCCCCGGATAGACTCAAGAACAAAACAAGGGCAAAGAACCACCGGGGTAAGGTGGACGAGTAGGGGGAATTTATTTTTACAAACACGGCGCGGTAATCTGGCACCCTCCCAGCCTAAGTTCAAGCGCACTTTGCTGAATGATGGTGAATGCCGCTGCCATATTAAAATTGCCAAGCCCCAGTCTTATTTCACTTTGGAAAAATCGGGGTAAAATTCCACAGCTGATTCAACAATCCCTTGGGTTGAGCCACTGCATCCTGCAACACACCTTTGTAAACCACCCGAATCACATAACCCAGGTCACGTTCCGGGTGAATTACGCCCCCTTCCAGACGTGGTGGCACATCATACAAAAACTCAAGCACCTCAGGTTGATCAATCGTCCAATCGGGTAAAATCGAAATCCAACGCACCTCCGGCTCACCCGATTGAATCAAGTGAACCTTTTCAGCATCCGCCAGATCAAAAAAGAAAACCTGGATTTCAACCTGTGAAGGATCAATCGCCTGGGGAGCCTTTTCTTTGGTCGCCTTTTTTTTGGTCGCTTTAGTATCATCCTCCTCATCACTCCCACCTTTCATCGCTTCACTTTTCGCCTCACGTCTGGAAATAGGCAATACCAGCCGCAGCCTGCCGGGCTCTTTTTTCTTTTCTCTGGCCGCCTCTCCTCCTGCCAAATCAGCCAGCAGGGAAAGATCCACATCTTCGATTTTGAGCAGAGCCTTGCTGGTTTTTTCCAGGGCTACACGCTTTTTGAGCTCGGCATCGATAAATTTCACATACCGTTTCACACCATCAGCCGTCAGTTTGGCAACCTTGGCGGGATCCAGTTCACGCCCCAACTCCAACTGGATTGCCGGATAATGTGCTGCCTGAAGGGCCGGACTGCGCCCAAAGCGAATCCCGGCATCCTTCCCGCCCGCTCCCGAGACAATATTACCCTGAATCAAAGTCGCCAAGGCCAGATTTTCCGCATCGAACAGATTGCCGGCAAAAACCGTTTGCTCAGCTTTTGAAGTCGCCCCCCCCACATGCACCGGCGCACCAGCTGAAGCGAGAATCACCGAGCGAATCTCATCCTTCGACACCCCTTTTGCCCCGGCAACCACCCGCAGCATTAACGAACCTCCCACTCCCCCGGAATGACGCACCTTCATCGAGACCGGCTGCCCTGGCAAGGTCACCCCCCACGGTCCGGAGGCGGTTCCCACCCGCACTTCCACATTTTCTATCCGCAGATGCTCTCTGAGCAACTCGATGACCACATCCGCATTGGCCACCCCTTCCCCGGAAGCATTTTCGATCAAAATATGCCTTACCGGGCTCGGTTGCATATGACTGGTCGGCCTGAAGATCAAATCCATCACTCCGCGCAAATCAGCGACCGATACGATCGCCGTTCGACCTTTGCCCTCGATTGGATACTGCAATTCATAACGTAAGCCGTTGACCTTAAACTCGCGACTTCCCAATTTTGCTTTTATTACAACAGAAGGGCTCACTAGAAAAACATGCCCACTGCGCACTTCCGCAGAACGAAAACCATACATTTTTGCCACATTCTCCACCGTCACATAGGGACGGTAATGCCTCATCACCACGCTCCACTTCGATGCCTGATCCGCTCCCTGCACCAAAACACCTCCCCAGCAAATGATCAGCAGCCCCAAAAAGCTGCTGCTTTGCCTGCGAAACGAGCGCCAGGCTCTATTTCGAGTTTCACCTATTCGAATCATCAAAATCCACTCTACGCAGAACTTGGCCAGAACCCACAATTAATGCAAGAAAATCCTAGACTGCCCCCTTGACCCTTAGTAGCATTCCACGTGAAAAACTTCACCGAACTGCTCAACGCCAATTGCTCCAGTGACCCTGCCCAACAGCAGGAGCCAACCACCGAGCTGTTTCCAGCCGAGTTACTTGGTGATGACCTTGAGGGAATTGAAAATGAAATCGCCCGTCAAGCCGAAGCCTTCGACCCGGCTGTCGCACCCTACATTTCCTACATCTGCAACAACAAGGGCAAGCGCATCCGCCCGGTGCTGACTTTCCTCGCCGGCGGCGCCACGGGAGGAAATACCGATGCCCACACCAAACTGGCCACTACCTTGGAGCTGATCCATATGGCCACACTCGTTCATGATGACATCATCGACGAAGCCAAAATCCGGCGCCAGGCACCCACCGCCAACGCAAAGTGGGGAGCCTCCCTCAGCGTCCTGCTGGGCGACAGCCTGTTTTCCCAGGCCCTGCTGCTCTCAACCGAATTTGATGATGCATCCATTGGCCGCTCGATCGCCCAGGCAACCAAGGATGTCTGCACCGGGGAAATCATCCAGACCCAACGACGTTTTGACTTCCAGCTTTCGCGTGAGGATTATTTCGAAATCATCCGACTGAAAACCGCCGCTCTTTTTGCCGCTGCCATGGAACTCGGCGCACGCCTGAATGGGCAAAGTGAAACGGTGCAGAGGAAATTGTGTGATTATGGTATGAAGATCGGCACCGCATATCAAATTTTTGATGACTGCCTCGACCTGACCGGTGATGAAAGCACCGTGGGAAAAACCCTGCGCACCGACCTCAACAAAGGCAAACTCACCCTGCCCGTCCTCAACCTGATTGAACAAGCCTCCTCTCAACAGCGAGCCAAACTCAACAAGCTTTTGATTCAGAAAGAGCCCATAGATATCTCCACTCTCGGCAGCATCGCTGACTACGAAGGCTCCATCGAAGCCGCTGTTCAAACAGCCAAAGACCTCGTCAACGAAGCCCGCGAATGCCTCGATATTCTGGAAGACAACGACTACACTGACGCCCTGGGCCAGATCACCCTCTACCTCGACGGTCTGCTCGACAGCTGTTGCGAAAGCTGAGGACTCTGAGGAATAAAGACATGGGGCACATAGATTTGCCTTCTGCTGTCTTATACCATTTCAGCGTATTCCTAGCCCTCGAACACCTACGCCCCGAACGTCTATTGGTTCAAAACCCAGCTTGCCTACCACCGCACCTGCTCCCACCCGGAAGTCATTGCCCTCCGGATCCACAAAACCGGGATCAATGCTCACACTGTTTTTCTCCACTCCCCGCTCCCTTTGCCCTTGCAGAAATTCGGCGGCCCACTGCTTGTCCGCCGAATTAAAATAAAGGTTCCGATCTGCTTTGCATGAACTCAAGCTGGCGGGCGGCTGCAAGCGCTTGCCGCGTTTCCACGCTTTTTGATGCTCATACAAAATCGCCTGCCCGGCCTCTCTCGATACAAACAAATTACCCTGCACTCTAGATCCTGTAACGGGAGCACTGGGAAAAATAATGAACCCCCGTTGATGCACCACTTCCACCCCGCCAGGTGTCCGTGACCTCAAATCGTAAACAATATTATTCACAATATCATTCCTTCCCTTGCTGATAAAACCCTCTCCGCAACAACGGGCGATCACATTTTTTTCAATCAACACCCCGTGCTGATCATCATCGCAACGAATCGCCGCGTTCATGTTCGGGCTGGTGACATCGTGGATGAAATTATGATGCACATGATTCCCCCTCCCTGTTCCTGAAACATAAATCGCATTGCCATCGCCCATCTTCTCCATGCAATGATGGATGTCATTGTAGGCGATGGTATTGAGGCGTCCATGCATCAAAGGCTCCCGGTTCTGCCAACTGCGCTCCTCACCCTCGAGCAACAGATTCAACTCATCCCAACGCACCGTGCGGCTTGCCTCCTTGTCACCGGCACGATCCAGTTGAGTTCGCCCGCTCACCACGATCGCAGTGTAAGGCACATGATGAATCGTATTATGCACAAGCCGGTTGTGACCACTCTGCCAGATAAAAATCGCCGGGGAATGTTTCCACAAACGACCGATATGATGGAATTCCGAATCAGCGATCACGTTGTCGCGGTTGACGTCTTTCATCCCCATGCCATAGCCCGCCATCAACACACCCACTCCTCCGAGATTGGAAAACTCACAACGCCGGATCTCGTTCCGTTGGCAATGCAAATCCAAACGAATCCCTGCCGCAGCGCTGTCTACAAATTCGCATTGTGTAAACATGCAATCCTCCGCCCCACGCAATCTGACCATGGCGGTTGCCTTGTCATACATCTCCCAATCATGTTGCAGGCCCTTGCCCGACTTGTCCGCATCCCAGGCAAAAGCATTGCCTTGAGTAAAGGTCAGCCCATGAAAACTCAAACCCGTCACCGGCCGGTCCTTGAGATCCGTTGCATCAATCTCCCCCTTGATCGCAATCAACTCCGTCCCCCTGCCCACCACGATTTCCTTCCCCGGCTTTTTCCCATCCGGTGGCCACAGATAGAGCTTTCGCTTTTTGCTATCGTGAACCCATTCACCGGGTTCATCCAGCACACTAAGCACATTCTCTACCCATAAGGTTCCGGCGGGAAAATAAGAAAGCGGGGGCGGAACCATGGCGTAAGTCGCCGGCTCAACGGTTCGTAACAGACCGCTTTCCGCATCGACACTTTCCACGGACAAGCGATTCATCACCCAGGGGTATTTCGGCACCAGTTCAATACTCGCCCCACGAAAATCCCCGATCTTTTTCACCAAGGCCCCCGGCAAATACAGATGCCGCAAATCAATCGCCCGACGAAAGCGATAAGGCACATTATCGGGAACTTTCCCCAGCGGAACCACCCCTTCGCTTCTCGCCCGGGGCAACATTTTTTCCCCATCGAACAAAGCTCTGATTTCCCTCCACTTATCAGGCACGTCGATCTGCCAGACATTCTCCCTGTCCGTTTTTTCCCACTCACCAGGCAAAGGGGCCGCCCCACTCAAAACCGCTTTCTCTCCCGGAAAACTCGCATATACCACACGCGATCCGGGCCCCGCGCTGTCCCGCAAAGAAAATACCACCGCCTCCTGCATTCGATACACCCCTGCCCGCAGCCACACCCTGATTTCCCTGCCCCCGGCCCTGTCCACTTCCCTCACTGCATCCCTTGCTCTCGCCAGAGTGGCAAAAGGAGCGGCCTTGCTGCCCGGCTGTTGATCACTGCCATAGGGGGCAACAAAAAATTCAAGCTTGTCCGCAGCATGCACCCTATGTCCACCCAACAACAGACACAGCCCTAGCCAAATCAGAACATGTGTTTTATCAGGCCGCCAACAGCAGCCTAGCGGTTCAATCAATGATGCCATGAATAACTGTAATCTAAACTCATTGCCGATCAGCAAAAAAAATGCCACCTTCTCCACACTATGAAGTCCAAGCCCCAGAATTCCGATCCTTCCCCCATCGCCCGTCGTGACCTTTTGCTCTCTGCCGGAGTCCTCGCCGGCGGCCTGGCCTGTGCCAGCGCCCCCACCCTTCACGCACAAAAGAAACCTTCCACCAAACCTTTCACCTACTGCCTGAATACCAGTACCATCCGCGGCCAGGAACTCTCCATCGAAGAGGAAATCGACGTCACCGCCAAAGCCGGTTACGACGCCATCGAGCCCTGGTTTCGCAAGATCAACCCCTACATCGAAAAGGGAGGCTCTCTCAAAGATCTGCGCAAACGCATCGATGACCACGGACTGACGGTTGAAAGCTCCATCGGGTTTGCCAAATGGATCGTCGACGATGACAAAGTGCGCGCCGCAGGTCTCGAAGAAGCCAAGCGAGACATGGACACCATCGCCCAACTCGGCGGCACACGCCTCGCCGCTCCACCCGTCGGAGCCACCAAGGAACCCGGTCTCGATTTGCACAAAGCTGGAGAACGCTACCGCGCGCTGCTGGAACTCGGTGATGAAATGGGCATCGTGCCCCAGGTCGAAGTCTGGGGTTTTTCCAAAAATCTTTACCGCTTGTGTGATTCCACTTCAGTTGCCATTGCCGCTGACCACCCGAAAGCCTGCCTGCTCACCGATGTCTATCATCTCTACAAAGGCGGATCAGCCTTTGAAGGGCTTCGTTTGCTCGGCCCCGAATCCCTGCAAGTAATTCACATGAATGATTACCCGGACATCCCGCGCAACAAAATCGGTGATGCCGACCGCGTGTTCACCGGTGACGGCGTCGCCCCACTGGAGCAGGTATTTGAAATTTTTAGAACCATCGGAGCTCAACCCGTGCTTTCGCTCGAACTGTTCAACCGCGAATACTGGAAAATGGATGCCTACGAATGCGCAAAAACGGGCCTTGATAAAATGAAAGCCAGCGTGGCAAAATACGCTTGATCACTTCCTGCTTTTTTCTCCATCCCCGGCCCCGGTCAAGGCCTGCCGTATGACCCCGGCCACCTGCCGGCTCTGCACCTCCACCCCCGCTTTGCTCCAGTGAAATTTATCCCCGTGCATTAGGTCGAGTTTATCACTCATCAACCGGTAAAGATCGTCCGTTTCGATGCCATAGCTCTTCATCACTCGCTCGGCAATAACATTGCGCTCAATGATCGTCGGATTATTCACCGGATCCAAGCGACTCGGCTCTCCTTTCACTGAAATCTGGGTAGTGCTGCACCAGATCAGTTTTGCTTGTGGAGCCCCCTTGCGGAAAACCTCGACATACTTTTTCAACAGCGGCTCGTATTGACCTTCCGGAATCCGTCCTTCAGGCCAACCATGCAACCCTATGTTAAAATGAATCACATCGTAAGGCCCTTGCTGCAATACTGTCTTCAAATCCGCATGCAGCGTTGGACTCTTCACATTCATCCCCGTCACCCAGGCATCCACTGCCACTTTTCCCGCCAGAGCTTTGCCCACCGATCCGCGATAGCTATTTACAATCGAATCACCAATCAGTAACACACGCGGCAGCTTTTCATCCTTCTCATCACTCTTGTATATCCC
Organism: Verrucomicrobiota bacterium; assembly: GCA_030625775.1. GTDB lineage: Bacteria > Verrucomicrobiota > Verrucomicrobiia > Verrucomicrobiales > DEV007 > JAADHD01. The sequence continues at coordinate 19,938 of DAOUQC010000059.1, forward strand.
CCATGGTTTTCCATTGGAGTGTAGCCCCAGCTTCACATCATTCGCACCCGCAATCGCAGTCACCCCCATCAGGATCAATAACAAAAATCGAATTTTCATAATGGTCAAAGCTTAAGCCTTATTTTTGAGCAAAGCAACATCAACACTAACTGATGTAATGGATATATATTAATATTATAGAGCAAAGCGAGCCATCAGCCTGCAGAAGTTCCGCCACGACCAGGTCACCTTTCGAGACCATTAGCCCGCTTGGACAGACGCTCCTGAATCAGAGTAATCAGCTCGTTGTGACTTACCGCCCTTATTCGCCTTATCTTCGTTATCTTCCGTATCGAGGGTGTCGTTTGTGATGACTTAACACTACTCCGCCGCAGCTTTTGTGTAGATAGAGTTCATCTTCCAAGAAGAAATGGCCTTAACCGCCACGTCACCGCCTTTGCTGAATAAACTGACGTGAATATCTTTTGGATTATACTCGTGCCAGGCCACTGCAGCTTGGCGGTCGTTGGCAAAAACCTCGATCATGCTCTTGTCGATAAAGATACGCAAGGTGAGGTCTTCTCCTTTCTTCAACTCGAACGGAGGATTGATATAGCCAACTGTCAAGGTCTTGCTCGCGTGGTGGGAAGCGATCGTAAAGCCATTACTCCCATCTTCACCACACAGCACCTTGATCCCGAACTCACTAGCCGAAGGGGCGTCCAGAACGAGCTCTAGTTCCATCGTATCACCGGCAATCTCCTTCAGGAGGTAAGCTGTATCACTTTTTACCGTAATATTCCGCTCTCGCTTTGGATCAGTCCGTAGCTGCTTTAGCTCACGTAAGGGTTTAATGCGCAACACCCCATCCTCTGGAAGGCTTAGCTCGCGGGGAAGAGATTGGATACCCGGCTGAAGCTTGCCGTTCACTAGTTCATTAAAGTTCTTCGCTCTGTCAACTTTTTGCATTTTGTTAACCCACGGCGTGCACCATGCCCACATCACCCGTCGGCCGTCGGGTGTCAATAGTGATTCCGGAGCAAAAAAATCCCACCTGGCCCAGTTCATTAAAGCGTGATGATCCGGTAGAAACTTCTCATCTCTGAACTCACCGAGATAATAGCGAGCGCCCAGGCCGTGACTGATACACAGAAGCATCCACTTGTCACCGATTTTAAACATGTTGGCGCAGGAAGTATCTTCGTCTTTGGGTACCCCCAGACCTTTCGGAAAGTTCGGGTGAAACAACTCGCCAAGAAACTCCCACTGTTTGAGATCCTTGGATTTTGCCAGGGTCGGGTTTGCTCCGCCGCCGAGAGAGTAATAGGAGTTGTCCATCAGCCAGCAATCGGGATCCCAGTGCCGCATTTCCGCCGGCTTGCCGTCAGTCGTCTGCGGTTCTACCGGGATGGGTTCAGACCATTCGTTCAGGTCATCGTCCAGCGCAAAGGCGATCTGGTTCCTGCCGGAACCCTGGCCGTGATAGATGATTGCAGGCTTGCCGTCCTTAGTCAGGAACGCAGTTCCACTGAACATTCCATGTCCTGTCTTGGGCGGTGTGAGCACGGTTGGGTGCCATTTCCAATGAACCATATCCCTGCTCGATACGTGAGCGAAGGAGTGCCCCTTGCTCTGGTAGATATAGTGTAGATGATAGCGCCCTTTGTAGAATATGGTACAGTTTGGATCTGCAGGGATCGCCTTGTCAGGTCCTGGATGCGCCAGGTGGTAAGTCAGCCAGGTCTCTGGCAGATTCTCCGGCATCACAGGCCTATCCCGGGTTGTTTCCGGTATCTGTGCATCACACACGGCGGTGATCAGAATAGTGATGAGTCCTGTTATATATGCTTTCATTATTTATTACAACGTTCAGGATGACACGCCCTTTGGGATGTCGTCCAGCCACTTGTTCCAGATTTAATATCCTTGAAATCTCCAATTTGAATATCCAAGTTCAGCTTTATTTTTCTTAACAAAATTATCGAGTTTATTTTGAATTTCCTCAGGCATGTTTGTGTCGAAAGCCAGGTCAAAAATAACCCCTTCCGATACGACAACCCTCCCATCCCAAGATATTCTTACTTTTTGCTTACGCCGTGGATGCAACAAAAGGTCGTTAAGGATATTATCATAATTTTCATATTTACGAGTCTTAATGCCAGAGCCAATCTCATGAACGACCCTATTAACGATGCCCCTTCCGCGCATACCTGAAAACTCATACAAAGATAGCACCACGCCAAAGATAATTACGACTACAACAAGAGAGAACCGCCTTTTTTTCATCTTGAACAGTCTTATTACATTACCCCCTACCCATTAACATTTTACACAGAACAGCTCACTGATTACAGGGGCAAGTGGTCCTACCTGGACAGACTCTGCCCCCACACATCGCTTCCGACTTTAGTCGGAAGCGATGCCTTGTGAAAGAATATTATTGGTTTAACTCTTAAGAAAATCAGAAAAATATATCGGGGAATATCGAACCTACCAGGTCTCTATTTTCTACCCAGTGACAAAAATCCGTCTCGCGCTTGAAGTCAGGGGAAGTTCCGGACTTGCCCTTTGGATTAACTCTGATCCAATCCAAATAACGCTGCCAATCAGAGCCCTCCGCTTCGCCGGATAAATCACTTGCACTATTCATATGAACAGTATCCTTGTAAGGTTCCGCTTATACAAGGATTAATTTTGGATTCACTCATAATTCGCACTATCGGCCCCCTGAATGGCTAACTCACCATAAAACAGACCCGAAGTCGGGCAAAACCGCTAAAAACTACATCTTGTAGCAATTTTGCGATTGACACCACTACATCTTGTGGGCATTCTCAGGATTGAGTCTCAGTAATGCGTTGCCTTAAATGTAATAGTCTAGAAGACAAGGTGATCGATTCCCGTTCCAGCAAGGACGGCTTATCGATCCGCCGTCGTCGTGAATGCCTGGAGTGCAGCCATCGCTTCACCACCTACGAGCAAGTTGAGCGTAACGAATTCCAGGTCGTTAAGCGCGACAGCCTCCGGGAGCCCTTTCGGCCGGAAAAATTGCTCTCAGGAATGATAAAAGCCTGTGAGAAGCGCCCCGTTCCTGTCGAATTGCTCGAGGCCGCAGTTGAAGAAATTGCCAACGAACTGGCTTCGGAAAATCTCAGGGAGATCCCCTCCCGCATGATCGGCCCCAAGGTGATGAGCAAACTCAAGCACATCGACCAGGTCGCCTTTGTTCGTTACGCCTCTGTTTACCGTCAGTTCGAGGACGTCGGTGAATTCATCGATGAAATCCAATCCCTCGAGCGCCAACCCGTCAACGAACGACTGCAGCCCGACCTTTTTTGATCCCGCACCTTTCCGCCCTTCATTCCCATTGCTACCCGCGCAACCGAGCCGCCAATGATTGCCCTTCCCTCATCACTCCCTCTGATAAAAATCAGCCCGGATAATCTGGCGGCTTGTGATGCCGAATGGCTACGCCGCAATCTGCGGGAAGCCGCTGCCAGAAGCGAAGTCCCCGAATGGTTTGCCGATGATGTGGTCTCTGGCGTGATCACTTTTTTGAGAAATCACTACGAAGGCTCCACCATCACCATCGAATCCCTCTACGACCGCATTCGGGAAACCCTCGAAAATCTGGGACTCGCTGATCTGGCTGAAGAACTCTCCCCGGCAGCACCACCCTTGCGCATTTCTTTGACCGACCTTGCGCGCAAAGCCGGGGACGGCTATGAACTCGCTTTTTTCCAACTGCTCGAGCAACGCTTCCTCTCCGCTACCAGCAACGGAGTCGAGCACGTATATTTTTACGACCTGCGCAAGTGCGTCCAGCACCTCACTTCGCTCAGGAAGTGGACTCGTCGCTGCGAAAGTTTGCAAAACGAAATCACCGGATTTCTTGAACACGAAGCTCAAAAAGCCAGTCAGCAAAGCCCCAATCTCTCACTCGCCATCTGCTGATGACTATTTTTGAAAAAATCGTCGCCGGCGAAATCCCCGCCGACATCGTTCATGAAGATGACCTCTGCCTCGCCTTCCGGGATGTGAACCCCCAGGCACCCACCCATATTCTCATCATTCCCAAAAAATGCATCGCAAGAATCGGCGAAGCTTTACCCGAAGACCAGGCACTACTCGGCCACCTGCTGCTCACCGCAGGAAAAATCGCAGATGATCTGGAACTCAACAATCCCGAGCAAGGTTTTCGCCTGGTGATCAACAACGGCAAAAATGGAGGAGAATCCGTCCCCCATCTCCACATCCACCTCCTTGCTGGTCGTTCACTGGAGTGGCCACCCGGCTAGACGGGAACAGGCCAAAGTAATTTACTTTTGAGGGAGAGATTCAGATGTGTAAAAACTTCATTTGCTGCCAATCCTTTTCACAGCGATATTTCCTGCGATGAAATCGCTTTCTAAAACCCTGCTGTCCGTCTTCTGCCTCTGTTTGTTTGTAAGTTGTGGCGGTCGCAACTTTGACTCCTCGTGGCAACAAACGAATAAAAAATACCAAACAGGTAGCCGCAATCCCGTCACCGGCCCCTGGGAAGGCACCTGGCTCAGTGCCGCGAATGGGCACAAAGGAAAATTGCGCTGTGTCATCAGCCCTATCGAAAAAACAACAGCAAGTGGCAGCTATCTCTTCCGTTACTGGGCCACATGGGCGGGACCTTTGCAAGGGGGCTTTGACGCCGAATTTGATGTTGAAAAAATGGGCAGCCAATACCACGTGCAGGGAACGCATGATCTTGGCACCTTTGGTTCCTTTCAACATGAGGGTGTCATTCAGGGCAACAACTTCGAAGCAACTTATCGCTCATCCAGTGGAGACCACGGCACCTTTAATCTGCACCGCCCAGAGCAATAATTCCCATTCATCATTCATCATTCATCATTCCCCTCCTTCTCCCGCGGCGCCGCAAAAGAAACCTTTACTCCGATTTCCGCATAAGCAGCAGTCACATCCTCCTTCATTTTCTCCACGTCACGCTCACTCATCAGCGCTGGTTTTGCCCGGGCATTGGCAATAGCAAACACATCGATCGGCCCCTGCCCCTTGTTCACCTTGAGAATCTCAGGCACCTCCAGCTTTTTGGGTGCCTTTAACACCATAAGCGGTTTTTCCCCCACCTCGACACGGTCTTCTGCTACTACCCCGTCAGCAATCTGTTGATTGTGTTTTTTGATCCGCTCATTGTAAGCCGCCCCATTCTCCCTGAAAGTTTTGACTGCCAGATTATACGCATTCACCTGCTGGTTAAATTTCTCCCGCTTTTTTTCAAATCCTTTCACCGCAGCATTGTATTCATCGATGAACAAATTCGTATCTGTTTTTGCCCTGCCCATCAATTTCAGATAAGCCGCAACAGCCTCCCCGTGCCCACCACGATCCATACGAACGAAGTAGTGCACCCACAGCATCGCCGATAAATAATCCTCCATCCTGCCTTCCCAGGCTCCTTCATCGTTGGAGTTTGATAAATCTGCAGGGCTGATCATCTCCATCTCCAGGCCCCGGTATTTGGTCTTCAGCCGCTCCTTTAAACCACGGGTCGAATTCCTGAACTCAAAACGTCCGTTTTGATAGGGCACCGAAGCAATATATTCCGCCATACCTTCCGTGAACCACATGGGCGTCAATACCAACCAGTCGTGCATCATTTGATGAGTGATCTCATGAATCAATGTCGAAGTATCCGCCGTACGTTTCAGAGTCATCTGGCTGCCTTTTTTTACTGCCCCAATCGATACATACGGCACCCATATTTTTTTCCGTTTTGCCAGATAGATTCCAGCCACTCTCAAATTTGGCCCCACCGAGACGTAATTGGCTATCTCATCCTGAAAAGATTTGGAAGTCATGAATCGTGCCCTGAATTTAACATCACCACCTGGAGGCCGGGGATTCAATCCCAGGGGAAGCATCCGCACAGCTTGATAGGTAGCTTCAAAAATTTTAGCTGACTCTGAAATGAATGATTTACCCACTTCCTCCTCCGACACAAAAACATAGTGCTCCGTTTTGAACTCAAAAGGCCCACCTTCTACTTTCACCGGCAGGTCAATGCGGGTTTCTTCCGGCATGGCTTTTGTTTCAAAGTCCCTGCCCGCTTTTTCCATGGTCGTGAGATACTCTTGATCCGCCGCACTCAACTGATCCGTCTGCACAGATAGCTCCCTACCATTTTTCAATCGCAATTTGACCTTTGTGCCATCCAGGCCCATCAGCGAAGCCTGCACTTTTTTCCCCTGTGAACTTGTCCACTCCCGCAGCGGGTTTTTTTCCTGAGCCGATACTGTAGCCGGAGCATTCGATAATAAAACCAACAGCCCCAGGTAAAGCACCCTCAAAACCATGTGGACTGCGGGTAAATGATGTGAAGTGCTGTTATTCATGTCTTGCGAGACCATAACAAGCCTGCCGTGCTTACGTCAACCTAAGGACGAGGGATTTACTTCCACATTGCCCCTCCCCCTTGCACGCTAAATTCAGCCCGGATCTAAAACGAAAGATGATCATCCATGGTCTGATCCATCCCTACTCTTTCACTTGAAATACTACCCGGATATCAAGTTTGATTTTTTCAGCAATTTTGGCCCGAATACTGCTTGCGCATAAGGGCATCGAAGGAGAACCTTCCTTCACATGGCGCCGGAACAGCGATTTGAGACTTCCCAATCGCAATCGTTGCAACAACAGCAGACGATCGCACCGCAGATGCAGCAAAGCCTGCAGCTGTTGCAAGCCCCCACACTGGAACTTCGCAGCATGATCCAGCAGGAGCTGGAAATCAATCCCGTGCTCGAAGACGAAACCACCGAGATCTCACTGGAAGAACAACCTCCTCCGGAAGACAATGACGACGGCTTTGACGATGAATTCGCCGAAATTTCACAACTGGATGATGACTGGAGGGAATACCTCGCCGAAAGCAGGATCACCACGCCTCGCCGAGATGATGCCGATGAAAAACACCAGTACCTGATCGATTCCCTGTTCGAAAAAAAGACCCTGCAGGAATACTTGATGGACCAACTCGGCCTGGCTGACCCCACTCCTGAGATACGAAAAATTGCCCGGATCTTAATCGGCAGCATCGACAACAACGGTTTCCTGCAAAGCAGCCTCGAGGACCTCTGCTTCCAACTGGGCATCCCCCTGCCCGATCTCGAAGAAGCTCTGGAATTGATACAAGAATTTGATCCTGTAGGAGTAGGGGCCGGTGATTTGCGAGAATGCCTCTTGATCCAATTGCAACGCCTGGGCAAGGAAAACAGCCTCGAATATCGTATCGTCGATCAATACCTGGACGAACTTGCCCGCAAGCGCTTTCCCGTCATCGCAAGAAAACTCAAAGTCACTCCTGAAAATGTCAATCGCAGCGCCGATTTCATCGCCACCCTGGATCCCAAACCAGGCAGCCGTTTTTCACCTGATACCAACACCTATGTCACCGCCGACGTAAGCGTCGAAAAAAACAGCACTGGTGGTTACAACATTACTTTGGATAATGATCAAATCCCCCGGCTGCGTATCAGCTCGGCTTATAAGGAGATCATGGCTCAATCCAATCGTGATAAAAACGCCCGGGCCTACATTCGTGATAAAATTCGCAATGGCAAATTCCTGATTCGCAGTATCCGTCAGCGCCAGCAAACCATCGAAAAAATTACCCGTGAGATTGTCACCCGCCAACAGGATTTTTTCGATCTCGGCCCCGCCCACCTCAAGCCGATGAACATGGCCCAGGTTGCAGAAGCCGTCGGGGTACATGAAACCACCGTCAGCCGGGCGGTATCAGGAAAATACATGACCACCCCTTATGGCCTCTTTGAAATGAAATATTTTTTCACCTCGGGATACCAAACGGAATCCGGCGAATCCCTCAGCAATACCAGTGTCAAACAGGCCCTGTTACAAATTGTCGAAAACGAAAATCCAAAAAAACCGCTCAGTGATGAAAAACTGGTCTCCGCGCTGAAGGAACAGGGCATTAAAATTGCCCGTCGCACTGTCGCCAAATATCGAGATGCCCTGGACATTCTGCCCTCCCATTTGCGCAAGTCCTATTGATTATTTTTTTCAAATCCCTGAAAAAATGTCAGGACAAAACCCGCAAATCGAGGAAGATACTCCGATTCCATGATCACAGAAGAAACCGTAAAAGAAAAACTCAGCCAGGTGAACTACCCAGGGTTCAGCCGGGACATCGTCTCGTTTGGTTTGGTGAAAGGCATCTCGATAAACGGAGAAGATGTTACCGTCAAAATTTCCATCGCCACCCGCGATCCGAAAATTCCTGCCGATATTTATAAAGCTGCACGTGAAGCTCTTGATGCCATTGACGGGATTGGCCAGGTGGATCTGGATATCGACATTCAGGATCCTCCGCAAAATGCCGGTAGCGGAGCCGCTGGAGGGGGCCAGGTCGACAAACAGGGCATTCCCGGCATCAAACATGTCATCGCTGTAGCCAGTGGCAAAGGCGGGGTTGGCAAATCAACCGTCGCCTCGAATCTCGCTATCGCCTTGCAAAAAAGCGGTGCCAAAGTCGGCCTCTGTGACTGTGATCTCTACGGCCCCAGCATGCCGACGATGTTTGGATCGAATGAACAACCGATGGCCACCGCCGACAACCGCATCATACCGATTGAAGCCCATGGGCTCAAAATCATCTCGATGGGATTCCTGCTACAGGACGACTCGCCGGTCATCGTCCGCGGCCCTTTGGCCACCAAATACACTCAACAATTTTTGCGCCAGGTGGAGTGGGGTGAACTGGATTACCTGATCCTTGATCTGCCTCCGGGCACCGGTGACATCCAACTCACCATCGTGCAAACCGTTGCGCTCGATGGCGCGGTCATCGTCACCACTCCCCAGGAAGTGGCACTCATCGATGCACGCAAAGGAACGGCTATGTTCGCCAAAGTCAACGTGCCTATTTTAGGCATGATCGAAAACATGAGCTGGTTCGACTGCCCGAGTGATGGCGAGCGCTATTACATCTTCGGGCAGGACGGCGGTAAAAAAGAAGCTGAGCGTCTCGGCGTTCCATTGATCGGCCAGATCCCCATCAACATCGAAACCAGAGAATGCGGAGACCAGGGGCAACCCATCGCTTTGTTACCACCTGAACGAAACACCGTCAGCGCCGCTTTCTCAGAAGTTGCCTCCAAGGTCAGAGAAAAAGTCGAGCCTGCTTAGACTTCCTAATATACTCAGCACGCAAGTGCTGATGTAGCGCGGACAGGCGGGCCGCGTATGCTATCGCCGTCAAAGGCAGTGCTATGCTTTTGACGCTTCCCCCCTTTGATCCCAAGCCTTCCTCCGGTTTTTTATTAGCTTTCCGCAACCTTTTGCAAAAGCTGTGGTTTAAAACTCAACGACATCACCACAAAGAGTGATCAATAAACCTCAAACTACGAAAATATGAAACAACAATGGATCACCGCAGCCATCGCCGCTGCCTCAATCGGCCTTATCGGCACAGGCAGCCTCATGGCTGAAGGAAAAGAACGAGGCCAGGGACAGGGGAAAGGGCGCCCCGACCGGGAAGAAATGCGCAAAAAAATGCTCGAAAAATTCGATGCGGATGGTGATGGAAAACTCGACGAAGAAGAACGAGGTAAAGCCAAAGCAGCGATGCAAAAAAGAGGGGCTGAAAAATTCGCCAAGGCCGACAAAAATGGTGACGGCAAACTCACCGAGGATGAAGTGCCCGCCGAAGCCTGGGCCCGCTTGTCAAAAGCCGACAAAGATGGCGATGGGGCGGTCAGCAAAAAAGAAATAGCAGCTGCTCATGCCGCCCACGGAGGAAAAGGCGGACCGGGAGGAAAAGGCGGACCAGGAAAACCTGGCGGTAAAGGTGGCAGAAAAGGTAACCCCATCAAGCAGTTTGATAAAAATGACGATGGAAAACTCGCTGAGGATGAAGTCCCTGCGGAAATCTGGGCCCGCATGTCAAAAGCCGACAAAAATGCCGACGGTTTCGTTTCCGCCAAAGAGCTGGAACACGCTCACAAAAACCGCCCGGGAGCCGGTGGAGGAAAAGGCAAAAAAAAGAAAAAAGAAACTGATTCCTGAGAAACAGTATACACATAACACCTCCGGTGTGCGCCAGTCATGGTGCCACCGGAGTTTTTTTGTGCCAATTTATAACTGTGACTAAGAAAGACTCCTGCCATAGTCATTCACAATACCGACGACGATAGGCCGCGGGCGTCGATCCCAATTGTTTGACAAATTGCTTACTGAACGCACTCTGATCGCAAAAACCAAAATCAACAGCTATCGATGCAATCGGTTCATCTGTTTCACGTAAAAGTACCGCCGCCCCCTGAATCCGATTGCGCAGGATAAATGCCTGTGCGCTCATCCCCAACGCCTCCCGAAATCTCCGGTGAAGTTGACGTTCTGAAACTCCACTGCGGCGCGCCAGCTCAGCTACTGATATCAAACTCTCTTCCCGAACGATTTCGATGGAACGCGCCACTGCGGAATACGAGGCAATCATTTTTTTACTGCCTTCGTAAGTCCGAAAAATCCCCATAACCCCAATAACCTCTCCTTTGTCATCATACAACGGACTCTTGGTAGTCGAATACCAATCAAGATTTCCCAACTCATCAAGAAGCACTTCAACCTGATTCACCAGTGCTTGCCCGGTTTCCATAACTTTGCGATCATCCCTCACAAAGCGATCTGCCAACTCATCCGGATAGCGATCATGATCGGTCGTCCCTACGATCTCCGACCGATCCTTCAAACGTAAACGGCAGACCAAGGCATCGTTTGCATAGATGAATCTGCCCTGAGCATCTTTTATGAAAAAACAAACATCCTTCAGACGGTCAAATAGTTGAACCAACTGATCACAGGACATGTTATTAAGAAAATTTTCTGGGCTCAAAAGCAGGGCAATTGTCTGATTATTACCAAACAATGTCCTCTCACCACAATATTTCATCTATTTTTTATGATAATTTATAATCACCGGTCAAAATACTCTTGCCGATAAATACCAAAAATACACCCTTAAGCCTCATGCGATTTTTAGCCTACATTTATTTCGTCGTAACCGTCATACCTTGCCCCCAAGCCTCGGGCCAGGACCGCCCTAACATCCTCTACATCATGTCCGACGATCACACGGCGCCCGCGATCGGTGCCTACGGCAGTCGTCTCGCAAGTTTAAATCCAACTCCAACGATCGACCGTCTCGCCAAAGAAGGCATGTTGTTTGAAAATGCTTTTTGCACTAACTCTATTTGCTCACCGAGTCGCGCCTGCGTCATCACCGGGCAATACGCGCATACCAACGGAGCCTATGACCTCGGTGGTAAGATCGAAGCCGACCGCCAGTATCTGGCAATCGAAATGAAAAAAGCAGGATACCAAACTGCCATGATCGGCAAATGGCATCTTAAGAAGGAACCCGCTGCCTTTGATTTTTATTCCGTGCTTCCCGGACAGGGAAAATATCACAATCCCGAATTTCGAATTCGTGGAGACAAACCCTGGCCAAAAACCCTGATAAAATTTGATGGTATGCATTCATCCGATGCCATCACTGATCAAACGATCAAATGGCTCAGCGAAGGCAGGGATTCCAAGAAACCGTTTTTTCTTATGCATCACTACAAAGCCCCTCACGATTATTTTGAGCATGCAGAGCGTTACAATGATTACCTGAAGGACACTGACATCCCCGAACCAGAAAACATGTGGACCCAGCCTCAATTTGGCTCACTCGCTACTCTGGGCAAAAACCGAGAACTCATTCCTCACATCGGCACCTCGATTGGAAACCGCAACCCGCGTCGCTCCTATGCCTCTGATCTGCCCAGACTGTTTGCCAAGGATTACCCAAAGGACTATGACTCCTCCAAGCTGAGCGATGATCAGATCAAGCGCATGGCCTATAACGTTTATCTGAAAAATTACCTGCGCTGTGTCAAAGGCGTCGATGACAATCTGGCCCGTCTATTTGCCTATCTGGAAAAAAGCGGTCAAATGGACAACACCGTCATCATTTACACTGGTGACCAGGGATTCATGCTCGGCGAGCACGACTACCAGGACAAACGTTGGATGTATGAAGAATCCATGCGCATGCCTTTCCTGATTCGCTATCCTAAGAGTATTCCTGCCGGATCCCGCACGGATGCGATTGTCGAGAATGTGGATTACGCTCCAACGATGCTGGCCTTTGCCGGGGTCAAAACGCCAGACTACATGCAGGGACGAAGCTTCAAAACCATCTGTGAAGGAGCCGCCGAACCGGCTGACTGGAAAAAGGCTGCCTACTATCGTTACTGGATGCACATGGCTCACCATGACAACCCGGGTCATGTCGGCATCCGCACCAAAAAATTTAAGCTTATCTATTACTACGGGGCGAACTACAAAGGAGAATACCGCACCCCGCCTGCCTGGGAGCTCTACGACATGAAAAACGACCCCACTGAAGTGACCAACTTGTATGACAACCCTGAATACGCTTCGATCATTGCAAAATTAAAAATACAATTCGCCGCTCTGCGCAAAAAAGTAGGTGACACTGGTGAAGATTTTCCCCAGCTTGAGAACATCGTCCAGGAGTTCTGGAATTATGATGCCTCGAATCGCGCCAAGGCAGAAGAACTCTCGACAAGCTATCTCAACACACG
>DAOUQC010000156.1 GCA_030625775.1 Verrucomicrobiota bacterium
CATCCTGCATTTCACTGGCTCTAAGCACCTCGATCTTACTTGAAAACTGGAGGTCGTTCAGTGAATAGTCATAAATTTTCCCGTCTTTTTCGATTTGTATTTTGCGGGAGGTTTCGTCAAAACCTTGCAGGGTGACTGAGCTTTCCACTCCTTCGGTATTGGTCAGCTTTAGTGGCATGGCTTTGGCCTGTGTAGTTACCAAGGCAGAGAATGCGATAACGAGTATAGCTAGCACAGGTGGGCAAAACCTGTGCACTGGAATCAAATATGATCTGGGAGTATTCATTGCTCTCAATCATAAGCTGGCAGGGCCTGTTTTCAACAGGCTTCTAACCCGGCTATTCAGAATCTCCAAATATGAATTTGGCGGCTTGCTCGACGTCTTTGTCGCCGCGACCAGAGAGGTTGCAGATGATGATCCGGTCTTTGGCCATCCCGGCAGCACTTTTTAAAGTCTGGGCGATGGCGTGGGAACTTTCCAAAGCGGGGATGATTCCCTCGATTTTTGAGAGGACTTGGAATCCTTCCAGGGCTTCGTCATCCGTTGCGTAAGTGTATTCCACCCGGCCGATGTCTTTCAAGTAGGCGTGTTCAGGGCCAACGGCCGCATAGTCCAAGCCTGCCGAGACGGAATGGGTCAATTGAATCTGGCCGTCATCATCGGCCAGTAGCCAGGTTTTTGTTCCTTGCAAAACGCCCAGTTTGCCGCCTTGGAATCTAGCTGCGTGCTCGCCATCTTTTATTCCCCGGCCGCCTGCCTCCACACCTAACATGCGCACGGATGGGTCATTCAGAAAGGGGTGGAATAATCCCATTGCATTGCTTCCGCCACCCACGCAGGCGATCAACAAGTCAGGCAGGCGTTTTTCGCGTTCGAGAATCTGTCGACGGGCTTCCAGTCCAATCACCCGATGGAAATCGCGCACCATCATTGGGTAGGGATGCGAACCAAGGGCGCTGCCGAGAATGTAGTGGGTCGAGCGAACATGGGTCACCCAGTCACGCATGGCTTCATTGACGGCCTCTTTCAGCGTGGCCTGCCCGGCATGCACTGCACGGACCTCGGCACCCAGCAAGCGCATTCGGACGACATTGAGATGCTGTCGCTCCATGTCGACGGCACCCATATAAACCACGCACTCCATGCCAAAGCGTGCGGCGACAGTGGCCGTGGCTACTCCGTGCTGCCCTGCGCCGGTTTCTGCAATGATGCGTTTTTTTCCGAGGCGTTTGGCCAGCAGGATCTGGCCGAGCGCATTGTTGATTTTGTGGGCGCCGGTGTGGAGCAGGTCTTCCCGTTTGAGGTAGATTTTGGCCCCGCCGGCTTTTTTAGTCAGACCCTCGGCGAAGTAGAGTGGAGTTTCGCGACCGACGTAATCGTGCAGCAGGTGATCCAGTTCGGATTGGAAGCCCGGATCGTTTTTGGCTTTTTCGTATTCCTGGCTCAGTTCCTTCAGGGCTTCCATCAGGGTTTCCGGCACGAACATGCCGCCGAAAGTTCCAAAATGCCCGTGGGAATCCGGAAGTTGATCTGTGTTGATAGCCGTGTCGCTCATTGTCCTGATTTGAGCTAATAGCAAATGGAGGATGACGCAAATGCCTACTGATTTTTTAATCTGCCCTGCGATTGTGGAGAATCCTTTGCATCGAGCAACGAAGGAGTTACGGGATAGATATTTGCATCAAGGGGATCATTTTGCGCTGGCCCCTCAGGTGATTTCGGAATTCATCCATGTAGTCAGTGATGGACGGCGTTTAGAAAAACCGCTGCCGATGAATGAGGCACTAAAATTGGCAGAGAGCTGGTGGAAGGCAGCTGAAGTCGACCAGGTTTACCCGTGCGAGCAGGCGGGCAAAAGATTTTTTGATTTGATGACTAAACATCGACTAGGACGAAAGAGGATTTCAGATACCTTGTTGGCAGCTACTTATCTGTCGGCTGGGGTTACAAAGTTGATAACGGGGAATCCTGGTGATTAGCGAATTTTCTCCGAGCTGCAACTCAACGAAATGTGAATTTTGGATTGCGCTGCATCCTTGAATACCTGACGAGCACTAACACCGTTCCGCGGCCGCGGCACGGAGTTAGCGAGTCCATTTTTTCTTTCCCGAAGGCAAGCTTGTATAGAGAGATTGAGCTACGCTTGAGCCGTGGTATTCCCCGCGGCTTGCCGCGGGGAGCTTTCAATATAAGAGTGGTTGAGGACATGAAAGTGGTAAGTTGCTGTATTTTCCAATGGAAAAACGATGGCTTCTGTATTATCCAACGGAAAAACGGTGGCTTCTGTATTATCCTATTGACGACTATAAAGGGATTATTCTATATTTTCCGGTGTAAGATAAACAACAAGTTCGCCTCAAAAAATGAAGCCACTGATACTAACGCTCATGATTGCTATCGCTGTTGGCGGAGTTTGGGCGTCAGATGACGAAGGACTGTTCATTCGTGATCGTGAAGTCGAGCCTAAGCATGAGGTGAAGGATGGTGAGATTGTGATGCGGTTGAAGGCCGAGAGACTGAATCTCAC
>DAOUQC010000111.1 GCA_030625775.1 Verrucomicrobiota bacterium
TTTGCTTCGATCCCAACAGCAGCAGGCTCAGGCTCAGGCTCAGGCTCAGGCTCAGGCTCAGGCTCAGGCTCAGGCTCAGGCTCAGGCTCAGGCTCAGGCTCAGGCTCAGGCTCAGGCTCAGGCTCAGGCTCAGGCTCAGGCTCAGGGGGCGCTTCGGATTCAATTGTAGGGTTGAATTCTTCTACCGCTAAAGATTCATCTTCTGCCTCTGAGGCAAGGGCTTCACTTTCATCTGGAGAGGTTGAAGAAAAACCGCTTGCATCCGGGTTTAGTTCGCTAGGAACCGGCATCGTGTAATCGATGGCAGGCCCGGTTTCATCCGCATTTGGATAGGGGAGGGGCGGCATGGTGCTGCCAATGTCCCGGATAGATTCTACGGGCGGAGGGAAAGAGGGAGGAGGTTCGGCATCATATACGGGTGCAGGGAGAATATTAAATAACTTCTTTTCTGCCTCTGCCTCCGTCAGGTTTGCAATCGGTTCGGAATCTGCCAGGGATGGATCCAGCTCATCCTGATTGTCTTCTTCACTGGCTGCAGCGGCTAGGTAAGTCGGTGTGTCGATTGATTGTGCACTTTCTTCAGAAATACTTTCTGTTGCCAGGGGGGCTTCTGTTTCCAGTCGAGAGTCGTTTTGTTGAGAGTTGCTTTCCGGTGCCGTGATCGAGGCATGGCATTTTGGGCATGGTCCGGTTACCCCTGCCAGCTTTGCGGGCACTTTGAGATGCGCCTTGCACTCTGGGCAGGTAAAACTGATTCTCTGGTCGGACTTGTCAGGCATGTTTACTTTGGAGACGGATTTTCACCGTTTGCTGCTTGCAGCGTACTGGATCATTGCAGGTTAAACTTCCAGAGGAAAATCTTATCAGTTTAGCATTAGACTGGTCAATAACAAGTCCTGTGGAGCTTGATTGCCAGCTTTTAAGGAGCAGGGGTGGCGGAGATCCATTTTACGATGGGAGAAGGATCGTAAAGAGAATGGGGGTGGTGATCGCAGCTTGCCTTGACGATGACTGTGATGGGGGCTCCGAGTTTTTGGTAGCGTGATTCAAGGATGGCGGTGTTTCTCAAGAAAGGCACAGCTTTATCCGCACCACCGCAGACTGAGAGGATGGGAACCTTGTGTTGGGCTAAAGGGGCCAGGTGTTCGAGCGGGCCCTTCCATTGTTTGGCACTTTCTTCGGTGAGTCCCCAGGCATTTTTGCATTTTTCCCATGCGGGTTTGGAGTATTCCTTGGGCCAGGTGTGAATATCCTGAACGGGAGCATCAAGGTAAATAGCACGAACTTTTTCCGGGTGTTTGATCGACCAGTTCATTGCCGGTAAACCACCCCGACTGAAACCTTCCATGACGGGTTTTTTAGCCAACTGGTATTTAGCCAGCACATGTGGATGGAAAGCATCAAAGATGCGCATGGCTTCCGCTGCTCCAAAAAGATCGGCGACATCAATGAAAGCTACATGCCAGCCGGCTGCGAGCAGGGCCGCATCGACCTGGGGGAAAGCTCCATAAAAACGGCAGCGCCAGATCCACGGGCGACCGGGGGCCGCTTTGTTTGGTTTGCTGACAATGCAGCGCCTGCCTTCAAATTGGAATTCATCTTTGGCGTAGGAATCGAGGGCCGGCAGTTCGGCTTTTCCACCGACCTGATCAGCGGGGAAGTTTTTGATCACCCTGATTTTGTGGGTGTTGGTATCCCCGATGTAGAGATCACCGTTGAGGGGATCCACCCCGACTCCGTGAGGTCGATCCATTTGGCAGGTTTTGGGATCTCCTGCATCGGAACCATCCCCTTTTTTACCATCACCGGCTATCAGCTCAAGGGTTGGAGGAGATTTTGAAAGATCGATGGCACGAATGCTATGTGATTCGGTATCAGCGAGGTAGATGCGCTTTCCATCAGGAGACACAGCGACTCCCTTTGGGCCGGAAAGGGTGGCATCGAGTGCGGGGCCTCCATTGCCACTGAAACCGTTTTCCCCCGTTCCCGCCATGTGATGCAGGCTATTGGATTTCATATCGATTTTGTAAACCCGATTGCCTTCGCGCAGAGCGAGCCAGAGGTTGCCGTCGGGATCGATGTCCAGGGCACGGGGACCATTCAAAGGGGTGTCCGGACTGATTTCAGCACCGTCAGGGGTGGTTTCTTTTTTTCCGTTGCCACACCAGGTGGAGATGGTTTCAGATTTGAGGTCGATGCGACGGATACGGTGATTGCCGATGTCGCAGACGTAGAGGTATTGTCCCGCCTGGTCGAATTGAATGGAGTGGGGGCGACTGAATTTTGCCTTGATCGCGGGGCCATCATCACCGCCGAATCCTTTTTCGCCGGTGCCCGCTACCGTGTGGACGGTATTGTGACGGCCATCCAGGCGGCGGATGATGTTGTTTCTCATTTCAACCCAATACAAATCACCCGATGAATGGAAACGTAATTCGTAGGGTTCGAAAAGTTGTGCATCAGTGGCCGGACCACCGTCACCTGAATAGCCTGATTTCCCAGTGCCGGCAATGGTAGTGATTTTACCGCTTTTGCGGGAAACCTTGCGGATGGCATGGTTGCCGGTATCACAAAAATAAATGTCCCCGTCAGGGCCGACAATGACCCCGAAGGTTTGATTGAGTTGAGCCTTTACCGCGGGTTCATTGTCCCCTTTGTATCCCTGCCCGCCATTTCCTGCCAGAGTGGAAATTTTTTCCCGGGCCACAAGTGGGGAGAGGTTCAGAGGAATCGCAAAAAGGCAGAAAAGAGCGAGGTTTTTTTTGAGCAGAGCATTGAGCATACGGCAGACTAGACTGAAAGGCGACAGTTTCAAAATGGATTTGTATTTGTTTGAACTTGAACAAAGCGTGGCTTGGGGCGTTGGGTGTCAGGGGTGAAAAGGATTCGTATATATTCGGCAGGAAGGATGCTGGTGCTCGGGGCTCTTGCCTTGCTGTTGGTGAACCCAGCTGAGGCGCAGAAAATGTTTGCCCCGGTGCACGGGTATGTCTCGGTAGAGACTTTTGAAATCCGGAAGGAATTTGTCATGCGCCTGGATACGGTGGCTGACCGACTGAATATTGACCTGACGGAAAACAAGGGAGTGATTTCCAGTGAGAGGCGACTGCAGATCGAAAAAAAAGTGGGTGAATGGTTGAGTGACAAGTGTCCTCTGGAGGTGGACGGGGTTCAAATCGAGATGGTTCTCGACCGGGTGCATTTTGTTCGTCGGGATCTGGAAAAGGGGATGGTGGTTGAAGAGCGTGAAACTGTGATTGCAGGTGAAGCTTTACTGGGAGTGGTGTTTGCAGCAGCGCTCGACGGGCCAGTGAAAGAGGTGAAGGTCAAATGGGAAGTGTTTCCTGCGGAGGCTTCGGCGGCCATCGTGGCAATCGGAACACGGCAAAATACGGTGACTAAAAAAGTTACTCCGGCGGCAGCCGGGTTGCAGTGGCTGAGCAAGGGGGAGTTGACTATTCCT
Organism: Verrucomicrobiota bacterium; assembly: GCA_030625775.1. GTDB lineage: Bacteria > Verrucomicrobiota > Verrucomicrobiia > Verrucomicrobiales > DEV007 > JAADHD01. The sequence goes on from DAOUQC010000111.1 coordinate 3,464, forward strand.
GAATTACTGGACTTGCCGTCACCGCCCCGGCGCGATCATATGGAGATTCCGTTGTTGAGTGTTCTGGCGGGTTTGGTGGTTTTGATTATGACTGGGGCAGCACTTCGCCTGGGAGACAAAACACCGGCTTGGTTGGGAATGGCGGTGGTGGGCATGATCGCAGTTGCGGTGTTGGCGCGTGGGCAGATGAAAGTGGAGTTGTCCGGAGAGTCTACGCAGATCTCTGCCAGCTTAGCAGATGAAGTGGTGTATGCTTTGCTGAGGAATACTTATCGAGCTTTCGACTATCGAAAGGAATCCGATGTTTACGATGTATTGGCAAAAAGCGTTGATGGAGAATTGCTGACCAAGGTTTATCTGGAGGTGCAGAACTCTTTGCAGTTGGAAAGTCAGGGAGGAGCCCGGGCTAGGGTCTATGAATTGGATCTGCGCAAATGTGAATTGAATGAGGAGGGTGAAAAAAAAGCAGTTGGTTTTAATGCCCGGTGTTCATGGGTTGCCATTGGAACCGTGACACATTGGGGGCACACCCACGACCGGGTGAACCGTTATGAGGCGCAGTTATCGGTTGAGGTGGCAGATGGGAATTGGAAGCTGAAGACGCTCGAATTGCTGAATCAGGAGCGGAAAGAGAAAGGGGAGGCGCCCCGGGCAGCACTGAAAAAACAGCCATAGGTAGATGGTTTTATTACTTAGGCTTTCCTTCGATGATTCGTTTGGGTATTCTGACCAGGTGAAGTATTGCTTAATAATATTAATTACTGGTTGCCTGGCCGGATGGGGGTATGCCCAGACTAAATCCTCAGCAAGTATCGGGGATGCCCATGTGGAGTCGGTGAGTCTTGCTGACGCAGAACTGGATGAGGTGTTGGCTTTCATTAGCTCGAAGTCGGAAGAACTTCTAAAGCAGTCGGTAAATTTTATTTTGGTGGGTGAAGGCAGTGGGTCGAAGAGGCTGAGTTTGGATCTGAAGGATGTTCCGCTCAGTGTGTTGCTTAAGTATGCTTGTGAACTGACAAATTGTGTGGCCGAAATCGTGCCCGATGGAGTTCTTGTCGGGTCGAAGAAAGATGTGATGCGGGCCAAAAGTGATTGGAATGAGGCGAAGGTGGTGACCGGGCGAGGGAGTGCGGCTTCTCAATTGTCCTTGATCACGATTCCGTCTTTGCAATTGAAAGAAGCGGCTGTCTCGGAAGTGATCAGTTTCCTGCAAAGTCATGTGGATGAACTCAAAAAAGGAGGCGGACAGGCAAGGCATCCAAATTTCTTGCTTATCGATAACCCTTATGCACCGGTAAGCGATTTGCCAGTGAGTCTGGAATTGAAAAATGCGCGCCTGTCTTCGGTGATTAGATTTATCTCGGCAGCAGCCGGGCCAGAGCTAAGTTACCGAATTGATCGAGGCTCCGTTGTGTTTGGTCACAAAGCGGATCTGAAGATGGCGCCCAAGCCTCAGGTTAAGGCCAGTCCATCAGGCTATGCATGGATGAAGAGTAAACTCATCCCTGAAGTGAGCGTCAGCGGAGCCTCACTGGAGGAAACTTTGCAACTGATCAGGCATTACTCTGAAGGGCGTTTCAACGTGGTGAATCAAGTCACAAAAACCAATGAAATAGTTAATTTGACAATAAAGAATGTGTCGTTGGCAAGCTTTCTTGCTTATGTATGTGAGCAAACCAACACTAATTTTCGTGTTGAGAACAGGGCGATCATTATTATTGATGGCAAAAGACGGCCCAAGAGGGAGTCATCAGCGCGGGTTGTTAAAGGGGGGGCTACTCCGGACACCAAAGGTAAGCCTGTTTTTGATGAATAGGGGTATGGAAAAAGGGGCTGGAAATTAGCCCCTTTTTTCGTTTGAACCTGACGAGTGCATTCTCAGCGGCTTGCTGCGGAGAGCTGTCAATTGTAAAATTGCGGCTGTTGCCGCAATTTATTATTTCACAGCTTCTTCCACAGCAGCGACCACTTCAGGACTGTCGGGTTTGATGCCGGTTTTAAAACGACGTAGCAATTTCCCGTCTTTTCCAATCAGGAATTTTTCAAAGTTCCAGCCGATGTCACCTTTTTTGTCAGGGTTCTCAGCAGTGGTCAGGTATTGAAACAGGGGAGCCTGGTCATCACCCTTGACCGACACTTTTGCGAACATGGGGAAACCGACCTTATAAGTTCCGCTGCAGAATTTTTTGATTTGAGCATTGGTACCGGGTTCCTGCTTGCCGTAGTTATTGGCGGGAAAACCGAGGATCAGCAGGCCTTTGCTTTTAAAGGTATTTTGAAGTTTCACCAGGTTGGCATATTGAGGGGTTGCTCCACATTTAGAGGCAACATTGACGATGAGCAGTGTTTTTCCTTTATACTGGCTAAGGTCGACTTTTTTGCCATCAATGCTTTTGACCGTAAATTCGTGGACGGATTTGGCATCACCCGCGCTTGCGGAGGGAATGGCAGTAGTGAAGATGAGGGCGGCGGCAAGTAAGCTGGAAATAGAAGCAATTTTCATTTTGAGCAGTAGGCTGGGGTTTTGTTTTGTTAGCTTCAGCTCCCGATAATCCGGGGGCTGGATTTCAGAGTGATTACTGTGCCGGATTGTTTCCCGTTTTCAAGTATTGAGGGTAAAATCCTTGCCCGGGACAAGCTGCGCGACAAATGAAAAGAACCATCTTAGTGTGAGTCAATGACAATGCAGGATGAAGATAAACGCAGGGCTTACTGGGCTGAGCAGATGCAGCTGGGTTATGGATTTGTAGATAAATTGATAGATTATGAGGTGGAAGAGTGTGGAGAAGGTTTTGCTTCCATTCGCGGGGGGGCGGAGGCGGCAGGGGTTGAGATGATGTTTTCGGACACCAAAATCGTCGATGATCTCGACCGGGTGTATTTTATCAGGGAAGGACTGCTTGACGATTTGATCGCCATCGGCCGGGATATGAATGAGCGGGGCTGGGTGTTGAAAATCGAGGAGGGCTACCGCTCGAAGGAGATGCAAACGAAGCTGGTACGCAAGCCTGCTGTGTTTGATGCAATTTTGAAAAAGTGTATCTGGGAAAACAGGGGGCGGATTCCGTCCAGCGAGGAAGTTTTTCAGCGGGCGATTGTGCTGGTCGCCAATATTCCTAAAATAGGCACGCATATGTCTGGATCGGCAGTCGATATTTCAGTGTTCCAACGCGACGATGGCAAGGAGATCTGGCGGGGGAATGCCTATCTGGAGATGAGTGAACGCACGCCGATGCGGTCACCTTTTATTGCGGAAAAAGATTTGGAAAACCGTCTTGAGATTACGGCGATGATGGAAGCCCGAGGTTTCATGCATTTTCCCCAGGAGTTCTGGCATTTTAACAAAGGCGATGCGGGAGCGCATTTGCTGACCGGCGAACCGGGCGCGGCGAAATATGGCCCGGTGCATTGGGATCCGGTAACGAATGCGGTGAAAGCCTATGAGGACCCTTTGAGTCCGCTCAATCCGCTGGAGGTGATTGAGAGAGAGGTAGCGGCGGCGGTGGAAAGGGCGAAGTGAAGAAAGAAGAGGCTCTGTCAAAGGCGCAAAGCAACGCAAAGGAAAAGAGAATGTAATTGTTAGGGCGAGCTGTTTTGCTGGGTTTTGACTGAAGGAGAGAGGATGAAAGTTAGTTTAGTTGCGCAAGGCTTGATGCTCCGGTTCATATTGCAGATACTGTTCTTATTAGTGATCTCATTTTCTGTCCTTGCCCAAAACTTTCCCGACATCAGAACGGTGCCGCTGGATCTGGTGGTGCCGGTGATGGTACACAGTGAGCCTGCGGCAGGGAGACGGGTCAGGGTGGTGACTTCTGAATACAAAGGCACGCAGGTGCATCATTCGCTCTATCTGCCGACGGATTGGAAGGCGGGGGGCAAGTATCCGGTGATTGTGGAATACGCGGGCAATGGGCCTTTCAAAAATAAATTTGGTGATACTTGCAGCGGAAAAGTCGAGGACTGCAATCTTGGGTATGGGATCAGTGGAGGAGAGGGAGTGATCTGGCTTTGCCTGCCTTATATCAGCGAGGATGACAAGCGTAACCAGTTGCAATGGTGGGGAGATGTGGAGGCGACGGTTGCCTACTGCAAAGAGGTGGTTTCCCGAATTTGCAGGGACTATGGAGGCGATGCGGAGGCTGTTTTTCTAACGGGTTTTTCCCGTGGGTCAATCGCCTGCAATTTCATTGGTTTACATGATGATGAAATCGCCGCCTTGTGGAGGGGGTTTATTTGCCACAGCCACTATGACGGGGTGAAGAAATGGAATTACCCGGACAGTGATCGAGCCTCGGCGACGGTTCGGTTGAAGCGTTTGAACAACAGGCTGCAGTTTATCAGTCAGGAAAGATCTGTCGATGCAACGAGAGGGTATTTGAAGGAAGTTTACCCTCAAGGGAAGTTTACTTTTCAAACCCTGCCGTATCGAAATCACACCGATTCATGGGTGTTACGGGATACGGAGGCTAGGATGGCAGTTAGGAAATGGTTTGAGAGTGCAAATCAGTAGTTTATGAAGGTGAGTGTTTGTATCCAGCGTGCGAGGGTGATGACCAGGATGGCGAGGAAGATGATTGCGAGGCCTCCACAACCGAAGAAGGCTTTGGTCCACGTGCTACGCTCAAATTTCTTGTAGGTTTCCGAGCCCTTTTTGCCGAACAAACCTATGCGGATGTAGAAATTGTTTTCTTTTTCGATCAATTTTTCCCAAATCCCGGGACTCAGGGTCATGAGTAAGTAAATGGCAATTTTCAGGATTCCTAATGCAACAAGCAGGTAGCAGAGGAACAGGAGGATTTGGTGGAGAATATCTGGATTCAGTTCGGCGAGGGCTTGCATGGATGGCACTAACAAGGATAAGGGTGGAAAGCCCTGCAAGATAGCTGAATATTGTAGCTTGAAAAAATGTTGAGTAGAAAAAAATGATGCAGACGAGTGAGCAGCGTTGGAAGCAGATGATGGGATGGAGCTTGCGCCTTGTCCTGGCGGGTGTTTTTCTCTATGCGGGATGGGGCAAATTGCTGGATCCGACTTTGTTTGCGATCAAGGTCAGGAATTATGAATTGTTGTCGGATCCATGGGTGGCCGTGGTGGCCTTGATTCTACCATGGTTGGAAATAATTTGCGGGACAGGTATCGTGAGTCGGCGTCTGGAGCGTGGAGCTTTGATAGGAACAGTAATGATGCTGCTGGTGTTTTTGTTTGCATTGATCTCAGCCTGGGCAAGAGGATTAGATATAGATTGTGGCTGTTTCAGTGAATCGCTGGACCGGGGGGCGCTTGCTGTGGCAGTGGGCATGGATCTTGTGCTTTTGGTCATGGCGGTGATCTTGTTGAGGTCATCAAAAAATAAGGATGGTGAAGAAAACAGATCGGCCAGGTAGGGCGAGCCGTCCCTGGCGAGCCCTTCGATTTAAGCTTGATTGGTGGCTTGCTCTGCCAATTCAAGAGGTTGTCAGCGATACGCCATGATTCCCTGGACGATTTCTTCGGCGATGATTTCACGTAACCAGGAGGCATTGCAGCGATTGTTTTCCCAGCGATTGGAGAGGAATCCACATTCGATGAGAACTGCAGGGCCTTTGGTCAGCCTCAATACTTTCAGGCGTGCGGCTTTGATGCCCCTGTTTTTAGTCTTAATACGGGCACCGAGCTCATGTTGGATTTTGCCGGCCAGCTGGCGGCCCTTGGATGATCCAGGGTAATAAAAGGTCTCAATCCCTCTGTAGGAAGTATTGCGGTGACCATTAAAGTGGATGCTGACGAAGATAAAATGACTTTTGCGATTAGCAATCGCTGCACGTTTGTCCAGGGCTACATAGGTATCGCTACTGCGAGTAAGTACGGTGGGGATTCCTTTGCTTTTCAGGATGCGTTGAATGCGTTTAGAGAGATCCAGACTGAGGTTTTTTTCATATACTCCGTACCAGTTGGAGCCTTTGTCACTGCCTCCGTGTCCAGCATCGATCACTACGGTGGAAAAGTTTTTTGCAGAAGCTTGATGGGGTAGGACGGCAGCAAATAACAGAGCCAGGAATAGCACAATCCCAATAGGGACAGGGCTTTGCTTTTGTTTGGAAGTGATAATCATTCGAATTTGCTCAGCGGGAATGGCAGTGCAGATGGCCGTTTTACGAATTCCGAATCCATTGGGATGAATCAAATTTCAAGAACTAGAGGCCTGCAACCTATGAGATTTACAATAAAGTTGGGAATTACAAAAACAAAAGTTTACATTTCTGCGAGTTTTTTAAGTTTTTATTAAAAATAGCCCGGAATCCGGATGTTTGCAGCCGCGCAGGGCTTGAGTTGTTTTTCGAGCTAGCAAAAAAAGAATCATTTTAAGTATTGCGCCCCGTAGAATTAAGTATAAACTCATTGCGTTCACGCAGAAAAATTTTAAGACGACGCACGCTCGCCAGCCGGATATAAATACCGGCAGGCGAGCGTTGCTTAGTTTTAAGAAGGTGTTTTCTCCCGTGTTGAATTTCTAAAACAACGAATTAACAAAACAATGATATCGACCCTCATTCTATTAATCCCAGTCTTTGGCGTGCTCGCTCTGGCTTTCACATTCTGGAAATCAACCTGGGTAGCCAAGCAGGATCCTGGTAACGAAAAAATGGTGAAAATTTCCCAGCACATTGCTACAGGAGCGATGGCCTTCCTGAGAGCGGAATACAAGGTGCTCGCTATATTTGTGGTGTGCGTGGCAGTGCTGCTTGCCTTTATGAATGAGGGCGCTGAACGCCTGGTGGCTTTGTCCTTTATCATAGGGGCTTTTTGTTCGGCCTTGGCGGGTTACATCGGCATGAAAGTGGCGACCAAGGCCAATGTGAGAACCACCAATGCAGCGAGAACCAGTCTCGGCAAAGCACTCGAAGTTGCTTTTGGTGGAGGTTCGGTGATGGGCATGGGTGTGGTTGGGCTGGGTTTGCTCGGACTTGGTGGATTGTTTCTGATCTATAGCAAGACGATAGGCATTGATGACCCGGAAAAATTGAGGTCGGTGATGACGATCATCACGGGTTTCTCATTCGGTGCCTCTTCGATTGCTTTGTTTGCGCGTGTCGGTGGCGG
>DAOUQC010000140.1 GCA_030625775.1 Verrucomicrobiota bacterium
TCGATCCTTGAGGGAAAGGTAGCGGAGAACAGCAGGTTCTGGCGTTTTTTTGGTAACAGGTCGAGGATGCGCTTGAGTTCCTCGCTGAAACCCAGGTCGAGCATGCGATCTGCTTCATCAAGAACCAGGGAGGACACGTGAGAAAGTTTTACCGCATTGTGTTCGACCAGGTCGAGCAGTCGCCCGGGAGTGGCGACGATGAAATCCGCGCCGCCACGTAGAGCCATCATTTGCGGGTTGATGGAGACGCCGCCGACAGCACTGACGATTTTGATTCGCTCGGGCAGGTCTTGGGAACATTGCTGCACCACATCACGAACCTGGGCTGCCAGTTCGCGGGTGGGCACCAGAATCAGAGTGTGTAGGGTTCGTGGTCTTTGCTGCGGAGCTGAGGTCCAGCGTTGCAGCAGTGGCAGCACAAAGGCGGTGGTCTTGCCTGAACCGGTTTGAGCGGTGGCCAGGATATCCTCTCCAGTCAGTATGGCTGGGATGGCGGCAGTCTGGACGGGTGTGGGATCCGTAAAGTCGCTGACGGCTTTGAGTAATGGGGCCGACAGGCCGAGAGTGGAAAAAGACATGACCACTTATAGGCCCAATTTTCGCTGTGGCCAAGTGTGCAGCGCCTGAACCCGATAAAACCAGGGGGCATTCTGCATTTGTGGCAGTGATGAGCTGTCGATAGTTTGGACAGGGGCGTAATTGCGTAGCTTCAAATTTCTAGCAGGAGCCATTTCCTATGCTAGGATGGCCAATCGAACTGCAAAGCCCGGACCCCGATTCTAAATGAAAAAAACAAACGCTTTAGTCGTAGCAAGTTTCTTTGCCATGCTTCTCAATTCTGCCCAGGCAGCGGAAAGCCAGAAGCTTACAGTTAAAAAAGGAGATCACATCGTCATCATCGGAGCAGGCATGGGCAGCCGGATGAATCATTTCGGGCTTTTTGAGACGGAACTGTTTCTGCGTTTTCCGGATAAAGACCTGACCATTCGTAATATGGCGGACGAGGGCAATACTCCCGGATTCCGGCCTCACCCCGGACGCAGCCACGAGCAGCAGTATGCTTTCCCGGGCGCCAAGGCCTTGCTCAAGCCGGAATACCAGACGGATACCAAGCCGCAGGGGCATTTTGAATCACCCGACCAATGGCTCAGTCGCCTGGAAGCCGATATTATTATCGCTTTTTTTGGTTTCAATTCTTCTTTTGATGGGCAGGAAGGACTGGAGCGTTACAAGAAGGAGCTGGATGCTTTCATCAAACATAGCTTGAGCCAGAAATACAACGGCAAATCAGCCCCGCAGTTGGCCTTGGTATCTCCCACGGCTTTTCAGGATTTGTCAGCCAAATACAACACTCCGGATGGAGTCAAAGAGAACAAAAATCTCAAGCTCTACACGGAGGCTTCTCGTCAGGTTGCCGCGGATAACGGCGTTCTTTTTGTCGACGCTTTTACTCCTTCGAAAGGCTGGTTTGCCGATGGCAAGGAATACACCATCGACGGTGCCCTGCTCAGCAAACGGGGTTACGAATCTCTGGCGCCGGTATTGGCGGATTCGATTTTTGGCAAAAACAAAGTGAACGAGTCCAGTCGCACGGGGATTCATGCTGCGGTTACTGAAAAAAACTGGGCCTGGCTCAATGACTTTAAGATCCCTAATGGGGTGCATGTTTACGGACGCCGTTACAATCCTTTTGGGCCTGGCAACTATCCGGATGAAATAAAAAAGACCCGTGAGATGACGGTGATCCGGGACCGTGCCGTCTGGGCCGCTCTGAAAGGGGAGCGCTTCGATGTTGCTGCGGCCGATGCCAAAACCCATACCCTGGCCAAGGTTGAGACCAACTACAAACCGAGCAAAAAGAACGGCACGGTTGATTATCTTGAGGGCACGCTGTCCGGGACAAAAATCGAAGTGGCTGAGGGGTACAAGATTGATTTGTTTGCCGATGAAAAACAGTTCCCCGATCTCGCCAATCCGGTGCAAATGGCTTTCGATAACAAAGGGCGGCTTTGGGTTTCGACCATGGCCAGCTATCCGCATTATCGGATTGGAGATCCACGTCCCCAGGACAAGCTGCTCATTTTTGAAGATACGGATAAGGATGGCAAAGCAGACAAACAAATCGTGTTTGCAGACGATCTTCACATCCCGATTGGTTTTGAGATTTCCCACGACGGGGTTTATGTGTCCCAGAGTGGCAGTCTGATCCTGTTGAAGGATCTTGACGGCGATGATCATTACGATACCAGGGAAGTCTTGTTCAGTGGTTTTGATGATCACGATACTCATCATGCCATTTCCGCTTTTTGCGCCGATCCGTCTGGAGCCATTATGATGGGGGAGGGCGTTTTTCTCCACAGCAATGTCGAGGGGGCTTACGGTCCGGTTCGCGGAAGCAATGGCGGTTTTTTCCGTTACAGCCCGCAGCGCAAGCAGGTCATTCGTTATTCCCAGTTCAAGATCCCTAATCCCTGGGGAATTGCTTTTGATGATTATGGACAGGACTTTTTTCTCCATACCTCGGGAACCAGTCTTTCCTGGATGATGCCGGGATCGGTTAAGCCGATATACGGCGTAAATATGGAAGCTCCGAACATTATCAAGTCCGAGTCCGTGCGCCCGACTTCAGGGCTTGAATTTGTCTCCAGTCGCCACTTTCCGGATGAAGTGCAGGGGGACGTTTTGCTGAACAATGCGATTGGTTTTCTCGGGGCGAAGCAGCATCAAGTGATTGAGGACGGCACCGGATATACGACCAAATTTCGTCAGGATTTGTTTGTCTCCAAGGATCTCAATTTTCGTCCGGTGGATCTTGAGTTTGCCCCGGATGGTTCGCTTTATGTGGTTGACTGGCACAATGCTCTCATCGGCCACATGCAGCACAGTGCCCGCGATCCCCTGCGCGATCACGAGCACGGCCGGATCTACCGGATCACCTATCCATCACGCCCGCTGGTGAAACCGGCTAAAATTGACGGGGCCAGTATTGCTGAATTGCTTGAGAACCTGAAGCTGCCCGAATACCGCACCCGTTATCGCACCAAACGTGAGCTTCGTGGACGAGACACCGCTGAGGTGATTGCTGCGCTGAAACCCTGGGCTGACAAGCAAAAAGATGATCGTCTCAAACTCGAAGCGCTGTGGGTCAGTTGGGGAGTCGATCAGGTCGATCAGGAGCTGCTCGGCGAACTGTTTCAATCAAAAGATCACCGCATCCGTGCTGCGGCCGTAAGGGTGTTGCGTTACAATCCTGAAGTGGCCAATCGCCAGGCATTGTTGCTTGCGGCAGCCAATGACGATCACGGGCGGGTCCGCCTTGAAGCGATCACCACCGGATCCCGGGAAGCCAAAGCAGAGGGGCTCGCTATTCTCGCTGCCGCCGAAACGAAGGGTCTGGATCCCTATTCAGAGCAATCTTTCAAAGTAGCCAAGGCGGCACTCAGTGGTGAGATTCTAGCTGGCAAGTCCAAGGAGAGAGCGATCGGTGCGCCTAAGCATCTTAAAGGAAAAGATGCCAAGCTTTATTCTAAAGGTGCGGAAATTTACTCACGCGAAGCCCATTGCGGCACTTGTCACCAAGCGAACGGCAAAGGGCTTCCTGCAGCAGGGTTTCCGCCGCTTGCGGGCACCAAATGGGCTACGGGAAATCCTGAACGTTTGATCAAACTTTCGATGAAGGGGCTTTTCGGGCCAATTGAAGTAGCGGGAAAAAAATTGCCCGGTGTGGTTCCGATGACACCGTTTGAATACATCCTTAAAGACGACGAACTGGCCGCCACTCTGACTTACGTTCGCAATTCATTTGGTAACAAAGCGAGTGTCATCACGCCTGGACAAGTCAAGGCGGTTCGGAAAGCGATCAAGGACAAAAAGGACATGTATGTTCCTGCGGACTTGCTTAAAGAACACCCGCACGGAAAATAGGAGGGATGTCCCTTTGCTCTCCAAAAGCTTTCATTGACGGGGGTTCTGACAGGTCACACCCATCCCAGTGTTTATGGTTGAATCTTCCAAAATAGATACAATTAAGGACGAGCCGCTTTACCGGGGGCTGGCTTGTGAGAATCGATCATTTCTGGATCAGACTGCGGGGCCTTGGAGATTAACGCATCAAGATCTCGTCAAACTGGTAGGCATCGCTACCGATCTTGAAATGTGGGATTGCGGCCTGCTTGAGGAGTATTGGGATGAGGGGGGGACGGAATCACTGCAGGGCAAGCAAAAAAAGAAGCAGCTTCTCTCCCGCATCGAGAAGAAGTGGCTCGAACTCAAGGAACAACTGCCGGACTACTCGGATTTCATTCCCGAGGCTGATCGCACAGCGCAAAAAATTGTCTTTAAAACCAAGGATAATGACGATGCCGTTCTGGGTGCCTGCCCGGTTTTTTCGGAAGAGACAAGATGCTGTAATTTGCAAACGTTGGATACTATTATCAATTGCGGTTATGGTTGCAGTTATTGTTCGATCCAGTCTTTCTACCACAACGATGAGATTGTCTTTCAAGGAAACCTCGTTGAAAAGCTAAACCGGATTTCACTTGATCCCGAGAAGACCTACCATATTGGAACAGGGCAATCTTCGGATTCGCTGCTGTGGGGCAATCGCAACGATACGCTCAAAAATTTGTTTGATTGGGCAGAGCAGAATCCGAATGTCATCCTGGAGCTCAAAACAAAATCTTCCAATATTGAATACCTGTTGAACGAACATGTTCCCAACAATGTGATTGCGACGTGGTCGGTGAATGCAGAATCGATTGTAAAAAACGAAGAGCATCGCACAGCTTCGCTCGCTCGCCGGCTTGAAGCTGCTCAGAGACTGTCGGAAAAGGGGATCCTCGTTGGCTTTCATCTGCACCCAATCGTGGCATTCAAGGGGTGGCGTGAGGAGTACGGAAGCCTGGTGAGCGAACTGCTGTCGCGATTTGATCCGCAGGGAGTTGCTCTGGTCTCACTGGGAACACTTACCTTTATCAAGCCTGTTATAAAAAAGCTGCGGCAGAGGAAAGTGAAAAGCAAAATCCTCCAGATGCCGTTTGAGGATGCTGTGGGCAAGAGTTCATATCCTATCGAATTGAAAAGAGTCTTTTTTAAGCATATTTACGACGCCTTCAGCCCTTGGCATGACAAAACTTTTTTTTATCTTTGCATGGAAGACTCTTCCTTATGGAAGGATGTCTTCGGATATGGATACGAGGATAATGAGACCTTTGAGCAAGCCATGACTCATTCGTATCGAGATAAAATCGATTCGCGTGTGCGCTTGTGAGCCCGAAGAATCGGTTTTGATGACACCGGTTGCGGTGAATGAATCGTGCGTGATAGCTGTTCTTCCCGGTACAATTTTTTCAGCAAAACCGGGATGTTGGTATATGGTTCTTGCTATGACTATAAGCCTCAAAAATGCAGTAGGGGACTTTTTCGAGACCGAGGAAAAGTGGATGACATTGCTGTTATTGTCCCTTTGTCAGCTGATTCCCATTGTCGGGCCAATGGTCTTGATAGGGTATTTCACCCGTCGTTTTGCCTTGAAACGTTCTGGAGCTGAGGCGCCTGATTTTAAGTTTGACGATTTTGCAGAATATTTGCAAATTGGCCTGTGGCCGACACTAGCCTACCTTGTATTATCGCTATTTTTCATCCCATTGATGATCCTGGCGGAAATCCCGATGTTTGTAACCATAATAAAAATAGGGCCTGAGCCCGAGTCATTAGCTCCCATGTTTATCGCGATGGCAGTCACTTATGGCTTGATAATTCTTGCCAGTCTTCTTCTGCTATTTATTGCCTCACCCGTGGTATTGCGATCCAGTCTGATGAAGAGTTTTAAAGACGGGTTTTCAAAGCGCTTTGTTTTCAGCTTTATCAAAAAGGTGGGCTTGAGCTTTTTGCTGTGGACGGTGCTCTTGTGGGTCCTGGCCATTTTTGCCTCGATGCTTGGAATGTGTGCTTTTTTTGT
>DAOUQC010000003.1 GCA_030625775.1 Verrucomicrobiota bacterium
AGCATCGCGATGTTCAGGCACCCCCTTCCTAAATACCTAGAAAGTTTTCAACTTTTTACTGATGCAAGAATCATCTCATCAGGTTTCTGTGTCGAAGACTGCTGTCCCTCGATGTGGGTGAGAATCACTGAATCCACTGACACCGTAATCTTCCACTCACCCCACAAGAGTATTGATATGTCAGGAACACAGGAACAATGTGGGGACTTTCGATACGAACTCGATAAGACTCAGTTTCTTGACGTTTCGCATAGACTCCTAGGAGACGCCCTTGTCATGGTTACCACTCGATTTCAGAACCACCTTAACGAGCAACATAGAAGCACCTAACAAATCGTGGCTGCGAACAGGCTCCCCGCCGAGAGTTGAAAATTTCTATGCAAATTCTAACATTAACCTTGAAATCAGAGCGCGCTCTCAGGTAGCCTGTCCGCAGCACTCAAACGTTCTCTCTTAAAGTTGACGTCTTGACGTGAATCAACGATGCTTCCCACATGCAAAGCATGATTGAGATTCAGAAACAAGCGGATCAGTTATCGACCGAGGATAAGGCCGGATTGGCTGCCCACCTTCTGGCATCATTGGCATCGCCACCGCTCGGTGCTGATAACGCTGAAATTGATCGTCGAGATGAGGAAATGGACTCAGGTTTAGTCCAGCCTATTTCACACTCCGACTTTTTAACAGAAGTTGGTCGTAAATGAAAGATGCGGTCTATCACCCCAAGGTGCCTTCCGAGGTTCGAGATATCATTGAGTATTACGAAGGGATTTCAGCACCTTTGGCAGACGAATTTTGGGAAGAGCTCACATCGGCGATTCAATATGCTCAGGAATATCCCGAACGGCACCATTGGGATGCAAGTGGCCGGAGGCGGAGCAATCTAAAGCGTTTTCCGTACCATTTTCTTTTCCGCCTTTTTGATTCTCATATCCGCATTACTGTTATTCGTCATCATAGTCGAGATCCTAGCTTTGGCAGTAGGCGCGCTTAAGCCTCCTGAATGCAAACAAAGCTCTAAATTTGGAGAGAACAAAACGCAGCAGAGCAACCCGCTACCGCTCCGCAGTCGAAATCTAAATGAAAACTTTAACCCTCAACTTGAACACGAAAGCTCGCTGCCAGTAGCGGGTTGCCTGTGCTCGACGCTATCTCAATAGAAGAAGCTTGAGGCTATTTGTCTTTTTGGTATATTGATTTGTATGAGTATCGCAGAAATCGAAAACATGACGACTTCCGAACGTCTCCGCACGATGGAAGCACTGTGGGATGCGATTTGTCATGACTCCGCCGAGCCTGATTCTCCGGGCTGGCACGAAGATATATTGAGTGAGCGCCGTAAAAAAATCGAATCAGGTGAGGCGAAATTTATTTCTTTGGAAGAAGCCAAGCGACGCCTGCAAGGATGACTGTCTCTGAGGTTGTTTTTCTTGAAGAGGCCATCAGCGACTTGGAAGAAGGCCGTCAATTTTACGAATATATAGAAGAGGGTATTGGAATTTATTTTATCGATTCTTTATTGGCAGATGCCGCTTCACTTCAGCTTTATGCCGGTATTCACTTAATCCATTACGGATATTTCAGAATGTTGGCGAAGCGTTTCCCGTTCGCAGTTTATTATGAAATTGAGAATGGAATTGCGAGAGTGGTTGCTATTCTTGATATGAGACAGGATCCACTAAGTATTCGTAAAATTTTGAACGAGAGATAAAGACAACAAGATGTCGATCCTAACGCCTGCCCCGCCGCGAGTCGAAATTATCATGACTATTCAACCATCAACACAGAAGTCGGAGCGCGCCCTCGGTTAGGCGTAGGATGACTAGCACGTTGATATGGACACGAGCTCATCGCGCAGGTGCGTATCGCTGATCAGAAAAAGGAATAAGGCTGGGCGGCTCGGTGCTGGGGTCATGGCGTGAATTGGAGTGGAGAATTTCCTTGCCAAGGATGTTGCTCTTATCGTGAAATAATTTTACTTTTTTCTGACTCCGTGACGCTGATTGAGTGTTCATGGGGTGTGACTGCTTCTCTAAACGATCATTATACTTATCCCGCTCTCCCTCTCCCAATGTTCGATACGATCTTCCACTACCTGACCGTTGTTTATTCCACCTTGTTGCTTCGTTATCTGATTTTTGCGGGGATCGGCTTTCTTCTTTTCTATGTGTTTCTGCGTGATTATCTGCGCAACAAAAAAATACAGCCCGGCTTTCCGCGAGGCGCTGATTATCGGCGTGAAATCTGGTATTCTGTCATCTCCCTGCTGATCTTTGCTTTTATTGGCTGGCTGGTGATCGGGCCGCATGCCCGTCCCTACACAAGGTGGTATTTCCATTTTAGTGATTACGGTTGGGGTTATTTTATTTTTTCCGTGGCCGCTATGATTGTGGTTCACGATGCCTACTTCTATTGGACGCATCGCTTGATGCACTGGCGACCGCTGTATCGGCGGATGCATAAAATTCATCACGACTCGAGCAATCCAAGTCCCTGGGCAGCCTTCTCTTTTCATCCTCTGGAGGCAGTGGTGGAGGCAAGCATCGTCGTGGTGTTTGCCTTTCTGTTTCCTATTCACCCGTTTGCCATGGCACCGTTTTTCCTGTGGATGACGGCTTTCAATGTCAACGGTCACCTGGGTTACGAACTGTTCCCGTGCTGGGTCACTCGCAGTCCGCTGACAAGATGGGTGAACACTTCAACCAATCACAATCAGCACCATAAATATTTTCAGGGAAACTATGGGTTATATTTTCGCTGGTGGGACAAGTGGATGGGAAGCACGCACGAACAATACGAAAAAGAACTGGCGGAGGTGCAGCAGCGTTCGTTCGTTGCAGAGGATCGCCGTTTGGAATGGGACACTCAAGTTCGCAAGCTCTGGTTGCTGGCACCATATTTCGCGGTTGGGCTTGGATTATTTGTTTTTAAAAATGCCTGGCTAGCCCTGCTGTCATTCCACGTCTGTATGATCACTGCTCTGGTGATTCATCGTGCTCAATGGAATTTTGCCAAGCTGTGGCAGGGCGGGCGTCTGCTCTGGTTGGCAGGGGGCACTCTGACTGTTTTTGGTTTCGGGTGGTGGCTTTCCAGCTTGGCGGGTCAGTATGAAGGCTACGGTGGCCGTCTCGCGGGAATGATGGAGGAGGTGGGTTTGCATGGTGTATCGCTGGCCGCTTTCGCGATCTATTTTTGTGCTGTGAATCCTGTGCTGGAGGAAGCGTTCTGGCGTGGGCTTTTTGGCAACAAAGGCAAACGTCCAATTTTGGCCGATTTGGCCTATGGCTGCTTTCACTTTTTGGTGCTCTTGCCGTTCACCGATGCCTACTACGCCACGATTGGTGCGGGAATGCTGGTGGCCATGGGCTATCTATGGAGGCAGGTCGCCAACCGTTCGGACGGTCTGGCGCTTCCAGTTGCATGGCACGCCTTAGGTGACGCATCGGTCGTTTTTGTCGTCGCGGGACTGTTGCAGGGGTATTGAGGGAGGGACGGGATAGCTCGTGGTTTAGCTTTATTAGTTCTGGCTTGACGCAATTGTCGGGAGGTCATTAGAATCTGAGATTCTTCCTTTCTTCTTCGGTTCGTAACCATGCTCATCAAGCCCAATATTCCCTCCGATAATCGCATCGCCCTATTTATCGATGCCGATAATGCTCCAGCAGCAAAGATTGATTTTATTATTTCTGAGCTTGCTACTTATGGAGTGGTGAATATCAGACGTGCTTACGGTAATTGGAAAAAAACAGCACTCTCCGGGTGGGAAAAGGTGTTGCATGAGTATGCGGTCAAACCCATTCAGAATTTTGATATTGTGAAAGGCAAAAATGCCTCTGATATGGCCTTGTTGATTGATGCGATGGACACACTTTACACAAAGGATGTCGAGATATTCTGCTTGGTTTCATCAGACTGTGACTTCACGCCGCTGGTTCTGCGTTTGCGCGCAGAGGGGAAGCAGGTGATTGGTTTTGGTCGGAAAACCACACCTGAGCCATTTGTTAACTCCTGCAGTAAGTTCCTATATCTTGATGAGGAAACGTCTGCCAAAACTTCCAAAAATAAGAAAGAGGTGTCGATCAATCAGTTAAAAGGAAATACTAAGCTGATGAATACCCTGCGAAATGCGGTTAAGGCGGCTACTGAAGATGATGGCTGGGCGCCACTCGGGCCGGTAGGCTCGTATATATCCAATCAAGGCCCCTTTGATCATCGTACTTTCGGTTTTGAAAAGTTGAGCGATATGTTTGCGGCGATTGACCTTTTTGAAGTGAAGCAAGTCCAGCGTGATCAACAAAAAGTAATAAGGGTTCGCTTGAAAAAACCAGCAGTGAGGAAAGCTTCAAAAAAATAGCACCATTTTCGGCGCACTGTTAAAGCGTCTTCAAATACTCGATCACCGCCTGGCGATCTTCCTCGCTGAGATCATCGCCAAAGGTATGGCCCTGATTGCCGTAACCGGGCAGGGTGGTATCGTAGATATTTTTATCCCCCTTATTGCTGTTCTCATGTTTTTGATACTTCCAGCCCAGGGTTCCAAAATCGTAATCTGAAGTGTTGAAAGTGCGCTGCCAGTATGGAGGTCTGAGTTTGCTGTTGAGCAATGTCAGAATATCGGGCACCGAGCCATTGTGAAGGTAGGGAGCGGTCGCCCAGATGCCGTCCAGCGGTGGTGCGATGTAACCGTTGCCAGGTTCCAGTCGCGCGGCGTAGGGGCCCTTGCCGAACCAGCTTTTGCTGTAAGAATGGCTGTCCACGCTGTTTTGCCAATCGGAGAGCATCGGGTCGGTTTTGATCGTATCCAACTTGATCATGTAGTTGGGGAATTCGCCGTCCGGCCCGTAAGTGCCGTGACAGCGGGCGCATTCGTCTTTAAAAACCTGTTCACCTTGTAGCGCTTTAGCGGAGTCGATTTCCTTTGGCCATTTGGGCGCTTCCAGTGTTTCGAGGAAGGCCAGCACGTCGGCAAAATTTTTGTCGATCTCCGCGGCCTCACTGCTGTCCTTGAGAGTCAGCAAGCTGGATGCCATCATCAGTCGGGAAAAATCGCCCCGGCCTGATGCGGTGTAATACAAAGCATTTTTCTTTTTTAACAACCACAGTGGAGGCACGTCGGTGGGAATGACTACGTGCTTTTTTGTTTTCTCTGTGGTTTTGGGTTTGTCGATCCATTCCAGCGTTTCGGGATCACGGTGTCGTCCGAGAACAAAGGCCAGATTATCGGCCGGGTTGACGCCTCGCACTTTGGTTTGAATCAGGGGGGAGACAAGCAGGAAGCGCTCATGCAAAGTTTTATATGCTTGCCGTTGGGGTGAGTCGGGGCCGTGCAGACCTG
This sequence comes from Verrucomicrobiota bacterium, assembly GCA_030625775.1. Classification (GTDB taxonomy): domain Bacteria; phylum Verrucomicrobiota; class Verrucomicrobiia; order Verrucomicrobiales; family DEV007; genus JAADHD01. The sequence goes on from DAOUQC010000003.1 coordinate 5,336, forward strand.
CAATCATGCCGTCGACCATACTCACTGTGGAGGTGCGGTCTGCAGTGAAATCAACGGTCGAATTTCCCAGTCCGAGGATGAACTTGCCATTCAAAGTCTGGGCATGACAGCGCAGGCAGTTGGAAGTTACGACCCGGACTCCGTTGGGAGCGGTGACTGCTGTAAAATGGTAAGGCAGGGGCGCCTGGTCACCTTTACGTTTGAGCTGGTTTTTGCCCGGAGGGCGGGCCATGCTGAACAAGCCGATCGGTATGCCGCTGACGATGTAGTCACCTTCGACCAGGTATTTGTAACCTTTTTCCGGATCTCCGGAACGTTGCTTGGAGGCGGGGATGCGCGTGCGGTAGCGTGGTTTTTTGGTTGATGCCTTGGAATCTTTCGCCAGTGAGCGTTCCTGAGAGAAAGAGAAAACGGTGATCGCCGCGAGTAGCAAAATAAGGAGGCGTCGTATCATGGGGAAAAGAGGGAGGGCTTTCAGCCCGCCATTTTATTGGGATGGGGACTGGAAAGTCCCCGCTCATTTATAACTCACTAAACGTTCGCTTTCTGCTGATCGATCAGATCCTGAATGACGGTAAAGTCTTCCAAAGTGGTGATGTCACCGCTAACATTTTCACCGGCACAGATTTGTTTGAGCAGGCGGCGCATGATTTTTCCGCTGCGGGTTTTTGGCAGAGCCGGAGCGAAGAAAATCTGATCGGGTTTGGCGATTGCTCCGATCACTTTGCCAACGTGGTTGCGTAATTCGGCATTGAGTTCATCGCTCACCGTGACGTCACCTTTGACGGTGACATAAGCGACCACGCCCTGACCCTTGATTTCGTGCGGGCGGCCAACCACGGCAGCTTCAGCAACTGCTTCGTGACTGACCAGGGCACTTTCGATTTCGGCGGTGCCAAGACGGTGACCGGAAACGTTGAGCACGTCATCGAGGCGTCCGACGATCCAGATGTATCCGTCTTCATCGCGGCGCGCACCGTCACCAGCAAGGTAAAAACCCTGTTCTTCGTATTCTTTCCAGTAGGTCTCGACAAAACGATCATCGTCATTCCAGATCGTACGCAACATCGATGGCCATGGTTTGCGGACGACGAGTTTGCCACCTTCATTGGCACCGGTTTCGATTCCTGCTTCATCGACAATGGCGGCATCAATTCCAAAAAATGGCAGGGTTGCGGTGCCGGGCGTGGTGGGAATCGCGCCGGGCAGAGGCGTGATCATGATGGCACCGGTTTCGGTCTGCCACCAGGTATCGACGATCGGGCATTTTTCATTGCCGATCTTGGTGTGGTACCACATCCAGGCTTCCGGATTGATTGGCTCACCAACAGTGCCGAGCAAACGCAGCGAGCTGAGATCGTGTTTATCCACCAGGTCATCACCCGCTTTGATGAAAGCGCGGATGGCGGTTGGTGCGGTGTAAAAAATGCTGACCTTGTGTTCCTCGACGATCTGCCAAAAGCGGCTGAAGTCGGGCTGGTTGGGAGCACCTTCATACATCAGGGCAGTGGCACCGTTGGCCAGTGGGCCGTAAACGATGTAGCTGTGTCCGGTGATCCAGCCAACGTCTGCGGTGCACCAGTAGACATCGTCTTCCTGTAGATCGAAAACGTATTTGCTGGTGACGTAAGTGCCGACCATGTAACCGCCGGTGGTGTGTAGAATGCCTTTGGGTTTCCCGGTTGAACCAGAGGTGTAAAGAATGAAAAGAGGGTCTTCGGAATCGAGTGCTTCCGGTGGGCAATCACTGCCAACCCCATCAATCACGTCATGCCACCAGATATCGCGGCCTTCGGCTATGTTGATTTCGTTTTTGGTGCGTTTCAGCACGATGACGGTTTCGATTTTGTCGGTGCCTTCGCCTTTGAGCGCTTCATCGACGTTGCCCTTCAGAGGAACAACTTTGCCGCGGCGCCAGCCGCCGTCAGCGGTGATGATGGCAACAGCACCGGAATCCTGAACCCGGTCACGGATGCTTTCGGCACTGAATCCGCCAAAAATAACCGAGTGAATGGCTCCGATGCGAGCGCAGGCCAGCATGGCGATGGCGGCTTCGGGAACCATTGGCATGTAGATGATGACGCGGTCACCTTTTTTGATGCCTTGTTTTTTCAGTCCATTGGCAAATTCACAGACCAGAGCGTGAAGTTCCCCGTAAGTGATTTTGCGAACATCGTCTTCGGGTTCACCCACAAACAGAATGGCGACCTTGTCTTTACGAGGACCGTCGAGATGGCGGTCGAGGCAGTTTTCACTGATATTGACTTTGGCTCCAGTGAACCATTTGGCAAAGGGCGCATTGTCCCAGTCGAGCACTTTGTCCCAGGGTTTCTGCCAGGTGAGTTCGCTGGCTTCACGCGCCCAGAAGGTATCGGGATCATCGATGGACTCTTTATAGAGGGTTTTGTATTCGTCGAGGCTTTTGATCCGGGCTTTTTCCGAGAATTCAGCAGGCGGATTAAAAACACGTGCTTCGTCGAGGTGGGATTCGATGTTGTTGCTCATGAAGAATAGAAGGTAGGAGTTAGAATGCTTTGTAGAGGCGGGAATTTAACAAGATTCGCCGCAAGGCTCAAATCTTTTTGCGAGCTCGTTTTCTTTTTGGTTTTTTTGGCAGATTGTTTTGCATCATGGCTGCCTGGATTTCTACATCACCGAGCAATTTCCATTTTCCGGGCAAAAGGTCGTGGGCCATGAGATTACCGATCCGGATGCGCTCGAGATTTTTCACCCGGTAGCCGAGTTTGTCGAACATATTGCGGATCTGGCGTTTGTAGCCTTGCGTCAGGATGACGCTGACACGTCGAACACTGAGAGGCTTGACGCTTTGGGCCACGGCCAGACCATCCTCCAGGCGGATACCGCGGGTGAGGCGTTCGATGTGGTCGTGGTTGAAATTTTGATTCAGGGTGACGTGGTATTCTTTCTCAATCTTGTGTTTGGGATGGGAAAGGCATTCGGAAAGCTTGCTGGCATTACTGAGCAGAATGAGGCCGTGGCTGTCCAGGTCGAGCCGGCCAATATGGGGCAGGTGGTGAAAAGAGGGCGGCAGCAGATTGTAGATCGTATCGCGGCCTTGTGGGTCTCCACGAGAGCAGAGAAAGCCCTTGGGTTTGTTGAGCAGCAGGGTGGTTTCGCGTGCCTGCTGGAGCATGATGCCATTGTGGCGGACGGAGTCGTCGGGGAGGACACGGGTGCCCATATTTTTGCAAATTTCGCCGTTGATCTGGATCTGCCCAGCGGTGATGAGGTGCTCACAGCTGCGTCGCGAGCCGAGACCGCAGGAGGCGAGAAAGCGGTTCAGGCGGATGCCTTCACGGGATGTCGATGATCGGGAAGGCATGGGACTAGGAGCCTGTTCTCAAGGCTCCTGTTTCAAGAGCGTGCTTATTCTTCTGGAGATAGAAAATAGCAGTGGTGCGTCGCTCTGGCCAATCATGGGCAAGAGCCGTAGCGGTGTGGGAACAGTCGGAAGCATCCCCATGCTACAAGTTCAGGCGTCAGGTTTTGTTTTGGGTAGACCAAGGGGCGTGGTGCCCTCTTTCCATTCGCCTCGTTCGCGCATCAATTTGATACGCTCGAAACGTTTCAATACGCTGCGTTTTGAACCAACGGATTTTGAACCTTTAAGACTGGGATGTTGAGACATGATGCCGTAAATTGAGTTATAGTGCTTCCTCTTTCCGAGGGCGGCGAAACTACGCGTGGAGTGGGGAAAATGCAAGCCCCACTTCACTTTTCCTTACGGTACAGGGATTTGATGTCTTCGAGGATCAAATAATTGATTGGAACAAGGAAAAGCGTGATGGCGGTGGCAAAAAGGATGCCATAACCGAGGCTGATAGCCATGGGAATGAGGATTTGTGCTTGAGTGCTTTTCAACTGTAACAAGGGGTAGAGACCGGCAAAAGTGGTGATGGAGGTCAGCAGGATGGGGCGAAAGCGGGCGGCCCCGGCGTTGTGGACGGCTTCAAAGAGGGAAACCCCTTCTTCCTTGACCTTGCGATTGATAAAATCGACCAATACCAGGCTGTCGTTGACCACCACTCCGGAGAGCGCAAGCATACCAAAATTACTGAGCATGCTCAGGGTGTGGCCTTCGATCAGGTGGCCGATCACGGCGCCGATGAGGCCGAAAGGGATGACCGACATGACGATGAGGGGTTGCACATAAGAGCGAAAAGGGATGGCGAGCATGGCATAAATGCCAAAAATAATCAGCAAAGTGCCGGCCAGCATGGCGGTATTGGCTTCGCGCTCATCGCGGGCTTCGCCTTCGAAGCTGTAGCGCATGCCGGGATAGTCGCGGATGAGAGTTTGCATGAATTGGCTGAGATCTGAACGAATCGAATCGAGGTCAGCGGTTTTTTTGTCAGCATCGGCGCGGATGTTCAGGGCGCGGTGGCGATCAATGCGCTGGATGCGGGGAAAACTGCGGCCGATATTTGCGGTGGCAACTGTGGTGAAGGGGACTTCTTCTCCGTCGGAGGTGCGGATGCGCATGTTGTCGAGGCTGGCGAGCGAGCGGCGGGCATGCTCGGGGTAACGCATCATCACTCGCACTTCATCGCGTCCTCGTTGCAATCGTTGGATCTCTTCTCCGTAAAAGGCCTGTCTGACCTGGCGGGCCAGATCGGCCATGGTGAGGCCGAACTGCTCCGCTTCGGGTTTGATGCGCAGTTGAATTTCGGCTCTGCTCTGGTCAAGGCTATCGGAAATATCGAAGAGTCCGGTGTAGGTTCCGAGTTGCTTGCCGACCAGGGTGGCTGCCTCGGTGAGCTGGTCGGGTTCGGGGCCGGTGAGTTGGATGTTGATGGGGTCACGCCCGCGAAACATCTCGGCGCGGAAATAGAGTTCTTTTGCCCCGATGATTTCGCCGATGCGTTTGCGCCAGTCTTTGACGATGGCGACCGAGCTGATTTGCTTGCTGCGTTCTTCCGGGGGGGTGAGATTGAATACAACTTCACCGAGATGGCTTCGCCCTTGTGAGCCTTTTGAGCGGGATGAGGAAAGTCCCTGTCCTCCGATACTGGTGATATTGGCTTCAATCATCGATTTACCGTTTTCATCGACGTACACTTTTTTCATGTCATCGACAGCTTTTTCGATGCGTAGAATGTGTCCTTCGGTGATGTGGAAGGGAGTGCCTTCCTGCATCGTCAACCGGCAGGTAACGGTTTCACTTTCGATGCGGGGGAAGGGAACCCGTATGATACGCCCCCCTGCGATGAACCCGATGAAGAGAACGAGCGTGGCGACAAAAATTGAGAGGGTGAGGTAACGCCATTGCAAAGCCCAGCGCAGTGCGGGTTGATAGATTTTTTCGATTAATAGCTCCAGCCCGCGGGAAAATAATCGTTGGATGCGATTGAAGAAAATGTAAAATTTGCTGCATATCCTGAAGATGAAAGAAGGAAGGAACAATTCCCATAGGCTGGAGTTTTTATTTCTCAGGCTGTGCGCCAGATGGGAAGGGAGAATGAGTTTGGATTCCACCAGAGAGAAAGCGAGGACAGCGATCACGATAATGGCAATCTGGCCCTGCCACTTGCCGTGAAAACCAGTAGACATCATCATTGGAACGAAAGCAAGCATGGTCGTTAGCACCCCGAATACGACAGGTACAGCGACTTCCTTGGCGCCTTCCACTGCTGCGGTTTGCGAGTCGATGCCGCGTTGATTCCAGGTGTAAATGTTTTCGCCACAGACAATGGCGTCGTCAACCACCACGCCGAGCACCAGGATGAAAGCGAATAAGCTGACGACGTTGATGGTGACACCGAGGTAGGGCATCAGCGCCAGGGCACCAAGGAAGCAGACAGGAATGCCGATAACGACCCAGAATGCGAGGCTGGGTCGCAGAAATAAGGTTAGCATAAGGAATACCAGCAGCATACTTTTCCAGCCACTGCTGACGAGGGTGTTTAGGCGTCCCCTGACGATTTTCGAGCGGTCACCCCAGTAGTCAATGCTGACGCCATCGGGCAGTCGGCTTTTGCTTTCCTCCATGTATTCCTTGATGTCACGGGCAATTTGGATCGCGCTTTGATTTCCCTCGCGAGAGACAGCGATGAGCACGCAGCGCTGGCCGTTGTAGCGAGCGATGAAAGGGTTCTCGTTGAAGTCGTTACTGACTGTGGCGATATCGGCCAAAGTGATGCGGACACCGTCTTCACGGGAGCGGATGACGATGTTGTCGAAAGCTTCCCGATTGTAAGCGCGGCCTTTGGTGCGCAGAGCGATTTCTCCCGCAGCTGTTTTCAAAGTGCCGGCGGAAACATCGATGGAAGAGTTCCGCAGGGCACGGGAGACTTCATCAAAGGTGAGTCCGTAGCGCCGCAGGGTATCTTCGTCAATTTCGATGACGATCTCATAAGGCCGGATTCCCTGCAGTTGGGCGTCAGTGACTTCCGGCAGAGCGGCAATTTCATCGCGCACTTGTTCCCCCAGCCTCTTGAGATCGCGTTCGCTGAGATTGCCGTAGATTACCACGCCGATCACCGAGCGGTAGTAGTCGGCAAGTCGAATTGACGGTCTTTCGGCCAGATCCGGCAGGGTGGATATGGAATCGATGCGCGATTTTACGTCATTGAGGACGTCACGTCGATCGTGGTCGTCATCGATCTCTATGCTGATCGATGCCGCATTTTCGGTGGCGTAGGAGGTCATCCTTTCGATGCCCTCAACTTCGGCTATGGCTTCCTCGATACGGATGACGACTGATTCTTCGACCTCTTCGGGAGTGGCTCCCCGGTAGGGGACGCCGATGCTGATCACATTATTTTCAAATTCCGGAAAAACTTCCAGTGGGATTTTTTTTGTGACCAGGGTGTAAATACCGGCAATCGCGATGGCGGCCATCAGGAGATTGGCAGCCACCCCGTTGCGGGCAAACCATGTGATGAGACCGTGCATTTAGAATTTAGGTTTTAGGTGCAAGCTGACTGAATATCTTTTATTGGGTACCTGTCGGCATCACTTCTTTCACCCATGTCTCATGCAATTTACGTAAACGGTTGACGATTTCCGGGTGTTCAGCAGCGTAATCTTTCACTTCCGGGTGTTTGTCATTCAAATTGCGTAGAGTGATTTTTCTCTTGCGGTCTTTGCCTCCGACAAAGGCTTCTTTGGGTCTGCCAAAAATCAGTTTCCACTGACCTTGTCTGACTGCCCATTCTTTGTGCCACTGAAAATACAGCACTTCATGCGGAGAAGGGGCATCGGGTGAATTTAAAACTTTCACCAGACTCTTGCCGTCGAGGTCAAGGCCCCCGGGTTTTTTCACTGAGCACAAATCCAGTATGGTTGGATACCAGTCCATCACCGATATGGGCTGATCACGCACTTCGCCTTCCGGCACGATGCCGGGAAAGCTGATGATTGCCGGTACCCTCACACCGCCTTCGAGGAAGGTGCCTTTATGGCCTATCCACTTGCCGGTATTACCTCCCCCGCTGGCACCGAAGTAGTGCCCCTTGGGGAATCCGCTGACATGATTGTCGGTCTGGATGTATGCCCATTTGTGCATCTGCATGGGGTAGTTGTAACCATTGTCGCTCATGAAAATGACGAGAGTATTTTTCCTAAGCTTCAGACTTTCCAGCTTGTCGATCAGTTGACCGATATAAAAATCGGCACTGCTTACCACTGCGGCATAGGGCCGCCTCACATCGTCCAGGTTTTTGTAACGTTTTTCGAATTGTTCCAGTGCCTGTTCGGGGTAGTGAGGCAGGGTAAACGCGGCGTAGAGAAAGAAGGGTTGATCCTGGTTCTGTTCGATAAACTTCAGGCAGCGCTCGGTCATCAATTCGGGGAAATAGTTACCCTCTGCCCAAACTTCTTTTGTTCCCTCGTGCAGACTGTGGAAACCGTCACCTTGCAGAAAAAAATGGTTGTAGCTGTCTATGAAACCAGAGCGAACCCCGAAAAATTCGTCAAAGCCCTGTTTGGTCGGTCCAAAATCGCGGTGGGCGCCTAGATGCCATTTGCCGTAGAGGGCGGTGCGGTAGCCGGCTGTTTTCAGCGTTTCTGCCAGGGTGATTTCAGCCAGCGCCATGTTGATTCCGTCCTCCCCATTAATGTCGCCCTGGGTCCAGTTATTCACCCCGCTTCGTTGCGGATGACGCCCCGTCAGCAGAGCTGCACGCGAGGGGCAGCAGACGGTGTGCGCATAAGCCTGGGTGAAACGTATGCCGGTTTTGGCAAGGCGGTCGATGTTAGGTGTGTAGAGGTCTTTTGATCCGTAACAGTTTGCATCGAGGGTGCCCTGATCATCAGTGAAGATGATGAGGACGTTGGGTTTGCGATCTGCGGCAACAGTGAATTGCAAGGCTGCGAGGTAGAGGGCAAAGGAGAGCAGGGTTTTCATGGCGTTGTATTTCCAATATATTTCATCTGACGCGCCTTGCACCCCCTTTTACTGCGATGTTTGTACATTGAAAAGGACAAACCGTTGCCGGTTTGCCCTTTGTTGATTTTATTGCTTTGGCTAAAACTTTACCAGTTTCCGCCGCCACCACCGCCACCGCCGCCACCGCCGCCACGAGGACGTTCTTCTCTCGGGCGAGCTTCATTGACTTTGATGTTGCGGCCCAGGGAGTCGTTACCGTCCAGAGCTTCAATGGCTTTTTCGCCATCACCTTGATTGGTCATTTCCACAAAGCCGAAGCCTTTGGATCTTCCAGTTTCTCTGTCTTGAATGATGTTTACTTTAATGACTGGACCATATTCAGCAAAAAGCTGTTCAAGGTCTCCTTCGTTCATGTCATAAGACAGATTTCCTACGTAGATATTCATATACTTTCCTAATCTTCGTGCGCTGTTAAGCTAACACTATCAAATAACCAGACGCACAAAATATTTGCTAGTGTTTCAGCGCTTAATGGAGAATCCAAATGCGCTGAATTGAGGTTCTATCGGCATTTAGACCAATGGTCAACCTTTTATATGGTCTTTATTCTCTGAAAGAAGCGAGGGATCGTGTGCAATTGTGGGGTGAAAATAAAAATATTCACTGAAATGCAGCCTGTTTGACTGTCTCAGAGGGTCATCTTGAGAGACTTTTTTAATTGTTCCATGGCTTCCTGTTGGTGTTGCCGCACGAATCCGTTTGCTTTGGCTGCTTTTGCTCTGGCGGCGTCAGGGTTTTTAGCTATGGCGAGTACTGCAGGGATGATGTTTTTGACTTGAGACTCGTCGTCCATGTCAAAAAGCCAGTCAGCCAGGCCGATATCCTTCCACATGATGCCTTTGCTTGTCTGCTCGGCCCAGCGGCAGACAATGGCGGGAATATTGTGACCAATGCACATGATGGGCGAGTGCATTTCATTGCCGAATAGGCCGGCACTGCGGGTGTAAACACTGATCGCCTCGCCGGTAAGCCAGTAATTGGGACGCCACACGACTTTCTTTTTCACGTCTTCAGGCAGCTGGTCGTAAAGCATTTCCTTGCCGATTTTCATCTGGGTTTGATCTTCGGGGCAGATGAGGATTTTCATATCCGTCTGGCGGATCACCTCGATGATCGCTTTGCGCAGCTGGACGTGGTCATGCTCCTTCATGGATTCATTGCGGGCATGTTTGATCAGGTCAATTTTACGCCTTTTGGCTGGAATAGTCCAATACGGGGTGTAGCGCAACCGAGGGATACAACAGAGGAATTTACCATCCTCCAAATCCTTATTTTTCAAAAAAGCTTCGGCCTTGGCATCATCACGGATATCGCAGGCAAAGGCTCCGTCGGGGCCGAAAGCCATCACCGGACAGGTGCAGCCTTTTGATTTGGCAAAATTCAGAGACACGGAATCGCGGAAGTAGACAAATTGGGCCTTGCTGAGCACTTGAATGGTTTTCGCCAGCAGCTCTTCCGGCGTAGCGCTGGTCTTACTGGATCCTTTTTGAGCTACGGTGATGCCGTAAACTCCGTAGGGTTTGCCGGTGGCTTCACTCCATTTGATCACATCGCGTTCAGCTACCAGTGATGGGCCGGAGCTGTGAAGAAGGAAATCACATTTATCGAAGGCAGTTTTGAGTGATGCTGGATCTTTGGCGATTTTCAGTTTGGGGAAACGAGCACGCAAAATTTCTTCGACACCGTTGTTCACATGGCTCGGCCATAAGGTGACTTTAACTTCGGGCAAGTGCTCTTCCAGCATGTGCAATACACCGGGCGTGTGGGCGATGTCACCGATGTTCACCGTCTGCCAGGAGGAGCGCAGAAGGATGTGTTTGGGGCGGTTGGGTGCGGCCCGGAGTCCGGAGGTTGCCAAGGCGGTCAGGCCGATCTGGGAGAGCGCTGTGCGGCGGGTGATGGGGCTAGGTCTTTGGGGCATAGGCAGTGAAAATATGGGTACAAGCAGATTCTTCAAGGTGAATTACAGCATTCAGGATTTATTGGGATCGAGGGGTAGTCACTTTTTCAGCCCACTCTGGTCTCACATCGGGATCGATTTGAAAAATCGAGGTGCCGAGGGTGTAAAAAAATAAAGTGATCACGACAATGCCGATGAGGTTGAGCACGATGCCGGCTTTGACCATGTCGATGATACGAATACGTCCGGAGCCGAAAACGATGGCGTTGGGAGGTGTGGCGACGGGCATCATGAAAGCACAGGAGGCGGACAGGGTGGCGGGGATCATGAGCAGCAGGGGATTGGTTTCAATGGCGACCCCGATGGCGGCAAGTATGGGCAGCAGGGTTTGAGTGGTGGCAACATTGGAGGTGAGTTCAGTGAGAAAGGTGAGGGTGCCACAAATCATGGCGATCAGCCCGATCGGGGGAATGGAGCCAGCAAAGCCTTGCACTTTCTGACCAATAAACGTGGAAAGACCGGCGGCCTGGAACCCTGCGGCAAGAGCAAAACCGCCACCCAATAGCAGCACAATGCCCCATGGCAGTTTGGAGAAAACAGAAGCGTCGAGAATTCGCGGGCAGGCATTCGCCTTGTTGCTTCGTGAGGGAATGAGGAACAGACTGAGAGCCATGACTAGAACGACCGTGCTGTCATCAATGAAGGGCGCGATGGAAGGAACGGTGTTGGACCATCCTTTGATCTGAAAACTGTCCCCCAGGGAAATGTCCTTGCGGAAAACCCATAATACGGCGGTGAGTGTGAAGGCGATCATCACAGCGCTTTCAGCAAAACTGATTCGCCCGAGTGAGCGGATTTGGTCACGAATGATATCAGGCGAAAGGCTGAGTTCGGATGGAGAGGGAAAAAGAAAGCGGGTGAGGGTGATCCAGGAAAATAACAGCATCACCATACTGAGAGGTAGCCCCATGAACATCCATTGGCCGAAGGAGATGGGCTCGGCATTGGGGAACTCGCTGGCAAATACGCTGACAAAAGCCAGATTGGTCGGTGTGCCGACGAGCGTGGCCATGCCTCCGATGCTGGCGCTGTAGGCGATGCCGAGCAGCAGGGCGACAGAAAGGTTGCGGCAACGATCCTTGCCAAAGGTGGCTTCGGTTTGCGATATGATGGCGAGGCCGATGGCTAACATCATGATGGAGGTCGCGGTGTTGGAGATCCACATGGAGAGGAATGCCGTCGCCAGCATGAAGCTGAGTACGAGTCGATTGGGGCCGCCACCGATGGCGCGGATAATTCCCAGCGCGATGCGTTTGTGGAGATTCCATTTTTCCATCGCCAGGGCGATCATGAATCCGCCAATGAAAAGGAAGATGGTGCTGCTGATATAAGAGGTGGCGGCAGTTTTGCTCGACATGATGCCGAGAATAGGAAAGGCAGCGAGGGGAACGAGCGCGGTGGCGGCCAGGGGGATAGCTTCGGTCATCCACCAGATTGCCATTAAAATGCCGACGGCGGCCATACGGGAGACCTCGGGATTATCCGGATCGAAATTGGTGAACAGAAGAATTGCAAAAAAAGCAGTGATACCCAGCCAGAATCCCAGACGCGACATCGGGTTGCAGCGTGTGCTTGAAGTTTCTTCTGATGACGGCGGGTTTTCCATGAGTAGCTGTTATTACAATAAGCTGCTGAGAAGTTTTGCACTTTCCTTTTTTGCCTGTTTCCTGGCATCACTGACGATTTTTTTCCAGTGTTGCGAAAGGAAACGGGGATGCTGCAGGCTATCGAGTGCATATTTTCGGCTGGCTTGATCCAGATTTAGAGTTTCGACAATGATCTCTTCATTATTGTTGCCTGCCAGTGCCAGTGTTTTTCCACTGGCATCGACTATTTTGGAATCACCGGCGGACCACAGTTTGTCACCTTGGGGGCCAACGGAATTGGCGAAGAGGTAGTGCACTGCATTTTCGAATGCTCGAACGGCCATGCCGTCTTTTCCCTTGTGTTTGCTCCTGCTGACAGATAGCGAATCGAGCCCGGCGTTGGGATGGAAAATAATCCGGGCTCCGGCCATGACCGGAATGCGGACGAGTTCAGGATAGCGACGTTCGTGACAAATAATGGCAGTCACCGGGATGCCGTCGAGATGAAAATAAGCGACCGCATTGCCCGGAGTGAAGTGTGCGGCGTCAGCGGGAGTGAGCTGGCATTTGGCGTAGGCGTGGGTGGGGGATCCGCTGCGGTCAAAGGCAATCAGGGCATTGTAGAGTTTGCGTTTGGAGAATAGCGGACTGCCGATGAGCAGGTTGATCCGGTGTTTGGCAGCGAGTTCACCGACGGTTTGCAGGGCTTCGCGTATTTGTGTGGGTTTTAGCGAAGCAAAATCAGTGTTGTAGCCGCTAGTGGCGCATTCAGGGAAAAGCACCACATCAGCGCGCCGTTTTTTTGCCTGGCCAATAACCTGTGAAATTTTTTCGATATTTCCTTCAAGGTCGGAGGCAAAGCTCATCTGCACTGCAGCGACGCGGAGTTTGGAAACAGGCAGACTGGAGGGTTTCATTGGAAAGAGGGAAACTTATCAGGGCAGACGGGGATTAACAGAAATAATCAGTTCTGGCAAAATGAAAAGTAGCGGCTACTTTTTTTTATGAAAACCCCCAATTTGATATGGATGCTGCTTTTGTTTTTTGGTCTGGCTCAAGCGGTGGTGGCAGACGGAGGAGTGGCGGTAAAGAAGAGTGAAGAAGGCTTTGCAATCAGCGAAGAGGGGCGTCCGATTTTGTTTTACCAGATCAAGGCGAAGTCAAAGCATGGGAAGTTCAAACGGGCGAACTATGTGCATCCGCTGTATTCGCTCGGTGGTGAAGTGATAAGCGAAGATTTTCCGAAAGATCATTTGCATCATCGCGGGGTGTTCTGGGCTTGGCACACGCTGACGGTGAAGGGCAAATACGCGGGAGACAACTGGGTGTGCGATGACTTTGACTGGGATCTGCAGGAGGCCAAAGTGATATCTGGCTCGGCTAATGCGGGAGGAGTGAAAACACGGTGGTTGTGGAAATCACCGAAAGTGGTGGATGAGAAGGGCAAGATGAAGCCGATGGTGGAGGAGGTGACGACGATTCGTGTGGGCACTCGCCGGCAACACTACCGTCTGGTGGATTTTGAAATACGGCTGAAAGCTCTGCTGGATGAGGTGCGCATGGCGGGCTCGCTTGATGAAAAGGGTTACGGTGGTTTTTCGGTGCGTATGCATCGTCCCAAGGACATGGTTTTTACCGGCGATATCGGCGTGGTGAAAGCGCAGCGCCTGGCGGTTGAGGGTGGTGCGTGGATGGATATGTCGGGCAGCCTGACAGCTAAAGGAAAAAGCGGGCTGGCAATTTTGTGTCACCCTTCGTTGCCTATTTTTCCGCAGAAGTGGTTGTTGCGGATGGGGGCGCAGCAGAATCCTCGCTGGCCAGGCAACAAGCCGGTGTTATTGCCAAAAGGGGAAGAGGTGGTGCTGCGCTATCGCCTGGTGATCCATGATGAGCAACTCAAGATGGAGGATATTTCGAATCTTCAGGATGACTATGCGAAGGAGCATTGAGGTTGAATTGGGGGCATTATCAGGAGGTGCTGTATCAAAAAAATAAACAGTCGCTCCGGATGGGAGCGACTGTCTGGGAGTAATGTTGTTGTGAGTGCTTCTTAGTGGCGCCCGAAGGAGAAGGAGAATCCGCGGCGGGGACGGCAGTTGGAGCCTCTGTTGTAATAAGAGCCGCTGTAGTAAGGGACACCGTAAGAGCGGGAAATGCGGTGGCGCGACCCGCAGCGCGAATGCGATTGGGTGACCCAGCGGTAAAAGGGTCTTCCGCAAGAGTCATAGTAGGAGATCACCCGGTAGGAGTAAACGGGGCTGTGGCAATGGCTGCAGTTGCGGATAATGCGCCGTTGATAGGAATCGTGTCCAGCCAGGGCTTTTTGCGGTAAAACGGTGAAGCTGAGTAGTCCTGCCAGGACTACCATTATTGTTGTGAGTGTTTTTATTTTCATAGGAGTTGGAGTAATTAGGTTCATGCAGTTCGACGCGGGGTCTTGGTATTTATTCATTTGGTGGTAAAGAATATTGAAAGTTTTTGTATTAATTGTGTAAACTTGGTTTGGATTTTAATAAATGTATTTAACCAAATTGCTATGAAAGTAACTGCTGCCGTATTGTATTGTCCTGGGGAGCCACTTCAATTGGAGGAAGTGGAAGTGCTGCCGCCTCAACGTGGAGAAGTTCGAGTTCGCATTGAAGCGGCGGGGGTGTGTCACAGTGATTTGCATGTGATGAAGGGTGAGCAGCCGATGAACATGCCTATTATTCTGGGCCACGAAGGAAGTGGAGTGATTGAAGAAGTGGGGGAAGGGGTGACGACGGTGGTGCCGGGGGACCATGTGATTCCGATCTGGCGTATGTCTTGTGGGCGTTGTGAGTATTGCCTGGGCGGACGTCCGGCTCTTTGTGATGTGGGCACGGCGATGCGCTTTACCGGTCTGATGCCGGACGGGCAGACGCGTTTTCGCAATTCAAAGGGCAAGCCCATTTTGCATTATGCAGGGGTGTCGACTTTTTCTGAATGTTCAACGATGCCTGAGGGGGCGGTGGTGAAAATCCCGAAGGATTTTTCCATGCAGAAGGCAGCCCTGATCGGATGTGGAGTGATCACTGGAATGGGAGCGGTGTTTAACGCAGCCGAGGTGAAAGTCGGAAGTAGCGTGGCGGTGTTTGGTTGCGGGGGGATCGGTTTGAATGTGGTCAAAGGGGCAAAGATGGTGGCAGCCTCACGGATTATCGCTATCGATACCGTACCGTCGAAATTGGAATATGCGAGGGAGATGGGAGCGACGCATGTGGTGAACGCCCTGGAAGACGATCCAGTTGATGCGATCAAGGATCTGACCGGTGGCCTGGGCGTGGATTACGCTTTTGAAGCGATCGGTTTGCCGAAACCGATTGAGCAGGCTTACGACTCAACGAGGAAAGGGGGAGTCTGTGTGGTTCTTGGTATCGCTTCTCCCGAAGCCCGGGCGCAGATCAATGTGAATCAATTGGTCTACGCAGAGAAAACCTTGAAGGGTTCGATTTATGGATCAACCAGGCCGCGGATTGATTTGTTGCGACTGATCGAATTGGAAAGGGAAGGCAAGTTGGACTTGGATAAACTGCTGACGCGGACCTATCCTCTGAGTCAGATCAATGAAGCTTATGCGGATCTTGAAAAAGGGGAGTTGGCGAGGGGCTTGCTGTTGCCGCAGGAGTAGTTGAAAACTCAATCGGAGATATTTCCACATCAGCTTGTAGGATTTTTCAGTAGGAATTCGATGATCGACATTATGAGGTCATCCGGGCATGATGGGATCATCAAACTGAAACTTTGAATACACGGCTCAAAGAGTGGAAAAATTGTAAACGGCTTATCTCCGATGGAAAAAAATGAGTTTCAACAGCAAGGGGGAGAGGAGTGGAAGAGGGCGGGAAGGCAGTCGAATATCGACCAGCACTCCAGTGGGGTAGCCTATCTGGAGACAGTGATTGATAATCTCCCGGTGGGTTTGTTTGCCAAGGATGCTTCGGATTCCTTTCGTTTTGTTTTGTGGAATAAGAAGCAGGAAGAGATTACGTCGATCCCCTGTGAGCAGGCTCTGGGAAAGAATGATTATGAATTATTTTCCCCGGATTCTGCAAAGTATTTTCGCCAGGTGGACGAATTGGTGATTGCCAGAAAGCGGAAGTTTGAAGTGTCGGAAGAAATTATCGATACGCCGGAATCCGGAGAGGTCTGGCTGCATACCATAAAAGTGCCGATCGATGATGTGGAAGGGCAGCGAACTTTAGTGGTGGGTATAAGTGAAGACATCACCGAGCAAGTGCATGCGCGGGAACAGCTTGCCGCTTTAAACGAAAACTTAACTGAAGCGAACCAGCAGTTGCAGGTGACACAGATGCAATTGATACAGGCGGAAAAAATGGAGTCAGTAGGGCGGCTGGCTGCGGGGGTGGCTCATGAGGTCAAAAACCCACTCGCATTGCTGTTGCTGGGTGTGGAGTATTTGAGTGGTGGTATCGACCCGTGTGATCCAAACGTCGAGGACATCCTGACTGAAATGAGGGAAGCTGTTGAGCGTGCTGACAAAATCATTCGCGGGTTGGTGGATTTTTCATCGCAGAGGCAGTTGGCGATGGAGTTGACACAATTGCCGGATTTGATTGAGCATTCATTACTTCTGGTCCGTCACGAATTAAAAAAAGGGAATGTTGAGGTGGATGCATGCTATGAGGAGGGCTTGCCGGATTTGCAAATTGACTGTGCAAAATTCGAGCAGGTGTTGGTGAATTTATTGATCAATGCAGTTCACGCTATGGAAGACAGGGTGAAGCCGAAAATCGAAATTCAGGTATCAGCAGCGAAGCTGGAAGGGATAGAGCGGGATGAAGGCTTGAGGACGGCGCATCACCTTCGTAATGGGGATGATGTGGTTCTCTTAAAATTGAAAGACAATGGAGGGGGGATTTCAGATGAAAATCTGCAGAAAATATTTGATCCTTTTTTTACCACCAAAGCTACAGGAATCGGGACTGGCCTGGGATTGCCGGTGGTGCGTAAAATTGTCGAGCTTCACAATGGGTGGATTGATGTGAAAAATCGATTGCTGGGCGGGGTGCAAATCACGATTACTCTAAAAGTTCCAAAATCGGAGGCGGAACGGATTGACATGTAGAGCATAAATACATCAGAATGGGGATGGAGTGGAGTAGACGGGGTATTATTCAAATATTGGAAAAGGAGATTTATCATGGTACGCAAAATTTTAGTCGTAGATGACGAGGTGGGCTTCACCAAGCTCCTAAAAATGAATCTGGAAAAAACCGGGCAGTATGAGGTCCGGGTGGAGAATGAATCCACCAAGGCGCTGACAACTGCTCACGAGTTTTTGCCGGATATTGTCCTTTTGGATATTGTCATGCCCGGGATGGACGGGGGTGATGTGGCAGCCCAGATGCAGGACGACCCAATGTTGCGGAATATTCCCGTGATTATGATGACGGCATTGGTTTCACAGGAGGAAACGAGTCAGGATGCGGTGGCTCAAGCGGGTGCGATGAATATTTTACCGAAACCTGTGAATCTGGAGGTTTTGTTACGCTGCTTGGAAGAGGCGTTTGCTTCGGAAGCGGGCGAGTAGGAGGAGTGCCTTGTGTTTGGCCGGGGAGGGCGCTGATGCGGCGTGAGCAGGCTGGGGCTTCAGAAAAACAAAGTGAGAAGAAACAAGACCCCTCCTTATTTCACTGTCACCGTAGCTCCGGGACGGACGAGAGTGGGCAGGCGGATTGCATCCCAATTGGCCAGCCGGATGCAGCCTGCACTGCGGGAGCGACCGATGGTTTCCGGGCTACTGGTGCCGTGCAGGCCTATGCCTGACTTATTCAGCCCGGCCCAGAAAATGCCGACGGGATTGTTGGGGCCGGGTGGGATGACGTAAAAATCATCACTTCTCACACCTTCCTGGAGCATTTTGCGATCATAGCGGAACTCGGGTGTGGTGACCATGTTGACTATTTTCCACTTGCCGCGGGGGATGTAGCGTTCTTTTCCCGGGGTGATCGGGAAGGTGGCGATGACCTGTTGATTATCCATGATGGAGACAATGCGGCTTGAAGTATCGACCAGCAGGTGCCGTTGACTCAGGTGTTGTTCTTCAGTGTACTGGTCGTGTTTTTTGATATCTTCGATTTGAAAAGGGACCACATTAGGAACGGTCAGGACGTCTCCTGCTTTCAAGCGATCGAGATTGATGCCAGGGTTGAGTTTGTGGAGGAAGTTCCAGTTGGTGTGATAACGCTCGCAGACAAATTCAGCAAGGCTGCGGTAGTACATGTATTTCATACCCTCCTGATCCTCGGGTTTCAAAGGCACTTTACCTATCCATCTTAGATCTTCTTTTTTGAGGGTGTATTTTACGTAGACGAACTTGATGCCAAGCTGTGCGTCCCGTAGAACTTGGTGCCAATTTGCCGGATCTGGCTTTTTCACATATCTTTTATTATAAGCGGAAACCGCAAGGCGTGTGAATTCGCCAAGTGCCCCATCGATAACACCAGGCCCGAAATGTTTGCGGTCGAGGTAGATTTGAACCCGGGTGATGACTTCACTTTCTTCTTTCCCGGGCTCCGGGGCGACCCGTTTGAACAGGTTGTTTGCAGGAGCTGGCCGGGGTGATGAAAAAATAAATACAAAGCTGAGTATTAGCAGCAGAGCTATCCGGGTGAAAGCTGGCAGGTGATAGACACTATGGAGGTCTTTCATGGATGACGGGAAACAAGGCTACTCACAGCAGGATATCAGTCTGCCGATTCGTCGTCGAGTCCAAATGCACTGTGCACGGCCCGGGCGGCGTCATCGATTTCATCATTCCCAACAGTGACGGTGATTTTGATTTCCGAGGTGGAAATCATCTGGATGTTAATACCTGCTTTTGACAGGGTATCGAACATCTGGGATGCCACTCCTGAATGAGAACGCATGCCAATACCAACCACACTGAGTTTGGCTATCCCTTCCTGGGATACCAGGCTCACATCTTCGCCGATATCAGGCAATACGGCATTCAAGGTTTTTTCCGCATTAGCGAGATCGGCTTGTCCGACGGTAAATGAAATATCGGTGGTGCCGGTTTTCGAGACGTTCTGCACGATCATGTCGACGATGATGTTTGCGCCGGCAATGGAGGTGAACACCTTGGCGGCAGTGCCTGGTTGGTCACGCACTCCTTCGATAGTAATTTTGGCTTGATCGCGCTCCAGGCTGATTCCACGAATGACAACGGATTCCATACTCATAGTTTCTTCAAGGACGAGTGTCCCGGGTTGTTGGTTTAGACTGCTGCGAACTTCAAATCGCACCCCAAATTTTTTCGCAAATTCGACCGAACGCGACTGCATGACCTTAGAGCCTGAACTGGCCATTTCGAGCATTTCGTCGTAGCTGATTTCCTCGATTTTTTGTGCTGTTTTAACCACACGAGGATCGCAGGTGTAGACGCCTTTCACATCGGTGTAAATCTGGCAAAGCTCAGCATCCACTGCCGCAGCCATGGCAATCGCAGTGAGATCAGAACCCCCTCGCCCGAGTGTAGTGATGTAACCCTCCGGGCTGCGTCCCTGGAATCCAGCCAGAATGACGATGTTGCCGTCATTAAGCAGACGGTGGACTTCGTCCGGAGTGATATTGGAAATTCGAGCTTTGGTATGAACTCCATCAGTCTGGATGCCTGCCTGGGCTCCCGTTAGCGATACGGCCTTGCCTCCCATGGAATTGATAGCCATGGAAATTAGTGCGATGGTGGTTTGCTCTCCTGTGGACAGCAGCACGTCCATTTCCCGTTCAGTGGCATTTTGAGTTTTGCCGGTCACTTCCTCTGAGAGCTCGATGAGGCGATTGGTGACACCGCTCATGGCCGAGACGACAGCGACGATTTGGTCGCCTGCCTCATGGGAATCGAGGATACGACGAGCGACATTTCGGATCCGCTCAGCAGATCCGACCGAAGTGCCTCCGTATTTTTGGACGATTAGACTCATGAATTATTGAAAAGGTCGGCATGACTAATGCCAAAAAAATGACTAATGTCTACTAGCTAATTTCAGACGCGCCTGGCAAGGATGAAATCACGAATCGCGCCAGACTGAGCCGCTTGCTCATAAGTGACGGGTGTTCGCTGTTTTAATTTTTCCAGTGAAGGGTGGGTGGGATGCTGGCCAATGGCGTCAGAGATGGTATCGGGGAACTTTGCGGGGTGGGCCGTAGACAGTATGATGTTGCTTCGTGAGCGGTCCAGGTCTTTGAAAGCGCAGGCGGTGTGGGGATCGACAATGTAGTCAAAATCTTCGTAAATTTGACGGATCAAGGAGGTGATGTCTTCATCCGAGCTATGTGTGGCACTGAAAGCTCCGGCATCGAAATTCGGAATGGTGAGGCTTTCACCACTGCCGATTTTATTCATGATTTCAGCAACTTGTGATCCGTCTCCCTTGAGGTGGTAAAACAGAAAGCGTTCGAAGTTGGATGCTACCTGGATGTCCATCGAAGGAGCGAGGCTGGCATGAACCTCTCCTGTTTCGTAGGTGCCGGTGGTGAACAGGCGGTAGAGAATGTCATTGCGGTTGGTGGCAATCACGAAGTGTTCTGCAGGTAATCCCATTTTACCAGCCAGCCAACCTGCAAGGATGTTGCCGAAGTTGCCGGTAGGCACGACAAAGGCCGGCTTGTTGTTCTGTGCAGCTGCGGGCAACTGTGACCAGGCGTGAAAGTAGTAGATCGCCTGGGCCAGCACCCGGGCAAGGTTGATGGAATTGATGGCTGACAAAGCGACTTCGGCTTTGAATTCTAGATCACCGAAAAGTTCTTTCACGATCAACTGGGCGTCATCGAAGGAACCTTCAATCGGAATGGGGAAAATATTAGCGGCTTCGGTGCAAGTCATTTGCCTCTCCTGCAGCGCAGAAATACGCCCCTTGGGGTAGAGAATGAAAACGTTGACTCCTTCTTTGCCTGCCAGCCCGTGAATTGCTGCTGAGCCGGTATCGCCGGAAGTGGCGCCGAGTACATTGATCGGCTTGCCGCTGCGCCGGATTTGGTCTTCAAAGAGATTGCCTACCAGTTGTAAACCAAAGTCTTTGAAGGCGAGAGTGGGGCCGTGAAACAGCTCCAGTACAAAAAGATCATCCGCCAGTTGGCGCAGTGGGGCGGTGGCGGGATCGTCGAAAGTGCCCTCGTAGGAGCGGGTGATCAGAGTTTTCAGTTCCTCGGGACTGTGGTCGGTATCGAAGAGGCTGAGAAACTCGAAAGCTAGTGTCGCGTAGGAGTGCGCATCCCCATTAAGCAGCTCGGCGGGCATTTGCGGCAGGGATTCCGGCACGTAGAGGCCGCCATCGGGTGCCAGACCGGAGGCAAAAGCATCGAGGAAACCAAGGGCTTCGGAAGTGCTGCGGGTACTTTGAAATTTCATGGTCGGAAAAAAGAGAGTCGTTTCGTGCTGCGGCGGCATCGAACTAGAGGGACTCCACTCGCATCAAGATGGGTTCGTCTTGTATGCAATCGAGCTCGGCAATTTGTGCGACGGCTTTTTTCATCGTTCCAAAAGGCGCAAAATAAAGCATAAGAAAAATTGAGGCAGCTCCTTCGCAATGTTCTTCCGGCTGGATCATCGACGAGATGCCAATATGGTGTTCGCCCAGAATTCCGGAGATACGGGCCAGCACGCCAGGTTGATCATCAACGCTCAAACGCAGGTAATACTGGGAGATGCTTTCGTCAATCGGCAGGGGGTGCCCATACAGCCCGTGGGGTACAAAGCCGGTTCGACTCGCGGCACCACTCCCCAGGTGGGCTGCTGCGTCGGCTAAGTCACTGATGACCGAACTGGAGGTGGGATCCTGCCCGGCACCTGATCCGTAAAACAAGGTTTCGCCGACGATGTCACCGCGGACAAAAATCGCATTAAATACACCGTTGACGGAAGCGAGAATATGATTTTTGGGAATCAGGGAGGGCTGCACTCTGACTTCGATATTACCGGATTCGGTATCCAGGCGTATGATGGCGAGCAGCTTGATGGTGTAACCGAGATCACTGGCGACACGGATGTCTGCTAAAGAAATCTTCTCAATTCCTTCGACAAAAATATCTTCGCTGCGTACCCAGGATCCGTAGGACAATGAAGCCAGAATGATAGCTTTGTGAGCCGCATCCCAGCCGTTCACGTCGAGTGCAGGATCGGCTTCAGCGTAGCCAAGTTGTTGCGCTTCATTGAGAGCCTCTTCATAAGCGAGGCCGGCGTCGCTCATTCTCCCCAGGATATAATTGCTGGTGCCGTTGATGATACCCGCCATGGATTCGATGCTGTTGCCAACGAGTGATTCCTGAACGGTTTTGATGATCGGAATTCCGCCTGCGACAGCGGCTTCGAAATAGATCGGCGTTTTTTCACGGTCGGCGATGGCAAACAGTTCTTTGCCGTGCTCGGCCAGTAGGGCTTTGTTACCAGTGATGACCGTTTTGCCATTTTCCAAGGCGGATTTGACCAAATCAAAAGCGTAATCTGTTCCGCCGATCAGTTCTATTACGATGTCGATTTCATCATCCTTGACCAGATCATCGAGACGAGTGCTGACAATGCCGGCTGGTAAGTCGATGTCACGCGGCTTATCCGGATCTCGAACTACGATGCGGTGAATGATGAGATTCTGTCCAGTGCGCTCGCGCAGCAGGGCACCATTTTTGAGTAAATTTTTGTAAACTCCGGCTCCAACATTGCCAAAGCCTGCCAGTCC
The DNA here is from genome assembly GCA_030625775.1 of Verrucomicrobiota bacterium. GTDB lineage: Bacteria > Verrucomicrobiota > Verrucomicrobiia > Verrucomicrobiales > DEV007 > JAADHD01. The sequence goes on from DAOUQC010000003.1 coordinate 28,010, forward strand.
TATTTTGAGAGTGTTGTTATTGTTTGAATCGGCCATAGGTAGGCTTAATCAGGGTGAATGGCCACTATGGCGGGTGTGGAATCACGGTGCAAGGGCAGATATTTGATCAAGTTGCCGCGGCAAGGTGGTTTCTGGAGCAGGGATGGAAAAGCCCCGGATTAAATGGAGGCACGGGTATTTTGTTTTGCAGCTATTCGTCTTCTGTGACGATGTCTTCCCGGCCGTAGAATTTAATTTTGCGCTCAATTTTTTCACGGCCTCTGGATAGCCGCCAATCATTGGTGTCGCGCAGACTGAAAACGCAGCCGCAGTATTCTTGTTGGTAAAAGGCTTCAGTTTTTGAAATTTCGATCATGCGTTGGCTGCCGCCTTGCTTGCGCCAGTTGAAGGTCCAGTATTCCATGCCGGGGAAACGGGCAGCAGAGCGTACGCCGCAGCCGTTGATTTGATCCATGTCTTTCCAGCGGGAGATTCCCAGAGTTGATGATATTAAATTGAAACCGTGGGCGGCGGCATACTCTGCGGTGCGTTCAAAGCGCATGTCGAAACAGACAGTGCAACGAGATCCGCGTTCGGGTTCGTCTTCTAGGCCCTCCACCCGGTCGAACCAGTTTTTGGCATCGTAATCCCCGTCAACAAAGTCCATACCGAGCTTTTTGGCGTAACGAATATTTTCCTCTTTGCGGATTTCATATTCATCGCGTGGATGAATGTTGGGGTTGTAAAAAAAGATTGTGGTTTCGATTTCCGAAGCGGCCATGGCATCCATGACTTCGGAAGCGCAGGGCGCACAGCAGGAATGCATCAGGATTTTGCCCGAACCGTTGGGTGTTTCCAGCACAGGGCGCTGGTAATTATCCACACTGAAACGGTCCATCGGATTGGAAGAATCCTTGGAAGGAGTGGTTGGCGATGGATTGGCTGGGCTCATAGCTTCGGGAATGAGGAGATTGCTTTTAGTATATTCTCATATACGCCCCATTTAAAGGGTCGCCAAATTTTTTACAAAAATTTGCCTGCCTGACGGAGCGGGGGTTTTCCAGGAAATATTTAGAATTAACTTATAATTTAATACATATTGACATATCATGATTATTTAATGTATTAAATTAATCTATGAAAATTACGACATTGAATTTTGGGTATCCGCGCATTGGGCGGAGGCGTGAGTTGAAAAAGGCGATTGAGAGCTACTGGAAAGAGCGAACGACTTTTGATGAACTGGAATCAGCTGCTGCAGATTTGCGCCAGGAGCACTGGCAAGAGCAGAAAGATGCAGGGATTGATTTGATTCCGAGTAATGATTTTTCTTATTACGACCAAATGCTGGACTCGGTGCTTTCTTATGGAGCCATTCCGAAAAGATTTCAGTCCCCGGGTTTTGAGCATGATTTGGATTTGTATTTTTCCATGGCTCGTGGAGTGGCAGCTCAGGAATCTCATTCTGAGGTTGGAGACTGCTCATGTGGGGAATCGACCTCAGCCATGGAGATGACCAAATGGTATGACACCAATTACCACTATCTGGTGCCTGAGTTTGATCAGGACACCCAATTTTCTTTGCGCCACAACAAAGCGCTGCAGGAATTTGAAGAAGCCAGGGCTCTCGGTTTGGATACGATGCCGGTATTGATTGGCCCATTGACCTTTTTTTTGCTGGGAAAAACGGTGGGCGAGGGGGATTTTGATGTATTGGATGAGCTGTTGCAGCCCTTGGTAGAAGTGATGTGCGAACAGGTGACTTCTCTAGTGAAAGCAGGTGCAAAAACGATTGCTTTTCATGAGCCCCAGCTGGTGATGGATTTGCCTCCGGGAGCTGGGTTCGGGTATCGTTATGCTTACGAGAAAATTCGTGAGGCAGTGAGTGCGGCCAGTCCGGCGGATGTGGAAGTGCGTCTGGTTCTGCTCAGCTATTTTGATGCGCTGCGTAACAATGAAAAACTGGCTTTTTCACTACCCGTCGATGTGATCCATCTTGATCTGGTACGCGCTCCTGGCCAGATTGACTGGGTGCTTTCCCATCTGCCGGAAGACAAGAGTATCTCACTGGGGATTGTGGACGGGCGCAACGTTTGGAAAAATAACTTCGATCAATCCATTGCTGTGGTGAAACGGACGGTGGAATCTCTGGGGTCGGGGCGAGTGCTGGTAGCTCCGTCTTGCTCATTGCAGCACACCCCGATGGACCTCGATTTGGAAACAGAAATGGATGGGGAATTGGTCGACTGGTTGGCTTTTGCCAAACAGAAACTCGAGGAAGTAAGGGTGATTGCTGCAGCTGCCGGTGGAGAGGATTCAGTCGAGCAAATTGTCCTTGCTAACAAGACCTCGTGGGAAAAACGAAGCAGCAGTGAGTCGATTCATAATCCCGAGGTGCAGGCACGTCTTGCTGGTATCGGTCCAAAGGACTGGCAGCGTGAAACTCCCTATTTGGAGCGATTCAAGCTCCAGCAGCAAAAGTTGGATCTGCCTTTGTATCCGACAACCACCATTGGCTCTCTGCCACAGACAAGTGATGTGCGTAAAGCGCGGGCTGAAATGCGTAAAGGGCTTCTCAGTGAAGCCAACTATGATGAGTTCCTTAAAGAAAAAACTTTGGAATCCATTCGCTGGCAAGAAGAAATCGGGGTGGATGTATTGGTGCACGGTGAATTCGAGCGCAATGACATGGTTGAATATTTTGGCGAAGAGTTGGAAGGTTTTGCTTTTTCCCGATTTGGCTGGGTGCAGAGTTATGGAACCCGTTGTGTGAAACCTCCGATTATTTTTGGTGATGTGAGCCGTCCCAATGCGATGACCGTGAAGTGGACTCGTTTCGCCAAGGAGAACACCGGCCATCCGGTGAAGGGGATGTTGACAGGGCCAATCACGATACTGCAGTGGAGCTTTGTGAGGGATGACCAGTCCCGGAAGGATACGGCGTGGCAGATCGCCTTGGCGATTCGGGATGAGGTCAACGATCTTGAAGCTGCAGGGATTGATGTGATCCAGATCGATGAGCCGGCCTTGCGGGAAGGTTTGCCTTTGAGGGAAACAAACTGGCCGGTCTATCTTGATTGGGCTACAAAAGCTTTTCGGATCTCAGCTTCCGGGGTGGACGATGCAACGCAGATTCATACTCACATGTGCTATTGCGAGTTTAATGACATCATTGGTTCAATTGCCACATTGGATGCCGATGTGATTTCCATGGAGGCATCGCGTTCACAGATGGAATTGCTTGAGGCATTCCGTGACTTTAAGTATCCAAACGGGATTGGACCCGGTGTGTGGGATATTCACAGTCCCAGGGTTCCCGATGAAGCCGAGATGGTATCCTTGCTGGATAAAGCGTCGGCTTTGTTGCCAAGGGAAGCGATCTGGGTCAATCCCGATTGTGGTCTGAAGACCCGTGATTGGCCTGAAACCAAGGCCGGTATGGTGAATATGGTCAATGCGGCGCGTAAGCTGCGCGAAAAATATGTAGCTTAGATTACCCCGTGCTTGTTGATAAAACAAAAAAAGGATCGCTGAAAAGCGATCCCTTTTTTTCTGCTTTATCGGGCAGATGATTGTTTTGTGGAATATTATTCCGCCGCTTTTTCGCTATCGGCGACATACTCGACAGCCGATTTAACGATTTCATAAAAGCTGCCGGGTTCGAGGCTGGCACCGCCAACAAGAAAACCATCGATGTCATCCTGCTGGATCAACTCGCGCGCGTTGTTAGGTTTCACACTGCCGCCGTACTGAATGCGAACTTTGTTAGCGGTGTCTTCACCATAGATTTCCGCCAGCACGCTGCGAACATAAGCATGTGTTTCTTGAGCTTGCTCGGGAGTCGCATTGCGGCCGGTGCCGATTGCCCAAACGGGTTCGTAAGCAATCACGGTGTCGGTGATGCGTCGAGCACCGACATCTGTGAGGCAGCCTTCGAGTTGAGCTTTCAAGACGGTTTCCACTTGACCCCCGTCACGTTGTTCGAGGGTTTCTCCAATGCATAAAATAGGCTTGATGCGCGCTTCGTGGGCGGCCTGCACTTTGCGGTTGATGAATTCATTGCTTTCACCAAACAGCGCACGGCGTTCGCTGTGGCCAAGAATCACGTATTGAGTGTGCAGTTCCTTCAGCATCACTGCGCTGATTTCTCCAGTATAGGCACCTGCAGGTTCAGGAGACATGTTTTGCGCGGCAAGTGCCACGGCATCACTTTCTGAGAGGGATTTTGAAGCTTCTGCCAGGGAGACAGAGGGTGGGGCGACCACCACATCAACAGAGCTGCGGTTTTTGAAAAAGCGAAGGAAGGTCCGCAGGAAGGCATCTGTTTCCAGTGGTGCCATGTGCATTTTCCAGTTCGCGGCGATGATGTATCTGCGATTGCCAAACATAAGTATGATGAGACGTGGTTATCTAGTAGGTGCTATTTGTCTGAGAGTGAGGCGATGCCGGGAAGGGTTTTTCCTTCCAGTAATTCAAGGGATGCACCTCCACCGGTCGAAATAAAGGTCATTCGATCGGCGAGGCCATATTTATTTACTGCCGTGACGGAGTCTCCTCCTCCGATAATGGTGACAGCATCGGATTGGGCCATCGCTGCGGCGATCGCCTGGGTTCCTTTGGAAAATTTATCGATTTCAAATACCCCCATCGGGCCATTCCAGATGATGGTGCCAGCGGTGGCGATGACCTCAGAGAATTCTTCGATGGCGGCGGGGCCGATGTCGAGTCCCTCCCATTCGTCGTCGATGCCACCTGTACCGCCGGAATAAACGTCGGTGTATTTCACATTGGCGTTTTCACCAAAGGCATCCGCTTGCAAATTATCGGCAGGTAAAAGGAATTGGGTATTTTTTTCCTCAGCTTGTTTGAGGATGTTCAAGGCGAGTTCGAGTTTATTATTTTCGCAGATGCTTTTGCCGATCGTGTATCCCTGGGCTTTGCGGAAAGTGTAGGCCATGCCACCACCGATGATGAATGAGTCGGCTTTGTCGAGCAGGGCAGTGATGACTTCGATTTTGTCGGAGACTTTGGCTCCACCCATGATGACCACAAAAGGGCGTTTGGGTTCGCGCAGCTCGTCCTGCAGGTATTTTAATTCTCGTTCGACGAGAAATCCCATGGCGCAGGTATCAATAAAGGCGGTCACACCTGCGGTGGATGTGTGTGCCCGATGGGCGGTTCCGAAGGCATCATTGACAAAAATATCACCGTGGGCCGCCAGTTTGGCAGCAAAGTCCGGATTATTTGCCGTTTCTTCGTTGTGGTAGCGGACGTTTTCCAGCAGCAGGACTTGCCCGTTTTTTAATTGGGCGACGGCAGTAGTTGCTGCATCTCCGATGCAGTCGTCAGCAAAAGCGACAGGAGCACCGAGCAGTTCACCCAGACGTTCGGCGACTGGTTGCAACGAGAATTTTGCCTGGCGTTCACCATTGGGACGTCCCAGATGAGACATCAAGATGACTTGCCCACCATTTTTAATCAGATATTCAATGGAATGCAAAGCGGCCCGGATACGGGTGTCATCGGTGATGATTCGCTGTGAGCCATCGTCAGAATCCTTCAAAGGCACATTGAAATCCACACGCATGAGGATGCGTTTTCCTTCAACGGTAAGATCCTGAATAGAGAGTTTGGCCATTTAGTAGCAGAAATTGATTGGAACTTTATTTGAAGCGCAGTGTCTTAGAAAAGAAACCCGTCAGGACAAAGGCCGTCCTGACGGGAGTAAACCTTTCGGGTTTTACAGGCTGCTTCCAAGCAAAGCCAGAGCTTCACCCGCGCGGTTGCTGTAACCCCATTCGTTGTCATACCAGCCAACTACTTTCACAAAAGTTCCGTCGGTGACCATGGTAAGGTCAGAGTCGAGGATACAAGAGTGAGGATTGCCGACGATATCTTTCAATACCAATGGATCGGTACTGAATTGGAAGATGCCTTTCATTGGGCCTTCAGCCGCTTCCTGGTATTTTTCGTTGATCTCTTCAACGCTGGTTCCTTTGGACAGCACTGCGGTGAAATCGGTGACCGAACCGGTCGGGGTCGGCACGCGGAATGCTCCGCCGCTCAATTTGCCAAGCAGTGAAGGAATCACCAGGCCGATGGCCTTAGCCGCTCCGGTTGAGGAGGGGATGATGTTTTCAGCTGCAGCGCGGGCACGTCTCAGGTCAGAGTGTGGCAGGTCGAGCAAGCGCTGGTCACTGGTGTAACTGTGAATGGTGCTCATGAAACCACGCTCGATGGTGAAATTGTCATTCAAAACTTTAGCCATCGGTGCCAGGCAGTTGGTGGTACAACTGGCGTTGGAGACGATGTGATGGTTTTCCGGCTCGTAAATTTCTTCGTTGATACCAAGACAGATCGTCGCGTCGGGATCTTTGGCTGGAGCTGAGATCAGCACTTTTTTAGCCCCTGCAGCGATATGTTTTCCAGCACCTTCACGGTCGATAAAAAAACCGGTCGATTCGAGTACCACGTCTACTTCAAGTTCTTTCCAGGGAAGTAGAGCCGGGTCGCGTTGTTCGGAAACAGCGATGCGGTGTCCGTTCACCGTGATCGATTCGTCGTCGTATTCAACCGTTCCTGAGAATGGGCCGGCGGTAGAATCCCAGCGCAGCATGTGGGCGAGTGTTTTGTTGTCGGTCAGGTCATTGATCGCGACGACTTTTTTGAGTTCGTCTGCTGACATCGCCCGCAGTACATTGCGTCCGATTCGTCCAAATCCGTTAATTGCGTAATTAGCCATGAGTATAGTGTTTCGTATTCTAGTGTCGTCAGTTTGCTCTCAGATGCAGGATCTTCCGGCATTAGGTCTGTTTTACCCGGACATTTGTGCCTTCCAAACAGAGCGGCGCTAATTAAGCAATCCTAAGGCTAGCCGTCAACTACGATGATTGTGAAAATAATCGACTTCTTTAAAATGGCCTTTAACAAGCTTTAGAGCCGCTATCCACACGGTCGTGGACCTGCCATGGAGGGCTCAAGCCCGGCCACACGCAGGTTTCACGCTCCAGCCGGGGCCAGATCACCAGGCAGATCTCCTTCGTCACTGGCTTTGGATTTATCCTCATCCTCGACAGGCGCGCTCGTTTCCTTAGGCACTTCCGGAGGTTTTGGGCTGCTTGGTGGATTTTTCATCTCTCCATGCTCCATGATGTCGTGAATATGGCTGCCTTCGAGCGTTTCAAACTCGAGCAGTGCCTGGGCGATCATTTCCAAGTGCTCACGATTGGCGAGGATCAGTTCCATTGCTTTTTTGTAAGCATTGTCGATTAAGAGTTTCACTTCGCTATCGATTTTTTGCGCAGTGGCCTCACTGTAATCCCGGGCGCTGCCGCCCATGTCCCGCGCAAGGAAAAGATGCTCTTGATGATTGCCGTATTCGATCATTCCCAATTCTTCACTCATGCCCCATTCACAGACCATTTTCCGGGCCTGATCAGTGGCCTGCCGGATATCTCCACTGGCACCGGTGGTGACATCTCCAAACTGGATTTCTTCAGCCACCCGGCCACCCATGGTGACGACGAGATTGTCGAGCAGTTCGTTTTTGCGATTAGTGAACTTGTCTTCCTCAGGTAACCACATGGTAGCTCCCAGAGAGGGCCCCCGGGGGATAATTGTCACCTTGTGAAGGGGTTCGGTATTTTCCAGCAAACACAGCAAAATGGCGTGTCCAGCTTCGTGGTAGGCGGTGTTTTCCTTTTCTTTTTCAGAAATGGCTAGGCTGCGGCGTTCTTTTCCCCAACGCACCTTGTCCCGGGATTCCTCCAGTTCAGCAATGGTGATCGCTTTCAGTTCCCTGCGGGCAGCCAACAGTGCCGCTTCGTTGATCACATTGGCCAGTTCCGCGCCAGAGTAACCTGGTGTTCCTCGGGCGATGATGCCCATATCGACGTCAGCTGCGAGTTTTACCTTTTTTGCGTGAACCTTGAGGATTGCTTCCCGGCCTTTGACATCGGGCAGATTAACGGTCACCTGGCGATCAAAGCGACCGGGACGCAACAGCGCAGGGTCAAGCACATCCGGACGGTTGGTGGCCGCGATGATGATCACACCTTCCTGAGTATCAAAACCGTCCATCTCCACCAGCAAGGCGTTCAAGGTTTGCTCGCGCTCGTCGTGTCCTCCTCCCATGCCGTGCCCACGATGGCGACCTACGGCATCGATCTCGTCAATGAAAATAATACAAGGGGCGTTTTTTTTGCCCTGTTCGAACATGTCGCGCACTCGTGAAGCACCTACGCCTACGAACATTTCTACAAAGTCGGACCCGCTGATGCTGAAAAACGGCACATCGGCTTCGCCAGCTATGGCTCTTGCCAGCAGGGTCTTGCCTGTTCCTGGGGAACCCACCAGCAGGACCCCTTTCGGGATTTGACCACCCAGGCGCTGGAATTTTTTCGGATCACGCAGGTACTCGACGATTTCCCACACTTCTTCTTTTGCTTCCTCTGCTCCGGCGACATCTTTGAAGGAGGTTTTGTTTTTGTCCATTGTCATCATTTTGGCTTTGCTTTTGCCAAAGCCCATGGCGCCTTTTCCTGCTGAACGCATCTGATGACGAAAGAGAAAATAAAGCAGGAAAATGATGAGGAACAGAGGCAGGAAAGTCAGCAGGATTGCTGACAAGGTATTGCTGTCTGCTACAAAATTGTAGATCTCAATCTGACGTTCCTTAAGCAGGGGTTTGAGTTCGTCTTCAACATAAGCCAGATTGATAGGGGTTTTGAATTCCTGGTATTTTTCACCTTTGATCTGGTCAGCAGGATCCAGTTTGTACCAGCCCCGCAGATATTCTTCACGGGTGCCCTCCCGTTCTACCATGGATAAAAATTTCTCCGATTGTTCATCGATATGAATGCGATCCTCCTGCAGCAATTCCTTAAACTGCTTGTAGGGGATTTCCTGGACGCCAGAACCACTTCCTTTACTCCAGATGGCCAGGCCAAAAATGCCCAATGCCACGCTCAGCAGCACAAAGCCACGCCAGTTGAAGCGTGGATCGCCACCCGTGCTTTTCGGATCTTTTTCCGGAGGTTTGTTTTCGTTTTGCTCGCTCATCCTGATTTATCAAAAATACTATAGGTCTTAGTTGTCAGCAGGGCTTGTTCGACGATACCACACCGCCAATACCATTGCAATTTCTAGAACTTGTTTGGAAAAGTGTTTGCCGCAAGCAGTTGGATATTTCTGCAGCTTTCACCCGTTGGAGGGGGGATTAGCCTTAGGTAGTTTTTCATGAAAGACCACCAGCATTTTCGGAGGGAGTCATTTTCCCCGTTTTCGTGAGATGGCGGACATTTGTGATCGCAGGCACAGCAGCGACAAAGAGGCTCACTCCGCCGTAGAGCAAAAGCACAAAAAGCACTCCTCCTGCAAATCCGGAATTAGCCCCCCCGAGTCCGAATAGCGAGGCGGCGATCAAGAGACTGAGGTTGATATTTTTCATGCTCGACTCGATTCCCAGGGTAGTGGAGTCAGAATGCGAAAATTTCAGCACATGGAGCGAACCTCGCAAGATGATGATTTGAATGATCAGGCAGTAGCAGAAAACCAAAAACGGAATCCGGAATCCATATGAGGCGAAGTCGATGCTGCCGCTGCCTAAAGATCCTGCCACCAGGATGCCGAGTGCCACCAGGCTCACTCGCACCATCCATTTCGAATATTTGTGTGATGTTTTCTCTTGTAGGATACGTCCTAGCACCATTCCCGCGGTGAGTGGCAGCAGGAGGAATAAAAATATTTCCTGCATGATGACCCCCACGGGCATTACGATCTCCGGTGGAATGTAATCGGAAGCAAAAACCCTCAAGATGAAAGGTGTAGTGAATAGGGCCAGTAGGGTCATCAGGCCGGTCAGGGCTACGGACAGGGCGGCGTTGCCCTTGCCAAGATGGGTGTAAATATTAGACATCGAGCCACCTGGCATTGCTGCCACCATGAAAAAGCCAACCATGATCTCGGGCGGCAGTTTGATGAAAAAAATCATCAGCGCGGTGAGCAGGGGGATCCCGATCAGTTGGTAAAGCAGGCCGGTGATCATTGGCTTCGGCTCCAGTATGATCTCTACGAATGCCTGGGGGCGTGTGACGAGGCCCATTCCAAACATGGCCAATACCAGTTGCGTGGAGGCGACCAGGTGATGGTAGTGGGGGTATTGTTCGAGGAGGTTTTTGATCATGCAGCGCCGTAGAGAAAATCAAGCGTCAAGCTCCAGAGCATTCGTCTGCTTTTTTTGGAACGTTTACAGCTTGATTGTGTCTCCCTCTTTCAAGCCGCTGAGAATTTCGACTAGTTTTTCATCCGAGCGGCCGGTTTTTACCGCTTGTTTTTTACCGTTTTTCAAGTGCACAAAAGATTCCCCTTTTTCTGTTGTAACAGCTTTTTTAGGCACAGTGAGAGCCTTTTTATTTTTGTAAATTTCAAACAATACTTTACACGACATACCAGGATAGAGACCTTTGGTATCAGTGGTGATTCCCAATGTGCCGGGAAAACCGCCGGTGGTGAGTGGTATCCGGCTCATGGATACCAGCTCGCCTTTCATGGAGGTATCGGGTGTGGCATTAGCTGTAATTTTTGCGGGCAAGCCTTTTTTGACAAGAGCCAGTTTGTTTTCAGGAATCGAGGTTTGCACTCGCAAAGCCTGTGTTTGCACCACCGACATAAACACTTCGTGCGGCATCAGTTTTCCCCCGGGTATCAGTTTTTTTCCCACCATGGAGGCGGTAGCCCATTTACCGCGGGTATTGGCTCCATAATATACGACACCGTCATGGGGGGCTCTGATGGTACAGGCGGTGAGATCTTTTTTCATGTCAGCCAAATTTTCGGAGGATTCTGTTTGGTCGCGTTTCATTTTTTCAACTTCAAGGCGCTTTTTGTTGAGCGATTGCGGAAGGGATTCGGATAACTTCTCCCAGGCAATTTCAGCAGATTTGGTCCGGTCACGAAGGCTCAGGTGTTCTCGCGGCAAGGTGGTGTTAAGGGTGCGGGCTGTTGAAAGTTTCATTGAATCCATTCGGAACTGGGCACCTTCAACACTGTTTTTTGCGCGGGTCACGATGATCTCTTCGGTTTCTTCAGTTAGATCGTCAGCGGCATACATTTTTTGCAATTGCTCCAATTCTTCTCTCGCATAGGACAAGTACTGCGAAGATTGCTTCAGGTTCTGGCTGGCAGCTTTTTCACGGTGTGCACGGTCGGTTTTTTCGAAGTAAGCTAAATCTTCTTTCGCTTGTTCCTTGGAGCGTTTCTGGTTGGCGAGGTTTACCGGGGTCCATTTCTCAAGTTCGATTAATTCCAGTTCAGCCAGTTTTAACCCCAGGTTCGAAAGAGGCTGGGCGAGTTCAGCTTTGCGAATCGCCTTTGCCAGCTTTTTCGTTTCGAGTTCAACGAGGACGTCACCTTTTTTGACTTCCGATCCGTGGGAAACAGCTTTGACGACGGACATGGAATTCCACATTTCCGGTGCCAGGCTTATAGGGCTTGCTTTGACTGCGTCAAAGATGCCGGCGAGCTCGACTTTGATTTCAAACAGTCCTTTTTTCAGGGTGTGGGTAGCGGGTGTGGTGGGCTTGGTTGCAGATGGTTTCGAGTCGGCCTGTCCTTTTGTCTTTGTTTTTGCCTCAACTGGAGGGGTGTTTTTTTTCGCAGGTACAGGATCGGCGGCTGACAAGGTGTGGCTGGTCATCAGGGATAGACCTGTAGCTATGGCGTAAATAAGTAGGGCTTTCATGTTTTGTATCGCAGCATCGGCCATATTGAAGGAAATGGAAAGTGCAGAATCAGTGGTGTTCACGGAAGGGGTCTGCAAAAAAAAAACCGCTCGGTCTTTGCGGGCCGAGCGGTTTTGAAACATGAAACACAAACAAATAGCTACCGAGTAAGTAACTCATATTAAATAAATCTAAATATTTAAGAAAAGTCAATATTATTTTGGTAAGATGGATAATATGACTCTGCTCAATGAAAAAAAACCTTCGTTTTGTAATGATTGGTGGTAATGATGAGTCTTGTTCCATCATCAATTTATGAAGACTAAAAAGAACCTATCCCGGCCTGTCAGGATATCTCTAGCGACTCATTTGTGCCGGGGGGGGCTGTTGGCAGTTTTTGCAATTCTTGGCATCAGTTGTGCCTCCACTGATCTGGGGGAGTACAACGCTCCAGCTTATCGCCCTACCAATCAGAAAAATGTGAGGGTTAAGGTCAGTCTGCAGAACCGGATGGTCTATGTCATGGAAGGAAACCGGGCTCTGCTCGTTACACCGACGGCGATAGGCAAACCCGGGCATGAAACTCCGCTGGGGAATTTTAAAGCGTTTAATCGGATCGAGAAAAAACGATCTAATACGTATGGCTATTTTGTGAAGGGTAATCAGATCGTTCCTGGTAAAAGTTCCAATATGCCGAGAGGGCACCGTTACGTGGGATTTCCCATGCCTTATTGGGTGGAGTTCAAATCGGCATACGGATTCCATGCCGGCTCAGTCTGGCCAGTGCCTCGATCACATGGCTGCTTGCGGTTGCACCCGAATGTGGCACCCAAGTTTTTTGCTTTAGTGCCAGCGGGGACTCTGATCAACATTGCGCAAACCCAGCGTGAGGATCTGACTCTGGGGAAAAATGTCAGACGCCCGACCGATTATGCCGATCCGGATCCACCTAAACCGGTGATGATTTCTGCAGGTGCGTTTCCTCCGCCAAAAGGGCCGATTTTTTCTGGAGGGGGAACTGTTTCGCACTAGTAAATTTTCATATTATTGTTCCAAGCTGTGAAAGAAGCCACTAGCAAAACAGCTTCGCAAGCACGCTCCCGACGTGTGAACGTGCGCACTCCTGATGTGATGGAGCGGGTTCAAGCCGAGGTGGCTGAGCATTACCGGAGTGAGGTTGTCGACAAATTGCGCTCGCGCCATGAAGGGTTGACGATTGGTAATACGACGGTTCGTTTGACCAAGCAGTTCGGATTTTGTTATGGCGTTGAACGGGCGATTGATCTGGCTTATGCAACCAGGAACGTCTTTGCTGATAACGATGTTTATTTGATTGGAGAAATCATCCATAATCAGGAAGTCAATCGGCAGCTGGCTGAAATGGGAGTCTGCCCCTTGCCTGGAGACAGTGCAGTGGATGAAATCGAAAAGCTGGGTCCTGATGATGTGGTGATTGTGCCGGCTTTTGGAGCGGATACTCCGACGATGAAAAAAATCCAAGAGCGCGGCTGCCATGTGATCGATACTACCTGCGGTGATGTCATGAGCGTGTGGAAACGAGTGCGCAAATACGCAAAAGACGGGCGCACGTCTATCATTCACGGCAAGTCCTCACATGAAGAAACACGGGCGACGGCTTCACGAGCAGAGGGAAAAGACGGTAAGGGGAACTATTTGGTTATTCTGACTTTGGATGAATGTGATTATGTCTGCGACTATATTCGCTCAGGCAAGGGCGATAAAGTGGCTTTTCTGAAGCGCTTCACTGGAGGTTATTCGGCTGATTTTGATCCGGATCTTCACCTGTCCCGCATTGGAGTGGCAAACCAGACTACCATGCTGAAGTCGGAGACTGAAGAAATGCAGCGTCGTTTGGAGGTGGCAATTTGCGACAGGGATGAAGCTCTCGGTAAGAGTGAAAAAGATAATTTCCAGGTTTTTGACACCATTTGTGGAGCGACGCAGGAGCGACAGGATGCCTTGTTCGAGATGCTGGAGAATCAACCTGACGTTTTATTTGTAGTGGGTGGTTATAACAGTTCTAACACTTCTCATCTGGTGGAGATTGGCGAAAAAGAACTGCCGACCTTTTTCATCCGTGAAGCTGATTGTCTGAAGTCCCTGGAGGAGGTGCTCCATTTTGACCTGCATCAACGGGAAGAGGTGAGTAGCTATTCAGAAGTTTTACTTGGGGATGACCCTGTGGTGGTAGGTATCACAGCTGGAGCTTCCTGTCCGAATAATCTCATTGAAGACACTATTCTGAAGGTTTTCAAGTTGAGGGGGATTGACGGGGATTTGGTTAGAAGTTCCAGTTAGGAATATTTCACCCCTCCAGATCAGTCATGAAATCGCTCAATTGTTGTGCGATAGCACAATAGCTGACTCGCGCAGCGGCGTGAGCCTGCGAGGTTTTCACAGCTTCCTGATAGTTAGCTTGGCTATTCAATACGCTGCTTATTTTCTCCAATGCTTCCGATAAGGAAATTCGGCTGTCATCACAGAATTCCGGGTAGGCAAGTTCTTCAATCGCAGAGTTTCCCCCGGAACACAGGGTGCGGCAAAGCAGGGCGTCTCCCGCCACCTGACCGGGAACGGAACCGCGGTCGAGTTGGAACACTAAGCGGTGGGATGCCATCAGGCGCAGGTAGGAATCGTAGGCCAGTGGTCGGTCAATGACGCGCAGACGGGATTCTGGAAATGATTCCTCCAACTGGCGGAGAATTTTTCTACCAGCATTTTTGTCACCGTTGATGACGGTGACGTTTTCTCCGGTTTCAGCACAGAGTCGGGCTGCTTCGGCCAGAGTTCGCAGATGGTTGCGAACAGGTTCAAAAAATTTACGGGTGCCAATCATTACACCTTTCCGTTCTTCCGCAGGCATTGAAAAATCCCATTGAGGAAATTCTACAGGATAGGGGGTAGGGATAAAGCGGGTTTTACGGGCAAAGCTTTCGGCAGTGATCCATCCCCAGCGAGGTGGGAGGATGGAGCAGGGTGAGAGTACCCCGTCAGCCAGATCCAGAATTTCCTGATAGTAAGACAGTATTTTGGAAGAGCGTAGTTGAGCGGTGATCTGATAGGGGCCGGATTCTTTCCATGCAACCCATACGTTGCGCCCTTTGTTTTTTAAAGCTTTCACAGCCTTCAGGCTTACGCCCACCCGGCGGCGGATCAATACCAGAACTACATCAAAGCGATCCTCCGCCAATACGTCCGAGACGGAATCAAAAAACTTTCCCCGGGTGGCGGCAGCGTAAGCATGATAATTGATAGGGGGATGCACACCGGCCCGGTATTCGCCTGGGCCTTCTGCGTAGTCGATTACGGTGTCCCTGCCTTCCGGGTTGAGGACGGCCAGACGTATTCCTTTCGATGCAGTAATCGAGTTGGAGGCATCCGAATTCATGGCTTGTGTTGGCTTGCCAGCCGTGGTCCAGCATTTACGGGACGAAGGATGGTGCGCGATGCAGGATTTGAACCTGCGACCCCCACCATGTCAAGGTGATGCTCTACCCCTGAGCTAATCGCGCATTAATCTCCCGTCCCAAAGACGAAGCAGACTAAATCGCACTCAGCCGCACCTGCAAGCCTTTTTGTCAGGAATTCTTAGGAAGGAGAAGAGATGCAGGGGGTGGATTTGAAACTCATCAGGGCTTGTTTGCTAAACTAAAGGGTGTATTCGTTTTGCATGAGTCTTTGAAGAGAAATTCCCATGGACGAATCAGCGGATCATTATTATTCATCGAGTAGTGGAGGCAAGCTCTACCGACGGGTGTTTACGCCTCGTGGGCTTTTGCCAGAAGATTGGCGAGGAGGTGTGCTGTTGGTGCATGGTTTGGGCGATCATATGGGCTGTCATGAAAAAGCAGCACGCATGTTTTGCCAGCAGGGCCTGATTGCCGCCGGGGTGGATTGGCCGGGGCATGGGTATTCGTTCGGGAGACGAGGTCACTTCCGGGAAGTAGCTGCCTTGCTTGGTCTGATCGCTGAATCACTCACTGATTTGCGGGAACGCCTTCCGCCTGGTGCACCGATTGGCTTGTATGCCCACTCGGCAGGGGCTTTTGTTTTGCTGCAGTTTCTCAAAGAGCAGGCCTCAGGAGAGAAGTATGCGATCAACTACCCTTCTGCGTTCTCCTTTGTCTGGTTGAGTTCACCGCTTTTGCATCCTACGCATGAGCAGGGGTTTTTGAAGCTAAAAATGGGTGAATGGCTTTCCAAAATTGCTCCGGGTCTGAGGCTTGATACCGGGGTTCGCTCGGACCGCTGTTATCCGCCGGATCCGGAAACCGGTTTATTCAAAGAGGATCCTCTGAAGCATCATAAAATCAGCCTGTCTTTTGGGGCAGATTTGATGAAAAGAAGTCGACAGGTGAATGACTGTGCAAGGGCATTCAGAGAGCCAAGCCGGCTGTTTATTTCCCAAGGCAGTGCCGATAAAATATGTCCTCCTAAATTTTCCCAGGTTTTTTTTGATGCTGTGACTTTATCCTCAACTGATAAAATTTACCGACTGTTGCCTGGAGCGTTGCATGAACCCTTGAATGATCCTGCTGCCGCAGGCTTGCTTGCAGAGGTGGGGGAATGGGTCGATGAAACTCTCAGCGAGGTTTCTGGAAGAGCATGTAAAAACCGATGACGATCAGCACTCCAGCAAAAATGCGGGTGAGTGATTGGTTGCTGAAGGACTTCATCCAATCGGCTGCAAAAAAAGCAATCAGACAGGCCCCGATAGCAGTGGGAATAAAAATTTTCCACTGAACCAGGGAATCTGGTCCGGCGCTGATTCGAGCAATGGCAACAATGGCTGTGGGAGCGATCACTGCCAGAGAGGTGGCCACGGCTTGTTTTTGCTCCATTCCCATCAACATGACAAAAGCAGGCACCATGACGATGCCACCGCCGACACCACAAAGAGAAGCAATTGTGCCGCCGAGACAACCAATTAGAAGGGGGACGAGTAAAGCTTGCATAGGGTTGGGGGAGTTCGTGGGCGGCACAGCCAATTATGCAGCCGACCTTGAGTAAGCTTTTTTTATCAGAATTCGGGTAACCAGTTGGCTAAGAATTGTAGTTGGATCCAGTTGAGTGGAAATTAATCTAAGATTGGCGTTCAGGCACTCTTCGAGGGCACCCTTGAGCTCGGACACCGTAAAATTGCGGCAGGCCTGAACAGAAAGGAAATGAGGGTAACAACTGATATTGCCGTCTTTTTTGCGGGGAAAATGCAGGGTTTCAGATGCCGGTAGACGGTTGATGGCTGCTTCGAAAGCTTTGTAGCTACCGGTGGGCAGGCGATGACGTTCGAGAAGGTCGCGAGTATAAAGTAATTGGCGTATACGTGGCACAATGGCGGCGAGCAGAAGGCCTATGGCATTTTCACCACGCCTTAGTTGGGTTTCGATGAGTTGCAGGGTGCGTGGCAGGTTTCTTGTGGTGAGGGCGTCGCCGATCTCCCAGATCACTCCGGCATGGGTCGATGCCACCACCGCCCTAACGTCTTCGATATTTGCCGGGCGATCTCCAACATAAATTGAAAGTTTCTCCATCTCGGAGTTCAGCTGGCGTGTGTCGGCTCCGACATTGAGAACAAATTGCTCTGAAGCTCCCGGAGCGAAGGAAAGCCCCATTTGTCGGGCCCGTTGATTAACGTCGCCCATCACCTGGGTTTCCCAGCCTGCCCGGGAGATGTCCACTTTGTCAAAAATGGTGATTTTGGTGAGCTTGTTCAGCTTTTTGTAAAATGATCGTCGTTTATCGATCTCACTTGCGGAAAGGATGAACTGGACATCAGAGGGGATGCCGCTTTCAAGAATAGCGATCAGGCTGTCAGTTGCTTCGAGTGTTCCCTGGGATTTTCCGGTTTGGCTGTCACCGAAAAAATTAGCTCCCTGCAGCCAGACCACTTTTTCTCCTCCAAAAAACGGCAGGGTTTGCAGAGCTTCAATCGTACTGCCTACAATTTGAATGGCGTGATCGGTATTGTCTGCTTGTCCGGAAATGGTTTCCAAGCCAAAATCGCCGGCATCGGGTGGGCAAAGCTTTTGGGATAATTTTAGAGCAGCTTCCTTGACCCGTCCTTCGTCGGTTCCCAGAATTGCGTGGATATTGTTGGCGGGAGGCATGGCTTGGTTTGCAGCTTCTGTAGGTTTACAGAAAGGCAGCTTGATTGCAAGTGTCAGAGCCCAAGTGCTTTGAGAAAGGAGGCGTCATCAGCTAAATTTTCGAACAGATGGTCTGGCTGAAAGGCTGCCAGCGCATCGATAGTGAAGGTGCCGGTTGCCACAGCAATCGCCTTGGCTCCACAGGCCCGGGCACAGGCGATGTCTTTGGGGGTGTCACCGATGATGACAGTATCTTCGGGTAAAAACTCACAGCCAAAATGTTGGGTGGCCCGGTCGATGGCAATCGGGCCGAGGCGGTTGCGGTCGTGATGGTCGTCTCCAAAAGCGCCGGTATGGAAAAAGCGCTCGATTTCAAATTGCTCCAGCTTGGTCCACGCCCCACGTTGAATATTTCCAGTCAGGAGGCCAAGGGAGAGATGAGCGTGATTGTCTAGACATTCCAGCAGTTCCGTGATGCCGGGTAAAAGGTGGCCGCCGTTTGTAATGGAATGTTGTGCCAGATTTCGGGATAAACTCCGGTGATAAGAGTCGTAGAAAGCCTCTTCATTTTCGGGGGAGTGATCAATTTCAAAATGCGCGAAAAGAAAGTGCGCCAGTCCGGCGTCAGTGGCACCCGCCAGATTCAAAGGTGGCATTTGATCTACAGATTGCTCAAGGCTAAAGGCGTTCTTCAGCCCTTCGTAGATTGCCGAGAGGCCGGCACCGCCTGTGTGCAGGAGGGTGCCGTCGATATCAAACAACAACAAGCTCCGGCGGACAGTGGGCATGTGACATTTTCGCTGACTCAGGTGTCCGGAGGCAGGGGCAGGTTATGGTTTGTCACTACCCTCTGTAGCTTCTTCTTCAGCTTCTGCGGCGGCAGCTTCACTTTCTTCAGCCACATCCAATTCCTTTTCGGCTTCAGCTTCTGCAGCCTCAGCTGCTTCATGGGCATCGAGATCAATATCGTCATCGTGTTCTTCAAGGCGCCATTTGCGCACTTGTTGTTCGGCGGGCAGCGGTGACATCATCATCAAAACACTGCGGCCACTGAGTTTGGGCTCAAGATCACAATTGGCCATGCTCGAAAGATCTTTTTTCACTCGTTGCATCAATTCGACGCCGAGTTGTTTGAAGGCGTTTTCCCGTCCCCGGAATTGGAGTTGAAGCCTCAGTTTGTTGCCTTGGGAAAGAAAGTCTTCAGCCCGGCGCAACTTGATTTCGTAGTCGTGAGCTTCGATGCGAACCCTGAATTTGACCTCTTTTTCTTTGGTACGTGTCCGGGTGTTTTCTTTTTTCTGTTTTTTCTGTTCGTACTTCCACTTGCCGTAATCGACGATACGGCAAACCGGAGGGCGTACGTTCGGAGCAACCTCAACCAAGTCCAGTCCCAGCGCTTTGGCTTTGCCGAGGGCATCCCGGGTCTGCATCACGATGTTGACCTCCTTGTAAATCACGCGGATTTCAGGAACTCGGATGTGATGATTGATTCGTATCCTGGGGACACGAGTGAATCTGCGTTTTTTCTTCTTGGCGATAGGTAGGGTCCTTCAGTTGTTTGGTTTACGCGGTAATTTCGATTAGTTCGATACCTGAAAAGTGAATTTGTTCATTTCTTAGCTGAAAATCAACATGCTTCATTCGTTAATTTACGAAAAGCTGAAGCGGGTGCCAATGAGGTGAAGCTCTCACGATGCCCATGGGCTAATCTCTTCTGCGAAGGATTGTAGCTTGGTTCTGTCCACGTTACACCCATAAAAAAATCAAAGCGCCCGCGACTTAATTTCTTCCACGATCCGATCGCGGAATGCAGACACATCCATAGCCCCTTCGTCACCGCGGTCCCGGTGACGAATAGAAATTTGCTTAGATTCTTGTTCGCGCTCTCCAATAACCAACATATAGGAAACTTTTGCGAGCTGAGCAAGGCGAATCTTTGCCCCAATTTTTTCATTGTGTTGATCGACGGAAGCCCGGATGCCTTCGGCTTTCAATTTGGCTTCCACTTCTGCGGCATAATCGAGATATTTTTCAGAGATTGGCAGGATGCGTACCTGCTCAGGGGCCAGCCAGGTAGGGAACTTGCCAGCGAAGTGCTCGATCAATACGCCGACAAAGCGCTCCATCGAGCCAAAGGGGGCACGGTGAATCATTACTGGGCGGTGCGGCTGGTTGTCCGGGCCGATGTATGACAGGTCAAAACGCTCGGGCAGGCTGTAGTCGACTTGCACGGTGCCGAGTTGCCATTCACGACCGATCACATCTTTCACCACAAAGTCCATTTTGGGGCCGTAAAATGCAGCCTCTCCAAGTTCCTCGGTGAAGGGGGAGCCCAGTTCTTTGGCGGCTTCCCGTAATGCATTTTCCGCTCGATCCCAGTTTGCAGGATCACCGGCATATTTGTTGGAATCAGGATCTCTCAATCCGATCCTCACCCGGTAATCGGTCATGCCCAGAGTATCAAAGATGATTCGTACCAGTTCCAGACAGCCTGCGATTTCATCCTGAACCTGGTTATCAATGCAGAACAGGTGGGCATCATCCTGGGTGAATCCCCTCACCCGGGTCATGCCATTCAGCTCACCACTTTGTTCCCAGCGGTAAACCGTGCCAAATTCTGCCAGACGCACTGGCATATCGCGGTAGGAGTGATGTTGGCTTTGAAAGATTTTGATGTGGTGGGGACAGTTCATCGGCTTCAGCAAGAAACCGTCGATGATGCCGTCGTTGAGTTGGTTGGACAATTCACCACAGGAGCAGCCTTCGTCCGCCAGTTTGTTCAAGGCGTCTCGTTCGACAATCGGGGCGAACTGTGAGTCGGAATAATAGGGGAAATGACCGCTGGTGCGGTAAAGGTCCAGTTTGCCAATATGTGGAGTGAAAACCTGTTGGTAACCCTGGCGAGCCAATTGCTCGCCGATAAAATTCTGTAACTCCTGGCGTACGATCGCTCCATTGGGAAGCCAGAGAACCAAGCCCTGTCCAACTGCCTCGTCGATGTGAAACAGTTGCAGATCTTTGCCAATTCGACGGTGATCGCGTTTTTTTGCTTCCTCCAGTTTTTCGAGGTGTTCATCCAGCAGTGTGCGGTTTTTGAAGCAGGTGCCGTAAACACGTTGCAGTTGAGGGTTGTCCGCGTCACCTTTGTAGAAAGCCGAGGCCACCGACATGATTTTGTAAGCCTTGCAGTTTCCGGTGCGCCCCACATGCGGGCCAGCGCAGAGATCCCAGAAATCGCCGTTTTTATAGACTGAGATTTCTTCATCTTCCGGGATGTCGTTCAAGAGGTCGATTTTGAAACGGCTCGGTGTGTCGCGTTCGGACAGAGATCCCAGGCGCCCGCTCTCAGCAAGCACCATGGCGTCCGCCCTTGAGAGTAATTCCTTTTCAAAAGTCTGGTTGGCTTTCACCACCGCTTTCATTTCCTTTTCGATTTTTACAAAATCATCGGGAGTGATGCGGTGTTCCAGATCGACGTCGTAATAAAAGCCGTTTTCCACTGGTGGACCGTAGGCAAATTCCGCATCCGGCCACAATCTGGCAATGGCGGTCGCCATCACGTGGGCACAGGAATGACGCAGTCGGTCGATATCCGACATCTGCCCTCGTTCTTCCAAAGTTTTGCGTTCACTGTTTTCGGCCATGGTGGTGATTTCTATCAAACAATCGATTGCCTGCCGTGTCGCGCTTTTTGTTTGAGCTTTTTTGCGGTCAGTGCCTCGGATGCAGACAGTATCCAGAGCCTGCGCTGAGTCAATGGTTTGAGCGTCATCAACTTTTCCTTCTCTCCATGGAGCGCGAGGTTTCAGTTTAAAATCCAGCTTTGGAAATAGTCCATCAAGATCAGTTCTCCGGGCAACTGCTTGCCGAGATAGTCTTTTTTAAGTTTGGAGAAGTTTGAGATTGATGAAAAACGGAATCCCCGATGCAAAGGGGTAAAAAAATCATCCTGATGACTAGGCAGGGTGTAGCGGGGATTCAGAGCTTGCACGGCTTCGTCAAAACGTTGCTGTCCATCTCCTACCGCGACTCCCAGAATCGCCAGATCCACGTTGCGGCTCGGAGGGAGGTGACCTGGCATGCCTCCGGAATCAATATAGATTTTTTTGCCTGCGATTTCGATGAGAAAAGCCAGTGGGGTGCCGACTTTCCAATCTCGCGGACGTATGGGGGCGCTTGAGATGGCTTTGGAAATCAGGCCGGGGATGGGGGTGCTTCCCAAGACCCGGTCATGCTTTGAGGAAAGTACATGGATGTTTGCCTTGCCGATTTGGTAGTGATTGCCTGGACGGGCACCAATGATCTTGGCAGAAGCAATTTTGGGTGCAGCGGCCTGGCATAAAAACTTCCCTGTAGGTGAGGTGATAATTTTTCCACTGAATTGTTGTTGGAGCGGAGGTACGTCAATGAGGTGATCGAAGTGACTATGCGTGACAAGCCAGCCATCAATGTGCGTGGGGAAGTTGGCCCTTTGGCTGTATTCAGCAATGAGGGGAGTCGAGGGAGAATAGGGGGCGTTCAGGGCAACCTTGATCAAAGAAATTCGCGAAAAAAAGGGATCGATGACGATGCTGGTATCGCGGGAACGGATCAGGTATCCGTTGGTGCCGAGGTAGGTTATTTGGACTTCCCCGTGCTTGGGGCTAGGAGCATCACTTGCTTTTATGCCAACCAGTAATTCACGCTGTGTGTTCAATCGGCTGCCGCAACTGATGAGGGTGAGAGCAATGATGAGCAGGGAGAAGTAATGGCGCATGAATGAGTAAGGTTTGTGTGGTCAGTTGTCTGTCGCAGGATCTTTACCATTAATTCGAACAGGGTAATTGCTACGAACACTTTGCAGTAAGGAGTTCAGTTTAGGATTGTTTCCTGGAATAGTCGTTACGGTATCTTGAAGAGGTGACTGCCGGGAGAGGGGCTAACAGCGTAGATTCTCTTTCGTGATCTCCGCAACTCCATGGGAGAAAGTTCTTCTGATTTTGCTCGCCCGCTTCGCTCAAGGCGCCAAGTATCGCCAAGAAAGCCCCTGCAATGCATGCCCTCGTTGCCGACTTTTTGCGTCTGCGGGATCCTCTCTGGCTCATTTGCTGCCTGCTCTGTAATGAAGCTACTCCGATTTTTTCAAAGTCAGTTTCGCCACTACCAGGATTTGATCCTGAACTTTGATGAACCCCAAAACGGAGGGAACCACGAGGCCGCTGGTTTTTAAGGAGACGGGAAAAAAAACCGTGCAAGTGATGCGTTTATCGGAGTAGGACCAGTCGCCCACCTTTCCGATGAGTTGCTGTTCCCCCCCTTTTATAGTCAAGGTGAAAGGGATGACGGTGGGGCGGGGGATGTTTCCTTCTAGCACCGGCTTGGTGCTGCTCGCCATTAGCTTAGTGACATCAACGATGATGTCGGGGAAGGCGGCGACTTGCAGCACGTCATGCATTTTGGTATCACGTTTGGCGCTTTTGGTATCCATCTTGGCCGCTTTTACTTTTACTCGGCTAGAGACTTTGGCTGTGCTTGCTTGAGTCAGATCGGAAATAGCCACAGTAAAAGGTTCGGTTTTCACAGTTCCGGAAAAGTTGTGCAGCGTTGATTTTCCGGAAAAGGTGATCTCACATGAGCCGTTCCATTGATCGCTGCTTTGAGCGGTGGCGTGGCCGCTGCTGATAAAAATGATGGTGGCGACTAAGACGGATATTGTGTTTAATAATTTCATGGTCTGCTTGGGTGGGTGGGCTGTGTTTTTGTTCTAGTCGTTAATCTTTAGGCAAAACTTTCAAAAAATGAATGATGGTCATACCGAAAAAGAAGCTTTGCGATTTCACCACTTCAAAACCGTGTTCGGAAAACTTTTGTTCAAGTTCCTTGTTGGCGGGATAAGCGCGGATACTGGCGGATATGTAACCGTGGACTTCCGGGTTGCCGTGTAAAACCAGGCCCCAGAAGCTGCCCCACAGCTTCAAGGTCCAGAATTGGAAAGTCTGTGCGATTTTGGAAGAAGGTTTTGAGAAATCGAGAAAGGCAAGTTGGCCTCCCGGTTTCATGGCACGGTGGAATTCGTCAAGGCACTCATCCAGATCGGGGGCATTGCGGATGGCGTAACTGCCAGTAAGAATGTCGATCGAGTGATCGGGTAAGTCCAGGTGAGTCATGTCCTGGCAGGAAAAGCGGATCCGTTGGTTGTTATTTCGGGTATTGGAGATATTGATCATTCCCTGGGTTAGATCGGTTCCGAGGATTTCCCCGTCCGGGTATTTGTCTGCCAGCAGAAAGGCCACGTCCCCCGTTCCGCAAGCAATGTCCACGCAGAAAGGAGCGGGCACTGTAGTCAGTCCTTGAATGAGGCACTTTTTCCAATAAGAATCCTGTCCCAAAGAAAGTCCGCGAGTGGCGATGTCATAACGCGCGGCGGATTCGGTGAAGTGTTTTTCGTTGAAGTGCCTTTTCCCTTCACTGGAGTTGATGTGGTCTTTTGCTTTGAGTTTGAGTTTCGCGTTCATGGTCAAGAAGGGTTATTTTTCCCCTGTGTGCAGAAAGTTAATTTGAGGCAGGCAGGTAGCACTAACAAATCGCAGGCGAGGGCGAACCACATGGTCAAGCCGGAGAGTAGGGCAAAATAGACAGTCGGCTGGAAACTACCGAACATGGCAACCCAGAAGCCGAGCGATAAAGCCAGAGTAGTAGCGGTGAGCGCGTAGCCGGTGGATTGGGTGGTGGTATAGATGGCGGCATTGCAATCCCCTTGGAAGGATTTTTTAAAAGCAGAGAGATAATGGATGGTGTCATCCACGGCAATACCGATCACTACGCTGGCGATCATGGCAGTGCCGGTGCTGAGGTCGATGGAGAAGAACCCCATGATCGCAGCACTCATTAACAAGGGGATGATATTGGGGATGATCGCTAGTCCCATGAAGCGAATCGACCGGAAGACGATGCCGATGGTCAGCAGGATTAAGGTCAAGGCGATGGCAAAACTTTTGATTTGGGAGGCGACCAAGTGATCGGATTCTGAGATCACACGGTAGAATCCCCCCGCTTCCTTGATTGTAAAAGAATCCCCTAAATGTTTTTTGGCTAGGGAGTGAATGTTGTCTATCAACTGCGCTCCTGTAGAGGATCCGATGGCGGAGATTCGCAGACTGATTCTTGTGGTGATCAAATCAGGAGTAATGAAGGGGGCTAGTTGTGAGTCTTGTAAAACCTTTGCAAAGGGGAAGTGTGTTGGAAAACCGGATAAAGGCTCTCCCTTGATTTCTAGTAGATCAATGACGCTCAGGCTGTGTTTGACGTGGAGTAAAAGGCTCAGTGACTGCTGGAAATCTGCGATTTGCTGGAGTTCATCGATATGGGCAAAGGCCTGATGATTGCTTTTTGAGATCAGCAGTTCCAGGCAATTTACTCCAGTGAGATTTTGGTCAATAAATGTGGAGTCCTGGAATAGCTGGTTTTTTGGACCAAGGAAACGCAAAAGGTCGGTATTGTTTTGCACTTTTTGCGATCCGTAGAAGCTGGCCGCAGCAATGGCGATAGTTGCAAAAATAATTTTACCAGGGTGTTTGACGGTGAAAGCAGAAATTTTTTTCAGAGAAGAAGTGAGTAGATTCTTTCTCTTTCGTGGGTGCAGGGTAGGGGCTTTGAGAAAAGAGAGTCCGACAGCCAATCCGCTGACTCCGATGAAATAAGAAATGGTGACCCCGATCGAGGTGAAGAGGCCAAATTGTCGAACGGCGGGGGTATCGCTGCTTAACAGACTGAGGAATCCTATGGCAGTAGTGAGCGTAGCAAAGAGGCAAGGGCGGTAGAGCTTTTTTATTGCAGCTGCAACGCGTTGTTTTTTATCTGTCTCGCTTCCCTGCAACCACTGCAAATAAATGTGGATGCTGGTGGTGACGGATAAGGTCATGATCACCGGCGGCAGCAGGGAGGTGATCATGTTGAGGGAGAATCCAAAAAAAGAATAAATCCCCAAGGTCCAAACAATACTCAGGGCAGAGATGAGTAGCGGAAAAATGAGGCCGGAAAGTTGGCGGGTGATCAGGAAAAGAACACAGCCTAAAATCAAAAAAGACAGTGGGGCAAATAACTTTTGATCTTTGAGAACAAGTTGTCCGGCTTCGTATTTTTGCAGAGGAAGTCCGGTGATATAACATTGCACCTGCTCGTTTTCATAGGTGGCTGCGAGAGCTTGGATTTCCTGAATGATGTGAGCCTGCAATTTTTTGTTATCCGAAAAGTCATCAAGTAAAATATGGATCCCTGCGGTGTTTCGTTTTTTCGAAATCAGCAAGCCCTCAAAAATAGATGCGCTGGAGTAGTTGTGATCAGCAAGGCTGATCACTTGTTTAACGCCTTCGAGGGCTTGAAGTTCAAAGCCGATTTCTTGGATCAAATCTTTGCCGTGAGAATCGAGGATGTCGTTTTTATGAATGGCTAGAATGATGGAGTCTCCACTTTGGAAAAGATCCTCAAACTCTTTTTCGACCAGCGCCTGAATTTCATTGTCAGCGTCCATCGAACGGTTGTCCTGATCCACTCGCAGATTCAGGCACTGGAAGGCAAAAAACGCAGTCAAAGCTGCGATTACAATCAGGTAGGGAATTCTCCAGCGATCAAGAAACGACGGCATCGATAATTGCGGTTTCGATGGTTAATCCCGGGCCAAAAGCCATGGCGCAAAGGCGGTCACCATTTTTGGTAGACGGATTTCTCAGGATTTCACTGAGAATAAAAAGTATCGTCGGGCTGCTCATATTACCGAACTCCGCCATCACATTTCGCGATGCCTGAATCTGATCCGGACGTATTTCCAGACTGCTTTCGATTTTGTCGAGAATGGCCCTCCCACCCGGATGCACCGCCCAAGTGTCTATGTCCTCAAGCTTTAAGTCGCAGTCGGCGAGGATTTTGCTGACAGTTTCTTCAATCTCTGCCCCGATTATTCTCGCTATGTATTTTGAGAGGACAAGATTGAATCCGTAGTCACCAATGTCCCAGGCCATGTCTTGTGCGCCTTCCAGGGTAAGCTCACAGGCAAAACTTTTCAGGTCAAGAGCACGCTGGCCGGGTGCCGGTTCATGATTGTTGACTAACACCGCAGCAGCCCCATCAGCAAAAACCGAATTGGCAAGAATGGTGTCCAAATCGTCTTTTAATCTCAAGTGAAGCGAACAGAGCTCGATGCAGATAATCAGCACATTGGCTGAAGGGTCTGCCTGACAAAACTGGGAGGCCATTTTTAATGCGGGAAAGGCTGCGTAACAGCCCATGAAGCCCAAATGGAATCGTTGCACGGAAGGGGGCAAGTCCAGAGCGTCGACGACTTCCAGATCGGGGCCGGGATTATAAAACCCGGTGCAGGATACGGTGATCAGGTGGGTGATATCCCCGGCAGAAATGCCGGGACAGTTTTTCACCGCCTGCTGGGCGATTTCCCTGATTAGGATGCGGGATTCCTTGGTGTAAATTTCGTTTCTCTCACCGGTTGAAGGTTCTTCTGAAGATTCATTGGTGCGATATAGCGACAACGAATCCGAACCGCCTTTACCAAAGTCCTTAACAACGCTGTGGCGTTTGTCGATATTCGAACCTGCGTAGACCTGGTTGATATAGCGCTTGGCTTTTTTATTCTGCGTCCATGTTTGCATGACCTCGCAGGCGTATTCCTGAGAGTAACTGCTCTCCGGCACGAGAGTTTCGATATGTTGAATCCACGGCATGAGATGAGCAGGGCAGGTTGGTACAAACCAGGAAGCGTTTCAACTTCCAATAATTTGCAAAAATTTCGTAAAAGGCAGACAAATAATAGAAGCTGAAGCCGATGCTGATTGGCATCGCAAGGCGTTATTGATCAGAAAAGGCAAACGGGTGCCGGATAAAACCGGGATAAGGAGCTTTCTCAGTCGACTCCGTAACAGAGATGCGGTGAGCTGGGTAAAGCCGCGATACACCCGGCTCATCTCTTTGCAATTGGCTGCATAGGTCTTTAAGGCTTCATCCTCTGAAACACCATTTTGTAAAATGGCCACTAATGCGGTGGCCGCGTGCTCAGACATCATCACTCCGTGGGTGATTCCCATTCCGGCAATGGGGTCGAGGCTTTCAGTGGTATCACCAAGCAGCAGGATAGAACGGTAACTGTAAGGGCGTTTAGTTACTCCGACCGGGCCAACAACGAGGGGGCTGCCCGTCACTTCGCCCCGAAAGGATGATTTTTCTGCAGCTTCACGCAACAGTTGTTGTTGCACCGATTCATCCTGTAAATGGGCAACCCGCTCTTTTCTGGCAAGCATAGCAACATTCAGTGTCGTGTCGGATACCGGTGTGCAGTAAACTTCGAATCCATCTTTTAGTAGAATCAGTACTTCCCCCGTCGTTTTTTTATATTTGCCCTCCAGAACAAAATTGATTCCCCACAAGGGCAGCTTTTTCTTTGTTGTTTTCGGGATGCCCAGTTTTGCCGCATTCACCGAATTTGTTCCATCGGCCAATACTAGATAACGTGCGGAAATTTGGCTGCCGTCAGCAAGGTTGATTAAATAATTGGATCCTTCCATCACTATGTCAGTAACTGAAGATCCTAAAAAAGGGTCTACAGAGGGCAAAGCGGATGCGTGATCAGTGAGCAGTTTATCCAAGCGGTATCTTGGAATGCCGATTCCCTTGAGTGTGGGATGATGGCCCGAGGCAAATTCAAATGACCGTTTTTCCAAGCCCAGACGAAACGAAAAGAATGGCTGTCCTCCCAGTTTAAGAATTTCCTCTTCCAGGCCGAGTTGGTATAAGGAGTTGAGAGCAATGTCGGAAATGCCCTCTCCGCAAGCTTTTCGCCTGGGGAAGCTTTGTTTGTCGATCAAAGCGGTCGTCAGCCCCTGCTGACCCAGGCGGATAGCCAGAGACGCACCCGACACTGAAGCCCCTACGATGGCAACATCGAATAACGGGGCTTTCATAACAGTCGAGGAATTATTGGTTAATTGACGTGGATGCCAGGACGCCCGATCGCAGCGTGGCAATTGGTGCACTGCCCGCGTAGGTTAGTGAAGGCGGCAGTGGTCGCTTTTTCCTGACCTCCTGCCAAGGCCTTTCTCAGGTCTTTGTAGGGCCCGGATTCCCAAGCGCTCAGCATGGGTTTGAGGTTGACCTCATTGCCTGTTTTTGATTGCACCACGGGAGCCAGTTCCACTGCCCCGCGCACGCCGCTTCCGATCGCGGCAGCGGCGCTGTTTGCTCCCGTATAATCCCCTTTTTCCGCCTTTTTTGCCGATTGCTTGAGCATGGCGTTTGCTTCCTGCATTTTTTGAGCACTTGGTGTCGTGACACAGCTGCTTAGGGTTAAAAGGCTTGCGCCGAGGAGAAGGATTGAGGAGACAGATAGTTTCATAGGTGGATTTTTTTTCTTCTTAAAGGAGTTGGGATCAGGTTGATGGTAGGACGTGCCTGTAAGAAGAGACCTTACAAGTTGTGCAATATACGCTCAAATAACTAGTGTTCTGTAACGACTAATAGTCAAGGCCTAATTAACTAGGTGGTTATAAAGCTAAGTTTCTTTTAAGGTGGGCTCTTAGAAAGTGTCTCCCAGGGTATGGTATGTCATATGAGCAAGTCACGATTCACCCCGATGTCGCAAGCGGAAGCACAAGGAATTGAAAACCGAATCACCAGCTAGCGTGATTGGTATAACAATATCGCTGAGGATCTACTGTAAGATCTATGTGCTTTTGACGGAGGTGCAGATGGTGGAGGCTTTACCAATCAAGCAAGTCTTTCACCAAGTCACTTGCATTCTTTCCACCTTCCCGCAAATCTTTCAAAGTCGGAGACTTCTTCCGCTTGGCCAATCGAGTTCCTTCCTCGTCCTTGATCAGCGGATGATGCTCATATTCGGGCACCGGTAGGTCGAGCAGGGCTTGCAGCAGGCGGTGAAGGTGGGTGGTTTCAAATAGGTCTTCGCCCCGGGTGACCAGGGAGATTTGTTGTAGGGCATCATCCAGAACTACAGCGAGATGGTAGCTGGTTCGAATGTCTTTTCTGGCTAAGACGACGTCGCCGAGTAATTCCGGCTGAGCTGTTTGCGGGCCCTGTCGGCGATCTAACCAGATGAGTTCTTTTCCTGCAGTGGCCTCAAGGGATTTTTCCAGGTTGAGGCGCAAGGCAAATTCCTCTCCCTTTGATATTTTAGATTTTCTTTCATCTTCGGACATTTTACGGCAGAGGCCGGGATAAAGAAGTTCGCCTGGTCCATGCGGAGCGGCTCCAGATTGCTCGATCTCAGCCAGAATATTTTTACGTGTGCAAAAACAGGGATAGATCAAATCACGTTGGCGCAGTTGTTCGAGAGCATCGGCATATTCATCGAGATATTCAGATTGCCGTCGAACGGGCTGTTCCCATTTCAAACCCAGCCAAGCCAGGTCTTCGTAAATAGCTGCTTCGTATTCCGGACGGCAGCGAGTGAAATCAATGTCCTCAATCCTAAGCAGAAATCGGCCACCTTTATTTCGTGCGGCTTGTTCACAAAACAAGGCGGAGTAGGCATGCCCGGCATGCAGCAGTCCTGTTGGACTTGGTGCAAAGCGCGTGATGCAGGTATCAGGAGGCACGGTTTGGCGTATTGAAATTATCCTAAACTCCCTAGCATTGACTGGCGATCTCTTTGATGTATTCGCGCAAACCGGGGCCGACATCTTCGCGGCGCAGGGCAAATTCGATGTTGGTTTTCAGGAAATCGAGTTTGTTGCCAATATCGTAACGTTTTTCTGCCAACTGAAGGCCATACATCGAATGATCCTCCAGCATCGCTACCATTGCGTCAGTGAGTTGGATTTCGTTATTCTTACCTCGAGGGGTTCGTTCGAGGTATTCAAAAATTTCCGGACGGAAAATATAACGACTGGCGATGGCAAGGTTGGAGGGAGCTTCGTTCGGGTAGGGTTTTTCAATCAGCGTATCTACTTTCAATACAGCACTGCCTTCGCTGACCCAATTGCCTCCTGCAATCCCATAACGGCTGACTTTATCTTCAGCAACCGGCTCTAGAGCTACGACGTTTTGTCCATATTGTTTGTAAATCTCGATCAGCTGTCCAGTGACAGGTTTACATTCCCCCGGGATACCAAGTAGAGTGTCTCCGAGTAGAAGGGCAAAGGGTTCGTTACCGACAAAATTGCGAGCATACGATACCGCATCGCCGAGGCCGTTGAGCTCCTGCTGCCAGATGTAATGGATGTTGGCGAGTTTGGATATTGCCTGAATTTTTTCCAGCTCATCCGTTTTCCCTTTTTCCCGCAATTCGGCCTCCAGATCGAGATTGGGATAAAAGTGTTCTTCGATAGCACGCTTACTTTTGCCGATGACCATGAGGATGTCAGTGATCCCGGATTCCACCGCTTCTTCGACAACGTGTTGAATAGTCGGCGTGTCGATGATCGGCAGCATTTCCTTGGGTATAGATTTTGCTGTTGGCAAAAAACGGGTACCAAAACCTGCTGCTGGAATAACAGCTTTGCGCACTGGTGTGGGATTCATAACTGGTTGTGATTATTTAAGTCCAAGAAATTTGGGCTAGCTATCGGTTCCTACCATGAAGAGCATGAAGTTCATGAAGGATGCAAAACAATTTTTTTCAATTAGTTGTCTCCGGCTGTCTCCCCCCGCGACCGCGGGATCCGGTTTATGGTGAATTATATACATTGACCTCGAATCTGACGTCTTGAAAGCATGTAAATGTCTACGTCTATTTTACCGCATGCAAAGGCGGGGCAGTGTCATCTTCCTGGCGAGATGACAGGGAGACGGCTTCATCGCATTCGGTGATAATTGGTTTAATCACTTCGAGGCCGAGTGATTTGAGTTCACTCTCGAGAGATTGGAACATTTTTTCTCCGTCATAAGTTCCCACGATGGCTCCTCCGGATCCAGTAAATTTAGCCGAGGCACCACAAGCTCGTGCGGCTTGGACCATGCGGATATTCCCCTCGCTCATCTGGTAGTTTTTCATTCGCAGATCGAAGTTGGCATCGATGAGCGATCCGATTTCATTGCCGGATCCGT
This sequence comes from Verrucomicrobiota bacterium, assembly GCA_030625775.1. Taxonomy (GTDB): domain Bacteria; phylum Verrucomicrobiota; class Verrucomicrobiia; order Verrucomicrobiales; family DEV007; genus JAADHD01. Next base: position 59,862 of record DAOUQC010000003.1, read on the forward strand.
CGAGTAGCAGATCGCGCACTTGTTGGGCCAGATCAGCCCACTTGTCCATCGCCTCCAGGATTTTAGCTTCCCCGCGCTCGAAACGTCCACGAATATCATTATGAAAAACCTCGGTGCCCTCCGAGAGCCCTTTGGAGTAGGCGATATAAAGAGGTGGTAGCATTGCCGGATCCAGTTCTTCATATTCTCCGTAACCACGACTCGCCATCAAGTTCTTGTCGAAATCCATGAACACCACGCCTTCATATGCTTGAATCACCCGGTCCTGCAGGCCGGCGGGAATTTGCAGCTCGTTGTTTTCCACAGCAAGAATGAGTCTGGCTTGAATTGCTTTAGGGATCGGAACCTCATAAAAATCCATCAGCGCCCGAAGACAGGCGGTGATGATGGCGCTGGATCCCGCCATACCGACCTGCGAGGGAATGTTGCTTTGGTATTGAATAGTGAAATTTCGCTGGGCTAGAGACACATTGTTCTCCAGGCAATAGTCGTAAAAGCGCTTCACAGTGGCCTTGAGTAAACGCACTCCTCCGTAATATCCAAAAGAGCTGACGTCCTCCTTCAAGGCACGAATGCTGTCGAAAACCGAATGGTCGCGGGCTGCCGGGAGGATTTCCAGCTGAGGGCTCTCCCAGAGAACCACCTCCGCCTGAAAATTCCTGACAATGAAAGAAATGGTTTTGCCAAAATAACCGTCCGATGGATTACCTATCAAGCCCGCTCGGGCGTATGACTGTTGTTTTATGATCATTGTAAGCTGTAAAGCTCACAATGTTATCCGAGTTCGTTTCATCTGACAAGTATAAGCAGGAAGGTGGAGGAAGTGGTGAGGCCCGGGGGCAAACCACAGCTTGTGGCAGGTTTTAAATTTTCCGGTTGCCTCTGTAGGGACAAGGTGTCTCTTGTTTGCATCCAAATTATGAAAATAACCCCCTATTCTCTTTTGTTTCCGAGCTTGTTGTTGGTTGCGGTCTTTGTTGTTTCCGGATCAGAGTATTCGCTGAAAGCCGAGGACAACTGGGAGCGGTTTCGTGGGCCAACTGGCACTGGTCACTCAGTTGCCACCAATCTTCCAATAAAATGGGACAAGGGATCGGTGGACTGGAAAACCGAGATGAAAGGCATCGGGCAATCCTCGCCAGTGAACTGGGGAGACAAACTGTTTGTTACCAGCGCGTCTGAAGATGGCAAGGCACGCCATGTGTATTGCGTGAGCGCCAAGGATGGAAAGGTGCTGTGGGAGAAAACCATTAAATGTTCGAATCCTGAAAAAAATCACAAAATGAATTCATGGGCGACACCGTCCTGTGCAACGGATGGCGAACGCGTTATCGCTTTTTTTGGGCCAGCTGGGATTCATTGTTTTGATCTGGAGGGCAAAAAAATGTGGTCACAGGATCTGGGTGAGTTTCCCGGGAATTGGGGGGTGGCAGCATCGCCGGTGATCTTTGAAAACCTGGTGATTCAGAATACGGATTGCACCGGCCCGTCGGCTCTGGTGGCTTTGGATAAAAATACCGGTAAGGAGGTCTGGAATACCAAACGTGAGGACAAACCCCGCGGTGGGTGGGGAACTCCGATTTTGATTGATACCGAGAAGGGCAAACAATTGGTATTGAACGGTGAGTTTGGGGTGAGGGGCTATGATCCCAAGACGGGTAAGGAGTTGTGGTTCTGCAAAGCTTTTAATGGTCGTGGTGCGCCGGTACCGGATTTTGCCAATGGGCTGGTATACGCAGTGAACGGCAAACCTGGTGACACCTACGCGGTCATTCCAGACGGCTCAGGGGATGTGACCGATAGCAAAATGAAATGGCATGCCAAGCGTCCGAAGGGAAGGGATCTGCCGTCACCGTCAGTAGTGGGAGATTATCTGGTCGTGGTCAGTATGTCGGGGGTCGTCACTTGTTACGATGCCAAGACAGGTGAAATGGTTTCATCGGAGAAGCTTATTGAAAAAGGGGGGCATTTTGCCGCATCTCCACTGGAAATGAACGGTTTGCTGTATGTCCAAAGTGAGGATGGCGGCGAAACATTTGTGATCAAGCCAGGCAAAAAATTGGAAATTGTTTCCAGGAATTCACTTGGTGCGGATAAGAAGGAGATCTTCCGTGCCACTCTGGCTCCCATTGGGGACCGTCTTTACGCCAGATCACACACGACGCTTTATAGCATCGGGAAGTGAGTGGCAGTATTGATCTCTTTGTGTCCCCTTTATAGGGGCGGCCTTAAAGTATCTCACCTGCTTGATAGCTTGCTGCCTCAGGAAAGCTGGCGGCGAGTTTATCCACTGACTTGGCAAGGTGATCAATTTGGGTGGAAGCAGCTCCAGTGGCGCTGCGTCCTGATTCCAGGATTTGATCGATTTTTTCTTTGGAAAAACCGATGCGCTCATCTCCAGCCAGACGATCAAGCAAGTCGTTGTTATCGCTTTCTCCGCTGCGATAGGCTTGGGCGGCGGCGACTGCGTGTTCCTTGATCACTTCGTGGGCGGTTTCACGTCCCACCCCGGCTTTGGTGGCTTCCATAAGGAAGGTGGTGGACAAGAGGAAAGGCAGGTAGTGATCGTTTTCCCTTTCGATCACAGCGGGGTAGACAGCCATCTGGTCGAGCACGGTGATGAAGGTCTCAAGTAGCCCGTCAGCAGCAAAAAAACTGTCTGGCAATAGAACCCGTCTTACCACTGAGCACGAGACATCACCTTCATTCCATTGGTCGCCGGCGAGAGATGAAGCCATCGTCAGGTAACCGCCGAGCAAGGTGGTGAAGCCGTTGATACGCTCGCAGGAACGGCTGTTCATTTTGTGAGGCATAGCGGAGGAGCCAACCTGGCCTTTGGCAAAACCTTCGGAAGCCAGTTCGTGACCGGCCATGAGGCGCAGGGTTTTGGCAAAGCTGGATGGCCCCGAGGCGATCTCGTTTAAGTTGGAGACAACACGCAGGTCGAGGCTTCGTGGATAAACTTGTCCGGGGTTGACTAGTTTGCAGGGTAGTCCCAAATGGCCAACAATTTTATTTTCCAGTTCAGCTACTTTTTCAGCATCACCATTGAAGAGGCTGAGTTGATCGAGTTGGGTGCCAACTGCCCCTTTGAGTCCGCGAACCGGGTAGGTGTCCAGGATGTGCTGCAGCTGCTGGGTGGCTCCGAGCAACTCTTCGCCAAATTCAGCCAGCCGTCGGCCAAAGGTTGTGACTTGTGCGGCAACGTTGTGTGTTCGTGCGGTGATCACCAGATCGGAAAACTCTTGCGAGCGGGCAGCGATGCGAATCAAGGCAGCGACCGATTTTCTGTGAATTTCCTGCAAACCACGGTAAACCTGGAGTTGTTCGACATTTTCAGTCAGATCCCTGCTGGTCATGCCTTTGTGAATATGCTCGTGGCCGGCTAGGTCACAAAATTCTTCAATCCGGGATTTTACATCGTGCCGGGTGATACGTTCACGTTCGTTGATAGAATCCAGATTGATCTGATTGACTACTTTTTTATAGGCGTCGATGGCCTCTTCAGGGATTGACAAGCCGAGCTCACGCTGGCCTTCCATCACGGCGATCCAAAATTGTCTTTCCAGTCGGATTTTGCCTTCGGTCGACCAGATCGATTTCATGGCGGGAGAAGCATAGCGCTCAGCGAGAATGTTGTTTATTTGAGATGACATACGGAATTTTGTGATTTGAGATTTAAAATTTGAGATCGCTCCAGAGTTTAGGAATCTATGTATTTTGTCCGGCATTCCACAATGGCATCAAGCATGCCTTCAGCTTCGCTGCGCAATTCCTTATTCAAGCTTGCAGCGGCTTCGTTGTGACGTTTGTAGAGTTTTTTCAGATGATTGCGAATTTCTTCTGTATCCATGGTTTCAGGATTGATTCCACATAATTCTTCTGCGGTAGGCAAGGGGGTGATGGTTTTGAAGGGGGGCTCAGGCACTTCAGGCGTCTCATCCTGGCGAGATTCCTGGGAATCTGGCAGGGGTTTGTTTTTTTTGCGTTTAAAAAAATTACGGATCATGGGGATGCCGGGGGCTGTGAGGTTTAGACGATGGTGATCTGTTTCAGATAGGCTGATTTTCGTTCGATGTCTTTTTCCGAAAGCACACCTTCTCCTTCGTATTCGATATCAATGTTCTGGCTTTTGCCGGATTCCGCATCATGAATAGTTGCTTTGACCCTTTGGTTTTCATCGTAACTGTAGCTCACGGTGATTTCACATCCGGCGGGTCGCCCAGGCGGAACTTTGAGAGAGATTTTGCCTACGATATCGACATAACGGGGATCGAGATCTTCGCCCTGGGTGATTTCGACTTCGATCAATTCCTCGTTATCCTCCGAGGTGACGTAGGTCTGGGACATCGAACAAGGGATGGGGGTATTCTTGGGGATGACAATGGAATTTCTCAGTTTGGACTTTCCAGTAGCGGCATCCTCGATGATGGCGATGGTGCCATAGCTCTGATTGCAAACTTCGGAAACTTGTCGGGCTTGTTTGGCAAAAAGGGCTGCTCCAAGGGGGACGCATTCGTCTACGTTGCCGCAGGATATGGGATCAAATCCGAATTGGTCGCGTAAGGTTTGTGGCACACTGGGGATGCGGGTGCTACCGCCTACCAGCACAACGTGATCGATATTGTCCGGTTTCAGGTCGAGAGCATCCAGTGCCTGCTCAACCAGCATCACCGTACGGGTCAGCAGTTTGGAGATAGCTTCCTCAAACAGATCACGGGTCAGGTTGATGCGGGCAGATCCATCGGTGTCATTGCCGACAGTTTCAGTGATGCGCTGGAGTTTGGACAGCATTTTTTTGGCATCTTCGCTGGTTATCATAGCACGCCGACGTTGCCGTTCATCCTGGAATAAGTCGGCACCGTTTTGCTTTTGGTATTCCTGAGCCAGGATTTCGATCAGGATTTCATCAAAATTTGATCCTCCGAGATGGCGCGCTCCTTCCGAGAGCAGGATGTCGATTTTTTCCCCGGTGATATTGAGAATGGTGATATCAAGGGTGCCTCCGCCAAGGTCATAGACCATGACTTTTCCCGAGATATCACGGGTATGAGCATAATACAGGGCGGCAGCGGTGGGTTCATTCACCAGGCGGGATACGCTTAGCCCAGCCAATCGGCAAGCTGTGGTAGTGGCATTGCGGGCGAGTTCATTGAAATTAGCCGGGACAGTGATGACGACTTCGTCAATGTCGCCGATGATGTTGGAGCAGTCTTGTTTGAGTTTGGCAAGAATCAGGGCGGAAATTTCCGTAGGGGTCCATTTTTGTCCATCCATCTCGATGAAAAAGGAGGGGTCGTCCATATGCTTTTTGATATTATGGACGGTGCGATCAGGGTCCCCTCCGTCACGCGCTGCAGACCCGATTAATTTAACGCCGTCGAAACGATCAAAATAGACAATCGAGGGGGTCAGGCGTTCGCCGTCACAGTTGGGTACAATTTCCGGTGAGCCGTCCGCTTTGACGTGTGCCAGGCCGGAAGTCGAGGTGCCTAGGTCGATGCCAATATATTTTTCCTGAGCCATGACAATGAGTGAAATCTTATACCGGAAAGGTACGTTTCATTCAATAATACAAATCCGGCAAACAGAAAGCCTGATTTGCACCCTTTGCTCAGAATTTTTAAGAAGCATGCCCTGAAAACAGGATCGGATGGAAGGGAGAAAAAAATGCGGCTAATAAACACAAATCATATCCAGGTGTAAGCAGGGAAGGGGAATTACTGCATCTTCGCTTGGAGGCAGGGTATCATAAGCCTTGGTCCTTGGCTGATTCTACCACCCTCAGTGGCTGGCAGTTTCCACTTTTGGAGGGGAAGAGGCATCACTCTCAGCGATTTTGCGCTGCATATCCGCCATCCGCCCACTCACAGCAGCGATTTCCTTGCCCTTGTTTGTCAGACTGCTGCGCAGTTTATTTTCAAGTGAGGCCGCTTTTGACAATTTTTCCTCCAACTCGGCTATTCTGGATTCTTTTTCATTTTGATTTTCAAACGCTTTACTGAGTTCAGCCTGGGCGTCTCCACCCTCGGTACCCGCCATCATCGAGGCGGCTTCCAGTTGTTTGTGAAGGGCGTCGATTTCAGCCTGTTTTTGAGAGGCAATGCGCTGTGCATCTTCTTTCAGAGCCTTGGAGGATTTCTCTGATTCCATCACTCGCACTTTCATCGTTTCCAAGCGGGAGAACACAGCTGATTTTTCAGCAGCCAGTGCTTTCAAGCGATCGGCGGATTCGCCACTCCCACTGAGTTGCTCTTTCAGTTCCTCTTCTTTGCCGGCGGCTTCATTAAGTGCCGCAGCTCGTTCTTCCAAGGTTTTCTGTTGATCACGGAGTTTTTGCTCTGCTTCGGCCTGCTGAAGTTGTTGTTTTTTCAGTGAGTCCTGAAGTTCAGAAATTTTTGATTCCTTTTCAGTGGCTACCTGGCTGGCTTTTTCTGCTCCAGCTTTGACTTTTTCTTCAGCAGCCTGGTTGGCTTTTTCAATTTCAGCGCGAGCTTTTTCTTCAGCAGCCTGATTGGCTTTTTCAGCTTCGGCTTGAGCTTTTTCGATTTGTGCTTGGGCTTTTTCTTCGGCAGCCTGGTTAGCTTTTTCTGCTTCAGCTTTGGCTATTTCGACTTGTGCTTTGGCTTCCTCGGCCGCCTGATCAAGTTTATCCTTCAAGGTTTCGACTTCAGCTTCTTTGCGGGCGACTGCATCGTCGGCTTTTTGCTGCAGATCGGCGACAGAGCTTTGAGAGGAGCTGACCTGGTCTTTCAGTCGCTGCATTTCTTCTTCAGAAGCTGACTTGTCGCCGCTCAGGGCTTTCAGTTTGGCTTCAGCGTCAGATTGTTGTTTTTCCTGTCGGTTGATTTGTTCCTGAAGTTTGACTTGCAGGGATTCGATCTCTGATTCTTTATCTTCCGCTGCCTTTTGAGCACGTTTGACTTCGATTTTGGCCTCCTCGCGAGCGGTTTGTGCTGCTTCCTCAAGTTCCAGACGCAGGGCTTCTTTTTCAGCTTCCTTTTGCTTGACGGCATCGTTGGCTTTTTGCTGGAGTTCAGCTACAGAGCTCTGGGATGAGACGATTTCGTCTTTGAGTTTTTGCACTTCCTCCTCGGATGCCGACTTGTCTCCACTGAGTGCTTCCAGCCGCTCTTCCGCTTGAGCGTGCTGTTGTTCCTGGCGTTTGAGTTGCTCGTCGAGCTTTTCCTGAAGAGCAGCCATTTCTGCTTCTTTGGAGGCAGCGGCATCTTGTGCCCGTGCTACTTCTGCTTTGGCTGCTTCGCGGGCATCTTGAGCAGCAGCTTCCAGCTTACTGCGCAAATTTTCCATTTCCTCTTCCTTGCGGACTGCCGCGGCATCGGCTTTTAGCTGGAGATCATCTACCGAACTCTGAGAAGACGCAACTTCGTCCCGTAGCTTTTGGACTTCTTCTTCAGATGCAGATTTGTCCCCGCTGAGGACGGCTAATCGTTCTTCGGCTTCGGCCTGTTGCTGTTCCTGACGCCTGAGTTGTTCATCAAGTTTTTCTTGCAATGCAGCCATTTCCGACTCTTTGGCGGCAGCGGCTTTTTGAGCACGCGCTACTTCTGCTTTGGCTTCATCGCGAGTGGCTTGCGCAGCAGCTTCGAGCTTGCTGCGTAGGGAATCCATTTCGGCTTCTTTCTCCGTAACTGTGTCATGGGCATTTTTTTGCAGGTCGGAAACTTTGTTTTGAGAAGTGCGAATTTCATCCCGGAGTTTTTCTAATTGCTCTTCGCTCGCTGATTTGTCTCCACTGAGATTGTGCAGTTGTTTTTCGGCTTCGGCTTGCTCCTGCTCCTGTTTGTCAATTTGTTGTTCCAGCTTCGCTCTTAGATCGGCGATTTCAGTCTCTTTTTCCTCGGTTGCCTTGCGGGCTTTGTTGAGTTCACCTTTGGCCTCCGTGCGAACTGTTTCGACCGCTTCTTTGAGCTTATCACGCAGTGAAGTCACTTCAGCTTCTTTTTCGGAAACCCTGTCATCCGCATTTTTTTGCAGATCAGCGACTTTGCTTTGTGATGAGCGGATCTCATCACGCAACTTTTTCAGCTGCTCTTCATCATCGGATTTTTCTCCGACGAGGGAGCGAAGCTTGTCTTCAGCTTTACTTTGCTGTTGAGCTTGTTGGTTGATTTGGCCTTGTAATTTATCACGCAGGGCAGTGATTTCGGCTTCTTTTTCCTCGGTTTTCTGTTGGGCCTTGTCGGCTTTTGCCCGGGCTGCTTTACTTGCTTTCTCCAGTTCAGCCCGTGCGGCGGCTTTAGCTTCAGCTCGTGCTTTAGCAACTTTTTCGAGAGCCTCTTTTTCAGCTTCCTCTTCGAGTTTTCCTATGGATTCCTTGGATGCCGCGATTTCGCTGCGCATTTTTTTGACTTCCTCTTCGGATGAAGATTTGTCGCCACTCAATTCCTTGATACGCGTAGCTGCTTCGGCTTGTTTCAGTTGCTGCTTGCGCAGTTTGGCTTGAAGCTCTGCAATTTCTGCATCTTTTTCGCTGCTTCCCGTTTCCGGATCTTTGTTAAGGCCACTAGAAATGCTACCTCTGAGCCCTGATTTTCGTATCGTGGGTTTTTTGATTCCAGCACTCTTGGAATCAGGCGATTTTTTCTTTAGGCTGCGCGCTTTTTCTTTAGCTTCGGCAGAGGCCGCTAATTGGACTTTTTGTGAGCCTGAGCGGCTTTTCAGGGGGGAGACATTGACGGTAGAGACTTTCTTAGCGGGTTCTGTTTCGAGGAAGCGTCCTCTCAATACACCAAATTTGATCTCATCTCCTGCTTTAACCACACATCGCTGTATGCGTTCCCCATTGATGAAGGTACCGTTGAACGAATCTTTGTCGATGATTTCGTAATTACCACTGTCTGAACAAATAATTTCTGCGTGAAAAGCTGACATGAATCGGTTTTTGATCCGGACATCACAATCGTGATGTCGACCGACGGTAGTCTTGGCGTCGGAAATCAAAAAAGTTTCGAGATCCGCTTCTCCTGTGTTAATCGTTAATTTCAACATATATCAATGAAATTTTATTACCTATGGTCCTTATGGTGCTTGCAATAATCACACATACACCTTCGTCATTAGGATTATCGTTAAGAGAGACAAGTCATAATACTATAAAATTTTGCACCTAAAATCGAGAAAAAACTGTCACTTCTTTAAAATCTTTTTTAGCGGGAATATTCTTTTATAGATATGTGATATAAGGTCGGCGTTTTCTTGCAAATCAGGTACGATCACGCGAGTAATAGCCTTTGATTACCAGTGATAGCAATGAAGCTTTACGATACCATGACGCGCGAAATGCGCAAATTGACAGCTGAAGACGGTATGAACTTCCGCTTTTACTGTTGTGGCCCTACGGTTTATGGGCCGGCCCACATTGGAAATTTCAGGACTTTTGTGCTGCAGGATGTGTTTCGCCGCGTTTTAGAGTTGTCCGGACAGCGGACCCGGCATGTGCGCAATATCACGGATGTTGATGATAAAACGATACGGGATTCACAGGCGGCTGGCAAAGGCCTGCAAAATTTCACTGAGGCCTGGACAACAAAATTTCAGCAGGATTGTTTCGCTTTGAATCTTTTGCCGCCTCACGAAGAGCCGAGTGCTGTAGCTCATATCCCACAGCAAATTGCCTTGATCGAAGAATTGATGGGAAAAGGGCATGCCTATCAGAGTGAAGATGGCTCGGTTTATTTCAAAGTAGCGTCGTTTGACCATTACGGCTGTCTTTCGCATCTTGATCAACGCGAGTTGCGTGCCGGGGCCAGTGGAGCGGCGGTAGCGGATGATGAGTATGAAAAGGATGCGGTAGCTGATTTTGCCTTATGGAAGGCGCGCAAAGCAGAGGATGGCGATAATTTTTGGCTGAGCCCATGGGGAGAGGGCAGGCCGGGGTGGCATCTGGAGTGTTCGGCCATGTGCCGTGAATACCTGGGGAATACCTTTGATCTGCACTCCGGAGGAGTGGATCTCATTTTCCCGCATCACGATAACGAGATTGCCCAGAGTGAAGCAGCTACAGGTGAAACGTTTGCCCGTCATTGGTTTCATATCACCCATCTGATGGTGGACGGGGGAAAAATGAGCAAGAGTTTGGGCAACATGTATACTTTGGCAGATTTGGAAGAGCGGGGATTTACCGCAAATGAACTGCGTTATGTGTTGATTTCGGGTCATTACCGGCACCCCTTGAATTTCACCCTGCAGTCGATGGCGGATGCGAAGAAGGCTTTGGAGAGGATTGGTAAAAGTGCTGAGCACTTGCGGGATCGAGCTGGGGAGCTTGCTGATGAGGGAGGAAATGAAGGGATGGATTTTTCGGCTCATGATTTTGTCTATTTCAAGAAGGCCTTTGATTCGTTGCTCAATGATTTGAACACACCGGAAGCACTGGGCCGGGTGTTTTCCGAGTTGCGTGACTTGAAAGCGGATGAGATGTCGGAGGAAGAGGCGTCGACTGCGGTGAAGGATCTGGACTTTATTCTGCAGGCTTTGGGTTTATTCTTATCTCGACCTGCAGAGCAAGCTGAGATTGACTTGCCTGCTGAAATACAGGCACTGGCTGAAAAAAGGTGGCAGGCAAAGCAGGCCAAGGAGTGGGCGCAATCGGATGCCTTGAGAGACGAGCTTTTGGAAAAAGGATGGGAAGTGAAAGATGATAAGGAGGGCTACGAATTATGTCCAAAAAGTTGAATTTACCTGTAAGACCTAGAAGGAATCGTCAGAACGAAGCGATCAGGAGTTTGGTCAGGGAAACCTGTCTGTTGCCTGCCGATTTGATCTACCCGTTGTTTGTCCATGACAAAAAGCAAGATGAGAAAATTGCTTCGATGCCCGGTTGCAAGCGTTGGAGCTTAGAAGGTTTGGTGAGGGAAACGGGAGAGGCCTGTGAAGCGGGGGTGAAGGCAGTGGTTTTGTTCCCAGCGATTGATGAGTCGTTAAAAACCTCTGATGCAAAAGAATGTCATAATGCCGGAGGTTTGGTGCCAAGGGCGGTGGGGGCTTTGAAAAAAGCTTATCCAGACATGGCGGTGATCACCGATGTGGCTTTGGATCCCTATAACTCTGACGGGCATGACGGCCTGGTTGTGGAAGATGATCAGGGGCAGGCTGGAATTTTGAATGATGAAACCGTGCAGGTGCTGTGCCAGCAGGCCCTTTGCCATGCAAGAGCTGGAGCGGATGTGGTTTCTCCCAGCGACATGATGGATGGGCGGGTGGGGGAGATTAGGAATGCACTCGACGAAGAGGGCTTTGAGGAGGTGTTGATCATGAGCTATACGGCCAAATACGCATCGGCTTATTATGGCCCTTTCCGCGGCGCCTTGGAGTCGGAACCCAAGGCGGGTGATAAAAAAACCTACCAGATGGACCCGGCGAATTGGCGCGAAGCTTTGCGCGAGGCTGAGTTGGATGTGATGGAGGGGGCGGATATCATTATGGTTAAACCTGCAGGGCCTTACCTGGATGTGATCAGGGCTTTGCGTGAGACCCTGGAGTTGCCGATGGCGGCCTATCAGGTCAGTGGTGAGTATCTGATGATCAAGTCTGCTGCGGAGGGAGGTTGGATTGATGAAGAGGCTGTGATGATGGAGAGTTTACTGGGGATCAAGCGGGCTGGGGCAGATATGATTCTGACCTATTTTGCCAAGACGGCAGCAAAGTGTCTTTCGGCGAAATGTTGAGGTGTAGGATAAAATTTTTCATTTCGCAAAGTGAGATCTTGCAGATGAGAGAGGAGTCGCACACAATTAAATAGTAAATTATAAAGTTCATATGCCGTCCTCCGTATCCAATCACCAGAAGCCGCTGTTGATTTTTGATTTTGACGGCACCTTGGCGGATACACTTGCCGTTGGGCTTGAGATTTTCAATGAGATTGCCGGGGACTATGACTTGAAGGAGGTGACTGAAGAGGAGTTGCAGGAATTGCGTAAATTGAATACCCGGGCGCTGCTCGACCGTATGGGGATATCCCGGTTGATGGCGGTCAAAATGGCAGCCCGGATCAGGCATTTGCTGAGCAAGCGAATCGACGAGGTGCCGTTGATTCCCGGAGCTGAAAAAATGATTCGTGAGCTTCATGCTGCAGGATTTGGAATGGGTATACTCAGTTCGAATGCAGTTGAAAATGTGAGGCGCTTCCTTTCCCACTATGATCTCGAAAATTGTTTCCACTTTGTGGAAGCGGGCGCGAGTTTGTTTGGCAAGGGCTCACGCCTGCGAAGTATCTTAAAACGGGAACGCCGTGAGGCTCCGGCGGTGATGTATGTCGGCGACGAAACCCGCGATATGGAAGCTGCCCGTGATGCAGGAATACACGGTGTGGCAGTCTGTTGGGGTGCCAATGGCCGGGCGGCGATGTTGACCGAGGATCCGGATTTCTGTGTGGATAGTCCTGAGGACTTGGTCAAAGAGGCTCTGGTTTTTGTACAGTCAGGGAATAAGATTTCCGACTGACAGCAAGTGGGGTGAAAATGTTTTGCGAGGGATGTGCCAAGCTCACCTTTCAGGGAAGCTGCGAAATATCGTTGCAACGGCTTTTTGAGTGCAGAAATTCACTTATTGGGGGGGGAAGTCCTTCAGCATTTTGCCTACTGCTTTATTGATGCGTTTTTTCCGGACCTCAGCACTGTCACTTGCGCTCACTTCGGCTTGGGCGGAACTCCACCAGACCAGTTCTTTACTTTTGGCATCGGCGACGTTGAGGATCAGGCTGCCTTGCTCATATGTGCGGACATAAGTCAGCGGGTGAGACGAGTTGTCAGTCTGGACGGTGCCGATCAGCTTGGGATCGGTTTGGCTCTCGTTGAAGTCATAATCGGTAGCCACGTCGTTGGCGCTGAGCTGGCTGTCGAGGGCAACTTGGTAGCCAATCAGGAAGTCGGCGTCTGCGGCGGTGGTTTTGCGGAAGCCTTTAAAGTGGAGTTGTTCCTCAACTGATTTTTTGACCCGGCGATCTACGGTGGATTCGTCGAAAGGGATGGTGCCGCTGGCTGTGGCTTTTGCCATCCATGCGTAACTGCGAAAGCGGGTAAAATCTTCAGTTTCGTCATGGCGGTGATTGACGGTGATGGTCGAGCAGCTCACAGCTGTGAGAGCGATGGTGAGAATGGGAATAAGAATTTTCATTGTGATTGGAGTTGAAAAACTGCCGAGCAGCGGAATTCAGCTTCGTCAGTTTACTGCTAATGGTATCGCAGGACAGGGCGACAAACGCAAGCGGTGAATTGATATCCGTGCGGTTCGAGCACGGCGGATTTTTGCACGAGATTTGTGGGCGGGGTTTAGCAATTTAGCCTATTGGGGGTTTAGGGCTGGGATTCGAATAGTTTTAGGGAAAGGGCCCCTTTCTGATTAGATCTCCTATATCATGGAAAGCGCAAAATACAGAGCCTGAAAATCTAAATTTTTAAATCGCTACAGCCCCCTTCTTTCAACGCCCTTGCTGTAGATTAATTTTTCGATGAAAAAAATCGCCGTGGTGCTTCGAGTGAGGAAAAGTTCATCGGTAAGCAGCTGTCAGGTTGCCGAGGTGCAGAGAAGCGTGTAGGAACTCGGCAATATGGCCTTGTTTACAAATTTCAAAGAAGCGGTTCTATCAGCAATGAGTCTGGCAAAGGTGGGCAATGCCCAGAAGGGTGAGTCTTTGCAGACTTCGAAAACCCTTTGCCGTTTTGCGGAAGAAGATACGGAGTGGTTGACTCATTGTTTTTTGAAATCGTTCAGAGCACTGGAAGTCCACTGTTTGCATCACCACTCGGATCTCAATAGCAATGAGGTTTATTCCTATGTGAGTGATATTTTTGCAGCAAAAAAGGAGCAAGAGGGGGAGGTTTTGTTGGAAAAGGCGGCACTGATCGCCAAGCATTTGCACAGCTCGTCTAATCATCCCAATATCAAAAAGGGGGATCTTTGCATTGCTTTGATCAAGGGAATCAAAGTGGCGGGGCAGGTGACTGATGCGATCAGTATTATCAAATCGGAAAGCAAGGTGCCGTTCATGCAAATTACCGAGCAGGATGGCGATTTGATGCTTTCAACCCAGCAGGGTATTTACCCTGATAAGATCGACAAAGGCTGCCTGATCTTGAATCACAATCGTGAAGGCGGTTATGCGGTTTACGTCTTTGATAAATCCGGCGGCAATACCTATTTCTGGAACCGTGATTTCCTCGGTGCGATTCCGGTGAAGGATGACGACTATCTGACAAAGCGTTATACCGAGCTGTGTGTGCAGTTTGCCGACGAGGGGCTTCCCGAGGAGGTTATGCAGGAGGAGCGGCATGAGTTAGCTAAAAAAGCGGTCAGCCATATTTCTGCCAATGAAGAGTTTAATCGTGAAGAGTTTGAAAAAGAGGTGTTGGTGGAGCCGGAGGTGATCGAGCAGTTTGCCTTGTTCAAGGAGGAGTTTGAAAAGGAGAACGATGTACCTCTGGATGATCAATTCAAGGTCTCCCAGAAAATCGCCAAGCGTGAGGAGAAGAAACTCAAGAGCCGGATGAAGTTGGATACTGGAGCGGTGATCCGTTTGTCCTCAGCACTGATCGAAACTCCCGGGGGTATGGTAGAGCAGGGTTTTGATGAAGCGAAGAAGATGAAGTTCGTGAAGTTGTTTTATAACGAGGAGGTTTGAGGGAAGGGGGATTCATTCAGTAAGGTCGCGAAATGTCCTAATTTTTCTGCTGTTGTGTTATTTCATGTGAATGGAAAAACTATCAAAGATGGGGCAGGGGAAGTTGGAAGTATTCCAGGAATGGTATTCTGTAAAACGGTGTCTCGAACTCTTGATTTCAACTAAGCTCGTAAATCATGTCTGCTAAACTTATTCTGCTTATTCTCGGCCTGTCTTCTTTGCTGCTGCCTGCATCGGAAAAGCCTAACATTCTCTTCTTTCTAGTCGATGATCTGGGAACGCAGGACACCTCCGTGCCGTTTCTATATGACAAACAGAACAAGCCAGTCACTACGAATCTGAATCAGCTGTATCATACGCCGAATATGGAAAACCTGGCGAGTAATGGCCGAATTTTCACCAATGCTTACGCTTATTCAATATGTTCGCCGACACGGGTTAGTATCGTAACCGGGCTGAATGCTCCTCGCCATCGCGTCACCCAGTGGACTCACCCTAAGACCTATAAATCTGAACCTGGAGCCATCGAGACGGAAAATATCAAAAATCCAACATGGAATACCAAAGGGGTTCCTGAAAATATTCCGCTGTTGCCAAAGTTGATGCAAAAAGCAGGCTACGCCACTCTCTTTGCAGGCAAAGCTCATTTCGGCCCAGACGACACTCCTAACGGAGATCCTAAAAACATAGGCTTCGATATCAATATAGCGGGTTTCGGCGGCGGTGGGCCTGGTAGCTACTGGGGAAAGTATAATTATTCAGCAGCTCACCGGAAAGGCGGTCATGACTGGGATATACCTGGCTTAGAGAAATATCACGGCACGGATACTTTTCTCACCGAAGCGATTACGCTGGAGATGATGGAAGCGATTGAAGGGGCGGTTCAAGCTGAGAAACCTTTTTTCGCCTATATGAGTCAGTATGCAGTGCATGTGCCTTTTTTCTATCCCGACGAGAGGTTTGTCAAAAATTATCCAGAACTCAATGGGGATGATCTCGCTTTTGCTACCCTCGTTGAAGGAATGGATAAATCACTCGGAGATTTGATTCAAAAACTTGATTCGTTGGGTGTTGCGGAGGACACGCTGGTGATCTTCTACTCCGATAACGGGAGTGCCGGGACAATGGGAAGTGAACCATTACGTGGGAAAAAAGGCACACGCTTTGAAGGGGGTTCTCGTGTGCCTTTGATAGTCGCATGGGCTAAACCTGACCCTAAGAATAAATTCCAGCAAGCTCTTCCGATTGCAAAGCAGAGTGTTGAGTTCTCACTGGTGGCCTGCATGGACATGATGCCGACCATCCTCAGTATCGCGGGGGTGGAGCACCCGAATCCTAAACGTATGGATGGCTTTGACATTTCGCCATACATCATCGGGAAAGATGCCAAGCGTCCTCAGGAGTTTCTGGTCCACTTTCCACACAAGCATGCTAACAGCCTTTTCAGCACTTACATCAAAGATGATTGGAAAGTGATATACAGCTACGCTACAGAGACTTGGGAGCTCTATAATATCGCCAGAGACGTTAGTGAAGTGGATAATCTCGCTAAAAAAAATCCTAAGCGGCTATATTCCCTGGGGAATGCAATGATTCATGCGCTTGACCAATACAAGGCAAGCTACCCAATATCTATTCAAACCGGTGAGCCTGTTAAACCTACCTTCGCTTCCTCCGGTAAATAATAAAAATCGGCAACTGCTAGGAATTTGTATTTTGCTCTTGCCCTTCCGTTATCGAACCGGGGTGGATGGGCTAGGTTTGAGTCCAGGACTCAGGAGATTGCATGGAGAGCGATTTTTGAATAATTAACTTCCCTTAACAAAAAAAATAAGTTATCGCTAGGGTTTTGGTGAATTCACAAAGACAGGCGTTGGATGGAGGAGCAAGAGCTTGAGCAAATCAGATCGATTAATCATCATCTTCGACAGGCGATTGAGCAGGTTGGCGAAGGGGTATTGATTGTTGACGGGGATTTTTCAGCCGACGTGCGGGGGCCACGGATTGTGTATGCCAACCGGGCGGTCGGATTGTTGACGGAATATCATCCAGCTGAATTGATCGGCCAGCCTTTGGGTTTGGTTTATGATCCCGATAATCTGGAGCATTTACTGGCTCGTCTGGCTGCAGTTTTGAAAGCGGGGCGTACTTTTGAAATGGAGAAAAACTGTGTCCTGAAAGAGGGGCGGCAGGAGCCTTTTATTTGGACTATACGTGGGATGAAGGATGAGGAGGGGAGGGCGGTGAGTTTTGTGCTGACTTTGCGACCTGTGCCACTTGCTCTTGAAAAGGTCATTGCCGGGCTTCCTGCCGGGGAGCAAAAAATTGTGACTGAGGATGACCCCGAGCTTTTGATCGAGGAGAAGCTGGAGCAAAGCCGGGTGGAGTCGCTGGCAATGTTGGCGGGGGGGATTGCGCATGATTTTAACAATGAGCTGACGGCGATCACGTCGAACCTGTCACTGACCCGGCTGGAAACGCAGGAGGGCACGGAGATTCGCCAACGCATCGAGGATTCCCTGGAAGCCTGTGACAACGCCCAATCTCTGGCACAGCAAATTCTGGATTTCACCAAGGGGCGCACACCGATGGTGCAGGTGGTGAGGCCGGGGAAATTACTCAAGAAGGTTTCCAAGCTCACCTTGATGGGCTCGTTGGTGCGAAGTGAGTTGAAGATTTCCGAGGGTATTTGGGGAGTCGAAGCGGATGAACGCCAGCTTCGGCAGGTCTTGAGCAATTTGATGATCAATGCCCGACAGGCGATGCCGGATGGCGGGGTGGTGCAGGCAAATTTGGAGAATATCGAAATCGAGGTGGATTCAGTCCCGGGGTTGTCTGCGGGGCGTTATGTTTTAACCACTGTTCGTGATCGAGGTTGCGGAATTGCCCCGGAAAATCTTGAGAAAATTTTTGAGCCGTATTTTACCACCAAAGAGACAGGCAGTGGTATTGGTTTGGCGACCTGCCGGGCGATTATTCAACGTCATGGAGGCACGATCACGGTGAAATCCAGCCTCAATGCGGGCACGGAATTCAAGGTTTATTTGCCAGCTTGCCGGGCAGGCAAGGAGAGGGAGGAGAAAAAAGCTGCTGCCGGGAGGAGGGAGGGCGGTGATCAGGAACTGATTGAGGGGCAGGGCTGCGTTTTGGTGGTCGATGATCAGGATGCGGTGAGGCAATCTGCGCAACGCTTGCTTGAGAAGTTGGGCTACCGAACCATCGCGGCTGCCGACGGGCAGCAGGCCATTGATTTGTATCGTCAACAGGCGCGTACGACGGAGCCTGTATCAGCCGTTTTGTTGGACATGACTTTGCCTGGTGGCCTCGACGGGGACGAGGTCAAAGATGAGATTCGTCGGATGGACGGTGCGGCCAGAGTGATCGCGACCAGCGGGTGGTTTGATGATGGGGCCGAGAATCAGCTGATGCAGGAGGGGTATGTGGGAGTTTTGCCCAAACCTTATGCGGTGGAAAAGTTGTCGCAAACCATGCACGAAGCGTTGCGGGTGTAGTTTGACGCTAACAAGAGCGTCCACCCTCATTGCTGATACCTGTAGCAGGCAGTGGTGGTAATTCGGGTTCGAGTACGCCTTTGGCTTTGGGAAAGGCAATGAAGGCTTCGACCAGCATCCAGGCCTCAAGGGCTAAAGTGGCGAAACCGATGGATACCAGCAGCCAGTTTTCCTTGGCGATCCATCCGCTTTCACTGAAGAGCTGCAGACTGAGTCCGACGGCGGGAAGGATGAGCATGAAAACGGTTGGCAGGGCAATGAACCAGATGGGCAAATTTCGTCTCCACATCCAGAAAGTGATGACGAGAAAAGCGAGACCTCCAAGCAACTGGTTGGTCACGCCGAACAGGGGCCAGAGAATGAGGCCGCCTTTGCCAGCGTTTTCCATGGTCCATTCTTTGCCGGGGGCAGGCAGGGCAGCGATGAGTCCGGCGATCACGATGGCAAAAATAGTGGCGCCGTGTTTGTTGGTGAGCCAAGTGAAAGGATTGAGGGCGTGAGGCTTGTGATCGGCGGCTTCGCCGGCTTGTCGTGAGGCGCCCTCTTTGTTGTCGTCAAAATCGTAGGCCTCCGCGGCCAGGGCGGTGGGGGAAATGCGGGGAGCAAAGGTGGAAGCCAGCTCCTGAACGACATAGCGTTGCAAGCGGCATGCGGTGTCGAGGGTGGTGGCGGCGAAAGAGGCGACAAACACGCCCATCAGAGCAATGGCAAAATTGCCGGGCAAACCGAGCGCTTTGAGGAAGTTTGCCGACCCTTCGACGAAGGCTCCGACTTTTGCGATCAGGCCACTGGAGGCTCCCCAGGTCGAATAACGTGCATTATAAGCTTCGGCGCCAGTGAGGATTCCACCGCTTCCGTCTGGATTAGAGCTGCCGAGACCAAGTCCTGCGACACAGGCGAGGATGACCAAAACGGCAAGAAAACCCTCAGTCAGCATAGATCCATAACCGACAAACTGGGCGTCAGTTTCGCATTTGATCTGTTTGCTGGAGGTGCCGCTGGATACGAGGCAGTGAAAGCCGCTGATGGCTCCGCAGGCGATGGTGATAAAAAGGAAGGGGAAGATGAAGGGGGCTCCCTGCGGGTGCAGATTGACTGCAGGGGCGACAATCTCCAGAGGAAGGGATTCTCCACCGTCCGGCAGAGGCGCCCCACCGTTGATGGCGGCAACGAACAGGCCGATGACAACCAGTCCGAGAGCACTGAGTAACTGCAGGCTGTTGATGTAATCACGTGGTTGAAGCAGTGACCAGACCGGGAGCACGGAAGCCACATAGGAATAGATCAGCAAAACCGCACACCAGGTGATGATTGACCAGGAAGCCAGGGTAGAGTTGAAAGCTTGGAGAAACCCCTGGTTGCCGTAATAGACGGTGACGTACATGACAGCCAGGGCAAGCAGGGAGGGGATGAGGATATTTACGCCTCGGCGGTGCAGCATGGTGCCAATAATGACGGCAATAGGGATTTGAACCAGGCAGGGAAAAATGGAGGCAGGGTAGGTTTTAAAAACTGCAGCAATCACCAGCCCGAAAATAGCAAGCACGATGGTCAGGGCCATGAAAAGGATTGAAAGAAAGAGCAGGCGGGTTCGTGGTGTAAGTACGCGTCCGGCGATATCACCAACCGTCTGTCCGCGGTTGCGCATCGACACCACCAGTGATCCGAAATCGTGAACCGCACCGATTAAAATCGAGCCGAACAAGACCCACAGCAGGGCAGGCACCCATCCCCAGATCACCGCAAGGGCAGGGCCGACAATTGGACCGGTGCCGGCGATGGAGGTGAAGTGGTGGCCGAAGATGATCGATTTGTCGGTTGGAACATAATCTTTATCATCGTTCAGGGCGACACTGGGAACTGTTGCTTTAGGATCGAGCTTAAAAATTTTCCGGGCAAGCCATTTTCCGTAAGTGTGGTAGGCCACAAGGTAAAGGACGAGGGCTCCGAGGGCGATGGCAAGAGTAGGCATGGTGTAAAAGTGGAGTTAATTAAAAAACAGTATAGAATAGATTTTTGTTTTCTCAGCTTCAATGAGAAGATAGCCTGCTTTCTAAAAATTGGACGGGAAAATTGAATTTCCCCACCAATTCTTAATATGTAAAATCCCCTGACGAGCAAACATGGAAATTGAATTGTGGAAACAGATCGTGACCGGAGTGGTGGTGGTAGCCGTTTTTGTCGCTTTTGTGAAAGAATGGTTCCCGCCGGATCTGGTGGCGATGGGGGCGTTTGTGTTTCTCGTATTGATAGGGGTGATGGATAGTGACCATGCGCTGTCGATTTTCGGCAGCAGCGCACCGATCACGGTGGCGGCAATGTTTATTTTAAGTGCTGCTCTGGAGCGAACCGGTTTGATTGAGGCTTTGGCGGGTTTATTTGAAAAAGTGGCCGGGGCAGGTGAATTCCGGGTTTTACTGGTGCTGGCGGTTCTGGTAGCTTTTTTGTCCGCTTTTGTGAACAATACGCCGGTGGTGGTGGTCTTTTTGCCCTTGGTATTGAGGCATTGCCGCAAATTTGATCTCAAGGCCTCGCGTTTACTGATCCCTCTGTCTTACGCGGCAATTGTGGGAGGAACCTGCACCATCATCGGAACATCGACCAATCTGATTGCTTCCGGTATTGCAGCAGATGCAGGTATGAGGCCTTTTGGCATGTTTGAAATCAGTGGTTTGGGATTGATTTTCGTCGTAGTGACTTTGGTGTATTTACTGACAGTCGGGCGCAAGTTGTTGCCGGATCGCATCACTCTGTCGACCTTATTTGAATCGGAGGAAGGGAGGGAGTTCCTGACCCAGGCCTACGTGAGTGAATCCTCTCCCTTGGTGGATCACCGTTTTACCGAGACGGCCTTGGCAAAAATGCGGAATATTCGGGTGATCGAAGTGGTGCGGACTGGGAATCGGGTGACCACCCCGCTCGATGAAATGGTGTTTGAGGAAGGAGACCAGCTGCTATTGAAAACCAGAGCCTCGGGGGTGATGGAAATCAGTGCGACCCAGGGGCTTGATTTGATACCAAAATCCGAGTTGGGACTGGATTATGTGAAAACAGAGTCAGCGGTGTTGATGGAAGGAATTGTAGGGCCTGAATCACGATTGGTGGGTAAAAGTCTCAGTGAACTGAATTTTCGTCAGCGTTTCGGGGCTTTGATTCTGGCGGTGCATCGTCGGGGAGAGAATTTGAAGGAACGTTTCCAAGCGGTGAAGCTTGAATTTGGCGATACCCTGTTGATGGAGGGGCCGGTGGAGCGGATGAAGGAATTGTTTGCGGAAAAAGACTTCATCAATCTCAGTCAGCCGACCGAACAGCCTTTGAGGCGTTCAAAAGCTCCCATTGCACTCGGGGCACTGATGTTTTTCATGATTGGTGGGGCTTTGAACCCGTCTTTGATTCCTATTTTGGCAATGGCAGCGGTTCTCGTCACCTTGGTCAGTCGCTGTATTGATCCTGCGGAGGCTTATGATGCGGTGGAGTGGAAGGTGATTTTTATGATTTTTGGCATGCTGGGCCTGGGAATGGCCTTGAAAGAGACGGATCTTGCTAGAATTTTTGCCTACAAAGCAGTGGATGTTTTTGGGGACTACGGGCCTCATGTCATGTTGGTCGTGATGTATCTGTTGTCTGCGGTATTGACCGAAATGATCAGTAATAATGCGGTGGCAGCCTTACTGACTCCTGTGTCTATAGGGGTGGCAGCCCAACTAGGGGTAGATGCACGGCCTTTTGTGGTAGCAGTCATGTTTGCCTCGAGTGCCAGTTTTGTGACGCCCATTGGTTATCAGACGAATACTTATGTTTACGGGGCGGGGGGCTACAAGTTTACTGACTTCACCCGGGCGGGGCTTCCTCTGGCGATATTATTGTGGGTAGTGGCCAGTTGGATGATCCCGAAGATCTGGCCTTTTGATGGGGTTTCGATTCCTTTGGCCGGCTGAGCGGTGATTTTCCCCTTGCGGCTTTTTGGAAAAGCATCTATCTAGTGCGTCCCCGTTCCTAGGGCGCTCTGGTTGAAGGCTCTAGCAAAGGTGAAATAGCGTATATAAAACGCGTATTTTTTAAAATCAGGCCACTTTTTATCTATGCCCTCGAAAAAAAAGACAGTTAAGAAAAAGGCTCCTGCTAAAAAAGCGGTGGGGAAGAAAAAAACTGTACTGAAAAAGAAGGTGATGCCGAAGAAAAAAGTTGCTCCGAAAAAGAAGGTGATGCCAAAGAAAAAAGCTGTGCCAAAAAAGAAGGTGACGCCAAAAAAGAAAGCTGCGCCGAAAAAAAAGGTGACGCCAAAAAAGAAAGCTGCGCCGAAGAAGAAAGTGGCTCCGAAGAAAAAAAAGACGGCACGGAAAAAGATGACTCCCAAGCAGATCGCTGAGCGGAAAGCGGCGCGTCTGCAAGCTGAGAGAGAAGCTGCGGCTATTAGGGTGAAGGCAGTAGCCGAAGCGGCGGCAGCTAAGAAAAAAAAGTTAGCGACCACTATCAACAAAAAATTACGCTTGGCACCTTTTGTTCGCGAGCAGCAGCAGAAACTGCTGGCATTGAGGGATGTTTTGATCGGGCAAATGAGTGGAATGGCTAAAGATAACTTACGGGCACCCGCTAGCGGGGGGGACTCTTCGGCCTTTGGCATGCACCAGGCGGATGCGGGTAGTGATTCTTATGACCGGGATTTCGCTTTGAATTTGCTGTCACAAGAGCAGGATGCCTTTCATGAGATCGAAGAAGCGATCGCTCGAGTTCAAAAGGGGGTTTATGGGCTTTGCGAAATGTCGGGGGTGAAAATCCCTCAGGCGCGCCTTCAAGCGATCCCTTTTGCACGATTTACTGTTGCCTGTCAGGAAGAACTTGAAAAACAGGAAGAACAGGGGCAGGTTCGCCAGCCCGTCGGACCTTTGTTCGGCAATAGTGATACGGAAGGGGTTGCAAAGGATGGGCCCAAGCCCGTCGCACGTTAAAATGTATCGGGACAGGAGCTGTGAATCATCTTAGAGATGGTGCAGTAAATTTTTTATAATAAGTTTAAAGTAAGTAAATTATGCCACGCGATGTAATAATTCTGGAATGCACGGAAGCCAAAGAAGAAGGCAAGCCGAGATCGATGTATGTGACCACTCGAAACAAAAAAAGCCTGAGAACACCAGGTCGTCTTGAGAAGGTCAAATTTAATCCTTTTTTGAAACGTCGTACTTTGCACCGGGAAAAACGGTAAGGGGTTGACTAGCTAAGTAAAAAAAATTCAAAGTGCTGAATTAACGAAATAATCGTCATGGTGGGACCAAAAACTAAAGAAAGAGCAATGAACCTTCGCCGGGCAAATCGGAAGATGCCTCGGCGTCGTCTGGATATTCCTGTGGAGAGCATCAATCACCTCAATCCTGAGTATCTGTCGAAGTTTGTGAGTGAAACAGGCAAGATTTATGGGAGGAGAATCACTGGAGTTTCTGCTAAAATGCATCGTCGAATCACTCGGGAAGTGAAACGTGCGCGTGCGTTGAACCTGATGCGCTAAGAGTATTGGGAGGCCGTAGTTTTCTCTTTTTTCTTTTTAAGGGGGGGCGGCGGCTAAAGTAGTGAGTTTTTAGGGCGTGCTTTGCAGTGATTGCGGGCACGCCTTTGTGTTTTTCTTTTTTGTCCAAGGGGCTTCATGCCTCCTAATGTGGCCACTGTCATGGAAGAGCTTAAAGATACGCAAAACGAACCGGATTTCCGCAATCTGGCGATTGATCGTGTTGGAGTGAAAAACCTGCGTTTCCCTGTAGATGTGAGGGAAAAAGCGGGAGGGACGCAAAGCACCGTCGCTACGGTGTCATTAGCGGTGGATTTGCCGCATCACTACAAAGGCACCCACATGAGTCGTTTTGTGGAGGTGCTCAACTCCCATGGGCCGGTTTTGGATGTAAGGAGTTTGCCTCGGATACCCAGTGAGTTGATGGCGCGACTCGACGCACAACGGGCGCATATTGAATTTCGCTTTCCATTTTTCCTGAGTAAATCAGCCCCGGCAACGGGTGCGCAGGGATTGATGGACTATGATGTGGTTTTTGAGATTGATTCCAAAGCAGAGGAGCAGGATTTTATTCTGACGATTTGTGTGCCGGTCACGACGCTGTGCCCCTGTTCGAAGGCTATTAGCGAGAGAGGAGCCCACAATCAGCGTGGACAGGTGACCTACTCGGTGAGATTCAAGGAGCCGGTATGGATTGAGGATTTAATTGCTCTGGTTGAGAAATGTGCCAGTTGCGAGTTGTATAGCCTGCTGAAGCGGCCCGATGAGAAGGAGGTCACTGAGCGGGCTTTTGATCATCCTGTGTTTGTCGAGGATCTGGTGAGGAATGTGGCAGCCTTGTCAGATGAGCAGGACAATATCACCTGGTACCGGGTGGAGGCGGAAAATTTTGAGTCGATCCACAATCACAATGCTTACGCAGTGATTGAAAAGCGTATGGAGTAATTTTGGGTGGAGGCACAAAAAAACCGCAGAAGTCAGACTCCTGCGGTTTTTAAAAGGTTCGTTGTTTAGTAAGAGCCTGTTCGCGAGTAATCGATGGTAGAAAGGTAACCAATCTGCCCTGGGAACTCTTCATATCCGGAGATGGGGGCAAATTTTTTGCTCGCATAAGGAGCACGGAAACTGTCTTTGTAGAGAGGACGTTGGAAATTAATCACTTCGTAAACGCCATAACCGAGACGAACCCCGGTTCGGGCAACACCCCTGACGATACCGAATACCACCACTTCAGTAGCCTGATCCTGTCGTTCATGGGATCGAATGATAGTGTTTGGCAGCTCGGTCCAGCTATAAAGAATGTTGGCCAGGCCCCTGCTGAGCTTGCGAGTAGCGGTGTACTGGCTTTTTGGAGGAGCCTGTATGTCCGCGTGAGCTTGGGCAACTATGCCAAGGCAAAAGATTACAATGAGTACTTTTTTCATGTTACGGGGAGAATACACCCAATGATAAAAGATTGGCAAGATTAATTTTTCACTTGGTTCATTGCTCTTTGCTTCTATGTTCGGGAAAAGCTATGAATCCAGATCTTGAAAAGCATATTGCGAACGGTAAAATAGAGCAAGCCGTTGCGGAGAAAATTGACCAACTTTCACCAGGGGCATTTTGTGTGCACAAGAGCTGGGGGGTGGGAAAAATTGTAGAGTGGAGTTTGCCGGAATCAAGAATCATCATCGATTTTGAAGGCAAGCCGGGACACGGCATGGCGCTGCAGTTTGCCGCCTCGTCTCTGACGCCATTGGAAAAAGATCATTTTTTGTCAAAAAGGCATTCCCAGCTCGATAAGATGAAAAAACTGGCCAGTGATGATCCAGTGGCTTTGGTGCGTGCGGCCTTGGAATCTGCGGGAGGGACACTGAAGTTGGTTGGTCTTGAAAATCTGATCATGGGAACTGTGGTGGAGGAAAGTGCCTACAAAAAATGGTGGGACGGGGCAAAAAGGAAATTGCGTGCCGATCACAGTTTTGTGGTGCCGGGTAAACGCAATGACCCACTCGAATTGCGGAATGAGGATCTCAGTCCGGCAGACGCGCTGTTGGGTGACTATGAAGAGGCCCGTGATTTGAAGGTGAAAGTGAAGTGTGTCGATGCGATTTTGAAAAAATTATCTGTCTTTGATGATCTGGAGACCCAGTTAAAGCCGGTGGTTGTCGATATCAATGAATCCGCCCGCAAAGCACTGAAGTTGCATTTGGCGCAAGCGGTTGAGTTGATTCTTGTGCGTCGCGAATTGCAGGAAAAACACGCCGAATTGGCATCGGATGATGGAGCCATCGATCTGGCCGAACTTTTGACCAGTCAAAAAGATCGTTTGGGTGAGCTTTTTAAAGAGATCTCGGTGAGTCGTCAGCGTGTATTGATCGGGGAATTGCCAAAGGCCTTCGGTGACGAGTGGATTGATGCGGCGCTTGGACTGTTGGGTGATGCGAATGCCCGCACTATTCAGGAAATCGCCCACTTGATGATTGAGAAAGGCAAGGCGGCTGAGTTGGAAGCATTTTTGGTGAAAGGTCTGGCCCGACGCAGCTTGAGTTCCGAGGTTTTGGTATGGATTTGCAAGGAGCGGGCGGGCGCAGCCCAACCGGTGTTTGATGCAGAATTGGCTTCGGGCTTGATTCATGTGTTGGAACGGGATCACGGCGAAAGCGGTCGCCGTAACCGGGTGCATGATATTCTTTTGAATGATATGGAGTTGATTCCTGATCTGGTGAGAGCCGGGGATTTGAATACGGTGCGCAACTTTGCCCGCAGACTGATGATGTCGTCCGTGTTCCGGGATCTGGATCGTCGTTCCCTGATGGCTCGAATTGTTAAAATTCATCCTGAAGTTCAGGAATTGATTACCGGCAAGGAAAAGGATGAAGAGGATGAATTGCTGGTGGTATCCGAGGCAAGCCACAATAAAAAGAAGGCGGACTTTGCAGATCTGGTCAACAAGCAGATTCCCGAAAACCGTAAAGATATTCAGATCGCTCGGGAGTATGGAGATTTGAGTGAAAACTTTGAATACAAGTCTGCGAAGGAATACCAACGGGTATTGATGCGCCGCCAGGACGAAATGGAGCACGATCTGGCACTTGCCAAGCAGACGGATTTTGGTGATGTGAACACTTCGCTGGTTTCAATTGGAACGGTGGTGACGATTGATAACAAAGACGTTGGCGGTAGTGAAATATATACGATTCTGGGAGCGTGGGACAGTGATCCTGACAAGGGGGTTTTGTCCTATATTTCCGAGCGAGCCAAGACATTGCTTAATCGTAAAGTGGGCGAATTGGTCCAGTTGCCGACCGGCCCGGGAGGGGCGCTGGAGAATTACCAGATTGCGAGTATCAGCGCTTATGTTGCCTAATCGGGAGATTATCAATTGAAGCAAGGGCTGAGAGTAGTATTTGCCACTCACTGAATGCGGGGTGAGGGGACTTGTTGCCCACTAAGATTAAATAATTTTAATATTGAACATTCTTAAAATAAAAACCATATTAACCATAGTAAAAAATGATGGAGACAACGATAATTGATATTCATGCACGGGAAATTCTTGATTCCCGCGGTAACCCAACCGTTGAGGTGGATGTGGCCTTGGCTGGCGGAGCTCTTGGCAGGGCAGCCGTTCCCAGTGGAGCGAGCACCGGGGAGCATGAAGCCTGGGAGTTACGTGACGGTGATGCTGATCGTTATCTCGGCAGGGGGGTGTGCAAGGCGGTTGCTGCTGTGAATGAAAAAATCGGGGATGCCCTTGAAGGTATGGATGCGACCGAGCAGGGCAGCCTGGACGCCTTGATGCTGGAACTTGATGGCACACCGAATAAGAAAAATCTGGGGGCCAATGCGATTCTCGGAGTGTCTCTGGCGTGTGCTCATGCAGCTGCAGAGGGATTGGGTTTGCCTTTGTATAAATACATTGGTGGCCCTAATGCCAAGGTATTGCCGGTACCGATGATGAACATCATCAATGGAGGTTCGCACTCGGATGCACCGATTGATTTTCAGGAGTTTATGATCGTGCCACGGGGAGCACCGACTTTTCGCGAATCTTTGCGTTACGGGACTGAAGTTTTCCATCAATTGAAGAAAGTATTGCATGACCGCGGTCTTTCTACGGCGGTGGGTGATGAAGGTGGTTTTGCCCCGGGCCTGGATTCAGCTGAAGATGCTTTGTCCGTGATCACGCAGGCGATCGAAGGAGCAGGATACTCGGTGGGCGACGATATCGCCATTGCTCTCGATGTGGCTTCCTCTGAGTTTTACGATAAGAAAAAAGGGAAATATGTTTTCTCAAAATCGGATAATTCAGAGCGTTCGGCTGCTGAACTGATTGATTATTATGTCGAGTTGCAGAAAAAATTCCCCATTATCTCGATCGAAGATGGTTGTGATGAAAACGATTGGGACGGGTGGAAGGTCATCACCGAGAAAATGGGCAGTGATACCCAGTTGGTGGGTGACGACTTGTTTGTGACCAATGTCGATTACTTGAAAAAGGGAATTGATATGGGAGTGGCGAACTCCATTCTAGTAAAAGTAAATCAGATTGGTTCGTTGACAGAGACCTTGGATGCGGTCGAACTGGCCAAGGAAAATAGTTACACTTCGGTGATCAGTCACCGGTCGGGTGAGACAGAGGACAGCACGATTGCCGATATTGCCGTGGCAACAAATGCGGGGCAGATCAAGACCGGATCCTTGAGCCGCTCTGACCGGATTGCCAAATACAACCAGCTTTTGAGGATAGAAGAGGAATTGTGCGAAGAAGCGATTTTCGGTGGGAAGATGAGGGTGTAAACCTGTCGTCCCGCTTGGAAACGCGATAAACCAAATTGGAAACCCTTTTCCCGGCAGCTGTGAGAGCAGTCGGCCGGGGAGATTTGTATAATGCGGGACACTGAATTTTACGATCCGGATCGCGAGCCCTTCCAGGAAGAGGAAGAAGAAGTATTGGGGCCGGATATCTGGCAGCGCTTGAGCAGGGTCATGATGGCCTTGATTTTTCTCTGTGTGGTCGCCGCCGCTTTGCGCCTTTTTATTCCAGAGATCGAGCGTCGAAACCAGCTGGAGCAGCAGGCGCAACACTTAGAGCAACTCAGTAATGAAAAAACGGCAAGAGTGGCGCAACTGCAGAAGGAATATGATTTGTTGAAAAACGACAGGGAATATCTCGAAACCGTTGCCAGGGATCGCTTGGATCTAGGGAGGGAAGGGGAAACTATTTTCCGGCTTGATCGTTCACCGGATGGGGAAGCTCCAACGGTTCAGGAGAAATAATCAAGTTGAGTGTTTACTTGGCAGATTCTGTAGCATGAGGAGGAATCGATGGCGGATGTGAATGAAAAGCAGCAGGGGATTTTTGATTTTGATAGCGGAAATCTTGACGGCTACGAAAATCTGCAACGTGAGCAGGAGGAACGCTTGCAGAACATTCGCCGGACTTCGGGATTGCCGGTTGGCAGATGGGTGGAGCTGACCATCAAGGGGCATGCTGGTGGGATCACAGGAAAGCTTGAACTGGCCGCCTATCCCGATGCTGACGATGGTCGGGATGCCCTTGCCTTGAAGATCAATCAACTACTGGTCAAACCAGCGGACATCGAGAGCTGTGTCATGCTCGATGATCAGGATATTTGATTTTTTGAGAGGAAGGGTTTTTTTGTTTTGTTCTCGGACAGGATGGCTAGGCCAAGGCCTCCTTATTGTTATAGCTGGATGGATACAGCCTCAGAAGCGTTGCGAGCCTTTTCACGGGCGGCTTCGATGCTTTCAGCTCTGGCAATGGCGACGCCCATGCGGCGGTGGCCGCTGACCCGGGGTTTGCCGAATAGCCGGACTTGGGTATCAGGCTCCTTGAGTGCAGCATTGAGATTGCCGAATGCGACTTGCTCGGATTCACCCTCGACGAGGATGACGCTGGAAGCTGAGGGGCCGTGTTGTTGGATATTGGGGATGGGTAAAGCAAGGATGGCCCGGGCGTGCAAGGCAAACTGACTGAGATCCTGTGAAATCATTGTCACCATGCCGGTGTCGTGTGGGCGGGGAGAGACTTCGCTGAAGATGATGTCGTCACCCTTGATGAAAAGTTCAACCCCAAATAATCCGCGCCCGCCGAGTGCAGTGGTGATTTTTTCGGCGTATTCTCGGGCGGAAGCCAATGCGGCATCGCTCATGGCCTGGGGTTGCCAGGATTCGCGGTAGTCTCCATCGACCTGGATGTGGCCGACGGGTTCGCAGAAACTGGTGCCGTCGATATGGCGGACGGTCAGCAGGGTAATCTCATAGTCAAAGTCGACAAAACCCTCGACGATCACTTTGCCTGCACCACTGCGTCCTCCTTCTTGGGCGTAGGTCCAGGCTTGATCGATTTGCTCAGCAGTGCGCACGGTGCTCTGGCCTTTACCGGAGGATGACATGATGGGTTTGATTACGCAGGGCAGACCGATGTTTTCAATAGCAGCATCAAATTCTTCTTTGGTGGCGGCAAATTGGTAGGGCGAGGTGGTGAGGTCCAGCTCCTCGGCGGCGAGCCGGCGAATACCTTCCCTGTTCATGGTCAGTTGAGTCGCCCGTGCCGTAGGGATGACGGTTGCAAGGCCTTCGGCTTCAATTTCTGCAAGCGTGTCAGTGGCAATGGCTTCGACTTCGGGAACAACCAGATCAGGTTTTTCTAATTCAATAGTGGCGCGCAGTTTTTCCCCGTCGAGCATGGAGAAGACATGGCAGCGATCGGCCACCTGCATGGCGGGGGCATCAGCGTAGGAGTCACAGGCGATGACTTCCACCCCGTAGCGCTGGAGTTCGATAACGACCTCCTTGCCGAGTTCGCCCGAGCCGCAGAGCATAACGCGGGTGGCAGTAGAAGTGAAAGGAGTTCCGATAGATGTGTTCATGTGTTGATTAGGTATGGAAAATCAGGGTAGGGAATGAATGTCATTTTCCAAGCATAATTTCAAGAGGAGATTGGGTGAACGTTAGTTGCAGGAGCCTCGGGTAGGTGTCATGCTTAGGCTTCGAAATAAAAACCACCAAAAGAAGATGAAAGTGAAATTGACGAAAAAAATAGCGGGGACTGTGGTCGCGGCGGCAGCTATGGCGTGTTTGTTGACCGCACAAGCCGGGCCGGAAAAGGGTGTTAAGTCATTGTTTAATGGCAAGGATTTGAGCGGATGGAAAATTCCGGAAGGAGATAATGGGCACTGGAAAGTCGTGGACGGAGTGATCGACTACGATGCACAGAGTGAAGCCAAAGGTGAGAAACATCTGTGGACGGAAGAGGAGTTTGGAGATTTTGAGTTGAAGATCGACTGGCGCATCAAACGCACGACGGGCTTCTACGACGTTCCTTACGTCTTGCCGGACGGAACAACGGTGAAGGATGAAAAAGGAAAAAATCTGACCCATCCGATGCCGAATGCGGACTCCGGCATTTACCTGCGCGGCGAACCCCGGGCGCAGCTCAATATCTGGTGCTGGCCAATTGGGTCGGGTGAAGTTTACAGCTACCGCAACGGTAAGGACACTTCCCCTGAAGTACGTGCGGGAGTGACGCCGAAAATGAAAGCCGACAATCCGATTGGTGAGTGGAATACTTTTGAGGTCACCATGAAAGGCGATCGTTTGACGGTGGTTCTGAATGGACACACGGTGATCGAGAATGCCCAGTTGCCCGAGGTGCCGGCGAAAGGTGCGATTGCCTTGCAGCATCATGGAGGCAAGCGCAAAGACGGAACATTTTCACCGGCGTCTTCCCTGATGCAGTTCCGGAATATTTCGATCAAAAAACTCTGAGATTTGTTGATGCATAACACGGATGGAGGAGAGCGCTAAGGAACTTGGGATGGGAGCTTCGCAATCGATTCTGGGTTTGGGTAAAGAGGGCCTGGAAGCCTGGTTGGCGGAGCGTGGCGAGAAACCTTACCGGGCGAAGCAGATCCTCGAGTGGCTGTTTGTCAAGCGGGTGGAGAGTTTCGACGAGATGTTGAATTTGAGCGTGGCTTTACGTGAGGAACTGAAAAGTTGTTTTCATCTGAATCCGCTAGAGACGGTGGAGATCAATGGAGCCAAGGATGCGACCCGCAAATTTCTCTTTCGTTTGCAGGACGGGCGTTTGGTGGAGTCGGTATTTATCAAAGCGAGCAAGGGAACTCAAGGGGAGCAGAGTGAACGCCAAACGCTTTGTGTGTCGAGCCAGGTGGGCTGTGCGTATGACTGCAAATTCTGTGCCAGCGGTTTGGCGGGGTTTACCCGTAACCTGACGACGGCTGAGATTGTGGCGCAGATATTGAAGGTGGAGGCCGAGTCAGGGGAGAAGGTGAACAATGTGGTGTTCATGGGAATGGGAGAGCCGCTGGCCAATTACACAAATCTGTCGGCAGCGATCAAGATCATGAATGCACATTGGGGAGTGGGAATCGGGGGCCGCAGTATTACGGTATCGACCAGTGGCCTGGCTCCGCAGATCAAAAAACTGGCGGACGATACCGAGGCGCAGATTCGTCTGGCAATTTCCCTGCACGGGGCGAGTGACGAGGTGCGGACGCGTATCATGCCGGTGAATGACAAATACAATCTGGATCGATTGTTTGAAGCGCTGCACTATTGGCGTGAGCGCCGCAAGCAGCGGCTGACCTTTGAGTATATTCTGATCGAGGGGGTGAATGACAGTCTGGATCAAGCTCGCCTGTTGGGCAAGCGTGCCAAATCGGTGGGGGCTTTGGTGAATCTCATTCCCTACAATACAGTGGAGGGACTGCCGTGGAAGCGGCCGTCGGAAGAGCAGCAGGAAGCGTTTTTGCGAGCAGTGAAGTCTGCCGAGGTGGCAGCGACGCTGCGTCGGGAAAAAGGGGGTGATATCAATGCCGCTTGTGGGCAACTGAGGTTGCGGCGGGAGGCGGAGTTGGGAGTGAGTGGAGCCGCTAATGGAGAATAAACGCGAATGGGGGGAGGGTTTCTCGCAAGACGCGAAGAAACGCAAGGGGGGGAAGGAAGTTTGGCGAATTTACGGTGGATTTTTGTGTGAGATCTGTGTGCGGGGTTTAGTGATTTAGCCTATTAGGATTTTAGGGCTGGGATTCGAATAGTTCTAGGGAAAGAAGCTCTTTCTGATTAGATCTCCAGGATTATGGAAAGCGCAAAATGCAGAGCCTGAAAAGCTAAATTCCTAAATCGCTACATCCCTATTCTTTCAACGCCCTTGCCCTACTGTCACCGCAGCTCGACCACCATGATCAATTGGCCTTTGCCCCATTTCGGGCCAGTGATAAAAATCGGCTCCTTGCGCAGGATGACGTCCGTTTTAAGGAGGACATTTTTCTCCCGCCACAGTTGCAGATGAAGATTCACTCCGTCATTTTTTTCGGTGGGCCCTTTGGAATCGATTTTTAGAAACAGATCTTTTGAGGGAACGACCCAGGATTCATATTCGCTGAAAATCTGCTGGGTGTGCTCTCCGAGCAATTGGAAACTCTTGTCAGGGAAGGCCTTGCCTAGCTGGGTGATGGTTTTTTGGATAGTCTCATTATTGGAGGTTTTGTTTGCCTCGCTTGTGGCAAAAATCAGCGCTGCCCACACCTGCCCGTCCCGGTGGGCTTTGGCTCTTTGTCCGGCTGACTCCCGGGCATTGGATTTGGCTGCCGGGGGGGATTTTTTTTTCTGCCCCATGGCCAGGCAAGGCAGCAGACAAAAGCTTAAACCGAGGGCAATCAAATTGAGACGGCAAATCTGCCGGGCTCTTTGATTAAAGGTGGTGTGGGAGCGGGCTTTCACAGATTGGATTTGCTGGACAGGCGGATGTTGGGGCGCCCGTAGTGGTCGTTCTCCAGAATGACAAGAGGCTCGTTGGTGTCTCTGCTGCGCAGGGTTGTAGCGGCTAGTGCGGCATTGGGTTGGTAGCTGCGTGGGAAAATGCCACTCACTTCAATGTTAGCCGGGATTTCTTCCAGGCCTTCCAAAAGAATGATAGTGGCTTGGGCCTCGGAGTTGAAATGGCTGGAGGCAATCACCTGGGGATTGGGGGTGTAGGTGTCGACAATTTCAGTGTGAATACCGGATCCCATCGAGTCAGGTCCGATGACGGAATGAACAATGAGGCCTATGGCCAGTGTGCCGAAGGCAAGTCCGGCAAAAAGGCGGGAACGGGTGAAAAATGGGAAAAATTGAGACTCTTCTTTCAGAGTGGCTGCAGGAAGCTCTGCTTCAGTTTCATCATCTTCCAGCAGACGCTGCTGAACCCGGTGATTAAAAAAATCGGGGTAAGGGATCTGTTCCTCCAGAGGCAGCTCCTGACGCAGAATGCTTCCGGATTCACCAGCAGATTTTTTGAGATTAACCAGTTCCGGATGAGCTTCAAGCAGGTCGCGAACCTGATCGTCTTCAAGTTCCCCGTCAATCCACAGAGTGAGTTTTTTTTCTTCTTCAGCTTTCATGATGGTCGGATGTTTTGTTCGGTGAAAATGAGCTGCAACTTTTTACGTGCATAAAAAAGGCGGGACATGACGGTGCCGATGCTGCAGTCGGTTCGTTCGGCGATTTCTTCATAACGCAGACCTTCTACTTCTTTCAGCAGAATAGCCGCACGGTGCTCGGGTGAAAGTTGGGCGATAGCATCCCGGATACTCTGCTTGAGTTCAGTGCGTTGGGCGTTTTCATCGGGACGTGCCATGTCCCGGGGGGAGGTCGGGGCACTTTTGTCGATCTGATTGGATTGAATGCTGTCGTCGAACTCTGCTTTTTCAACCCGGTTTTGCCTTTTTCGCAGCCAATCGTAAGTGACATTGTGAGAGATGCGGTAAAGCCAGGTATAAAAATTGGAGCGTGCCTGGAATTTGGGCAAGGCTTTCCAGGCTTTGACGAAGGTATCCTGTGCCAGATCCCAGGCGTCGGCATCGTTATGGATCATATTCACTGTCATGGCATATATTTTTCCTCGATAGCGAGTCACCAGCTGGTCAAATGCTTCCATATCCCCCGCCTGCGAGCGGCTTACGAGTATCTCATCGGCTGGTTCCACGTTTTCACTGTCCAAAAGGTCATTCGCTGTGTCAGCCGCGATTTCACTGGAAGCACCACGACTGTATTCGCTTTGGTTGGACGATGTGGTTTTGTTTTTATTCACCCGGGAGAGGATTATTTTTTGATCATGATCTCAACGCGGCGATTAAGAGCCTGTTCGTCTGGGGTTCCGTTGGGATTGACCAAAGGGCGGCTTTTTCCATAGCCGACGGCCTGCATGTTATTGCCGTCGATTTTGAGGACATTGACCAGCCAATCGCGCACCGCACCGGCCCGGCGCAGACTGAGTTGATAATTGGCATCTTCACCGCCAATGGTGTCGGTGTGTCCTTCAATGATGAAACGCGATCCTGGGTTGGTCTGGATAATAAAACCGAGTTTCATCATGCTGAGCCGGGCTTCTTCCCGCAGTTCCCATTCATTGTAAGCAAACAGCAAGTCGGTGGGCATGAGAATGGGCTTGGTGCCATCCGGGATGCCGCCGCCTGTTTTGCCGAGCAAGCCGTCCAGGCTGCTGAATCCCCGGGTGATTTCAGATCCCCCGTCACTGCTGGAAACTTTAGCAGCAGCTCGATGGAAAAACTCATCGGTGTCCACGCCTTTGGTAATGTCGTCCATGTTGAGTTCGAGCACGGGCTGCTCATTTGAAACAACAGGGCTGTCTTCGATCAGTTTTTCCCTCAGGCTGTTGAGATCCTTGCTGACGAGGTTGGCTGCAGCCACATCGATTTTTTCAGCAACTTCAGTGAGAATTTTTTTTGGGGCGGCCGGTTGGATATTGGAGAAAATTTTTGCGCTGTCAACTTCGGGAGTGAGCTTGATATCCTTATCGGGTAGTTGGTCGAGAATGTCGAACTCATCGAGGGTGTCGTCGAGTAGGGGCATGGCGCCTTCGAGTTTTTCCGGAGTGATGGGCTCGGGTGCCTGCGTTGGTTTGGGAAGGAAGTTTTCCAGGGTTTCCTGATCAATGATCAACTGCTCACGCTGGCGGTTCTGGAAAACGAAGTCTTCCTTGATTCCGGGTGTCATCTGGGCCTGCCATTTGAGCAGTCCCAAAGTGAAATAGAGGACCAGATGAACTACGATGGAGATCAACAGCGCCAACAAAATCCACCAGCCCAGATTGCGGGTGCTCTCTGTTTTGAAATTGGCGGCATGCCCGGTGGCATTTTGCCATGAATAGTTCGACTCCATTGCTTCGGTCAGTTCTTAGTGCGGAAAGATAGCAGAATAATGGACAATTGAGAACCGAAATGCAATGTAGATAGCCGTAGGCAATGGATAATTGGTAGTGGGGTGCAATCAGTTCTACCCTTTACTGTGTTCTTTAATGCGTTTTTTCAGTCGTTTCAGTAGATCCGGGCTGGCGTCGAGTTCTTCGCACAGGGCACTGATGACTTCGAGGGTGGGGCGGCTGATGTGGTGCTCCATGCCTTCGACATCTTCATAAATGGTGTCTTCGTTGAGGCTGAAGTGGCGTAGCAGGCGGGTTAACAACTGATGCCGGCGGGTAATAGCTTCACCGACCTTACGGCCGCTCTCGGTGAGGGTGAGGCCGCGGTATTTTTCGTAAATGATGTAACCTTCGCCATCGAGGCGTTGGATCATATTGGTGACGCTGGCCTGGGCGAGTCCCAGATTCTCAGCGATATCCACGACCCGTGCGTAACCTTTCTGCTCGATCAGATTGTAGATCTGTTCCAAATAATCTTCGACCGCACGTGTTTCCCCACGGGCGGACTTCACGCGGCTTGGATTTTTTCCGGTAGTTGTGGGTTTTGAGGCGGCCATAGGTCGGGTGATGAGGGCTATCTTAACGCATAATTCGGATTACGGCTAAAAATTTCTCTTGCAAATATAAGTTAGTCCAGGCTAACTTATATTTGTGAACAAATTAATAGCCAGTAAAGGAAAAACTTAGATGGGGAACCCACTTGCCGCCCTGCTCATTGGCTTCGCCTTGTTGAGTCTTCTGTTTTTATCTTTCCGCCCGAATAAAGGTTATTTGTGGCAGTGGCGGCGTGCGCTGCAAAATACCGGACGGGCGCTGCTCGAGAATGCACTGAAATATCTCTACGATTGTGAGTATAAACAACTCCCCTGCACTTTGCAGAGCCTTTCAGGTGGGCTTTCCATCAGTGCGGCGCGGGCGATCAAACTGTTGACCCGGCTCGAGGCTTTGGATTTGGTTAAATCGCAGGGTAATGCTTTGCAACTGACGGATGAAGGGCGCTCATACGCACTTCGAATCATACGTATCCATCGTGTGTGGGAGCGTTATCTGGCTGATGAAACCGGAGTGCCTGCTCCGGAATGGCATGCGGAGGCAGAGCAGCAGGAGCATAAGATGACATTTGGTGAAGCCAACGTACTGGCGGCTCAATTGGGCAACCCTCTTTACGACCCACATGGTGACCCGATTCCAACGGCCGAGGGGGAGCTTCCGCCTTCATTGGGAATTCCCATGACTGATCTGGGAAAAGGGCAAACGGCAGAGATTGTGCATATCGAAGATGAGCCAGAGGAAATTTATGCCCAGTTGGTTGCCCAGGGATTTGATGTCGGCATGCACGTCCATATTCTCGATGCCAGTCCGGTTCGTGTTCGTTTTGCCCTGGATGGGGAAGAGCAATCGCTGGCACCGGTGTTTGCCGTTAATGTAACGGTGCTCCCGCTGGTGGAACAAAGTCTTGAAGAAGTGGTTTACCCAAGTTTGGCAGAATTGCAGCCGGGCGAGAGTGGCAGTGTGGTTTCCATTTCGAGGGCCTGCCGGGGGGTGCAGCGCCGGCGATTGATGGATCTGGGAGTTATATCGGGGACAAAAATAAAGGTGGAAATGAGCTCTGTGGCTGGTGATCCGACCGCCTATGAGATTCGTGGCGCCACCATTGCCCTGAGGAAGAGTCAGGCAGATTCAATTTTTATAAAAAAATGAAAAGTAAAAAGGCTGAACACTCCAGTTCCTGTGAAACTTGCCCAGCCCATCATGCGGGTAATCTGATCCGCATGGGGATCAAGATGGACAACTTTGATTACGTGGTCGCATTGGCGGGGAATCCCAATACCGGGAAAAGTACGGTGTTCAACGCCTTGACCGGATTGCGCCAGCATACCGGCAACTGGCCAGGCAAAACCGTTACCCGGGCAGAAGGGGGATTTCAATATGGTGACAACCGGTATAAAATTGTCGATTTGCCCGGAACCTATTCGCTGTTATCCACCAGCACCGACGAAGAAGTGGCGCGTAATTTCATCCTCTTTGGTCGTCCGGATGTCACTGTCATCGTTGTGGATGCGAGTCGACTGGAGCGCAATTTGAACCTGGCACTGCAAGTATTGGAGATCACTGATCGGGCGGTGCTTTGCCTGAATTTGGTCGATGAAGCCAGCCGGCATCATATTTCTGTTGATGAAAGATTGTTAGCCAAAGAACTGGGTATCCCCGTGGTTCCGACTTCAGCCAGAAAAGGGGAGGGTATTCCTGATCTGCTCAAAGCGATCAGCGAAGTGGCTAGTGGTCAGACGATGTGCAAACCCTACCGTATTCGCAGCGAATCTTCGCAGCTTAATAAGGCGCTCAACCAGGTGGTCGCAAAAATAGAGGAGGGATTTCCCAAGCTGCCGAACCCGCGTTGGGTGGCCTTGAGAATCATGGAAGGTGACCAGCGGATTATCGAAGCCCTGCGGGATGGAGAGCTGGAGAATTTGGATCGTGTGGATAACAACGAAAATGCTATGGCCGCGATGTGAGTGCGGCTAAGGGCAAGGGAATACCCGGGATAAAAATCAGGATTTTAGATATGGATGAAGAAGGTCAAAAAAATGTAGAGGAGGTGCTCGATAGCGCGAATTCCCTGCGTTGGGAAGTAGGGGGGAATTTGCACGAAGCATTGATGGAATCCATATACGGCGATGCGTCCCGTATTGCTGATCGTGTGGTGACACGTGAGGGGGAGAAAACGCGTTTTGACTGGGAGCGCAATTTGGATCGCCTGCTGACCAGTCGCTGGACAGGTTTCCCGGTGATGCTGGTGATACTGGCGGTTGTTTTCTGGCTTACGATTGCCGGGGCCAATGTGCCATCTGCCATGCTGGCAACCCTGCTGGTAGATATGGGCCACCCATTTTTGAAAGGGCTTGTGGGGAGTATCAATATGCCGTGGTGGTTGGACGGGTTATTGATTGACGGGGTGTATCTGTCGGTAGCGTGGGTGATCAGCGTGATGT
Source organism: Verrucomicrobiota bacterium (assembly GCA_030625775.1). Lineage (GTDB taxonomy): Bacteria > Verrucomicrobiota > Verrucomicrobiia > Verrucomicrobiales > DEV007 > JAADHD01. The sequence continues at coordinate 98,743 of DAOUQC010000003.1, forward strand.
TGCCCCCGATGGCTATATTTTTCCCTTTGTTCACTCTGTTGGAAGATTTTGGTTATCTGCCCCGGGTGGCCTTTAATCTGGATAATATGTTTCGCAAGGCAGGGGCGCATGGCAAACAGGCGCTGTCGATGAGCATGGGGTTTGGCTGTAATGCGGCGGGTGTGATTGCGACCCGTGTGATCGACAGTCCGAGAGAACGTCTGATTGCCATCATCACCAATAATTTTGCGCTGTGTAATGGGCGTTGGCCTACCCAAATTCTCATTGCTTCTCTGTTTATTGGAGCCTTGGTGCCTTCTGCGATTGCTGGATTGGTGTCAGCTGCAGCGGTAGTCGGGATCACGTTGATCGGCGTATTTTTAACCTTTGCCACTTCCTGGGCATTGTCACGAACGGTGCTGCGCGGAGAAGCTTCGACCTTCAGTTTGGAATTGCCCCCTTACCGGCCGCCGCGAATTATGAGGACGCTTTATACATCTCTAATTGATCGCACCTTGTTGGTGCTGTGGCGGGCCATCATATTTGCAGTCCCGGCGGGTGCGGCCATTTGGTTGCTGTCCAACGTTACGGTAGGTGATTTGAGTCTTGCCGAGCATTTGATCGAGTGGATGAATCCTTTTGCTTTGGTGCTCGGGTTAAATGGAGTCATTTTGTTGGCATACATCATTGCTATTCCGGCGAATGAAATTGTCATTCCTACCATCCTGATGCTCACGGTTCTCAGTGCAAAAATGGCAGGCATGGGGGAAGGCACCGGAGTGATGTTTGAGCTGACAGACGATGACTCCTATATGAACGTATTCAAGGCGGGAGGCTGGACCTTATTGACTGCAGTCAACTTAATGTTGTTCAGCCTGATCCACAATCCCTGCTCCACCACGATTTACACGATTTACAAAGAGACCGGCAGTGTGAAATGGACAGCTATCGCCTCACTTCTTCCGGTATTCATGGGTTTGGTGATTTGCTTTTTTGTCGCCCAGTTCTGGTATTTGCTGGTGGGGTAGATCTGTGCAGGGAAAGGTTGCCTGCGGCATTATACCAGCGGTGGTCAATTAGCTTTATTTTTGCGGGATTTTACAAAAGCCCTGGGGAGCTACATCCAGGGCACTATTGAATTTGCTGGATAAATTCTGAAAGGCAATGAGCCCGGTCAGTTCCACAATGCCATCATCATCAAAGAATTTTTTCAGGCGTTCCATTAATTCATCGCTCACTTGTTGATCCGAATAGGTCACCGCTTCGGTGTATTCAAGAACTACTCTTTCCTTCTCGTCGAACAGGTCGCTTTTTTTCCATTGCTCGAGATTTTCTACTTTGTCCAGGGAACCAGAGCGTTTGGCCAGAGTAGCTGAATTGATGTCGACACAGAAGTGGCACCAATTGATTTGTGATACTCTCACGGTAACCAATGAGCGCAGCACAGGACTTAAAGGGGAGCTTTTTCTATCCAGGGCTCCATACAGCATGGCTACCGTTGCAAACAATTTTGGGACTCTGGCCCAAAGTAAGCCGGGTTGAAGGACTGATCCGTATTTTCTTTTTTGGTTCCAGAAAAAAGGCCGTAAAAGCCAGGGGTATTCCTTTAACTTTTTGCTCGTAACTCTCATGGTTTTTTCCAATGGCCGGTATTATAGGGTAGGTATCAAAGATGATATCATGTTGTCTGCTTCACGGGGAGTGGGGGATTTCTTTGAGATCCGGAGAGTCCGGACCGATTTCACGCAGGGGGTCTTTCCAGTAGTCCCGGATGATACGAGGAAGGTCGGTCACGGAAACAGGGCGCACGGGTGCCGAGGGAGCGGGAGGGGGCAGAGGCATATACCTGCGGTAGGGAATGCCGGCGCGCAGGTGGTGAAGTGTGTGCTCGGCGGTCTCGTTGAGGGTGAGTTTATGCCAAAGCTGATTCAAAATGCCGCAGCGTCTGGTATTGCGGGTGAGTTTGGCGCGGGTTGTGTAATCGAGTTCGGGGGCGGTGATTCCGAGGTGTTCGAGGAATTGCAACGAACGTAGAGCAACTGCGAAGAGCATCATGTGGAGCCCATAGGCGACGGCGGCATACCAGTAGAGATTCCCGTAGATCAGGTAGGAGGCATACATGAGGGCGGTGAATAGGATGACCCACCCAATGGGAAAGGTTAGGCTGACGATTCGGGAATATTTTTTGTGTTTGTAGATGGCCGGGGCGACACGGAATTGCCAGGCAATGATACCAAAAAACAACTCAAAGATGAGGCCGATGCGTGCGCGGGTCTTGCTGCGCTGCTCTTTGGCCGGCCAGAACTCCAGATCGTCAAAGGTGTGGATGTCCTTGTGGTGGGATGCGTGGGCAATGCCGTAAAATTGAGGGCTGGAGATTAGGTAAAAGGAGATCACCCAGAAAAAAAAGCGGTTGGTTTTTGTCGATTTAAAAAACCCATTGTGCCAGAGTTCGTGGTAAAAAAGACCGAGCTGGGTATTGACGTGCAGGCCAATGACAAGGGCGTAGAGGATGCCTGCCAGAGGGTTGTAGATCCAGAAAAGCGGGGCTGTCAAAATGACGGCAGGCCACGCAAAAACGTAGAGTAGTAGCAGCGTCTGTGAGTAGCGTGAGCGTGTGGCGTGGTAGGGCACCTGATCACGGGCCTCGTTTTCAGATAGGACGTTTGTCATCTCGCTCATGCATGAATTTAGACTTGACCATAGATTGAGTCAAAGTTTTGGGATGGGCGTAAGTTGTTTTTTTTACTAGAAATTTGCTTTTTGGTAGTTGCTCTTTTGGGCGTGGGGGTCGCCCTTTACAGCACTCTTGGTAGACGCTAGGTTTGACGCCATATGATGTCAAAAAGAGTATTTTTGGGCTTGGGGCTTGCCGGCTTGCTTGCAGTGGCCACGACTTTGCGTGCAGAGGAAAAGATCAAGGTGTTGATCATTGACGGTCAGAATAATCATAACTGGGTAGCAACGACCCCTTTCATGAAGGCTTATCTGGAGAAGAGCGGGCGATTTACGGTGGATGTCACAACTTCACCCCGCCCTGATGCTGACGAAGCTGCCTGGATAGCCTGGCGGCCGGCCTTTTCCAAGTATGATGTCCTGTTAAGCAACTACAACAACGAAAAGGGGTCGCAATGGCCGGATGAAGTGAAGCGTTCTTTTGAGAAGGCGATCGAGGGAGGCATCGGTCTGGTCAACGTGCACGCGGCGAACAACGCTCACAAAGGCTGGACGGAATTTGAAAAAATGACAGGTATTCTTTGGCGCAGCAACAAGGAGGGTCGACGCCTGGCACTGGATGCGGAGGGCAAGAAAAAGCGGGTGCCGGTGGGGGAAGGGCCGAATGCCGGGCACGGGCCGCAGCATGAGTTTGAAGTCGTGATTCGTGACCGGAAGCATGCGATCACCAAGGGTATGCCCAAAGAGTGGAAGCATGCCCAGGACGAATTGTATCATGGCCAGCGTGGCCCGGCGGAAAACATGACGATTTTGGCGACGGCATTTTCTTCACCTGAGCAAAAAGGGACGGGTGATCACGAGCCAATGTTGTGGTGGATTCCCTACGGCAAGGGACGTGTGGTGACTTGTTTGCTGGGGCATGTGGGCAGAAATGATTCAGGAAAAATGCCGGGGTTGAGATGTGCGGGAACCTTGAACATCATTGAACGCTCTTGTGAATGGGCGGCTACAGGTAAAGTGACACTGTCGGTAGTAAAGGGTTTTCCTACCAAGGATGCCGTCAGTCTGGTGGAGTAATCATTGCCCGGGATTGAGCACGGCATAAAAGAGCGCACCATCGCGGGCCAGGGTCATGACGGACTGCTGTTTGGCGGGCAGTGAGCCGAGCAGTTGATAAAGCTCATCGACATTGCGAACAGCCGACCGGTTGATGCTGAGAATGAGGTCGTTTTTACGCAAGCGTTTGGCAGCGGGCATTTTGGGGTCCACTTCAGTAATCAGTACTGCACTGGTTTGCGGAGCCAGGCCCAAGGTGTTTTTTTCTTCTGGTTTTAAGTTGCGAACCTTAATGCCTAATTCAAGGGCCAGGCTTTGTCCGGAAGCAGAGGTGTCTCCACGCATGGTGATGGAGGTGTTGTCTGGTTTTTCAGAAATTTTGGCAGTCAGTTTTTCGATTTTTTTATTACGTAGTATTTCTATTGAGAGTGTGGACCCCGCATCTTTGCTGCGAATTTTATTGATCAAGTCTTTGGCAGTTGCGCTTGGACGCCCATCGATGGAGAGGAGAACGTCTCCAGGGCGAAGCCCGGCTTTGGCAGCCGGTGAATTTCCTGCAATTCTGGTGACCAAACCGCCCTGGATGCGTGAAAGGCCGACTTGTCTTGCGGTGTAAGGAGTGAGCTCTGCAAGATCAACCCCCAGATATCCCCGGATCAGAGGCTTTTTGTGGACGATGGCTTCAAATACTTCATGAACATCATTGGAGGGGATGGCAAGACCTACCCCCTGCCACACTTTGACGTTTTGCTGGCCGGTAAACAGGGCCACATTGACTCCGATGATTTCGCCATGGACATTGATGAGAGGGCCGCCGGAATTGCCGGGATTGATCACTGTGTCGGTCTGCAGGTATTGGTTGGTCGCATCACTTAATTGGCGTTGCTTGGCACTGATGATTCCTTTGGTGACGGTTTCACTCAGGCCAAAGGGATTTCCAATCGCGAGAACCATCTCTCCTACCCTGGTTTGATCCGAGTCTCCAAACTTCAATGCTGGAAATGATTTTTTTTCAGGATCGATGATTTTTAATACCGCAATATCCACGATCGGATCCGATCCGATCCATTCGGCCTTGTAGGTTTGACCTTCATGGCTAGTGATTAGGATCTCATCGACGCCAGCCACGACATGATGGTTGGTGAGAATGAAGCCTTCTTCTGAAATAATGAAACCTGATCCCAGTCCAGGTTTGCGGTAGCGCTCATGACGCTGAACATAACCAAAAATCCCCAGGGGGCCGTTGGGAACCAGGCGTTTTTGATCGATTGTGGTACTGGTGTCGATGGAGACAACGGAGGGAATAACGGAAGTCGTCAGTTGGGCAAGTAAATCGTTGACCTGAGTGAGTAAATTGGTGGGTTTAAGCGTTGGTGGTGAGGGTTCGTGGGGGATTGGTGTAGCCGGTGTAAGCGGTAAGGGAGGTGTGGTAAGGGGGGGGGCAAGATCCCCGGTCAAGGCCTGTCTTTTGATCAAGTCGATCAAACCATAGCGATCTGAGTCAGCAAACAACAATGAATATATAATTCCCGCACCAACAAGTGCAGAGGTGAAAATAGCCAGATTGGTGAGTGTGGATCGCATGGGGAATTCGATAGACTGAATGAAAGTGGTTAGAAATATGAAGTTAAATGAAATTCGGTTCAACTTACAGCTGCGGTGGCGATGCTAAGCCATGCGGTGGTAGTCCCCTCGGATGAGCGCAGTCCCAGACGCATCCCCATCTGCCCTGCAAGAACTCCGGCGGTGGTGAGGCCGATGCCATAATGTTGGTTGGCTTTGGTAGTGAAAAAGGGTTGGAATACTTTTTTCAGTTTTTCAGTTTCGATATCTGCGCAGGTGTTGCGAACAAAAATATCGACGTGTTGTGTATCGCTTGAGGAGACGCTGCCAGGAGCAAGGATGTCGATCACCACTTCTCCTTGTCCACTTTCAACACTGGCTTCAGCGGCATTTTTTATTAATTCCTTAATCACATCATGAAAACGACTGGTGTCGGCCAGGACAAGGGGCAGGGATGCGGTCTGGTTGATTTTCAAGCTGGCTCCTATCTGCTCACATATGGAGTTTAGGCTTTGTTCCAAATAGGGCAGCATGACTTTGATATCAGCGGGCTTGGTTTTAATCGTGGCACAGCCTCCGGCGGTCAGGATGATCTTGGCTAATTCTGCCGAATCGCTTATGGATTGGCGCATGTGCTCAATATTCTCGGTCATTTCTTCATTCAAACCTTCTTCCATAGAAATAAGCGTCGCAAAACCTTGAATGACCCCAAGAGTATTGTTGTTTTTGTGAATTAGACCTTGCAGCAGGTTTTTGTAAAAGTCTCGAGTGCAGGAGTCATCGAGGATCAGGGCGTCAGCGAAGTGGAAATCGCTGTCTGGTGTGGAACTGGTAGAATGATTTTCCATGGATGCGGATACAGAAGTGACTTAAAATGGAGGAATGATGGCGGATAGCAATCCTGAACTACTGATTTTTGAGCACAGCGACTGCAAAGGAGTCTCTTCACAGCGTCTACTGGAGCGTGGTCGCCTTGCCATGCCTCTGTGTCTGGCTCAAGAGGTTGAAGAGAGAGGGGTTTTGTCAAAACTGGAAGAGATCGAGGTGAATCTTGTCAGTGATGAGGTGATCGCGCGGGTTCATGATGAATTCATGAATGATCCCTCACCGACGGATGTGATTACCTTTCACCATGGCGAAATATTTATCAGTCTTGATACGGCGGAGCGCGAAGGGGTGAAGTTCGGACATTCGATTGAAAAAGAGACGCTGTTGTATTTGATCCACGCTTTGCTGCATTTGAATGGACATGAGGACAAAATACCTGAAGAGCGTGAGGCGATGAAAAAAATCCAGGAGAAAATTCTGGAATATGTTTGGCAGATTGGCTGAGAATTCCACTTTTCAGAACTCTATTGGAAGGTTTATACTGGCCCGTGGATATAAGTAAATTAAATCATAAAACAGAAACGAGTGAGTCCATCTACATGGTCGATGGCGAAGGGGGCCTCGGTGAAATGGAGAGGGTGATTGCTATCTCTGTGATGGGGGTGAAAGCGAAGGGTGGGAGTATTTTTTCTCCCAACCTTAAAAAGGGCTTAAGCCCAGAAGGGTTGGCGGAATTCAGGGAGAGCTGGATTGAATGGTTGCGGCAATCATTTCAACAACACCTGGGGAAAACTTTTGTGGAAGTTTATATGGCCTCTACTGAAATGCGGATTCGTCGGATCACCAATTTGGATAGGAATTTGGATCAAAGCTTGAGTGCAGAGGCAAGCAATAGAAGCCAACGGGCAGGCAGCTGGTTCCTGGAGGGAAAAAGTGAAATGCAGAGAGCTCCTCAATGGAAAAAATATGCTGACTGTGTGTGCCGGGGAGAATGTCCGGGGCACGTGATTACAGTGTTTGCTCTCCAGTCAGCCTTGTATCATTTGCCTTTGCTATCAGCTTTGACGGCTTACGTTTATTTTGAGTGGAGGGTAGCTATGGGGATTGTTATGGAGGAAAGTGATCTTCCGAAAAAGGAACTTAGCTTACGTTGGTTTCAGCAGGAGTACCCAGAGAGTATGGGGATCTTGCGTGAGGTGTTTGATGGGGGAGCGGGGTTTGGCGGAGCGGTTTCTGCATTGTGATTTATTGGAGTGATGACAATCAAGCAGGTGGTATCAGGAACGGAGCTGGAAGAATGGACGGCTGTTGAAACGGTAAATAAAGTCGAGCTGCCTTGGTGCGTGGTGGTTTATGACGACCCGGTCAATTTAATGAGTTTTGTGCAACTGGTGTTTCGACGGGTCTTTGCTTATTCCGAGGAAAAAGCAGCAGCGTTGATGCTGGAGGTGCACCATTCGGGACGGTCGGTGGTGTGGAGCGGAGAGCGTGAGCAAGCGGAGCTGTATGTGCAACAATTACAGTCGTATCAGCTGCTGGCTGCGATGGAGAGAGTGGGGGAGGAGTGATTAGCTCTTTTGCTGGTAAGTGAGGGCAGCTTGGACAAAACCGTCAAAAAGCGGGTGTGGCTTGTTGGGGCGTGAGCGGAATTCCGGATGGAATTGCGAAGCGATGAAAAAAGGATGGTCGGGAATCTCAATAATTTCGGTGAGGGTGCCGTCGGGTGAAGTGCCGGCAACAAGCAGGCCAGCTCCTTCCAATTGCTCGCGGTAGTTTTGATTGAACTCGTAGCGGTGGCGGTGGCGTTCATTGACTTGGTCACTGCCATAGAGTTCGCGAGAGCGGCTGCTTTTGGTGAGTAGCGTTTCCCACGTGCCGAGGCGCATGGAGGCACCTTTTTCATCGATGCCCTTTTGTTCTTCCAGTAGACAAATAACAGGATGGGGTGTGTTGGAATCAAACTCAGTGCTGTTGGCTTTTTCCAGCCCGCAAACGTTTCTTGCAAATTCGATGGTGGCGATTTGCATTCCCAGACAGAGACCAAAATAGGGAATTTTGTTTTCCCGTGCGTATTGAGCAGCGGCTACTTTGCCTTCGATGCCCCTTTCCCCGAATCCACCGGGGATCAGGATGCCATGAACGTTGGCGAGGTGGGCGGCCGCTCCATCGCTGAGGATTTCCTTGGAATCGAGTCTAACGATGTTGATTCGGCAATCGCTGTCTGCACCGGCATGTGTGAGTGCTTCGTAGATGCTTTTGTAGGCATCCTGAAGTTCGATATATTTTCCGACCACGGCGATGCGGATTTCGTTCGAAGGGTGGACGACGCGCGCTACAAAAGATTCCCATTCGCTGAGATCCGGTTCGGGAAGATCCAGTCCCAGGGCATCACAAACGATCTGGTCAAAACCCTCTTTGCGCAGTTCGAGAGGGGCTTCGTAAATGGTGTCTTTCAAGTCCAGAAACTGAATGACATTGCCCTTCGGCAGGTTACAGAACATCGAAATTTTCGAACGCAGGTCATCATCAACTTCTTCCTCGGCCCGGCAGAGGATGATTTGAGGTTGGATACCGATTTCCCGGAGCTTGGCAACACTCTGCTGGGTGGGTTTGGTTTTGAGCTCACCGGCGGCCCGGATGAAAGGAACCAGGGTGGCATGAATAAAAAGTACATTTTCCGAGCCCACTTCATCATTGAATTGGCGCATGGCTTCCAGAAAGGGCAAGCCTTCGATGTCTCCGGTGGTACCACCGATTTCGGTGATGATCACATCGCCATCCATTTCTTCAGCGACTTTGTGGATACGGTTTTTGATCTCGTCGGTGACGTGGGGGATGACCTGCACTGTGGCTCCGAGGTAATCTCCCCGCCGCTCTTTACGGATGACGTTTTCGTAAACCTGGCCACTGGTGAGATTGTTCAGTTTGGACAGAGTGCCGCTGGTAAAACGTTCATAGTGCCCGAGATCGAGATCAGTTTCTGCTCCATCGTCTAGCACGTAAACCTCGCCATGCTGGAAAGGGCTCATCGTTCCAGGGTCGACATTCAAATAGGGATCAAACTTCTGAAGAATGACCTTCAGCCCACGTTTTTCGAGTAAGGTTCCCAGAGAAGCGGCGGCTAAGCCCTTCCCGAGTGAACTGACAACACCACCGGTAACAAAAATGTATTTCATTCAGTCAAAAACTGTCGGTTTAGTATGTCCGCTTGTTCGGGTGTGTCAATGCCTGGTGAGTCGTCAGAGGTAATAATAACGGTTATTTTTGCCCCATTCTCCATTGCACGCAATTGTTCGAGTTGTTCACACATTTCCAAAGGAGAAGGTTTCCAGCTCACAAAGTGTAAAAGAAAAGAGCGGGTGAAGCCGTAAATGCCCTTGTGGCGTAGGACTTGTAAGGCTGGAGCAGGGTTGCGGGTCCCGTCAGTTGCCGTATTAGTATTACTTTCGGAAGAAGGAGGGTTTCGTGGGAAAGGGATGGGGCTGCGCGAAAAATAAAGGGCATTGGATTGGTGATCGAGCACGACCTTGACCACATTGGGATCATTGAACCCGGGATCCTCGAAATTTATCGGGTTGGCCGCTGTGACCATTTCACAGTCAGGCTTATCTATGAGGGTTTGGGAGAGTTGGTCGATGAGCTCAGGGCTGATCAGCGGTTCATCCCCCTGGATATTAATCATATGGGTATAATCCGGCATTTTTTCGGCTACTTCGGCGATGCGGTCAGTGCCACTGGGATGGTTGGAGGCCGTGAGCGCGACTTGTCCGCCAAATGACTTTACCGCTTCAGCAATACGCTCATCATCGGTGGCAACGACTATGGCATCGAGATTTTTGCATAAACAACAACGATCCCAGACATGCTGGATCAGAGCTTTGCCGGCGATGAGGTGCAAAGGTTTGCCGGGAAAGCGGGTAGATCCCCATCGGGCGGGGATCACTCCCAGAATTTTTGCTTCAGTGGCAAGAGTCATGTGCATTTATTGCCATGGATGTGGGAAACTTCAAGGTTTCAGATGCTCTTTTGATTGAAGCAATGATGCTTATCTGCAATGGTCAATCACTCGTGATTGACTGAATGTCTTGCGCTTGTTGGCTGTGTGTGGAAAATGGGAATGAAAAAGAGGAACCAGTGGGCGAACGGCAAGTTGTTTGCCGGATTGAGAAGATTAACCAATTTTGAATGTGAATACTGAATGCCCCCGAAGAAATTATCTTTGTTTGGTACTGGTATTGTTTGTGTCGGGCGTATTTCAAGGGCAGGGCGTTAAATCTTTGGCCGAGGAGGGTAAAGTTGCAGGGCAACAGGTGCGGACAGTGGAAGTGCTTGATCTGAAAAAATTCCCAGGGGCGCTCGTAAAACAAGTCGTGGTTCCGGTTCCAGGTGAGGTATTTTCTGTGTTGGACAAGCTTGGTGAACAGGATTGGAGTGGGGAAATTGAGATCCCAAAACGCAAGACTTCGACTGACCGGGTGCGCCTGGCGATGGCATTCGGATGTACGGTGGCGGAGGGCTTTGTCACGGTGGAGGCAGAAGACAAGCAGGCGATTCAGGATATAGGACGCAAGGTTTTGCGCCTGGCAGATACCCTGGGGCTTAAGTCGGCGGTGTTACCCCATAGTCAGAGCATTATTGATTCGGCCGAGGCCGGAGATTGGAATGCGGTGAGGCGAGGCTTTGATCAAACCCAGAGTACGGTAAAACAAACCATGGAAAAGATGAGGGATGAAGAAATTGCCACTCTGGTCAGCCTGGGGGGATGGTTGCGAGGCACGACTGCGCTGACTCGATTGATTTCTGAATCATACAGCAGTGATCGTTCGGAATTGCTTAATCAACCTGACCTTGTGGGTTATTTTCAGGAAGTGACTGCAGCAATGAAACCTGAGATCCGGGATCAGCCGGATGTGAAGGCGATTCACAATGGACTGGCAAAAATTCAGCAGATTATGATGGAGGGCAAAGGAGAGATTTCTGAAGGGGCGGTATCGGCTATTGGAGAGATTTGCGAAAAGCTGCTGAATCGCTTTTATTTTGATGGGGGGAAAGCAGCGGGGAGTTAAGTATGATGAAAATATTGGAGCAACGAAATTTTATAGCATCGGCACGTGGGCTGGTATTTTTTGTGGTATTGATGTTTTGTGGAGCAGGGATGCTACAAGCATTTTCGGAAGTGGGGGTGCCGGTTATTTTGAAAAAACTGGCGGCTGAGTATTCCGAAAAGGGCTTCAAACTAAGAAAAGAGCACTGGAACGGGAAATTGAAATCCGGTCAGCACAAAGTGGTGAAACACCAGCTGTTTCGCGGCAATGAATACTGGTTTTTGGCAGCTATTCCTGAAAGCAAACATTCATTGGCAGTGGAGATTTTTGACGAAGCAGGGCATGCGATTTCTCTGGAGAGGTTTTCAGATAAAGGATTGTCTGGAGCCAGGGTATTGCCGGTGAAGACAGGCACTTATCTCATTAAACTCACCGTGAGTCGGCAGGATGCTGCGGCAAACGGCGGCAGGGATCTTGATTGGGCATTGGTTTATGGATACCGCTAGAGTAACTATGGGAACTCCTGCTGATCAGAAATTGAATCAGGCGTCTGAAACACTGACTTTTGAGAACCCCCATTTTCTACAATCATTGTTTGCCAATGATTTGAGTTTGTTAAAAAAATTACAGGATTATTTCTCGGTCAAGGTGGTCACGCGGGACGGGTGGTTGAAAATTGAAGGGGAGCCTGGGGATGTGGCAAAAGCCAAAGCGGTGTTCGAGACTCTGGAATCAGTGCGAAGAAAAGGGGGAGAGATCAACGCTCATACCTTTCGCCTGGCGATGGAGCAAGTTGAAGAAGGGGATGTTTTGAGTGTCACAGGAGAACTCAGCCGGTCAGGTGCTTTGGATGAACTTGCAGATTTGCGGTTACTGGGTTCGGCGACTAAAGCCCCGGTGATGCCGCGAACGGGAGGGCAATTGAATTATTTGAAAGCCCTGCAGAAATACGAGGTGGTATTTGGCCTCGGGCCAGCTGGAACCGGGAAAACCTTTCTCGCCATGGCCCATGCTTTGCAGCAATTAAAAGACCGGAAAATCGATCGGATTATCATGACTCGGCCAGCGGTGGAGGCTGGGGAGGCACTGGGTTTTCTGCCTGGTGATTTGCAGGAGAAAGTTTTTCCTTATTTGCGACCTCTCTACGATGCCCTCTATGACATGCTCGAAGCTGACGAGGCACAGAAACTCATCGATAAAAACCTGATTGAAGTGGCTCCGCTGGCCTACATGCGGGGGCGAACCTTGAACCGGGCTTATGTGATTCTGGATGAGGGGCAAAATGCCACCCGGGAGCAGATGTTGATGTTTTTGACTCGTCTGGGTGAGGATTCAAGGTGTGTGGTGACAGGCGACCCGTCACAGATTGATCTTCGTCCCCGCAAGTTGTCGGGATTGTTGGAAGCGATGGAACTGTTGCAGGATACCGAGGGGATAGCTTTCACCCAATTTGACCGCAGTGATGTGGTGCGGCATCCGGTGGTGGAGCGGATTATTGCGGCTTACGAGCAGCGCAGTGTGGAGTGAAGAGAAATTCACAAAGGTGCGAGCACTGAGAAGTTGGATTAAGAAGAGCGATTGAATGCTCCTCGGCGAAGGTAGGGCGAGCCGCTGGATTTGGCTGACTGAGCTGGCCGGATTCACCATGAAGCAATTGTAGATCATGAAGAAAGATGAGGAAGAGGAATGGAATTCTATTTACTTTTTCATCCGTGTCATCCGTGTCATCCGTGTCATCCGTGTCATCCGTGTCATCCGTGTCATCCGTGTCATCCGTGTCATCCGTGTCATCCGTGGTTAAAAAACGTTGAGCTCTCAGCTAAGTGTGACCACAAAAAAATCGGACGAGCGAAAGCTCGTCCGATTAAATTTTGACAGTTGATGTTGTCAGCAAATGGCACCCGCCCGGATGAGCAGGTGCCTATATGCAAATCTTACATCATGCCGCCCATTCCGCCCATGCCACCCATTCCGTGGTCATGGCCACCTTCGGCAGCTTCCTCTTTCTCAGGGATGTCTGTGATCAGACATTCCGTGGTCAGGAGCAATCCAGAGATGGACGCAGCATTTTGAAGAGCGCTGCGAGTGACCTTGGTCGGGTCAACCACACCACCTTTAACAAGGTCTTCGTATTCGTCTTTAGCAACGTTGTAACCAATATTGCCTTTTTCGTTTCTGACGTGTTCACAGATGAGAGCACCTTCGCGACCAGCATTGACAGCCAGCTGACGAAGAGGAGAGCTCACAGCACGAGCTACGATGTCTGCACCCGTGGCTTCGTCGCCTTCGAGTCCGAGATCACCAACAGCTGCTTGAGCACGGATGAGAGCGGTGCCGCCCCCTGGGACGATGCCTTCTTCAACCGCTGCGCGAGTTGCATGCAATGCATCTTCAACACGAGCTTTTTTCTCTTTCATTTCAGTTTCGGTTGCTGCGCCGACGTTGATGACGGCTACGCCGCCTGCCAGTTTAGCAAGACGTTCCTGCAGTTTTTCACGATCGTAATCGGAAGTGGTTTCCTCGATCTGACGACGGATCTGGTTGACGCGTCCGCTGATGCCGTCGCTGTCTCCTTCACCTTCGATGATGGTGGTGTCTTCTTTAGTGATGGTAACACGCTTAGCTGAACCGAGATCTGCGAGATCAACGCTTTCCAGCTTGATACCAAGATCTTCAGTGATGACACGTCCACCGGTGAGGATGGCAATGTCTTCGAGCATTGCTTTGCGACGATCACCGAATCCTGGTGCTTTCACAGCAGCCACGTTCAGGGTTCCACGGATTTTGTTCACTACCAGAGCAGCCAGAGCTTCTCCTTCCACGTCTTCCGACAGGATGAGGAATGGGCGTCCACTTTGAGCGACTTTTTCCAACAAAGGAAGTAGGTCTTTCAGGTTGGTGATTTTTTTCTCGTGAATGAGGATGTAAACATCTTCCAAGATCGTTTCCATGCTTTCTGCATCAGTTACGAAGTAAGGAGAAAGGTATCCTTTGTCGAACTGCATTCCCTCAACAACGTCGAGAGTAGTTTCGATGCCTTTAGCTTCTTCCACAGTAATGGTTCCGTCTTTGCCGACTTTATCCATTGCGTCAGCGATGATGCCGCCGATTTCTTCGTCCCAGTTAGCTGAAACGGTAGCAACCTGTGCGATTTCTTTAGCGTCGGTCACCTCGGTAGAGATTCCCTTGAGCTGTTCTACCACTGCTGCTGCTGCTTTTTGGATTCCACGTTGCAGAGAGATTGGGTTAGCACCAGCTGTTACGTTGCGAAGACCTTCGGAGAAGATGGCTTCAGCAAGAACGGTAGCCGTTGTTGTTCCGTCACCAGCGATGTCAGAAGTTTTCGAAGAAACCTCCTTGATCAACTGGGCTCCCATATTTTCAAATGGGCAGGACAATTCGATCTCTTTAGCTACAGTCACACCGTCTTTGGTGATGGTGGGGCTGCCGAATTTTTTATCGAGAATGATATTGCGACCTGCAGGCCCGAGGGTTGCTTTGACTGCGCGTGCCAATTTGGATGCGCCTCGAAGCAATGCATGACGAGCTTCCTCGTCGAAGTTAAGTTGTTTAGCCATAATTTATCTTATTAAGGTTTTGTTATTTTCAGTTAGAGCAATGATTACCCTTCGATAATTCCGAGGATGTCCATTTCGTTGAGGATGAGGCATTCTTCGCCGTTGATTTTAACGTCGGTTCCGCCGTATTTGGAGATGAGAACTTTGTCGCCCACCTTGACGGTGAATTCGATGTCTTTTCCATCTTCATCTTTCCCAGTGCCAAGCGCGATCACTTCAGCGTCCTGAGGTTTTTCTTTTGCACTGTCGGGAAGAAAGATGCCGCCTTCGGACTTCTGTTCATCATCTTCAATGCGTTTGACCAGCACACGTGTGCCGAGAGGTCTGATTGTTGTAGCCATACTTTTAGTTGGTTATTATGTGTTTCTCGTTAGTTAGCTTGTTTTTCTTTTTCCTCACTTGTGCTTTACCCGAGGGCTTGGGAACAAATTCAGTTAGAGAAAAACTCGACGCCCGGATTCATTTACCAGAATGGAAAATAGATCCGGGCGAAATTGTTTGGTTTATTTTTCTTCGTCGACGACTTCGAAGTCTGCGTCGACCACTTTTCCTTTAGCCTGCTTGGGTTCACCTGAATCTTCTCCGCCAGCTTCAGGGGCAGGGCCTGCATCATCGTCTGCTCCGGCGGTCGGATCTGCGCCTGCAGCTTGAGCTGCTGCTGCGATTTCACCAAAAAGTTTCTCCAGTTCCTCGGTGGCCGATTTGATTTGATCAGAATCTTCGGTTTTGAGGGCTTCCTCGACTTTAGCAACTGCATCGTCGATTGGCTTGGTCTGGTCGCCACTGAGCTTGTCACCCAGTTCTTCCTTCTGCTTGTTCACCTGATAAACCAGATTGTCGGCTTTGTTTTTGACCTCTACTGACTCGAAGCGTTTGCGGTCTTGTTCCGCATATTCTTCAGCTTCGCGTTTGGCTTTTTCGATTTCCTTATCATCCAGACCACTTGAGCCTTCGATGGAAATTTTCTGCTCCTTGCCGCTGCCTTTGTCGGCTGCGGATACGTGCAGGATGCCATTGGCATCGATGTCAAAGGTCACTTCGATTTGAGGTGTGCCACGGGGGGCTGGAGGTATCCCGTCGAGACGGAAGTTGCCAAGCACTTTATTGTCACTGAGCATTTTTCGCTCGCCCTGACAGACAACAATGTCAACTGAGGGCTGGCTGTCTGCAGCAGTTGAAAAAGTCTGTGATTTTTTCGCTGGAACCGTGGTATTGCGATCGATCATTGGAGTGGCAACACCACCCATGGTTTCAATCGACAGGGTGAGCGGAGTCACGTCCAGCAGCAGCACGTCCTTGACGTCCCCTTGTAGAACGCCGCCTTGAATTGCGGCACCCACAGCAACCACTTCATCAGGATTCACACCTCGATGAGGTTCTTTGCCGATCAGTTCGTGAGCGGTTTCGATCACTTTAGGGATACGGGTCATGCCTCCGACCAGGACGAGTTCATCGATGTCACCCTTGGGAACTTCAGCTTCCTTCAAGCAGGCTTCCACGGGCCCTATGGTTCTCTCGAACAGGGAATCCGTCAGTTGTTCGAACTTAGCACGGCTGAGTTCTACCTGAATATGTTTGGGGCCGGTTTGATCTGCTGTGATGAAGGGAAGGTTGATGTCGTAACTCTGCGAAGAGGACAGGGCGATTTTTGCTTTTTCTGCTTCTTCCCGAATACGCTGCAATGCATCGGGCTGGCCACTCAGATCGACGCTGTTAACTTTTTTGAAATCTTCAATGATCCAATCAATGATCGCATTGTCCCAGTCGTCACCACCGAGTTGGGTGTCACCGTCAGTTCCCAGAACTTCGAATACGCCATCGCCAATTTCCAGAACGGAAATATCAAAGGTGCCGCCACCCAGATCATAGACAGCGATTTTTTCGTCTGACTTTTTATCCAGGCCGTATGCCAGTGAAGCTGCGGTGGGTTCATTGATGATACGTTTGACCTCAAGCCCGGCGATTTCGCCAGCCGCTTTGGTTGCATCACGTTGTGGGTTGTCAAAATAAGCGGGAACGGTGATCACTGCCTGGGTGATTTTTTCACCCAGCTTGGCTTCTGCATCAGCTTTCAGTTTACTCAGAATCATGGCTGAGATTTCCTGGGGGCTGAAAGTTTTGGTTTCACCCCCGGTTTCAACTTCGATATGGGCATCCCCATTCGCTGCTTCGACGATTTTGTATGGGGATCTTTTTTCGTTGTCAGTCAGTTCGGAGAATTTTCTTCCAATCAAACGTTTGGCTGAAAAAATGGTGTTCTTTGGGTTGGTGATGGCCTGGCGCTTAGCGGCCTGCCCGACCAGACGCTCTCCGTCTTTAGTGAATGCGACCACGGAGGGTGTGGTGCGCGCGCCCTCGGAGTTTTCGAGAACAGTGGACTCGCCTGCTTCCATTACGGCCATGCAGGAGTTGGTGGTGCCTAAATCGATTCCTAGGATTTTGCTCATATTAAATTTGGGTTGATGTTGAATAGGCTGGTCGATTCATTTTGATCGACTGCCTGTAAGTTGCGGTTATGTATTGGGAAAAACAGGTTCGAATGAATTTGGCATTCTGTTTATGTAGCTCGACTCCTTGTTTTCCATCTTATTGCAACGCAAGACTTGTGCCAAACAGATTTCCGTGGTCTTAAATCGCTTATTGTAAGTGAGTTATGTGTTTAAACCCACATATACGCCTGCATGTATTTCAAGAGGGAGTGACAAATTGTCCCAAATTGGAATGGGTGAGTATGACAATTTGTCCAGGTATGACAATTTGTGCATTTTGGAATTTATCGGGGGAGCTTTGAGGGGTGGAGAATAGTAAACATAAAAAAAGGCACTCCGAAGAGTGCCTTTTTGAAATTTGCAGCGGAGTTTCGTCCGCTCTTGTTTTTTCCTTAGAAAGGAAGTCTGATGCCAACACGAACGATTGTTGCGTCGGATACGTCTCCGCCAATCCAGTTGTATGTTCCATCGGCAAATACGCCAATGTTACCCAGTGCCTGTGGACGGAAGTCGATGCCGCCACCGATTCTCCAGAGACTTTCATTGCTGCTGTTAGCCAAAACGCCACCACCACCAATGATGTATGGAGCTAAACAAGCTGATTTGACAGGGAAGCGAAGCACCAGATCACCAGTCACATAGTGGTGTGCTGGACCGCTATCAAATACAGCATAGTTTACGTCGAGACCGATGTTTTCAGTGAAGAAGTAAGCAATGCCGATGCCTCCGCCAAGTGAATCATCACCACCGCTAGGCAACTCGCCAGCAATGTAGCCGCTGAGTTCAAAGCCAGGGTCATAAGCAGTGCATCCCACTACAGGAGGAGCAATAGGTGCTTTTGCGCTATAATCTCCAGCAGTCGCAAGACTGAAGGAGGCCGTCAAGATTGCCAATGTGGACAACAGTTTTTTCATAATAATTTGATCCCGAGTTAAAAGGATTTGCCAATATACTATCGAGGTTGCGAGGTAATACAACCACAAAAATAAAAAAATGAGTTCGTTTTTAAATCTTGGTAGAGATATCATTTTTAAAACTTGCAGCCATTCGCTTTGCCGTTAGGTAATAGCAGATTTTTCTTAAAGGATAGGTGCCAGAGTGGTCGATCGGGCACGCTTGGAAAGCGTGTGAGGCAGCAATGTCTCCGTGGGTTCGAATCCCACCCTGTCCGCCATCAATATAATAACCGAAACAAGCGAAGCGCGGTTATTGTATTGATACCAGGACTTGGATTTGAACGCAGTTCGACTCGTAGCGAGCCTGCGAGCGGAGA